>DFKZ01000018.1 GCA_002373975.1 Lachnospiraceae bacterium UBA3632 | reverse complement strand
CCAGATTGTATCCTTCGAAAAGCCCGGTGTATTCATTTGTAGTTGAGGGTGCCTTTGCTTCAAAATAATCGCAGAGCGATATCACTGCTTCGTCATCCGATAACTCTCTAAAGGCCGCAAAATCAAGTGCCTCATTAACATGGGGCTGCGCAACAGGTCTTTCCTCAGGCTCTACGTCCTCTTTACTCTCTTCGTCCCGGCTCTCCGCATCCGTTCCGGCTTCGAAACCGTTATCTTTTCCCTGTGAAGGTTTATCCGATGCTATATCTGATGATTTATCCGATGTCTGTTCCGGGTTTTCACCTGCCGCTACACTGCTCTCTGCGCCCGGAGTCTCATCCCCGGGGATCTGTGTCCCGGATTCTTCCTGTGCTTTGTCAAGCTCGAATACTCCCTGCTCAAGAGAAACAGTCTTTACGGTATTATTCCGGTTTCCGCTCCCGAACAGACGGTATGAACCCTCTACCACCGATGTGGCCAGAGATCCTATCCGGTCGGTTGTGATATCAGTATCCGAGTTTTCATCCTTAAGTACATAGTATGCACTTCCTCTTTCAGTTCCCAGCAGTCTGAGGCCCTCTGCTCCGAGTATGAAAAACGCCAGCGCGCCGACAAAGAATGCAGCATGCATTCTCCGCGCATATCCCGCGCCTATTATCGACCTTCTGTCAAATTCCCATATTCCGCGTGATCTGAAAAAAGAAAGAAATGCCGTTATCCCGACCGGCAAAAGGATCAGTGCCAGATAACCGGCGGAGTTTATTATCGTTCCGGCAGCCGCCCATCCGAAATCACCAACGGCTTCGTTTCCCATGCCCATAAGATTTATCGAAAGAACCGAGCCGAATATCCTGTAATAGACAACCTGCACACCATAATACAGCGCCAGCGCAAACAGAATAACCAGATTTTCTATCTTGTTTATGATCTCATGATTTTTGCTAAAACCAGTTACTGCGGCAAAAAGCAGGCTTTCCGCAGGAATAAAGAAAAGGAAAGTAAGATTTCTTCCGTACACAGTTCCGGATATTACCAGTCTCAAAAGAAGCTCCCAGTAAAGGAGGGAGATAAAGAATACCCCAAAGTAAATAAGGCTTCTTAAATACCTTGATCCGGGCTTTTCCACTTCCTTTGCAAAAGAGCTTTTTATGCGTGTTCCCTTTTGGGAGATCACATTATTCGGCTTTAAACTATCGCTTTGTATGTTTCTCATTTAGGCAATGATCTTTTGGCTGCTTCACGCGCTTTCTTTTCGGCTTCACGACGCTTTTTTCTGAGTTCCTCCGCGTGTGCCGATCTTTCCTGAAGCCTTACCAGAGAGTCATTTTCTATCGGTTTAACGATCTTTATCGCACACACACTGTCATCATCATATTTTTGTATTCTGACACGATTCTTTACGAGGCCGTGCGCATCACAGAATCCGGCAGAAATAAACTGCTTTCCGTTCGTAGAAAACCAGCCTATCTTTTTCTTTATCTGTTTATTGCAGATCGTGCAGACAATAGACATGACATCCTTGTCACTAAGAGCAGCCTCCCGGTTCTTGAACCTTCTGGTTATGCGCTTGGAGTATGTACCGAAATCCGCAAATACTTCTTCGGCCTTTGTCTCCGGCGGGAATGTGACATCATACGAAACAAACTTCAGCACCTCGGGATGTTCCCTGCCGATCTTGGCAAGTATCCTTGCTGTGTAATAAGCATCACTGAAAGCACGGTGAAAAGGTATATCCTTTTCTATCCCCGCAGCATCGGTGGCGTGTTCGAGGCTGAGCCTTGTCTTTTTATCCTTTTCGAATGCAAGCGCATAAAGCTTCTGCACATCCAGATAAGCCACCGGACCTTTGCTTATAAGAGGCATGCCGTAGAATTTAAGATTGCGCTGGAGCTCGGTGATATCCGAAGGGCCCCATGTACAGAGCATGCAGTCCTCACCGCACCAGGATGCAAACCTTTCCGCTATATCGGTAAATCTGCCGCCGCGGGCAAGATCCTCCATCTGAATGTGGATGATCTTACTGGTGATGTGATAAAGCCTGGGGTATACAATGGGCTTTATCAGCTCGCTGAATTCACCGACCATCTCGTAGCTGTCATTTAGTTTTATCGCACCGATCTCTATGATCTCGAAGGGGAGCTTTGCAACCTCGGGTTCACGTCCCGTGCTGCTCTGGTTCCACTCCAGATCGACCACTACAAGGTTCATTAATAAGCCTTTCCCCAATAAACCATCTTCTCTGCGGGTTTACCGCAGCATACGCACTTGTCCCCCACCTTTTCCTGTGCAAAAGGCATGCATCTGCTGGTAACCGCCAGTTTTTCCTTGATAGTATCCTCACAGGCTCTGTCACCGCACCACATCGCCTTGACAAAACCGGTAGTCTCCGAGAATATCTTTTCAAGCTCTGCCATATCGTGAGCCACATAGGTGTGGGCGTCTCTGTGCTGCCTTGCGCGCTGCAGCATCTCGCTCTGGATAGTCTCAAGAAGCTCGGGTACCTTTGATTCTATATCGCTTATCGCGCATTCGATCTTTTCTCTTGTATCGCGGCGTACAAGTACGCATTTACCCTCTTCGATATCTCTGGGACCTATCTCGATCCTTATGGGGTATCCGCGCATCTCCGCCTCGGCGAATTTAAATCCGGGTGTCTTGTCGGTATCATCCACCTTGACTCTGCAGATATTTTTAAGGCTCTGTGCTATCTCATTTGCCTTGTCGAGCACACCTTCTTTTTTCTGCTGAATGGGAATAACACATACCTGAATGGGAGCCACTCTGGGCGGAAGCACAAGCCCTTCGTTATCACCGTGTGTCATGATGATGGCTCCGATAAGCCTTGTAGTCACTCCCCATGAAGTCTGATGCACATATTTAAGAGTATTGTCCTTATCGGCAAACTGTATTCCGAATGCCTTCGCAAATCCGTCTCCGAAGTTGTGGCTGGTACCGGACTGAAGCGCTTTTCCGTCGTGCATGAGAGCTTCGATAGTGTATGTTGCAACCGCACCCGCAAACTTTTCCTTATCGGTCTTCTGCCCTCTTACCACGGGGATCGCCAGCACCTGCTCGCAGAAGTCGGCATAGATATTGAGCATCTGTATGGTGCGCTCCTGGGCTTCCTCTTCGGTAGCATGTGCCGTGTGTCCCTCCTGCCAGAGGAATTCTCTCGAGCGCAGGAAAGGTCTGGTCTCCTTTTCCCAGCGCACTACGGAGCACCACTGATTGTACACCTTGGGGAGATCTCTGTATGAGTGGATATCATTCTTGTAAAAATCACAGAAAAGTGTCTCGGAAGTGGGGCGCACGCACATTCTCTCCGCGAGGGGTTCAAGTCCGCCGTGGGTTACCCACGCCACTTCGGGCGCAAAGCCTTCTACATGATCTTTCTCTTTCTGAAGAAGAGATTCGGGAATAAACATGGGCAGATATACATTCTGCACCCCGGTCTCCTTAAAGCGCTCGTCGAGCTGCTTCTGGATGAGTTCCCAGATCGCATATCCCGCAGGCTTGATCACCATGCATCCTTTAACGGAGGTGTAATCAATAAGCTCCGCCTTCTTAACTATGTCTGTGTACCACTGCGCAAAATCCACATCCATGGATGTGATCTCTTCGACCATTTTTTTGTCTGCCATTTATCTTTCTCCTTCGGTAATGATTTTGTATATTTCTTCGGTGGAGGAAACTATCCTCTTTGCTCCGTGCTCTTCCAGAAACTCCCTGCTCCTGAACCCCCAGTCAACCAATATCTCGTCCAGTCCGCTGTTCCTGGCTGTCATTATATCCACATCGGAATCCCCGATATAGACCGCATCTTCTTTCCGGACACCAAGCGCATCAAGCACATTCTCCGTCATATCGGGATCGGGTTTTTTTCTCACTCCCGGCTTTTCTCCGAGAGCCATATCAAACATCCCGTCAAAGCATTTAAGCACAAGGTTCTGCACGGCGGGATCCGCTTTGTTGGACACCACAGAGCATTTCACTCCTGCTGCCCTCAGCTTTTTGAGCAGATCCGTAATTCCTTTGTATGGCTTTGTATTGTCAGTCCCATGCGCAAGATAATACGGTATCAGGTCATCATATACCTTCTTCTTTTTTTCATCGGAAGTCCCCGGTGGAACCGCCCTTTCTGCAAGCTTCATAAGGCCGTTTCCGACGAAGCTCTTTACTTCCTCTATGGTGCGCACGGGATAGCCGTTTTTCTCAAGTGCATGATTTATGGAATTTGTTATATCCTGTAGTGTATCTAATATTGTTCCGTCCATATCAAAGACGGCTAATCTGTATGACATATCCTTTTCCTGCCAGACTAAAAACTGTGTCCTCCTCCGC
>DFKZ01000125.1 GCA_002373975.1 Lachnospiraceae bacterium UBA3632 | reverse complement strand
AAAATTTGTCTCCGCAAAGGGATAGTGACGGCCCAGCCAATGATAGTTCCGTCGCGCACACGCCTCGCGGCTCATACCGCGACACGCAGCGGTACTAAGCTCAAACTGCGCTTTGCTTGTTTTCGCTAAGTGCCGGCGGCGCTACATGGTGCGCTCACGGAAGCTATCATCGTCTGTGCCTGTCGCGTATTATAAGAAATTTGGATGATATAATACAACTTTGTAATAGGCATCAGCGAGTTCGTGCAAATGCTATGCTGAGAGCAATGTGTCTGAGGCCGGCACTTACTGAGAACGAGTGAAACGAAGTTCGAAGTTAGTACCGCTGCTCGAAGACCCATAGCTGCGAAGCGGTGCTCGAAGCATACATTTGTGCGGACTCGCGTACTTAAATGCGAAGTCCGTCAGAGAATAGATAAAAAATATAAATGGAGAAATTATGAAACAGGAATTGTACGAAATGTACGCCGAAGCTGGCATATCTGCGAAGGTAGCTGAATTCGGCGAAGAAATATGCGAGAGTTTAAAAGATAGATTTGCCAAGATAGACGAGATCGCCGAGATAAATCAGATCAAAGTCATCCGCGCAATGCAGAAAAATCAGGTCAGTGAAGCATGTCTTCACGGAACAACCGGGTATGGTTATAACGATATGGGGCGTGAAAAACTCGAAGCAGTCTATGCCGATATCTTTCACACCGAGGATGCCCTTGTAAGACCCCAGATAACCTGCGGAACCCACGCGCTTGCCCTTGCGCTCATGAGTAATTTAAGGCCCGGCGATGAGCTGATGTCGCCTGTCGGAAAGCCGTATGATACCCTGGAAGAAGTAATCGGCATCAGGCCATCAAAGGGATCACTGGCAGAATACGGTGTCACATATAAGCAGGTTGACCTTCTTCCGGATGATTCGATCGATTTCGAAGGAATTAAAAAGGCCATAAATCCTAAAACAAAGCTTGCCACGATCCAAAGATCCAAAGGATATCAGACCAGACATACCCTTTCTGTAAATGAGATCGGCGAGATCATAAAGGCTATAAAAGAAGTAAAACCTGATGTTATCTGCATGGTCGATAACTGCTACGGTGAATTTGTCGATACCATAGAGCCGTCGGATGTAGGCGCCGACATGGTGGTCGGTTCCCTTATTAAGAACCCCGGCGGAGGACTTGCACCTATCGGCGGATATATAGCAGGAAAAAAGGACTGCGTCGAAAATGCCGCATACAGGCTCACTTCACCCGGCCTCGGAAAAGAAGTGGGTGCATCACTTGGAATACTCAGTTCTTTTTATCAGGGCCTTTTCCTTGCACCGACAGTTACCGCATCGGCGCTTAAGAGCGCCATTTTCGGGGCAAATGTTTATGAAAAGCTGGGATTTTCCGTGCTTCCCAATGGGGCGGAAGATCGTCACGATATAATTCAGGCTATAACCTTTGGAAATGCCGATGCTGTATGTGCTTTCTGCAGGGGAATACAGGCCGCTGCGCCGGTGGATTCCCATGTAACACCGATCCCGTGGGATATGCCCGGGTATGATGCCCCGGTTATAATGGCTGCTGGAGCCTTTGTATCCGGCTCATCCATTGAGCTCAGTGCTGACGGCCCCATTAAGCCCCCTTATTCCGTATACTTCCAGGGCGGACTTACATGGCCCCACGGTAAATTCGGTATTTTAAAATCTTTACAATCCCTTGTGGATAATGGCATCAAAGTATGGTAAAATATATATTTTGTAAGCGGTAAAGATAATCTCCCTGAAAGCACCCCGAAGAAGGCAAAAGGGAGGTAAAATGAACAATTTAATACAAAATGATGATATGCCGTATGAGAAGTTTATAAAATACGGTGCATCATCCCTGAGTGAGAGCGAGCTTATCGCCATTATTCTGCGCACAGGCACGAAAGATAAAAGTGCTGTCGAGCTTGCAAAAGAGGTTCTGTCTCTCGGAGCATATCCGAGAAGCGGTCTTTTGGGGCTTTATGATATCAGTCTTGAAGATCTGCAGGAAGTGAAGGGTGTAGGGCTTGTTAAAGCTGTAAAGCTTAAAGCGCTGACGGAGCTTTCTATGCGGATGCACAGAGCCTGCGCTTCCAGAGGCTTCAGGGCCAATTCCCCGGAATCGGTAGCCGATTACTTTATGGAGGAGCTGAGGCATCTTGAGAACGAAACGGTAGTCCTGTGCGGACTGGATACAAAATCCCAGCTGATGTTTCATACAAGAATATCCGAGGGAAGCGTAAATACATCACTGATATCACCCAGAACGGTATTTATAGAGGCCCTTTCAAGAAGAGCGGTGTATATTATCCTGCTTCACAATCATCCAAGCGGTGATCCCGAGCCAAGTTCTTCCGACATCGAGTTTACCGAACGGGTCGAAAGGATCGGAAAGGTGCTTGAGATAAGGCTCCTTGACCACATCATTATCGGAGATAATATTTATTACAGCTTTAAGGAAAATCATATGATACCTTAAGGCGGATGAGAGGTTTATATATGAGTAATGCGTTTGGTATCGATCTTGGAACCAACAATATCAAAATCTATTCTCATGCAACTGATGAGATAATGGTTCAAAAGAATCTAATTGCCATTCAGAATAAAAAGACTATATTTGCTTACGGAGATTCCGCATACGAAATGTATGAAAAAGCTCCCGCAAATTTTGAGATCACTTTTCCCGTTAACAACGGTGTTATTTCCGATCTTAACAATATGGAGACCCTTATAAGATTCTTTATAAGCGATCTTCAGGACGGTAAGCTTCAGCCTGCCGATTTCCTTGTTGCTGTTCCTTCCGACATTACTGATGTCGAAAAGAGGGCATTTTATGATCTCATAAAGGAAGCAAATGTTAAAGGCAAACGCATACTCGTAGCCGATAAAGCCGTTGCGGACGGACTCGGAATGGGACTTGATGTAAAAAGCACGCAGGGTATTATGGTCATTGATGTCGGATATGAGACAACGGAAGTGTCGGTAATATCCCTTGGCGGTATTGTTCTTAACAGGCTTCTTAAAGTCGGAGGCCTTGCTTTTGATGAGACAATAAAGGCTATGGTCAGAAAAGACTTTAATCTCCATATCGGAAACAAGACGGCGGAGTATATCAAATGCTCTCTTACCGAGCTTGAAAGCGAGGGAAAAGGGGCAGTTGTATTCGGAAGAGATGTTGTAAGCGGTCTCCCTGTGGAGAGAGAGATACCCACTAAGCTCGTTGACGAAGCCCTGCAGGCTAATTTTGACAGCATTATCGAGACCATAAAGCTTTGCCTTGAGCTTACGCCTCCGGAGCTTGCCGCAGATATATACAGAAACGGTATTTATATGACAGGCGGCGCTTCACAGGTAAACCACCTTATCGAGAGCATTTCAAACGGCACAAATCTGAGAGTCAATATCACCGACAGTCCCATGACTTCGGTTGCGGAAGGCCTCGGAAGGATCTTAAAGGAACCTAATTATCAGTCCATCGCTTATTCCGTGGAAGGTATGAGTAAATGAGTCCTATAGTTAAACAAAAAAAGGAGAAATTTACTCTGTCAGGTAAATATCTCCTTTTAATTTTTACTGTAATAGCGGTAGTGCTTATGATCGTTACATACGGAACAACAGCATTTGACGGCCCGTTTAATGCTGTTGTCGGTTATGTTGTGGTGCCTTTTGAGAATGGCATTTCAAAGCTTGGAAGCTGGCTTGGGAAAAGGTCCGATGAATTTACGGATATCAAGACTCTTCTTGAAGAAAACAATGCCCTGAAAGAGGAGATAGCCAAGCTGACGGAAGAAAACACAATGCTCGCACAGGATAAATACGAGCTTAATTCGCTCCGTGAACTTTTTGAACTTGGAAACGAGTATGATTCCTATAACAAGGTGGGAGCAAGGGTTATAGCCAAGGATTCCGGTAACTGGTTTTCGTCATTTATCATAGATAAGGGAACCAATGACGGGCTTGCTCTCGATATGAATGTCATAGCTGCCGGTGGTCTCATAGGAAGGATCAGTTCCATAGGCCCCAACTGGGCCAGAGTAACGGCTATCATATCTGACGGCAATCATGTAAGCGCTCAGGTACTCACCACCGGCGAAAACCTTGTTGTATCCGGTGATCTTGAGCTTATGGGAAGAGGCATAATATCATTCTCCATGCTTAAGGATGACGAAAATGTTGTCACAGAGGGAGACAAAGTCGTTACCAGTAAGATCAGTGATAAATATCTACCGGGAATAATCGTGGGATATATACAGTATATAGAAAACGACAGCAATAACCTTACAAAGTCAGGCTATATTACTCCTGCGGCTGATTTTAAATATCTTTCGGAAGTGCTTGTTATCACGGACCTTAAAAACACCGACTACGAAAATGCTGAAGACTGAGGTGCTTAATGCTTCGAAAAGCTGTAATGGTAATTGGTGCATTTATTCTGTTTTTGCTCCAGTGCTGTGTATTTACAAAGCTTAATATTGGTGGGATCGTACCGAATCTTATCCTTTTGATCACCAGCATATACGGATTTATGCATGGAGAGAGAGCGGGCGTTATAACCGGCTTTGTGCTCGGGATACTGTTTGATGTTTTTTTTGGAAACGTCATCGGGCTTCACGCGCTTATTCTGATGTATATCGGATACATAAACGGGAAATTCTGCGGAATATATTATCCCGAAGATATCAAGCTTCCCTTGGGACTTATATCACTCAGCAATATAACAGGATCTGTTCTGGAATATATATTCACATATCTTATAAGGGGAAGGCTTCATTTCGGGTATTATCTGATACATATTATTCTTCCCGAGATACTTTATACGATAGTTCTCACTCTTTTGATCTATCCTATAATTGTTGTCATTTTTAATGCATTCGAAAAGTCTTCCAAGAAAAAAGAGGCAAGTTAATTGTTCTATCATTTACGAGAGAGAATAATAAGCATATTCACCAACAGGTTAACGATACTGTGGGCAATAATCGCCGTAATGGGCGGTGTACTTTTGTACCGCTGTTATGTTCTGCAGATAATCCGCGGACAGGATTACCTGGACAATTTCGTTCTGCAGCAGGAAAAGAGCAGAGAGATAGTCTCCACCAGAGGAAATATCTACGACAGAAACGGAAATCTTCTTGCCTACAATGAACTGGCATATTCTGTTAAGATCGAGGATACTTTTGAATCCTCGGGAAGTAAAAAGAATCGTGAGCTCAACGCTCTTTTGTATTCTCTTATTGGTTTTATCGAAAAAAACGGCGATGATATAAGCATGGATTTTAAGATCAGCGTCGACCAGGACGGAGAATTTGTTTTTAATACTCAGGGAGCTTCTCTTAAAAGGTTTCTTGCAGATGTATATGACCATTTAAGCGCAGATGATCTTACGGAGGAAGAGCTGGCGTCCACACCTCTGGACATTATGATCTATCTGAGCAGGCCGAGCGGAAAAGGCTTTTTTTATTCAATCGGACAGTATGAGACTCCGGATGACAATAAATCACCCTGGCTGCCGGGGGAAGGATATACCGCAGATGAATGGCTTAAGCTGGTTACCATCAGATTTGCAATGAGTCAGACGTCTTTCAGGAAGTATATGAAAACGACTGTAGCTACGGATGTCTGTGAGGAGACAGTTGCGGTAATACTTGAAAATTCCGATGTCCTTCCCGGAGTTACCATCGAGGAAGATACGGTCAGAAGATATGTTGACAGCGCATATTTTGCTCATATTCTCGGATATACCGGAAAGATATCATCCGATGAACTTGATGCCCTGAATCAAAGGCTTCTTGATGAAGGCGTGGACAGTTATACATATTCCATCAATGATGTTGTCGGAAAGGGAGGAATTGAAAGCTCACTTGAAACAACACTTCACGGTATCAAGGGATATGAAAAGGTGATGGTAAACAACACCGGTAAAGTTATATCTGTGCTTGAACAAAAAGAACCTTCACCGGGGCAGGATGTATACCTAAGCATTGATAAGGATCTTACCATTGCGGTTTACTCAATAGTAGAGCAGAAGCTGGCAGGCCTCGTGGCTTCCAAGATAATAAATGCAAAAGAATACATTCCCGGACCGCATGATACGAGTTCAAACATCAAGATCCCCATCTATGATGTTTATTTTGCCGTTATAAACAATAATATCGTCGATATCAAGCACTTCGAATCCGAGGATGCAAATCCCACGGAAAGAGAAGTATATGCGGCTTATATTACATACAAGAACGAAGCCTATAACCGGATAACCGATGAGCTTTATTACAACAGAAACCCATATAACCGGCTCAGCAATGAAATGCAGGTATACCAGAGTAATATAGTGAGCCTTCTCTATAAAAACGGTGTTATCGATCCTGACAGGATAGATCTGAAGGATAAAACATATATTGCCTGGACCACGGACGAGACTATCAGTCTCGGGGAATATATCGATTATTGTATATCGATGAACTGGGTAGATACGACAAAGCTTGAAATTGAGAATAATTACCCTTCATCGGAGGAGATCTTTTCTGCGATAGCGGATAAGATCATAGATATCTGCGACGGTAATAAGGAATTTCAGAAGAAATTTTATAAATACATGCTTTTGAATGACCGCATTACGGGCCGGCAGGTATGCATGCTTCTCTATGAACAGGATGCCTGCACCATACCTATATCCGAGATCGAGAGAATAAAAAGCGGATCGATAACTGCTTATCAGTTTATGATGAACAGGATAAAAAACATTGATATCACACCTGCTCAGCTTGCACTTGATCCATGTAATGCTTCGGTTGTGATCACTGATGTTAATAACGGTGAAGTGCTGGCTATGGTATCATATCCGGGCTATAACAATAACATGATGGCAAACTCTGTTAATGCCGAATATTACGAGAAGCTCACAAACGATAAATCATCACCGCTTCTTAATTTTTCCACGCAGTACAAGGCGGCCCCCGGTTCAACATTCAAGATAGTAACCACAACCGCAGGCCTTATGGAAGGTGTTATAAGTACCAGGGAATCGATTAATTGCAAGGGTACATTTGAAGAGATCACGCCTTCGCCTAAATGCTGGAATGTGTGGGGCCATGGAAATGAAACAACCCAGACGGCTATAAGAGATTCGTGTAACTATTATTTCTATGAAGTGGGATACAGGCTCGCCACCAGATCGGGTATATATAACGATGAGGACGGTCTCGGAGTGCTGTATGAATATGCGGATCTTTTTGGACTGACGCAGAAATCCGGAGTGGAAATATCCGAGTATGAACCGGATGTGTCGGATAATGACGCAGTTCGTTCATCCATCGGACAGGGAACCAACAGCTATACAACATCACAGATAGCAAGATATGTTACTGCCATAGCAAATAACGGTTATGTATATGATCTTACATTGATAGATAAGATTGCACGTTCCGACGGAATGGTTGTTTATGAATCGGAGCCCGTTCTCAGAAACAGAGTGGATATTCCCGAAGAATATTGGAACGTGATCCACAGCGGTATGAGAGCGGTTGTGGAAAACAAGGCATATTTTAACGATATAAGCGTTGATGTGGCCGGAAAGACGGGAACAGCGCAGCAGTCAACCTCAAGACCAAACCACGCTCTTTTCGTAAGCTATGCTCCCTACCAGAATCCCGAGATTGCCATGGCGGTGAGGATCCCCTTCGGTTATTCATCAGACTATGCAGCGCAGCTTGCAAGAGACGTCTATAAGTATTACTTCGGCCTGGTTGAATCGGAAGATCTGATAAACGGTACTGCGGATTCACCTGACGCCGGAATCACAAATGAGTTCTAAATAACTCGCTGCGTATTATGCAGCGAGCCTATACAAAAAGGATACAATAAATGAGTGAAATAGTAATTGTTAAAAGCTTCAAAAACGGAATAAGACTCATTCTTTCTCCGGATGCGGATTTCAGCGATATCTGCAGCGAAATAGGAAGAAAATTTGCCGAGGGAAGTCATTTTTTCGGTGATGCTACCGTGGCACTTTCTATAATCGGCAGATATCTGACACCGGAGGAAGAACAGATAGTTGTAGACCTTATAGGCGCCAATTGTCAGCTCAATGTGCTCTGTATTGTTGATGATGAAGAGGAAAACAATGCAAGGTATATAAAGGCTATCAGGCAGATAGAATCAAAGTATAACCCCGGAGAGGGTGGAAGATTCTATAAAGCTTCCGTTACCGACGGACAGACTCTGTTTTTTGATGACAGCGTGGTTATCATAGGGGATGTCAATCCGGGGTGTTATATAGAGAGTAAAGGCAGCGTAATTGTGCTGGGAGGATTATACGGCACTGTTCATGCAGGCATGGGCAATGAAACGGATGAAGATATCTTTGTCATAGCTCTTGAAATGTCACCCGAAGACCTGCTTATCAGACAGTCCGAGTATATCCCGGAGGTTAAACCGAAGTGGGGGATCAAGCATAAGATACTTCCCAAGATAGCAAGGGAAAGCGGTACGGGAATAGTATTTGAGAACCTGAGCAGATCGGCGCTGGAGACAAACTATGCCTATTAAGTTTTTTAAACCATTTAAGGTAAAGGATTATGATTTCTGGCTGATACTCCTTGTTGCGGGCATCGCGACAATGGGTGTGTTTGCTGTGGGCAGCGCTGAACCTAGTCTGTTTAGGAAGCAGATGTACGGTGCCATAGCCGGATTTGTGGTTATGATCCTGCTTTCCTTTATAGATTATCATTTTATTCTTAAGTTTTACTGGATAATATACGGTGTCAATACCGCGCTGCTACTTATGGTACTGTTTATGGGTGATTCATCCCATAATGCACAGAGATGGCTGAAGATAGGCTCTATCAAGTTCCAGCCCTCCGAACTTTCCAAAATTTTATTGATTTTATTCTTTGCACAGTTTATTATGAAAATGAGGGAAAAGTTTAATTCTTTCCGCTCGATAGCTTTGTGTGTGCTTTTGGCACTTGTTCCGATAGCACTGGTGTACAGGCAGCCCGATCTTTCCACAACTATTATGCTCACGCTGATCTTTGCGGTGATAATGTTTGCCGGCAAGCTCAGATTCAGGATAATACTTGGGATACTGGCAATTGTCATACCTGCTGTCGCGATCTTTATTTCTATCGCCATGAAGCCCGGAAGCACTGTGCTTGAGAGCTATCAGATGGAGAGAATCCTGTCCTTCCAGGATCCGGAAAGCTACCCTGAACTTGTTTATCAGCAGACCAATTCGGTTACCGCCATCGCCTCGGGTCAGCTTGACGGAAAAGGATACCGTAATAATGAGATAACATCCGTTAAAAACGGTAATTTCCTTGATGAGGACCAGACGGACTTCATTTTTGCCATCATTGGCGAAGAGTTCGGATTTAAGGGGAGTGTTCTTGTTATAGTTCTGTTGTTTTTGATCGCTCTTGAATGTATCAGTATAGGGCGAAGGGCACCGGATACCGGAGGCTCGATCATAGCCGGAGCAACCGGGGGACTTATAGGATTTCAGAGTTTTATAAACATCGGGGTTGCCACATTTATTATACCCAATACGGGGCTTCCGCTTCCTTTTGTGAGTTACGGACTTACGTCGCTTCTCACATTGTTTGCGGGAATGGGAATTGTAATAAATGTCAGGACGCAGGTTAAAAGGGGAAATGCGAATGGCCTTGATGTTTTATGATAAAAAGGTATTGGAGGTAAATGGGGTATGAATATTGCGCTTATTGCGCATGACGCAAAAAAGAAGCTGATGCAGAATTTCTGTATAGCTTACAAGGGGATCTTAAGCAAAAACGAGCTCTATGCGACAGGAACCACCGGAAGGCTTATCGAGGAAGTGACCAACCTCACTATCCACAAAGCGCTGGCCGGTCATCTCGGCGGAATGCAGCAGATCGGTTCACAGATCGAATGCAACCAGATTGACCTGGTGATCTTCCTCAGAGATCCCGTGGGTGCCAAGTCACACGAGCCGGATGTTAATAATGTCGTTAAGCTTTGTGATATGCACAATATTCCGCTTGCAACAAACCTTGCCAGCGCCGAGCTGCTTATCAAGTCGCTTGACAGAGGAGATTTAGAGTGGCGTGAGATGTATAAATAATACACACTCTTTATATAAAAAGATCATATCTGTCGTACTTACCGCCGGATGCATTCTGCTTAGTGCCTGCGGTTATTCGGATTACAGTGTTCCACACGGAACCATCGGCTCGCTCATATCATCGGAGCCGTCTCCGGAAAGCGCTTTTGCAGAACCGTTTTCGGCCGATCTGTGTGTATATACAGGAGACGTGCTGAAAAATGAGGATTATCTGACATACGAATACGACAGTGCGGTACTAATAAATGCCGGAGATAAGGTACCGATCTATTCGCGTAATGCGTTTCAGAAGCTTTATCCCGCCAGTCTTACCAAGATAATGACTGCGCTCCTTGCTATAAAGTACGGACAGCCCGATCAGGTGCTGGTTGCATCTTCAAATGTCAGGATTGATGATGCCGGAGCACAGAAGGTGGGTATTTCGGAAGGGGATTCCATGACGCTTTCACAGGCGCTCAGGCTCCTGCTTCTTCATTCCGCAAATGATGTTGCCGTACTCATTGCCGAGAACATTGCCGGCAGCCTGGATGAGTTTGTCAGGCTGATGAACAATGAAGCTGCAAGGCTCGGAGCAACAGGCACACATTTTACCAATCCCCACGGATTGCATGACGAAGACCATTACACCACAGCCTATGATATGTATCTCATATTTAATGAGTGCATTAAATATGATGAGTTCAAAGAGATCATCTCTATGTCCGCGTATGAGACAACTTATCGCGGAGACAGCGGAAGAGAGATATCTGTTTCCGTAAAAAACACAAACGGATATATTTCCGGAACGTATTTTCCGCCTCAGAATATCAGCGTGATAGGCGGAAAAACCGGAACAACCCAGGCAGCGGGGCATTGTCTTATCCTTTACTCCAAGGATGCTGAGGACAAGCCTTATATTTCTGTTGTGATGAAAGCTGTCAGCACCGAGGATCTTTACGGCTGCATGACCAAGCTTCTGGGGATGATAGAGCAACAATAAAATATCCTGCGGATGTTTTATTGTTGTGATGCTTATAGATTCACTTTGTGAATCTATAAGAGAGCCACATAATAGTATATAATAAAGGAATTTTAGATATCTTGGCACCCGAAAATAACGATAATAATATATTTAAATTCAAAAGACGCAGAAGTGTTAACATTACGTTGATACTGTTCTGCGCCATACTTTTGTATGTCATAATAGTCGGTATTATTTATCTGAGAAGAACTCATACCGTAAGGTATGAGGTTGTTGAGGGTGCACTTGCCAGCAGTACGATCTACAGGGGAATAATCCTGAGGGATGAAACTCTTGTGGGTAATACCACTCCGGGATATGTAAATTATCTTGCCAGAGAGGGACAGCGCGTGGCTGTTGGCGATCTTGTTTATACCGTTGACGAGACAGGAACGCTTAATGATTATATCGAGTCGCTCTCTCTCGGAGAGAACAGCCTTACTGATAAGGAACTCTCGGAATTCAGAACGGATATCATCAATTTCATGCACAACTATGATTCACGTAGCTTTGAGGATGTGTATGGTTTTAAGTATTCGCTCAAAAACACTGTTCTCAAGCTTGCGAATACCAAGCTTCTGAACAACATGAATTCCGCATCCGAAAGTACCAATTCAGTCAGTCTTCAGTATTGTTACAGCGGTAATACGGGTATTGTTTCATACTGGTATGACGGCTATGAAGAGCTGCTTCCGGAGATGATAGACAATTCGGTGTTTAACGAGAAGGAATATCAGAGAACACAGCTTCTGTCAAATCAGCTTCATTCTGCGGATGAAACGGTTTACAAGCTTAACACGGGAGAAGACTGGTCCATAGTGATCCCGATCGAAAAGGCTCTGGGTGAGGAACTGCTTGAAAAACAGTACATTCTGGTCAAATTCCTTAAGAATCAGAATGAGAGCTGGGGAAAAGTGGATCTTTTAAACAACGATAAGGGTACATACCTTCAACTTTCATTTACCAATTCCATGGTAAGCTTTGTGGATGACAGATTTCTTGATATAGAGCTGGAGCTTGGCGATGAAACCGGTCTTAAGATTCCGGTTTCGGCTATAGCTGAAAAGGAATTTTTCCTGATAGATGAGAACTTTGTAACGGAGAATAACGATTCATATACAGTGCTTATGCAGGTATATGCCGAGGACGGTACAAAGACCGCAAGCAGTGTTACCATTCCTGTGTATTATTACGACGATGCCAAGGGACTTTATTACGTCGATAACCAGTATCTGAGTGCGGGGGATATCCTGTTCGGCACTCATGAAGATACGTTTGTTGTGAAAGATAAAGCATCACTTATAGGTGTTTACAATATTAATAAAGGATATGCTGACTTTAAGCAGATCACCATTCTATATCAGAATGATGAATATGCCATTGTTAAGTCAAATACCGCATACGGACTCAGAGTGTATGATTATATCGCTCTTGATGCCGATTCTGTATCCGACGAACAGTTTATAAGTCAGTCAAAATGATCATGAGCACTATAGCGGAAAACTATAAAAACGTACTTGCAAACATTGAGACAGCCTGCATAGAAGCAGGGAGGGACAGCAAAGATGCCACTCTTATTGCCGTAAGTAAGACAAAGCCGCTTTGCGACCTTAAAGAAGCATATGATGCAGGTGCAAGGGATTTTGGCGAGAATCATGTTCAGGAGCTTGTCGAGAAGATCCCGCAGATGCCGGAAGATGTGAGATGGCATATGATCGGGCATCTGCAGAGAAACAAAGTTAAATACATAATCGGTAAAGTGTATCTGATACACAGTGTGGATTCACTGAGACTGGCGCAGGAAATCAGTAAAGAGTCCGTCAAAGCCGGAGTTAATACAGATATTCTGATAGAGGTAAATATTGCTTCGGAAGAGAGCAAATGGGGAATGGATGCGGAAGGAGCGGTCAGTCTTGTCACCGAGTGTGCACAGCTTCCCGGTATCAGTATAAAGGGCCTTATGTGTGTGGCTCCCATAACCGAAAATGCTGAAGAAAACAGTAAATATTTTAAGGCTCTTAAGCAATTGTCTGTTGACATAGAGGCAAAAAAAATTCATAATGTTTCTATGAGTGTGTTGTCGATGGGTATGACCGGAGATTATATGGTGGCTGCCCGGGAAGGGGCCACTTATCTTAGAGTTGGAACCGGTATTTTCGGTCCGAGAGATTATAATAAGTGATCGAAGCTGTTTCAAGGCTTTATTTATATAGCGTATTGAGTTGATATATTTATAATTATTTAACAGCAGACGGAGGAAAAAGATGGGAAAGTTCGACGGAATACTTAATGTTTTTAAAATGAACGGCGAGGATGAAGACGATTACGATGATTATGACGGGTATGATGATGACGAATATTCGTCACCTAAGCCTGGCAAGAAATCAGACAGCTCTTCCGATCCCGGGTATGATGACAAAAAAACATCGAGAGGCCTGCTTTCTCCCAAGACTGTAACCAAAAACGCTTTCGGCACAAGGAAAGGCTCAAATATGAACAATATGGAAGTTTGTGTAATTAAACCTACCTCATTTGATGATTCTCTTCAGATCGCTGATGCCCTCCTTGAAGGAAGAAGCGTTGTACTTAATCTCGAGGGCATAGATAAAGACCTAGCGCAGAGGATCGTGGATTTTGTTACAGGTTCATGTTATTCACTCAAGGCTCACTTTGAAGCTATATCAAAATTTGTTTTCGTTATCACTCCAGAGGCTGTTTATATTTCGGGTGCCACACAGGAAAGCGGATTTAACGGCGGAAAAGATTTCCAGGTTTGATAGACGGTTATATTCCGGACAGATCGTATTTTTGATCAAGATCTTTAATGATGAATTAATTGGGGAACTTCCCTTACAGGAAGTTCTCATTTTTTGAGAGGACATTCTTTTTAGGAGTTAACGGCCATGTCGTCAAGGATGACTGTAAATTATAACAACAAGCCCTGCTACGATATCGTTTATGAACAATCATTTGACGCCCTTTGGGATGAGCTTGAAAAGGAAGGCGTTTCCTCAAGACGTGTATGTGTTGTAACCGATTCAAATGTGGCTCCTTTGTATTTAAAAGATATTCTGGATGTTTTGGACGGAAAGTGCCTTAAAGCTGTTTCATACACCTTTCCGGCAGGCGAAGAGAATAAGAATCTTGATAATATAAAAGATTTATATAAGTTCCTGATAGAAGAAAAATTCGACAGAAAAGATCTGCTTATAGCTCTTGGCGGCGGAGTAGTCGGAGATATGACCGGATTTGCGGCGGCCACCTATCTGAGAGGGATCGATTTTATACAGATCCCAACCACTCTGCTTGCACAGGCCGATTCATCCATCGGCGGAAAGACAGGAGTGGATTTTGACGGATATAAAAACATGGTTGGTGCATTTAAGATGCCCGGGCTTGTTTATATGAACATCTCGGTTCTTAAGACGCTTCCCGACAGGCAGTTTTTCTCCGGCTTTGCCGAGGTCATGAAGGCAGCACTTATAAGAGATGAAGTGTTTTACATATGGCTTATAGATAATCTGTATGAGATATGCGGTAAAGAAGCGGATACTCTTGAGGAAATGATCACGAGAAGCTGCGATATCAAGCGCATGATCGTTGAAAAGGACCCCACCGAAAAAGGAGACAGAGCACTTCTTAATCTTGGCCATACGATCGGGCACGCTATCGAAAAATATATGAATTTCGAATTATACCACGGGGAATGCGTTGCTCTCGGATGCGTTTGCGCGGCTTATATTTCCTGGAAAAAGGATTATCTTACCAAGGAAGAGTATTATGAGATAAGGGATATGTTTGTTCCGTTTAATCTCCCTATCTCCATAGATAAACTGGATCTTGAAAAAGTGCTTGAGATAACAAAATCCGACAAGAAGATGGACGCCGGAACGATACGTTTTATTCTGTTAAAAAAGATCGGAAAGGCATTTATCGATACCACAGTTACGGATTCCGAGATACTTGCGGCTCTTGATGAGATAAACTTTGATGAAGAAAACGGTGACTGATTTTAGAGGTTTATATGAATAAAAATAAGACAACTTATTCAAAAACGGTGGCTTTGATCATCGATTTAATAATCGTCGGTATACTTATTGCGGCCGACCAGATAATAAAGCATATCGTTCTTTTAAAGCTTAAAGGAAATGAAGCGCATGTGCTCATAGAGAATGTGCTGGAACTTGACTATGTCGAAAACAGAGGCTCTGCCTTCGGAATGCTCCAGAATCAGAAGTTCTTTATCCTTTTTGTGGGAGCGATATTCATGGCGGTCATTGTGTTTTTGACTGTAAGGCTTCCTCTCAAAAAGAAGTTTATCCCCGCGCACATCCTTTTTTCCATGGTTGTTGCAGGTGGCATAGGGAACATGATCGACAGGATCAGGATCGATTATGTTGTTGATTATATATCTTTCGTGCTGATCCATTTTCCGGTATTTAATTTTGCAGACAGCTGCGTTGTGCTGGGCGTTATAGGACTGTTTATCCTTTTCCTCTTTGTGTATAAGGAAAAGGACCTGGATTTCCTGAAGCTTAAACAGAACAGATACAGAGATATTGAATAGGTACTGTATATGAACTATATTACTGAAATCGAAATGGATGGGGAACGCATAGATAAATGCATTCCCCTTTTTTGTGAAAATCTGTCCAGAAGCTATGCTTCAAAGCTCATAAAGGACGGCCTGGTGCTTGTAAACGGTAAGCAGGTAAAGGCAAGCTTTGTGCTTTCCGAAGGTGATGAAGTATCATTTGACATTCCTCCCGCCCGGATGCCTCAAATAGAGCCGGAAAACATACCTCTTGATATCCTTTATGAAGATGATGATGTTATCGTGGTCAATAAGCCTAAGGGTATGGTTGTGCATCCCGCTGCCGGGCACTACACCGGAACACTGGTAAACGCACTCATGTATCATTGCGGAAGCAGCTTATCGGGCATAAACGGAGTGTTAAGACCGGGAATAGTACACAGGATAGATATGGATACCACAGGCTCCGTAATAGCCTGCAAGAATGATAAAGCTCACGACAGCATCGCGCTTCAGCTAAAGGAGCATTCCGTAAAAAGACTGTACAGAGCGATCTGCTGCGGTGTTATCAAAGATGATGAAGGTGTGATCGAAACCAACATTGGTAGAAGCTCATCCGACAGAAAAAAGATGGCTGTTGTTCCTGCGGGAAGCGGTAAATCGGCCATAACACACTATAAGGTGCTTAAGAGATTCGAAAAATATACCTATGTAGAGTGCAGGCTGGAAACAGGAAGGACACACCAGATCCGCGTTCATATGACCCATATAGGACATCCGCTTTTGGGGGATACCGTCTACAGTAATCAGAAATCACCTTTTAAACTTACCGGTCAGTGCCTGCATGCGTATTATCTTGGTTTTGAACAGCCGACAACGGGCGAATATGTTGAAACTGTGGCACCTTTGCCCGAGTATTTTTCACATCTTTTGGAAATTCTCTGAGTTGTGTAAAAAATACAAAATATTAGCATTTTTGATTGATAATTCGTGCATTTTAACGTATAATAACATTGAAAATGCTTCTAAGAAAGGCAGGTGGCAATATGAACACAATTATTACCATAGGAAGACAGTTCGGCTCTGAGGGTCGTGAGATCGGTGAAAAGCTGGCATCGGATCTAAATATTCCTTTTTATGATAAAGAGCTTCTTACCAGAGCTGCAAAGGAGAGCGGCTTTTGTGAGGAAATGCTGCAGAACCATGATGAGAGACCTACCAATTCATTCCTTTACAATCTTGTAATGGATACCTATTCATTCGGTTATAATTCGGCTTCTTATTCCGACATGCCCATAAGCCACAAGGTATTTCTGGCGCAGTTTGATGCGATCAAGAAAGTTGCTGACGAAGGCCCCTGTGTAATAGTCGGAAGATGTGCGGATTATGCTCTTAACGATTATGACAATGTTGTTAAGCTCTTTATCTTCGGTGAGGATGAGACAAAGATCAAGTACATCATGGAGCGTTACAATGTGGACGAGAAAAAAGCCCGTGACATGATGGTAAAGAAGGATAAGCAGCGTCAGAGCTATTACAACTATTACACATCAAAAAAATGGGGCAGAAGTGATTCTTATGATCTTTGCATCAATTCCAGCAAGCTGGGAGTTGACGGATGTGTAAAACTGATCACTCAGTATATCGAAGATTTTGAGAAATACAAAAAGTGACCGGAAAGTAAAGTTTTTTGTTAATATTTTACGAAATTTGTTGACATATTTTGGCACCTCTGCTATGATATTCGAGTATGCCGCGTAATGGGGTTTAAGTGTGCTCATGCACCACCGTAATTAGCGAAAGTGAAGCATTTTCTTCACTTCAAAAGGCCCAGTGATTGCATACTTCATGGCCATATCATGAAAAGGAGGTGCCTATTTATGTACGCTGTTATCGCAACAGGAGGAAAGCAGTATAAGGTTTCCGAGGGTGATCTTGTCAAGGTTGAAAAGCTTGACGCCGCTGAAGGAGATACTGTTACTTTTGATGTTCTCGCTGTAAAGGGTGATAAGCTTGTTGCAGGTCCCGATGCCGCAAAGGCAAAGGTTTCCGCTACTGTAGTAGCTCAGGGACGTGATAAGAAGGTTATCGTTTACAGATACAAGAGAAAGTCCGGATATCATAAGAAGAACGGACACAGACAGCCCTATACACAGGTTAAGATCGACAAAATCGAGGCGTAACCTATGACGACTGTCACTTTTGAAAAAGACGGTAATGGACAATACAGATCATTCACCTGTTTTGGACATGCCGGATTCGCCAGAAAAAGAGCAGGCAGATATGAACCGGATATTCTTTGCGCAGCCATAACGGCTCTTACCGCAAATACGATAAACGGTCTCAGTGAGCTTGCAGGCGAAGATGTTACCGTAACAAAGAATGATGAAGATGCTTTTGTAAGATGTGAGATAAATTCTCCTCTTAAAGAAAGCTCCATACTCCTGGTAGATGCATATCTGATGTCTCTCAGGGAATATGAAAAAGATTACGGTAAGAACCTAAAAGTAATCGTGAAGGAGGTAATATAAAATGCTGAATTTAGGCCTTCAGTTTTTTGCTCATAAAAAAGGAGTCGGCTCCACAAAGAACGGCAGAGATTCCGAGTCAAAGAGACTTGGTGCTAAGCGTGCGGACGGTCAGTTCGTTAAAGCCGGAAACATTCTTTACAGACAGCGTGGAACCAAGATCCATCCCGGAGTAAACGTAGGGATCGGAGGAGACGATACTTTATTTGCTCTTACAGACGGTGTTCTCCGTTTTGAGAGAAAAGGCAGGGACAGGAAACAGGCTTCCGTATATCCTGTAGAGAAGTAATTCGTTTTGATATTGTATTTTACGGCTCCTTACATCAAAGTTTGGAGCCGTTTTTTAGCTTTCAGACTTCTGATCGTATTTGCTGTATGATCCCATGGTTTACAGCGTAAGGAAGTTAAGAGGTGTGTTATGTTTGCGGACAGAGCAAAGATAGTGATACGAAGCGGAAAAGGCGGTGACGGCCACGTTTCTTTCCGCAGGGAAAAATATGTGACAAACGGCGGACCGGACGGCGGTGACGGCGGACGCGGCGGAGACGTTATACTAAAAGTCGATGAGGGACTCGGTACTCTTGTGGACTTTAGAAATGTGCGCAAATATAAGGCAGGAAACGGTGAAGACGGCAGAAAGAAAAACTGCCGCGGTAAAGACGGGGAAGATATTATACTTAAAGTTCCCGAGGGAACCGTTGTAAGAGATGCCAATACCGGAAAAGTAATTATAGACATGTCAGGTGATACACGTGAGTATACGATCCTTTCGGGAGGACGCGGCGGAAAAGGAAACCAGCATTATGCCACGTCAACCATGCAGGCACCCAAGTATGCCCAGCCCGGCCAGGAAGCCAAAGAGCTCGAGGTGCTTCTGGAGCTTAAGGTAATTGCGGATGTAGGGCTTGTAGGTTTCCCAAATGTTGGGAAATCAACCTTTTTATCCCGCGTTACAAATGCGAAACCCAAGATCGCAAATTATCATTTTACAACGCTTAATCCCAATCTTGGTGTAGTGGATCTTGATGATAAAGGTTTTGTTATAGCTGATATTCCCGGGCTTATTGAAGGCGCTGCGGAAGGCATAGGACTGGGACATGAATTTCTCAGACATATCGAGAGAACCAGGCTTCTGGTACATATAGTTGATGCTGCCGGAACAGAGGGCAGAGATCCGATAGAGGATATAAAAGCTATAAACCATGAGCTTGAAAAATATGATGCGGATGTGGCTAAGAAGCCACAGATCATTGCCGCTAATAAAATAGATGCAATTTATGAGGGTGACGGATCAGACATTATTAAAAAAATAAAAGATGAATTTGAAGTAAAGCTTGGAATCCCTGTTTATCCCATTTCAGCGGTTTCGGGTCAGGGCATAAAAGAGCTTCTTTATGCAATAAGCGAAACGCTTGAAACCATAGGAGGAAAGCCTTCGGTATTTGAGCAGGAATTTGATCCGAATGAGGCGCTTGCCGCATCTGATGAGCCTTATACAATCTATTATGATGATGAAGAGGACGAATATGTGATAGAAGGTCCAAGGATTGAGAGAATGCTTGGTTATACAAATCTTGATTCCGAAAAGGGATTTGCATTTTTCCAGAATTTCCTTAAAGATCAGGGAATGCTCGAGCAGCTTGAAAACCTTGGAATTAAAGACGGTGATACAGTCCGTATGTACGGACATAGTTTTGACTATTATAAGTAGTTTATTAACAGAGGTAATATATGGAACTTACAAGTAAACAGAGAGCATATCTTAAAAGCCTGGCAAGTACAATGAATCCGGTTTTCCAGATAGGAAAAAGCAGTGTCACGCCCGAAATGACTCACGCTGTTGAGGAATGCTTTAACAATAATGAGCTTATAAAGCTGAACGTACTCAAAAACTGTGATGATGATGTGCATGAGATCGCAAATGTTATCGCCGACAGAACTCGTTCTACTCTTGTGCAGGTTATAGGGAAAAAGATCGTGCTCTACAAACCTTTTAAGGAGAAACAGAAGATTATTCTTCCCAAATAATAATGCCCTATGGATACAAAAAAGATATTAAAAGCCTTGGAAAAGGAACTTGATTATAAAAGGCTTGAGCATACAAGAGGCGTTGAATTTACATCTGCGGCTCTTGCAATGGCTCACGGAGCCGATATTGATAAAGCCAGGCTTGCAGGGCTTTTGCATGATTGTGCCAAAGGCTATTCCGATGAAAAAAAGCTTGAATTATGTGAGAAGTATTCACTTCCCATAAGCGATGTTGAACGGGCTAATCCGGGCCTTTTACATGCAAAACTCGGTTCTTATCTGGCTCACAAAGAATATGAAATCGACGACAAAGAGGTACTGGATGCCATTAAGTGGCATACCACGGGAAGACCTGAAATGTCTCTTCTCGAAAAGATCGTATTCGTGGCTGATTATATAGAGCCCGGAAGGAAGCCACTTCCTCATATTGATGAAGTAAGAAGGCTTGCTTTTGCTGATATTGATAAGGCAGTTTTACAGATACTCGAGGATACTCTGACATATCTTGGAGAAGGAAGTAAAGCTGTCGATCCCATGACAAGCAAAACCTTAGAGTATTATAAAAAGGCTCTGGATAAATAACGAAATTGCTTAAGAAGAATTTCATCAATTCAGATTGGAGATTTATGGCAGACAAAAAGACAAACGAGATGGCTAAGCTTGCCATCGATGCACTTGAAGATAAAAAAGCCGAAGACATAAGGATGCTTGATATAAGTGAAGTATCAGTTATAGCGGATTATTTCATTATCGCAGGCGGAAACAACAAGAATCAGGTCCAGACACTGTGCGATAATGTTACCGAAAAGCTGGGACGCGCCGGATATCCCGAGAATCATATCGAAGGATATGATACCGCAAACTGGGTGCTTATAGATTTTGGTGATATAATCGTGCACATATTTGATAAGGAAAACCGTACTCTGTACGATCTTGAAAGGATCTGGCGTGACGGTAAGCAGGTTAATATCGAGGATATGAAATAAATCTTTATTCTGATCAGAATCTGAACTTAAGTTATAAGGGATTGTTACTTTAATCCTTAAGTGATTCACGCCAGTTTCTTGTCTTATTTGAAACGGATTCAAATGCTTTAGCGTAAATATTTGTAGTATTCAGGCTGGAATGTCCCATTCTCTGCTGTAAAGCAAGAATGTCACGCTCAGCCCGGTAAAACTCCATGGCAAAGCTGGAACGAAGTTTATGAGGACTAATCGTTCCGGCTTTTTCCGGTAATGCAGCATCTACATATTTGGGAACAATTTCCTGAATCTGCCTTATGGCAAGCCTTTCTCCCTTCAATGTTACAAATAATGGCTCCTTGGGGCCGCAGGAGAGGGGAGTGGTGATCTGCTTTTCATCCAGATAATCTTTTATATATCCACCTGATTCATCTGAATAATAAATTTTACTCTGTTTTCCGCCTTTTCGAGTTACTACAACCGAACATTCATTAAGATCCAGATCACCGTTATCTATACCGTTCATTTCCGATACACGAAGCCCTGTATCCAGAAAAAGAAAAATCATTGCTAGATCACGTTTTTCATAATGCTTATGCCATTTTTGCTGACGGGGAGTTAAGCCTGTGCCGAAACGGATAGTATTCAATAATTTCTCCTGCTCTTCGCTTGTTAAAAAAATAACATAGTCCTTGGGAGGGATTTTTATCTTTTGAGCTCCGGAAACAGGATTGTAATCAACTGCGCGAAGTGTATCCGTCAGATACTTGTAAAATGACGATATGGCCGATCTGGTCCTGGCGGTTGCGGGAATCGAATGTTCATCAGAATATATTTCTATGAACTTATCCATGTCACTTGCGCTGATAAGATTGAAATCCGAGGGCTTTATTTGACGTTTTTTGCCCTCAAACTGACAAAATTCGCGATGGTTCTGTATCATCCAATCGATGAAATGATTCAGATCCCTTGCATAACCGATCCTTGTAGATAATGCACGCTCATTTTTACGCCCGATAAAATAATCCTGACAAAATTCGGGCAATTCATCAATTATCTGTAATAAAACTGTTGAGTCACGTTTTTTTTCAAGCATGATATGAAATCTCCATATTATAAATATAAATGGCAAAAACCATATTTAACCGGTTAAGGTTACTGCTTACTATATTATAGCATATTTCATATTAAATGTATACGCAAAATATAAATTTAACGCATACATTTCGAGGGCAAAATAGCTATCTTCCTCTGTTTTCAAGGGTTTGCAGCTATTTGATTAAGTCGTTGGAATCAAGAATTATGGTAAAAGGACCGTCATTTACCAAAGAAACCTGCATATCTGCACCGAATATACCGGTCTGAACATCAGAAACCGATTCTTTACATTTAGAAATAATATACTCATATAATCTGTTTGCCATATCAGGGGAACCTGCATCGGTAAATCCGGGCCTGTTGCCGTGACGACAATCAGCATATAAAGTAAACTGACTTATCAGCAAAAGTGATCCGTTAACCGCGGAAAGATCCAGATTGGTTTTTCCGTTCTCGTCTTCGAATATCCTGAGTCCAACAAGTTTCTTAATCATCTTATCGGCTGTTTCCTCATTATCACTGCCGGAAACACCTATAAGAACAAGAA
Source organism: Lachnospiraceae bacterium UBA3632 (assembly GCA_002373975.1). Lineage (GTDB taxonomy): Bacteria > Bacillota > Clostridia > Lachnospirales > Lachnospiraceae > AC2028. The sequence continues at coordinate 22,575 of DFKZ01000125.1, read as the reverse complement.
ATCCTTTTTTGATGGAACCTACCGTCTTATTATCTATATCAACTTTAGCTTCAGTGACTCTCTGTATAACAAATCGCATATATAAAACTGCAAAAGGAAAAATAATGATATATTTATTTATCCTTCTGCTTCTTCTCTTTCTTTTTCTTAATCGCTTCTCTTATGGATGAGACAAAAGGAATACGTATTTTCTTAGCCGGTTTTTTAGAATCCGGAATAAATGTTTCCATTTCGCCGTCATCGTTGATCGAAATCATATCAACATAATCATCTGTTGTGTAAGGAAGCTTTTTCTTCTTAAGCTTTTTGGTAGACCATGCTTTGACTCCGGCATAGAAAACAGCAAATACAGGAATACCAAGGATCATACCGGGTACCTTGAAAAACCCGCCGAACAAAGTTATGGAAAAGATAACCCAGAAGCCTTCAAGGCCTGTGGAATCGCCGAGGATCTTAGGCCCTATCACATTACCGTCAATCTGCTGCAGTACAAGTATGAAGATAAGGAAAAACAATGTATTAAGCGGGTGCATTGGATCCACAACAAATATCAGAAGTGCACTCGGTATCGCTCCAAGGAAAGGACCAAAGTAAGGAATAATATTGGTAACACCCACAAATAAGCTTACAAGTCCGGCATAAGGTGTCTGCATTATCGATGTTCCGATAAAGCACAGGAAACCGATTATGATTGAATCTATGATCTTTCCGCCAAGATATCCGATAAAGGTCTTATGGGTAAATCTGAAGGCTGAAATAATGCTGTTTGCATTCTTTCTGTTGAATACAACGTATGTAAGCTTCTTACTCCTGGCTGCAAACCTCTCCTTTCCTGCCATCAGATAAATGGAAATGATCATACCGATAATGAAATTCCAAAGACCGCCAAAGAATTTACTTAATCCTCCCATAATGGAGCTAAGGATCGGAAGAAGCTGCCCCATATCTATTGATCCGTCACTGTTGATGAAAGGAATAAACCTTGTTATAAGCGATATGGATAAGAAATCATCATTGATCCATGTTTCCAGATTCTGTGAAGAAACTCCGGCAAATTGAATAATGTTATTTCGAAGATCAGGGTTGTTGGCAAGTGTCTTTCTTGCCCAATTCTGTATATTTGCCTGATATGTGTCAAGATTATTGGCAATATCACGTATTGAAGGTACTATCTGACTGATCATCAAATATACCATCCAGAATACTGCGGCAAGGACAAGGACTATAGTTATAAAAATACAGATGCCGCGAATTATCTTGTTCCTCTTCTTTGATTCCTTGATCTTCGTTTTATTAAAAATAGGAATAAAAATCTTACACTCTATAAAATTAAGTACGGGAGTAAGCAGATATGCAATGATCATACCGACGAAAACAGGCATGAGTATATCTGTCAGCATTTTAAAGAATGTATAGATAGGCTTGATATTATTGAGTATTAAATAAACGAATATGCATGCTACAACAGTTAAGAAACCGGTTAAGCCCCATAAGAAGTATTTATTCTGCATAAACTTCTTATCCGGCTGATAATCCTTATATGCCCTTTCGGGATTTTTATCGGAAGACCGGTCTTTATAGGATGACTGTATGTCTTCTCCCAAAATCTGTTCTTCTGCTGACTTTGTATTTTCAAATGAATCAGTACTCATAATCATTTCTCCGATAAATAATCTTTGGTCCATAAATAAAATATCAAAGATATATTATTCCGAACCGGGCAACGAAATGCCCTCTAACACTTTATTTTAAAGGAAAAATGAATTGTTTACAAGTATTGTAAAGGAAAAATAATGTACTTCATTTAATGCAAAAACTAATGTACTTCACCGTAATACGGAATATAGATGATCAGTCCTCCGTTGATAGCGGAATCTGCGCTGATGTGATTTATATCCGTTATTTCCTTAAGATAATCGTTCACTGTGGAATAATGTGCCGGATCGTAATTTGATTCCGCTATGGATTCCAGAGTGTCGCTATATCCGATGGATACTGTTTTATAATATTTCTGCTCTGCCCCGGCGGAGGATGAAGCAAAAGCGGTGATGGCCTTGATGGAAACGGTAAGGACCACTGCAGCCGCTGCAATAAATACAAACTTTAAAACATTGTTCCTAGCATTCAGGGATGCTGCTCTTCTCTTCCTATATGCAATATACTCTCTCTCGGACATTTCAGTTATTCTCTTATTGTTTACCGATGACCTGTTCGCTGATACGTTTACTGATCTGTTCATATCTTTCTCTCCATAAATTTGCTTCCGGTGAATATATGTTCGTGAACGTTTGTTTGTATTTGCATTATATCGAACAGATTTTCGGTTGTCAATACGTTTTGTTAAAAAAATCGAACAAAATTTCGGGAAAATATGTTTGCTTTTTTAAAAAAGTGTGTTATACTTGATTTGACAATTCGAACGAAGGTTCACTTTAAAGAATGCGAGGGCAAATATATGGCTAATTCCAATAAGATTTCTCAGAAGCAGCAGGAAATACTCGAATATTTAAAAGAAGTGATCTTGAAAAGGGGATATCCTCCCACAGTTCGCGAAATATGTGAAAAGGTCAAGTTAAAATCCACCTCTTCAGTTCACTCTCACCTTGAGACTCTGGAAAAGCGCGGCTATATTAAAAGGGATCCTTCCAAGCCCCGCGCCATTGAGATCTGTGATGATTCATTCCAGATGGTCAGGACTGAAATGGCTTCCTTGCCTGTTTTCGGTAATGTTGCAGCCGGTCAGCCGATATTTGCCAGTGATAATATCCTTGATTACTTTCCTATTCCCGCCTCTGAGCTTCCGAGCGGAGAATCATTTGTACTTAATGTTAAGGGTGATTCGATGATAAATGCCGGCATCTTCAGCGGTGATAAAGTGCTTGTCAATAAATGCGATACAGCCAGGAATGGCGAGATAATCGTTGCTCTTGTCGATGATTCCGCTACGGTGAAAACTTTCTATAAGGAAGATGATCATATCAGGCTCCAGCCGGAGAACGACAGCATGGATCCTATCATTGTTCCGGATTGTCAGATACTGGGTAAAGTTTTCGGAGTCTTCCGTTTTATCAGATAATTCAAATATAAGCAGCAGACCTGTAGCCGGTTCTGCTGCTTATTGTTTTGATCTGATAATCCTCCGGTTAGATTGTTTCCTTTGCCTTCTCAAGTGCATCGATAACTCTGTCGCACCATGCATCGAATTCGGGATCATCAGCCTGGCATTCTTCAGGATGTGCAAGCACATATTCAAGCGCATATCTAACACCTCTGTCAAATGTGACTGTAGTTTTCATATCCGGCACGATGGCTTTAAGCTTCTTGTTATCAAATACTACACATACGGATTTGTCGCCGAGAAGTGAACCTGTGAAATCATATCCGTACTTATCTCCCACTGATCTTAAAAAGTCGGTGGATACATGATAAGCTTTAAGTTCTACACCGAGAGCATCGGCAATAGTCTTATATATCTGATCCCAGGTGAGCACCTCATCGGATGTAATCTGGAAAGCCTCTCCAATGGCATGTCTGTTGCCCATCAGACCGGTATAACCCACAGCAAAATCAGCATTCCAGGTAAGGGTCCAGAGGCTTGATCCGTCGCCCTGTATGATAACGGGTTTTCCCTCCTGCATCCTTTTTATAACCTGCCAGAATCCTTTCTTTCCGTGAACTCCGAGAGGGATATTACGCTCATCATAAGTATGGCTCGGACGAACGATGGTTACAGGGAATCCTTCTTCTCTGTATTTCTTCATAAGAAACTCTTCGCATGCGATCTTATCCCTTGAATACTGCCAATAAGGGTTTGCAAGGGTGGTTCCCTCGGTTATAACGTATGAAGCAGCCGGCTTATGATATGCTGATGCAGAGCTTATATAGATATATTGTTTTGTCTTTCCGTTAAATAAGCGATAGTCTCTTTCAACCTGTGAAGGAACAAAGCCTATGAATTCACATACACAGTCAAAAGTCATATCTCCTATCTTATCAAGAACAGCTTTTTCATCATTAATGTCCGCTACTATCTGATTTACGCCCTCCGGAAGCACATTGCTGCGGTTTCCGCGGTTTAATACATACACGTCCCATTCGCCGCTTGCAGAGAGTCTTTTAACGATCGCAGTGCTGATAGTACCTGTTCCCCCGATAAATAACGCTTTTTTCTTCATTAGTGTCCTTCTCCTGAAAACAATGTTCTGTACTCGCCGGGTGCCATACCCTTTTCTTCCCTGAATACCCTGTTAAAGCTTGGAATGCTCTGAAACCCTGAAAGCATCGCAATCTCAGTAAGGCTGAGATCTTTTATGGCAAGAAGCTCGGTAGCCTTTTCAAGCCTTATCATATTGAGCCACTTGTTATAATTCATACCCGTGACATTTTTAAAGATCCTGGAAAAGTAATCTCTGCTGATCCCGGCCATTTCAGCCATAGCACTCTGAGAAAGGTCGTCAGAGGTAAGATTGTTCTTGATGTAATCCGTAACATTCATCATTCTGCGCATCACATCATCGGTATATCCGTTTCCGCTTTCCTGAGCAAGCTCCGGTGCCAGTTCTCCTTTATATTCATCCAGAGTGAGCATGAATTTCATCAGCAGCATGCAGCATTTAAGTTCTTTATCCTGATCGCCCGAAAAAAATATATCCTTCATTTCGGTAGTGATATCATTAAGCTTTTTTGCCAGCTCCGGATGAGCTATAATGCATATCACATGCAGATTGCGGTATATATGCATGATCCTTCGCAGATCAAAAAGGGAATTGATAAAGGAATTACTGAACTGGATCACAACAGCTTTTTCAAGGTCGGCATCTATGACGGAATGCATTTCCATGGGCCAGATCAGCACAAAATCGCCCTCTACAAGATTATAAGTAGTCTGATTGACACTGTAGATATTCTTTTCGCCCGGACCAACCAGAGTTATCTCACCGTATGAGTGCCAGTGATTTTTATAACTTCTGTCCTTAAACCCCGTAGACATATTAAAGGCGCTGAAGCCGTCAAAATCGTATATTTCGTACCTGCTGTAATCCATCGGAAACCACCCTTTATGATTCTTACCTGTTTCTTCATTTTAAGGTAAAAACTATTCCGATGCAAGTTTGAGCCGGTAGCTTTCATAATTTGTCATTCAAGAAGCATTTCGGAGATCTCCGACAAAGGTTTATCGGTTTTCTGTCTTGTCATTTCCATGATCCCCAAAGGAGTTATATCGACGACATTTACCTTCACTTTTTCGTCAGAAACAAATTCATTCATGGCAGCTATCAGTTTATCTTCGTCCTCTTTTGATTCCATGTTGATAAAATCAATGAGGATCATTCCGCTTATATTTCGTAGTTTTATCTGAAGCGCTGTCTCCTTTGCAGCTTCAAGATTCAGCTTAAGTATCACATCACGGGCATCCGCTTTATTAGATGGGGTGTTTTTACCGGAATTAACGTCGATCACGGTAAAAGCTTCGGTGTGATCTATCACAAGAAAGGCACCGCTTTTCATGTAAACCTTTCGCGAAAGGCTTTCCGAGAGCTTGGTCTTAATCGCATAAAGCTCTGAAAGTCCGATCTTATCATCACTGTAGAGTCTTACCGCAATACCCGTAGCCGCCAGCATTTCTTGGATTTCCTTACTGTCGGTTACTATTTCATCATATTCAGTGGGACTTACTCTGGCTGATATGAAGTTCATGAGGCTGTTTTCGGGTTTAAAAAGCACGGTAAATGCAGACTTGTGTTCCCAGCCTTCGGGCAGTTTTCCTTTTTTTATCCGGGCTGTAACTGATATCAGCTTGCCTTTCTGTTCATCTGATCTTATCTTAACAGGAATAAGCATACCCTGCTTTAAAGGCAGGTATTCATTCGGGACATTTGAAAGCTTCATAAAGCATTCTGTATCATCGGATATCTTAATAAATGCAGCAGAAATATCTTTTTTTATGTTGGATACTCTGCCTAAAATGATCTCTCCGCTTCTGGTATCTTTGGGCATGGCAAACACGCCTGTAAGGCGCGTATCCTGAATAAGATAGATCCCGATACATGATTTATGTGATATCAGGATCAGCTTTCCGTTTTTTGAACTCACTTCATCGTGAAGAGAGTTTGCTTTTATAAGTTCCTGCCGGTTTTCTATATTTCTGCTCATCTATGATCAATGATTCCTGTCGGTGGATTAGAATAAAAAGTAAAGATCATTCAAAGGTCCCGATATCATCCATGGATATAAGTCTGCCTTCCGTATCTCTTGTATATGTATCTTTCCTGTATATCATAAGAGAATTGTCTTTCAGCTCCATGCCGATTTTTTCCATAAAAAGGCCCATAAGAGCCGAAGGCTTTATGTTATATCCGCTGGATGCATCAAGTATGGCATGAAAGCAGCCATCTTCCTCATCCTGTGAAAATCGATATATTCTTTCTTTAATATCGATCTCTCTTAAGCCGGCTTTCCCTTCTTTTACAAGTATTATCCGGTCCTGTGAAAGAAAACTGTCTATAAGTTTATTAACTTTATCTCTATCTGCGGATTTAAAGTTATCGGGCTCTTTACCCGGCTTAAATGAAATATAATACTCTGCAGCAGCTACGCTTGCCATGGCATTTCCGGAATCGTCGGGAAGGCGCTTAACCGATAATGCCTGTATCCCCGGAACGGAGGAATCGTTTATCTTCTTTTTTAATTCCGCACAGGAGATCCCGGAATTCAAACGGATATCCATGTATTCTCCGTCGCTTTCTATCCCTACTCCCAGAGGCTGGGCAAAGGTGGTTATGGCATGGGGAGAAAAGCCGTTTGTGTATGCCACATCTATCTCGGCACGCCTAAGCAGCTTCTGAAAATATCTCATTACATCGAGATGACCGATATAACGGATTGCTCCGTGTTTTGAAAATCTTACTCTGTAAACCAATATTCAAACATCTCCGATATCTTTTTTTATCTGAAACAGATCCCTACACCGAACTGTGCGCCTCCGCATCCGGAACACTGCTGTGAACAGTTGGGTGTGGTCTTTCCCTCTTTTGCTTTATGCCATTCATTTAAAAGAAAGCTCTTATTTACGCCGCATGATAAGAAGTCCCAGGGGAATATCTCATCATCATTTCTTACTCTGGTGGTGTAAAAGTCCGGATCGACGCCCTCTTCTTCAAAGGATTCCAGCCATCTGTCATGTTTATAGTATTCCGTCCAGCTCTCAAAAAAGCTTCCCTTTTTGTAAACAGACAAAATGACCGGAGCAATCCTTCTGTCGCCTCTTGCAAGCACACCTTCAAGTACGCTGAGGTCTGCATCATGCCAGTTATATTTGATCGATTTCTGATTGAGCTGTTCGGTAATGGACTTTCTGCAAAAGTATGCCTTAGATATAAAGTCCTCTTTGGTACACTGGGGAGCCCACTGGAACGCTGTAAAAGGCTTGGGCACAAAGAAAGATGTGCTTACAGTTATCTGTATCTTTCCGTTTACGCGCTTTTCTTTCGGTACCGTATCAAAAAATGTGGCGGCTATCTCGTTGGAAAGCTCGGCTATTCCGCGTATATCATCTTCGGTCTCAAAGGGATGCCCCAGCATGAAATATAATTTGACTTTATTCCATCCTCCGAGGAAGCTCTCCTTTGAACCGTTTATGATCTCATCCGTGGTAAGCCCTTTATTTATAACATCTCGGAGTCTCTGCGTTCCTGCCTCGGGAGCAAAGGTAAGACTGGATTTTTTGACATCCTGTACCTTGTTCATTACATCGAGAGAAAACGCATCTATCCTGAGTGAAGGAAGCGTTATATTAACATGCCTTTTGGAGCATTCTTCTATAAGAAAATCCAGAAGCTCAGGAAGCTTTGAATAATCGCTGGACGAAAGCGAACTTAATGATATTTCTTCATGCCCGGTGCTTTTCATCATTTCAAGGGCATATTTTTTAAGTACCTCAACATCCCTTTCGCGCACGGGTCTGTAAAGCTCTCCTGCCTGGCAGAATCTGCATCCTCTTATGCAGCCTCGCATTATCTCAAGCACTATCCTGTCCTGAGTGCACTTTATATAAGGCACAACAGGCTTTGTGGGATAATAAGTGTCAGACAGATCCTTAACCACTTCCTTCATGATGGTTGCAGGGATTCCCTCTTCCACGGGATCAAAGGACTTTATTGTGCCGTCCTCATTGTATTTCACATCATACATCGAAGGAACATACATGCCGGGAATTTTAGCGGCACGTCTTAAGAACTCTTTTCTTCCGAGGCCCTTATCCTTGCACTCTTCATAAAGGTCAAGCAGCTCTCTGTATCTTGTCTCGCCTTCGCCTATGTAAAACATATCAAAAAAGTCTGCTATAGGCTCCGGATTATATGTACACGGTCCGCCTCCGATAACTATGGGGCAATCTTCTTTTCTGTCGCGAGAATACAACGGGATCTGTGCAAGATCAAGCACCTGCAGAATGTTGGTATAACACATCTCATACTGGATGGTGATACCGAGAAAATCCATATTTTTAATAGGGTCCTGAGATTCAAGAGCAAAAAGAGGTATGTTTTCCTCTCTCATTATCTTATCAAGATCCACCCAGGGTGCATACACTCTTTCACACCAGCAATCCTCAAAGGAGTTGAACATGTCATAGAGTATCTGTATGCCAAGATGTGACATTCCTATCTCGTATACATCCGGAAAACACATACAAAAACGGACACGAACCTTTTCAGCATCTTTTACGACACTGTTAAGTTCATGTCCAATATATCTTTCCGGTTTTTCTATCCTCATTAGGATATCGTCGGAAAGAGCAAGTTTAGTATTCCAAAAACCCTTCATAAACGATTACCTGTTTGCAAGCTCGGTGGTGATATCTTCCCAGCTCACTCCCTTTTCGACCATAAGTACCATCATATGATAAAGGAAATCACTGATCTCGTACTTTACTTCATTGGCGTTTGGATTCTTGGCAGCGATCACTATCTCTGTTGCCTCCTCGCCAAGTTTTTTAAGGATCTTGTCTATTCCTTTGTCGAAAAGATAATTTGTGTAGGAGCCTTCCTTCGGATGGACCTTTCTGTCTTTGATAACATCAAGTACTTCTTCGAATACCATCAGCGGATTATCGGGTTCCTGATAGTCCTTTTTGGTGATCTCATTAAAGAAGCAGCTTTTTGCTCCTGTATGACATGCTGCTCCCACCTGAGATACCTTTGCCAGTATGGTATCCATATCACAGTCGGCAGTAAGGCTCTTTACATACTGATAATGACCGCTGGTCTCTCCCTTAAGCCAAAGCTCCCTGCGGCTTCTGCTGTAATAAGTCATCTTTCCGGTAAGGAGAGTGTTTTCGAATGCTTCCTGATTCATATATGCGACCATAAGCACTTCATCGGTACGATAATCCTGCACAACAACCGGAATAAGACCGTCGGGTCCAAGCTTGAACATATCCCATGTATAAGCTGATTTAAGGGATACAATGGGAATGTTATTATCCATGCAAAGGGTCTTTAGATTGCTTATCTCCTCTACATTATCGTTTATAGTATTTCCTGTAACTCCGCATACAGATGGATATGCAAATATTTCAAGCAGCTTATTGAGCGCCACCTGATTGATCTGAACTATGAACGGAAGCTGGGTGACTGCTATTGTTTCTCTGATCATATGAGGGTTCATGAGTATCAGCGTCGAAACATATTTATCGATAAGATCGATATGATCCGATACTATCGCAGGATCGTCAAAACGGGCAAGGATCTTTTCTTTCCCGAATTTAAGTGATACCTCTTCCGTTATCTCTATATTTGAAATATCGTTGTAATCAAGAATAGCCCTGGCGCATCCTGCGTACAAAAGCTTTTTAACATCTTCCATACGTTTGATGTTTCCGCCGCCGATAACATCAACCTCTGAAATCTTCGCGATCTCTTTGATCATATCAAGAGCTTCTTCATGATCCTTATCGCCTTCCGACATATCAAACACGATGATCTCATCCGCGCCGTTTTCCATATATCTCTGGACAAGGCGAAGAGGATCGGTATCTACAACGGATGTATCTTCAAGATTCCTTACTGCATGAAGGTTGTAAAGATAAATACAGGGAATAAATTTTTTAATAAACATTTCGGGATAATCTCCTGATCATAATTATAATGTTCCTTTGGTGGAAAGCACTCCGGTTGTCCTTACGTCAAGCCCGGTTGCCATATCAAGCGCCTTTGCAAAAGCTTTAAATATAGCCTCTATCACGTGATGAGCGTTACCGCCGTCAAGTACCTTGATATGCAGATTCATTCCTGCGCTGTAAGAAACCGCGTAAAAGAATTCATGTACAAGCTCAGTATCAAAATCTCCTACCATGGGTGCTTTGAATTCATAATCAAAATTGAGATAAGGCCTTCCGCACAGATCAACGGCGCACAGTACAAGCACTTCATCCATGGGAAGCGTAAAGTGGCCGTAGCGCCTTATTCCGGCCTTATCGCCCAAGGCTTTTTTGATAGCTTCTCCGAGTACTATACCGCAGTCTTCAACGCTGTGATGACCGTCCACATTAAGATCTCCGTCTATTTTGACATTCAGATCAAAAAAACCGTGTTTTGAGAAGCCTTCAAGCATGTGATCAAAAAAACCGATCCCGGTATCGATCTCATTATTTCCTTTTCCGTCTATATTAAGGCTAAGACGTATGTCGGTTTCTTTGGTTTTTCTGTATATTTCAGATGTTCTCATTGATCTTTTGATCCTCCGGTTTTGCGTAATTTATGATCATTTATCTTCGAATCTTACAGCAATGCTGTTTTCGTGAGCGGTGAGGCCCTCGCTTCTTGCAAAGAGCTCTATCTGCTTGTGTACCTTTTCAAGAGCTTCTCTGGAATATGAAATGATGCTGGTCTTTTTGATAAAATCATCAACATTTACAGGTGAGAAGAACTTGGCGGTGCCGTTAGTGGGCAGGATGTGATTGGGGCCTGCAAAGTAGTCTCCAAGCGGCTCGGATGAATACTCTCCGAGGAAGATCGCTCCGGCATTTCTTATCTTTGTCATAGTCTCGAAGGGATTGGCGGTTAATATCTCAAGGTGTTCGGATGCGATCTCGTTAACCGCATCAATGCCGTCCTTTATATCATCCGCAAGAAGTATATATCCGTAATTATCCAGGGACTTCTTTATTATCTCCGCTCTTGAAAGCTTCTTTAGATATTCGTCTATTTCCTTATTTACATCATCCGCAAGCTTTTCCGAAGTGGTAACAAGTATCGCGCTTGCAAGCTCATCGTGCTCAGCCTGGCTTAAAAGATCGGCTGCCACATAGTGAGCATTTGCCGTATCATCAGCAAGCACCATAACCTCAGAAGGTCCGGCTATGGAATCAATGCTTACATGTCCGTATACTGCTTTTTTGGCAAGGGCCACAAAGATGTTACCCGGGCCTGTGATCTTATCAACCTTGGGTATACTCTCGGTACCGAATGCCATAGATGCGATAGCCTGCGCTCCGCCTGCTTTATATATCCTGTCAACACCTGCTATATCTGCGGCAACAAGTGTACCGGGATCGATCACTCCGGTTTTTCCGGGAGGAGTTGTCATTATTATATCACTTACACCGGCAACTTTGGCAGGAATAACATTCATCAATACGCTGCTTGGATAAGCGGCTTTACCGCCGGGAACATATACGCCAACTCTTCCGATGGCCGTTATCTTCATTCCAAGTATGGTTCCGTCTTCACCGGCGTCAAACCATGAATTGCGAAGCTGTTTTGTGTGGAATGCTCTGATATTCTCCGCAGCTTCTTTTAACACGTCTATAAGCTCTTTATCAAGCTTTGCATAAGCTTCATCTATCTCCGCTCTTGTGACAAGTATATTGTCGGGGGTAAGCTTATAACCGTCAAACTTTTCGGTATATTCAAATAAAGCCTTATTCTTATTTTCTCTTACATTTGAAATGATCTCATTAACTGTCGCCTCATACTCCGTATATTGTGAGGGACTGCGTTTTAACAGATTTTCCAATATCTGTGATTTAGTTTCTTCGTTTAGTTTTATTTTTTTCATGATTTATAAATCTCCATATAATTATCAATCGTCGCGTGCACGTTGGAACTATCATAGTCTGCGGCGTAACTTAATCAGTTAATATCCCGCAGTTTCGTAACAATATCTCTTATTCGTTCATTTTCCATCTGCATGCTTACAGGATTTACGATCATTCTCGCGGACAGAGGACATATCTCCTCCAGCACCGTAAGACCGTTTTCGCGAAGAGTCGAACCTGTTTCGACTATATCTACAATAACATCGGTGAGTCCCACTATGGGGCCTAATTCAACCGAACCGTTCAGCTTAATGATATCAACGGTCTGATGCTTCTGTTCATAGAAATAATCCCTGGCGATCCTGGGGTATTTGCTGGCCACTTTGATCCTTTCATGATGCAGCAAAAGCTCCGAAGCGGATGCAGGTCCGCACACGCACATTCTGCACTTCCCGAAGCCAAGATCCAGCACTTCATAGACATTTCTGTTTTCTTCCATAATTGTATCCCTGCCGACAACACCTATATCGGCTGCGCCGTATTCCACATAAGTGGGAACATCCGGACCCTTTGACAGGAAGAATTTAAGCTTAAGATCTTCGTTGACAAAGATAAGCTTTCTGGAATCCTTATCTTTCATCTCTTCACAGCTTATTCCGATCTGCTCGAAAAGCTCCATTGTTTTGTTTGCCAAACGCCCTTTACCCAGGGCAAATGTAAGATATCTGTCTGTACTCATTTTATCATTCCTATATTATCTGTCAGCAGTTTATATGCTGATTTTTTATCATTTGACCGTAAGGCTTTTATCTTTTTGCATTTAATACAACGATCTTGCCCTGAGCCCTTAGCTCAAAAGCTTTATCAAGTGCTTTTCGGTACTCTTCAAAATCATCCGGGTTATAGATGATGATGGTTTCTTCCTTTTCGTCCGGTAGCTTTATATCCTGACTGTTAAGAGCTTCCTGAATATCATCTATCTGAAGTCCGAATCCTATAGCCGGAGCTTCTTTTCCGAAATGCCTCAGAAGATTATCATATCTTCCGCCCTTAACTATGGCTCTTCCGATACCGTAGGTGAACACTCTGAATATCACACCTGTATAATAATTGTATTTACTGAGCATGCTAAGATCAAAGGAGACATACTCGGAAACGCCATAGTTTTCAAGTACCTTATAAAGGACCTCAAGCCTTGATACCGCTTCTATGGATCTTGCATTTGTAACCTTATCTTTCGCATTTGAAAGTGAATCAAGATCCGGGAATGAATCAGCTATTCCAAGAAGCTTTTCCCTGAAAGGTGATGGAATATTCTTCTCTTCGATCAGTTCCTTGGCCGCAAAATGATTCTTGCCGGAAATATAGTTTCTGAGCAGATTCTCTGTCTCCTCATCAATGCCGGCTTCCTCGCAGAGGCCTTTAAAATAGCCTATATGGCCGATGCTTACTCTGAAATCCTTAAGCCCTATCTCCTTTAATGACAGGATCGCAAGGGCGATAACTTCACCGTCCGCAAATACCGAATCATCTCCGATAAGCTCAGCTCCCAGCTGTGTTGTCTCGGATAATTTGCCCTGAAGTGAGTCCGTTCTGGTGAACGCACTTCCAAGATAAGAAAATCTCAAGGGCTCATTACTCTCCATAAAGTACTTCGCTGCGCATCTCGCAATGGATGGTGTAAAGTCGGGCCTAAGTACCAGCGTATTGTTTTCTTTGTCAAAGAATTTATACAGCTCTCTGCTGGGAATAGTTCCTACTTCCTTTGAAAAGACATCAAAGAACTCAAAGGTCGGCGTCTCCATCCTTCTGTATCCGAATGAAGAGATCTTATCTCCCATCTTGCTCTCGATAAATTCTTTTCCGGCATATTCTTTGCCGTATATGTCCCGCACTCCTTCGGGTGTATGAAGTAATGTATTTATCATCATGATCTCCTGTAAAAACGCTTTAGCATGATAACGTGCTACTATGATAAATTACTAAATTATTGATAGTATATATATAATACCTGTTATTGTCAAGGATAAATTTTTGATTACATTTACATATCCAATCTGTTACCGATAAAGTAAATATAATCTTTCAATTATTGCTTATCTGTCATTAAGATCCTGCTGAAGCTTTTCGAGATAAGGCACCAGGACCTCTCCTGTTTTCGGAATAATATAATCGGGATTAAGCTCGTCATGCCTGAAGCTCTTTCGTCCGCCTGCCTTTGCTCTGTCCCAGAAATATCTGAGCATCTCAAGGGGAAGATAATATAATTCATCACGGCCAGTATAATATATCAGAAAAAATGCTATGCCTCCCTGCTTTTCGAAATTGATCATGAATTCAACCTGATGCTCATGAATGTTCTGAAGGGCAAATGTATCTGTGGCGCATTCCTTGGCATCAAAGCATACCGGAAGCCCCTGTACCGCTCCGATATAGTCCACGGTACTTTTCTGGTCAAAATAAGCCAGTGTGATATGTCTGGTCCGTTTATCTATGTTAATGGGAGTGATAGGTGTTGGAATCTTCTGTATGAGGGCAAGTCCGCTTTCCAGATATCTCTCATTTGTTTTGTTTATCATATCCTCGAGGGCTGAGCCTCTGAGGCCTCTTGATTTCCAGGTAGACATCAGTCTTTCCTTTCATTCTTGCTTATCTTTTGCGTGATAAAGTTTATGGCGTCTTTACCTGTCTGCGCTGCTGTCGGTAATCCGCCGGGATATCTTAACCAGTGACCCGCCAGTAACACATTGTCTATACCAAGTATTTCCTGGGGCAGGAATGCATTTACGCTGAGAGCTGTTGTAATAAAGCGCATGAATGAGCCGTTAGTGTCATTGTTCCTCTTAAGGTAAGAATACGGTGTCCACACATCAATAATTCTTATCTTATTATCATACTGCGGATATTTGACGATTATCTCGTTCAATATGGCATTAGCCACATTGTTTTTGGTACGCTCGTAATCCTCGGGACTTTTTTCATAAAGCCGCTTCCAGAACCTGCAATCCTTTTCATACTGATCAAGTGATACCTGTATGACCGTATGTCCCTTTGGAGCGATATAATCACCGTATTTTCTGTAGTTTTTTACTCCGATGCGGTTATATGTCTCGTATGCGGCTTCGATCCTTTTACACGGAAATGTAAGCGAATCGGGTATTTCTTCAAAAAGCCCGTCTACTGCCATAGCAACCTGGAATGCACTGTAAAAGGTATATTTCAGGCGGTCTCTGTATATTTCCTGAAGAGTGATGGGGGCAAATCTCTTACTTAAAAGATTCTTGAATGTATAATTCACATCACATGCCACTATGCAGTAATCGGCAGAAACAAATTCATCATTTTCCAGGATGATCCCTTCTGCTTTGTGAAATATGATATCCTGCAATTTATGCTTCTTAAGTTTGATCTTTTTTACGGCAGTATTAAGCCTGAGGGTTCCGCCAGCGGCAAGGTAATTATCCTTTAATACCGAGGCCATCTTAATGGATCCGCCTTCAATGATATCTCCGTTTCCCGAGATATAGAAACTGTATGCGAGTATAAGCCAATATGATTCATATTCCTTCGGGCAAAAATCAAGGATCAGTTTCTGCAGTAATGGGCTTTTAAACTTTTTGGCCCATTCTGTATTCCTCAGTCCCATGTACTGCATGGATTTTTTCAGGAACTCTCTCGGTGGGATCACCTGTCTTATATGCTTTATATCGTTTACTATCTCGCCCAGATTGTTCTTGGGAAAGCTTACGGCATCATTTGCGATCTTGGCAAAATCAATAAATGCATTGATCTCGTTGGCGTCGTAGGGCGCAAGTTCAAGCATCTCCGCTCTTGTCTTTTCCGGATCGGGCCAGAGGTGGACCACGGCACCGTTAAATTCGGATGCCCATAACCAGTCCCTTTTGACAACTTTTGTACCACTGCCAAGAACACCGAGTTCTTTCCAAAGATCGTAAGTCAGTGTGCCTTCTTCGGTGCCCGTAAGCCAGTGTATACAGTTATCTATGGCATATCCGTCGCGGTACCATCCGCTGCAACTACCGCCGGCGCTTGAATTCTTTTCAAATATCACGGTATCAAATCCGGCTCTCTGACCGTATATACCCGCGCTTAAGCCCGCAACTCCGCCGCCGATTATAACTATTTTCTTTTTTTCCGATATTTCACTTTCTGTTTTCAATTCTTTTTAATTCTCCGGAAAGTAATTCTGAATACGGGATGACAATCTCTTTATTATCAAGATGCTTAAATCCTTCACTTAAATGATCCTTTGAAGGAAATACAAGCCTGTAAGCCTGCAGTATCTGATATTTTAGGCCTTTATCATCCGCTCCGTACTTTTTATCTCCAAACACAGGATGCCCCAGCGATGCAAGTTGAGCCCTTATCTGATGCGGTTTTCCCGTATGAAGGTTTACTTCAAGCAGGCTTGAGTTATCATACACCTTAAGGGGTTTAAAATCCGTCACAATATTTGCGTTAAGATCATCACCTGTTAAGTTTTTGATAAATGATTTGTTTACAGATCTGTCTTTTTGCAGTATTCCTTTTGCTGTAAATGCTTTATCTATCCTGCCGTGGGCAAGAGTGATGTAATACTTTTCTATAAGGCCCTCACGGATGATCCTTGTCATCTCCTGCAGGCCCCTAAGGCTCTTCCCGCATATTATAAGGCCGCTGGTATTGCGGTCCAGTCTGTTGCAGATGGAAGGCTTGAAAGTCTTTAACTCATTTCTGCTAAGGGAGCCGTTATCAATAAGATGATCCGTAAGCCATTCATTTACGCTGTAATCTGCGTCTTTGGCTTTTTGGGAAAGCATACCTGCCGGCTTATCGGCAATGAGAATGTCCTCATCTTCGTAAACAGCTTTTATGTTGAAGGAATCCTTATGTTCCTTATTGGCTGTTTCGCGAGCAGATATTCCGGCATCACCTTTTTCACCGGTAAACTTTAAAAAAGTCTCATCGGAAAAAAAGCTCTCCACTTTGTCGCCTTCTTTTAACATTTCGCTTCCGGCGGCCTTTTTTCTGTTAAGAGTAATGTTTTTATTTCGAAGCTGCTTGTATATAAGGCTTTGAGGGGCGTTCTTCAGATATTTAAAAAGAAATTTGTCAAATCTCTGCCCTGCCTGGTTTTTACCGATCTCAAACTCTTGCATATTATTCTTATAATCTATAAATCATTTCAATTTAAGGGCACTAAGGTTTATAAGGAAATACTGAGAAGTACATTCATAACAGCCTCTTCGTTTCCTTTTTTCGCTATTGTCTGAATGTCAGATAATCTATCAATATATTTATCCGGATCGTTAAATATCTTAATGGTTATATCCTTAAAGTTTTCTGCCTTAAGATAATTGTTTATATGCTTTTCGAAATCAGCTTCTTTAAACTCTTTCTTACGGGGCTTAGGCGCATACCCTATAACACTTCCGCCGTGAACGGTCAGATGCTCAACCACGTAGTTTTTCTCATAAGATGTGAAAACTCTGTCAAAGGCGCTGCACAGATCGCCTGAAGCCGCTTCAAACCTGTCGGCCAGTTCCTTATTGCAAGAATTGTATCTTAGAAACATTATCATATTAACCGCACTTTTGGCCGCCGGAAGCACACCCAGCACGGCAACGATGGTAAGCAGGTTTTTATTGGTATGAGTGGTAAGATATCCGATAAGAAAAACTGCCGCAGATAGCATGAATAAAAGTACGGTCCTTATTATCTCGTATACCTTCTGGTTGTTAATGTAATTTCTTTCTCCTTTAAATCCTTCACCGGAGAATAATCTTTTGAATTTCATCTTCTGTAAGTTCTCTCCAATCTCCTTCTTTAAGATCCTCCGGAAGTACTAATCCTCCAAAAGAGACTCTCTTAAGGGATATTACTCTGTTATCCACAGCCTCGAGCATTCTCTTTACCTGATGAAAACGTCCTTCATGGATAGTTAAAAGTAATGAGCCGTCTTCATTTAAAACTGCTTTTGCGGGAAGCGTAGGTTTATCATCTCCGATATCCAGGCCTTCACATAGTCTGCGGATATCATCATCTGAAAGTGAATGCTCGGGTTTAACAAGATAGGTTTTATCCACATGCTTTTTGGGACTGAGCATTCTGTGGGAAAGATCTCCGTCATTGGTTATGATAAGGAGTCCTGTGGTATCCTTATCAAGTCTTCCCACAGGTGAAAGATCCTTAGCAGGAAGAGGATCTATCAGATCCATAACTGTTTTATCAAGGTTATCTGTTCTTGCCGTAACCACACCGGAAGGTTTGTTCAAAATGATATAAGTAAACTCTTTATATATCAGCCTCTCCCCGCGATAATAAACCTCATCATTGTTTTCATCTATATCTGCATCTGCCTTGGATGCGACGGCATCTCCTATCCGTATCAGACCTTTTTTGATATATGCTTTAACTTCGGAGCGCGAACCGATATTACATTTAACAAGGAATTTATCCAGCCTCATCTACGGCACCTATACTTTCCATATAAGGTAAAAAGCCGGCCTCGCAAAATGCGAAACCGGCCATGAATCCATCGATCACTGCTCTGCTTCGGCACCGTTACTGCTCGCAGCAGCTGTATTATCCTTGGGATAAAGCTGCTTATGATCATCGCGTACCTTATCACCGTACATATTAAGTGTATTGATCAGATTGCTGTACTGGTCATTGAGAGTGTTGGAAGATGAAGTAAAGATGTTTTCGAGATAAACCATCACTTCTTCCATATACTGGGTAGCGCCGGACTTTAAACTGTTAGCCTCTATGGTAGCATTATCGACGATCACCTGTGCCTGCTCATTAGCCATTCTGACAATCTCATCAGCCTGCTCATAAGCCCTGCGCATGATCTCATTCTGTGAGAGCAGCTCATCCGTCTGGGCCATGGTATCATCAATAAGCTTCTGAGCTTTATTCTTTGCTTCGGAAAGAATCTCTTCCTGTCTGGCAATTACTTTTCTGTATTTCTCGATCTCTGCGGGAGCTTTTCTGCGCAGATCGCGAAGAAACTCTTCCATCTGATCTCTGTTGCAAATGATTTCGGTAGATGACATGAATTTGCCTTTGCAGTTGCTGACATATTCCTCCATCTCATCGATGACCTGAAAAATCTGACTGTCCATTCTTTAATTACCCTCTCGCTTAATTATTGAATTTATATAACCGTATTATCTATATTTCTCTTTTAAAAGATCTGCCACAAACCCGGGAACCGTCTTGCTGATATCACCGCCGAAAGATGCTATCTCCTTAACCACTGAGGAACTCAGGTATGAATACTTGAGTGATGTGGAAAGAAATACCGTATCAAGCTTTCCGCCGGATAAAACACGGTTGGTCTGAGCCAGCTGAAGCTCATATTCAAAATCGGTGACAGCCCGCAGGCCTCTCACCGCAACATGCAGGTCTTTTTCGGCCGCATAATCACAAAGAAGCCCACTAAATGAATCTACCTGAACATTAGGCAGGTCTTTAGTCGCTTCCTCTAATATTTTAACACGCTCCTCAACCGAAAACAATGGCTTCTTTTGGTTATTGTTTAAAACAGCTACGATCAAAACATCGAACATTTCGGATGAACGTGTGATAATGTCGAGATGACCTAAAGTCATTGGATCAAATGTTCCCGGGTATACTGCTCTTTTCATATGATTTTCCTTTATTTGCTAAGTTTCCTTAGAAAAACATGCTTATTATTCTTATAGCATTTTTCCCTGGTTATCTCATATCCCATCCCCGATACATAAGAAAGGTCGGCATCAAGGGATTCTTCAATGATGATCATTGTATCATCGTCGCAGTAACGTGCATTTGAAAGAAGCTCAAGAACATTCTTTTCATAGCCTTTTCCATAAGGCGGATCCATAAAGATGATATCAATATGTTTTTCAAAGACATTATATATTGCAGCACTGATATCCTGCTTAAATACTATAGCACGGTCAGCTAATTTAGTAAATGCAAGATTATCTGTTATGCATTCGTATGCTGCAGGTGAATTATCGATAAAATATGCCTTTTTAGCGCCTCTTGAGAGTGCTTCTATGCCTATTCCGCCGCTGCCGGCAAACATATCGATAAACACGCATTCCGGAATATCATTTTGCAGAATATTAAAAAGAGTTTCCTTTATTCTGTCCTGCGTAGGCCTTGTATCAAGCCCCTGAGGAGCTTTGAGTGGCATACTGCGCGCCGTTCCCGCTATTACTCTCATATTAACCCCTATCTTATCTTTGTTCCCTTAGCATCTCTTTTCTGAAGCTTAACGGTGTTAAGTGCGATACTGTGACCGTTGTGCTCGATCTGTGCATCATCCACATCTCTTGTAAGTGCGGCAAATTCAACTTCGTCCTTGGAATCCAGCTTAATAGCCCTTACGCCCTGTGACACTTTCTTGAGCATGGATATCTCTTCGATGGTAAAGCGAAGGAAGTATCCGGCTCTGGATTTAAGAATGATATACTTCTGGGCGGTAACCGGAAGCACGGTGCATACTTCATCGCCGTTTCCGAGCTTTGTGGATGCTATGGTCTTTCTTGTAGTCTCGAATTCAAGTCCCATAACCTGCTTTACAAGGCCTCTCTTGGTGACAAACAGAAGCCTTCCCTGCAGCATTTCTTCCATGTTTGCAACATATACGATGCTGCCGTCGGAAGAAGAATAATTTGTCACATTATCCACGGGAGTTCCCTTATCACGAAGTTTGGCCATGGGAAGATCAAGTGCTTTTATCACATGCATCTGGCCGTTTTCGGTAAACATAGCTATGCGGCCATTATTTTTGACCATAAAGCATGTTCTGAACTCATTCTCGCAGGCTTCGGTATTACGGTCATAAGTGTTTATATCAATAAGCTTTGCGTATCCGAAACGGTCCATAAGGAAGTAGACATCCATCACTTCGAATTCTTTTTCCTTATAAACGGCTTCCTCTGCATTTTCGATATCCGTACGGCGCTTTTTGCCGAATTCTTTTTTGAAATTATCAAGGTCCTGCATGATGACTGTGGCCATCGAATCTCTTCTGTCGAGAATATCCTCGTAGCGGTAGATATTCGACATTGTCTCTTCATGCTCTTTTATGAGAGCATCAAGTTCGAGACCGATGAGTTTATACAGCCTCATTTCAAGAATGGCATTTGCCTGTCTGTCGGTGAACTGTAGCTGCTCAGCCATTATCTTTGATTCTTTTGACCTGAAATTTATGCCGTCGGTCTTGCCGGAAGTAAGGCAGTCCTTTGCCATCTGGCGGTCCTTGGAGCCTCTTAATATCTCGATGATAAGATCGATGACATTAACCGCTTTGATAAGGCCTTCCTGAACTTCCTTTCTCTCCTGCTCTTTGGCGAGAAGATTGGTATATTTGCGTGTATTAACCTCAAACTGAAAGTCCACGCATGCCTTTATGATCTCTTTTAAGCCCATGGTTTCGGGTCTTCCATCGGAGATCGCGAGCATGTTTACACCGAAAGTATCCTCAAGCTTTGTCTTTTTATACAGAAGGTTTACAAAGTTTTCGGCATCCGCATCTTTGCGTAATTCTATAACTATACGGATCCCTTCTTTGGATGACTGGTTGGAAATATCGACAATATCCTGTGTTTTTTTACTCTCAGACAGAGCGGCAACATCCTGCAGGAATTTGGCTATATTTGCACCTATCATCGTGTATGGGATCTCGGTGATCACAACATTGATGTGCCCGCCTTTGGCCTTTTCGATCTCCACTTTACCGCGTAGCTTGATCTTGCCCGTTCCGGTTTCGTATATCTCAAGCAATTCATCCTGATTGATAACTACGCCTCCGGTAGGAAAATCAGGGCCTTTGATATGCTTCATAAGTTCTTTTGTGGTGATATTCTCATCACGCATATAAGCTTTTGTGGCATCGATCACTTCTCCGAGATTGTGAGGCGGAATGCTTGTAGCCATGCCGACAGCTATACCTTCCGAGCCGTTTATCAGTATGTTGGGCACACGTACGGGAAGAACGGAAGGTTCTTTTTCCGTCTCATCGAAATTGGGTACAAAATCGACTATATCTTTATCAAGATCGGCCAAGAACGCATCCTGGGTAAATTTCCCAAGTCTTGCCTCTGTATAACGCATTGCTGCGGCGCCGTCACCTTCGATATTGCCGAAGTTACCGTGGCCGTCAACAAGAGGAATTCCTTTTTTGAAATCCTGAGCCATTACAACGAGGGCATCATATATTGATGAATCGCCGTGGGGATGGTATTTACCCATTGTATCGCCGACTATACGGGCACTTTTTCTGTATGGTTTATCCCATCTGATCCCGAGCTCGCTCATATCGTATAGCACGCGTCTCTGAACGGGTTTAAGGCCGTCTCGTACATCCGGGAGCGCTCTTGCTACGATAACGCTCATGGCGTAGTCCACGAAGGATTTTTGCATTTCCTCCGAGTATTCTGTTTTTATGATCCGATCTTCCATTCTTACTCTCTCTATGTATTAATTCTGTTTCATAACATCAAATGAAGTTTAATTACTAATAGTTTTATGATTTAACT
>DFKZ01000026.1 GCA_002373975.1 Lachnospiraceae bacterium UBA3632 | reverse complement strand
CAAAGAGCGGCGACGGATTTGCCGATCTGGCTAAGTATGACCGGGATCACAACGGCTGGATCGATGAAAACGATGCGATCTGGGACAAGCTTAAGATATGGGTCACCGACGAATACGGTCATGAGCAGCTCTACAGCCTATCGGAAGCAGGGATCGGCGCTTTGTGCCTTGCCAAAGCGGCCACAGAATTTGCTGACACAAATGAAATCAACGATAAAAAAGCATTTGTGAGAAGCACAGGCATCTTCCTGTATGAAAACGGAATGGCCGGCACCATGCAGCATCTGGACTTAGTCAAGTATCAGCAGGAAGCCTGAGCTTCAGTCTATCAGCCCGAATTTTTTCTGAAGTTGTGATTTAGGGCAAAAGGCTGGAAGTGTAGTTTGCAGTTTTCTGTATTATTAAAGTAATAAATATGTTATAATAAATCTCTGTATGGTGTCAGACGGTGGTAAACAAATACCATAGATCCATACAGAGATTTTTTTGATCGGGAAAACATTTATAACTTAGCTTTTACGTTTTTGGCATTCCCGCAAAAGCATGACGCATATAGCTACGATAAAGATTTATTATGTCAGTAACCAGTATACCGGGAAAAGCAAATAAGATCGGGAACAGCAGTTCAAAGATGGTGGCAGCCATTTTGACGGCAGGCCTGTTTGCGCTGTCCGGATGCGGGATAGTGAGCGACGAGGTGCTTCCTTTTACAAAGACGGGAGTCGTGACTGAGCAGTCAGTGGGATCCATGGAAGAATCGCCTCTTCTGGAGTACGAAATGCCGGGGATGCAGCCTTCCATAGTGATCGGTGACGGAGGCTTCAGCGAGCTGGAGGTAAAATACGCCTGGATAAAGTGCAGTGAACTGCCGGAGCTTTTCATGGTGCGCGATTCTTCCACAGGAGAGAACGTGTATATAGGCAGGCCGGAATCGGTCAAGCCCCTCGAAAACGGTGAGGGTTACAAAGCCAAGATAGAATTTGCCCCCGTCAGTGAGGACGGGTCATATTATCTGGCTGCAGACGGACTTGGATGTTCCTATGAATTTACTGTCAGCAGCACACTTTATCAGGACCTTTTCTGGAACTTCCTGGAGCATGAGTGCGAAAAGTGCAGGAGCGGTGAGGCCACAGCGGAAGAGGCGTATATGTGTCTGTATTCCTATGAAAGATACAAGGAAGTGCTCTTTGACCTTAAGGAAGATCCGCCGGATGTGCTTGGAGCTGTGAAAGACTGGATAGCTTCGGCAGACTTTGATGATACAGCCGGAGAGGATCATTATCTAAAGATTGCCATTCTTTCCAGATTTGGCAGGGATTATTTAAAACAGGATGAAAAGCTGAGTACGGAATGTTCCGCAAAGGCAGCCGCCATGTATAACAAAAATATAGCCTGCAGCACCGATGATGAAAAGAAAGCATCATTTCTTGCCGCGACGGAACTCTATAAGACGACAGGTGGCGCGGATTATTCAAATAAGATCTTGGACATGTACGACTACCTCAAAAAGTGCGAGGATCTGCATCATTCAAGATATGTACTTTACGGCTCCATGACATACATGACCACCAGATACTGGGTAGATAAATCCATGTGCGATATGCTTATAGAAAGGCTTCTGTACAGAGCAAGGGACATAGGGGATGACAAGCAGCTCACCGATCCGGAAACACCGTCCTATGCAGATTCCGAGGATTATCTTATCTGCGCGCAGCAGCTGGCAGTGATGAATTACGTCCTTGACGGATATGAATATAACGAAATAATCATGAATATACTGCATTACCTGAAGGGCAGGAACTTTGAAGGAAATACCTGCGACATGCAGGAGGATTATCCCGCCGATGCTCTGGCCATCTATTCATGGATAGCATGGCTTGAAAAGAACGGTAAGCTGGACCCTGCAGCACCTGTGGTATGGAATTATTCATGGTAAATAGAACGTTAAGATGAAACAGGTAAACAGGAAATAAAGCATACATAATTATTTACTGCGAAAGCAGAATGTGAGGTAAAAAAATGAAAGTAGTTGTCTTGGCAGGAGGAATAAGCACGGAAAGAGATGTTTCGTTCAGCTCCGGGAGCCAGATTTACAAAGCACTGAAAAATAAAGGCCACAAGGCCATCATCCTGGATGTTTATCTTGGCCTTGTGGGAGATACGGAAGGGATATTCGACTGGGATAAGGACTGGGCTGCACAGTACAGTGCCATCAAGGAAGTCAATCCCGACATCTCGGCGATCAAGGCTCTTCGCCCGGATGGAGATAAGAACTTTTTCGGCCCCAATGTAATAAAGCTGTGCCACGAGGCGGATGCGGTGTTTATGGCGCTCCACGGAGTGGGAGGCGAGGACGGAAAGGTTCAGGCCTGCTTTGAACTTATGGGAATCCCCTACACCGGAACAGACTTTACAAGCGCTGCCATGGCCATGGATAAAGCTGTTACCAAGGATCTGTTCACTGCATGGGGGATCAGGACTCCCAAGGGAATGGTCATTTACAGAAACGAGGACAATCCGGAGGAGGCAAAGACCGCTGCCGCTGAAGGGCGCGGGATTGCGGGGAAATACTTTGCCGAGAACGGAAGCGAAGCGGATATTACATATCCATGCATCGTGAAAGCTACAAACGGCGGATCATCCGTAGGCGTTACCATAGCAAACAGCCGGGACGAATTTGATGCTGCATGCGACGAAGCCTTTAAATACGACTGCAAGGCCATTGTGGAAGATTACATCAAAGGAAGAGAATTCTCGGTGGGCGTGATAGACGGAAAAGCCCTTCCCGTGATCGAGATAGCTCCCAAGCAGGGATTCTACGATTATAAAAATAAATATCAGGCAGGAAGCACAGTGGAAACCTGCCCCGCTGAGCTCCCCAAGGATAAGAGCGAAGAGATGCAGCACATGGCAGAACGCGCATTTAGGGCTCTCAGATACAGAAGCTATGCGAGAATGGATTTTATGATGAACGAGAGCGGCGAGATATTCTGCCTCGAGTGCAACACCCTTCCCGGCATGACGCCCACCTCGCTTCTCCCTCAGGAAGCGGCAGCAATCGGAGTATCATTTGACGAGCTCTGTGAGAGGATATTACAAACGGCGGTGTCCGGATCAGAGCGTAGATGACTCGGCACATGACATTTGCCTACAAAACAAGAAGATTGATGGGCATGCAGATAAAAACAACATATTAAAACAGCAGATAAAAAACAACAAATAGTAATAAGCAGATCAATAAGATGAATTTATCAGTAAGAGATATAATCCTCGCCTGCGAGG
>DFKZ01000081.1 GCA_002373975.1 Lachnospiraceae bacterium UBA3632 | reverse complement strand
GAAGCGGAGAAAAAGCGCCTTGAAAAAGCAAAGAGCGTAGTTGCCGCCAATACCAGAAAACTGAACAGCCTTCATGAAAATATAAGCAAGGCCGAGACAGAAGTGGCCGAACTTACCAAGAAGCGTACCGAACTGCAGGCTTCGGAGAAAGCCGAAAGCAAAGCAGTAAAGAAGAATATCGAATCGATCGATAAGCTGATAGATAACGCCAAGCAGAACGTTGAGACACTGAGAGCACTTGCGCCGGGCTTTGAGGAAAAGATCTCAAAGAATAAAAAGATCATCGAAGCGGCCGCCAAAAAGGAGAGAATGGCTGCGATCCAAAAGAGGATAGATGACAGAAATGAATCTCTTAAGCTGTACAGAGACGGGATAAAGAGCCAGCAAGCCGTTTTAGCGAAGGGCAGATTCAAGTTCAATATGAGTAAGCCCGAAAAGCAGAAGTACGAAAGCAACAAGGTCATAATCAAGGATCTTAAGGAAGAGCTTAGCGCTGCTCAAAGAAAGACTTCAAAGGAACTGAACAAAGTCATAGAGGATTCCGTTAAGGGAGGAAAATCCGGTCAGAGCCTCTTTATGAAAAATGTGCTCACGACCTACTTCAGGAGTATGCCCAAGATCGATCAGCGGTCCATGCTCGCAAGTGCGGTCAGAAACTGTAAGCCACTTCCCAAACTCTCAAATGCAGATATGAAGAACCTCACCGAAGATCAGAAGATGGAGATGATGTCCGATATGATCGGAGGTATGTTCAAGGGAGCGGGTCCCCTGTTCCAGAAGATGCTGCAGGGACTTCCCATAAAGAGCCTTCCAAAGGGGCTCAGAAAGGCTGTGGAGGATACTCAGGATTCCCTTGCACCCATTCCGGATGAAGTGGTAAAGGCCCACATGGAAAGTATCGTGGAGCGTAGCCACGGTAAGATCGATAAGATCGAGGTCAACAAATCCCTCGGCGCAGCTTCGGTGGGTCAGGCTTTCCTTTGCAATATTTACGGTCCCGATATGAAGGAAGGGAAAAGGGTCGTTATCAAGATCCTTCGTCCCGATGCCAGAAACCGTATGATGCGAGAGAAGGAGATAATGCTTGAAGCCGCCAGGAAAACGGATGAAGCAGGCATGCATCCCTTCGAAGTCAAGCAAAAGCGTGAAAGCAAGGTCATGGGTGGCATGGAGGCCACCTATATGGGGAACCTTCAGCGTATCGAGGAGGAACTCGACCTCAATATTGAGGCAAACAATTGTCGTGAAGGACAGGTTTACGACAAGCGCATCTACGACAAGGATACGAAAACATACAGGGATAATCTGTCGGATTCCATGAAGCTTTCCGATCTCGCGGATCCCACCAGCGATACCTGCATGATGGAGATAGCGGGAACAAAGACAGTCAAGGCATACATGAGCGATGTTAACGAAGAGGTGGAAAAGCTTCTGTGGAGATTCTGCGAAAAGCAGAAGGAGAAGGACAGCGAGGGCAACGAAACCGGCAGAGAGATACTCAGGAAGAACGAGGACGGCAGTTACAAGTTCCTCAACAATCTGAGCGATGAAGACAGACGCGAGCTGGGAAAGGCCCAGGAGAGAATGAAGGAACTGCTCACCGACATGGAGAAGCGCCAGAAGTCTCTGGCACAGCTTACGGAAAAGTGGGTTACGCAGGGTGTTTTTGAAAAGGGCTTTTACCACGGTGATCTGCATGCGGGAAACATCATGATAAGTGATACCGGAGTGACGGTGATCGATTTCGGTAACGCGACCATATTAAAGCCCGAGGAACAGAAGCAGATCGTCAGGATGATGGTGGCAGCCACAAGAGGTGATGTGGAGAAGTTCCGTCACGGCTTCCATATGCTGCTCAAAAACACTCCAGAGGAAGTATATCAGGAAAAGCGCGATGAGCTGACGCTTATCCTGGAAGATATCATGCAGACGGGAGATGGAAAATCCGCCGCCGAGCGTATAGCAGCAGCTCTGGTAAGAGCGCAGGAGATAGGCCTCGAACTTCCGCCCACAATCGCCAATTTCTCATCCTGTCAGATGCGACTGCAGAATACCTTGAATGATATGAACAACAACCTCAAGATGCTCAGGAAAAACACTGCGGGTATAATGGAAAATGATTCCTCCACGGTGTCCCAGAGAGATGTCGACCCTATAGTGGCACTGAAATATCACAACAGGCAGGCCACTGTAGAAACTTTTAAGAATAACATAGATAAGGAGATCAAAAAGTCTGATATCAAAGCGTTTGAGACCGGAGAGCAGGACTTGAGGAAAAGGCTCCGTGACAAGAAAAGCCGCGACAGCATAAGAGAGGAATACAAACTTAACAAAATTGACACTGCCAGCAGTGAAGCTATTGCAGCTGAGCTTGATAAGCTTGACAGAATGATCAAGGGAGAGATCAAACCTGAGATAACAGATGAGCTGGTAGAGAAGTTTACCTTAGATGGATCGGAGGCATTTGATGAGTTGTTCCCCGCACTGGCGAAGCTGCGTGATAACCAGAGGAATAAGAACGAACAAAACTTTATAAAAACCTTTATGTACAAGATGGAGACGCTCTTCTACGACGTGGAAGTTGATGAGGAAGTGCATCAGATGAATCTTGAAAAAGATCCCATTATCGGCCAAGCCACTTCGGTTCAGAGTGTGCTGGAGGGAATAAGACAAGCCGAAAAAAATGATAAATTTAAGGATTGCAGCATCGAGATCAAGGCTACGGAGACAGAGAAAAAGCTGCAGAGATTCTATGATGCTCAGGATAACAATGTAGCTAAGGAGGAGCTTGATCAGCTTGAGAATGAAGCAATCCTTGCACTTAAGGCAGAGACCGAGACAACGATAGCCAAAACAAAAGAAGAGCAGAAGACCAGACTGATGCAGAAGCTGCCGTTTGATAATGCCGGCAATGATGAAGTAAATAAGCAGCGGTATGATAATTTCAAATCTGCTATCGATACCTGCCTGGAGGGGATGGCTGACAACACTCAACTTAAGGAAAAGGCAGATAAGCTGTACAAGCTGTGCGATGATGTTTTGAAGGGCCAGAAGATCACCGATGAGAAAAAGCAGGAGATCAAAAACGCCTTTGATGAAGTGTTCGATCTTGTGTGGGAAGCGCGCAAGGAGATCATGCACAAAATGAAAGCTGAGGTAAAGGAACCCTTCTCCGTTAACAGGAGCGAACCGGATGATTTCCTTGAGATCATGGGCGGCGTAATGTACGAGAAGAAGGGAAGCGTTACCATGATGCTCGATCCCGTTACATCGGTAAGTATCATCTGGGAAGAAGTTAAGAGTAAGATATTTGGAGATTAACAGCTAATGAAAATCATCAATTTAACAAGCGTAAAAAGAGCATACTTTGCCGGACTGGATCCGCTTGAAATGCTGGAGGAGACGCAGGGTAAAGTTGATTTTTGCCTGGGAGCTGCGAAGGATACCGAAGAGGGCGATGTCCCGACAGGACTCATCATATGTTCGCAGCACGGCAGCGAAGTGATAATCAGGTGGCTGTATGTGGAGCCGTCGGAAAGGGGTAAGGGCTTCGGGGAAGCGCTTCTTTCCAAGTTGTGGGATGTGGCCTCCCAGGCCGGATGCAGGTACTTATGTGCTTACCTGCCCCGCAGATACGGATGGGATTATGTCTGCCCGGAGGGAGAAAGCTTCCTGAGAAATCAGGGATTTGATAAGTGCTTTGCAGGCTCTGAAGACGGAGGAAAACTCTTCGTGCTGGATATGGAGGATGAGGCCGGAAGCCTTCCCATGAGCAATGAATTTGCTGAGGCATTTGAAAGCGATATGCCGGCAGACACCGCCGGCAGGCTTGAGAAGCTACTGATCCGTCTGGAGAGGGAAGAACCTTTAAGAATAGACGCAGGGGCCGCGCAGCATGCCGATTCCGAACCCTCCTCAAAGGAGAGGGTAAGCCTTACCGAGCTTACTCTTCCCCAGCTTGGAAGATGCATTGGAAAATACCTTGAAGAGCATCCGAAGGATGCGCCCGAAAATGCATACGAATTTCCACCGACATGGTTTGATCTTGAGAAATCAACCTGCGTTATCGAAGACGGAGAAGCTGCGGAACTGAAGATAAAGAAGCCGGGAAAATAACGGAAAAAACAGAGATTTTTTTGAAACGGGTATAAAGTTTCGGATTAAAGTATCCGATATATTTCTTAGAAATCTAATCTTGTCTGAATATGCACGCTGAAGAAAGACGGGATTTCAAACAGTATAAACGGAAACGGCCGATCTGTTTATCGGTAACTAAAGGCATGGTACAACGCAAAACGGATTTTGCGTAAAGCTACAAGGAGGTAATGCTATGAGTACTAATGTTTCAGGCATCGGCGGCAGCTACCCTAACACATGGGAGACTGTTAAAACTGATGATGCTTCCGTAAAGGGAGCAAAAGCCGAAAGCTCGCCCGTAAAAGGCACTAAAGCGGATTACGGCAGGACTATCGGTAAACCGCAGCTTTCGGAAAAAGCAGAAAGCTATTACAAAGAGCTCAAGGAAAAATTCGGCAATATGGATTTTATCCTTGTGAGCAAGGATCAGAAGGAAAATGCCAAAGCGATGGCAGGGAACTTCGCTAATCCTTACAGAATGGTGGTCCTTATCGATGAAGAAAAGATCGAGAGGATGGCCGAGGATGAGAATTTCCGTGCGAAATACGAAGGCATGATCGCAAATGCCGCATCGGGATTAAAGCAGCTTAAAGCGCAGGT
>DFKZ01000050.1 GCA_002373975.1 Lachnospiraceae bacterium UBA3632 | reverse complement strand
CAGCGTGTCATGATCGCGATGGCGCTTGCCTGCAAGCCCAAGATACTTATCGCGGATGAGCCTACGACAGCACTTGATGTTACGATTCAGGCACAGATCCTTAAGCTCATGAATGATCTTAAGAAAACCACCAATGCAGCGATCATTTTCATCACGCATGATCTCGGAGTTATAAACGAAATGGCCGATGACGTGGCAGTAATGTACTGCGGTCAGGTGGTTGAACATGCGCCGGCTTCGGTCATTTTCCACAAGCAGACTATGAGCCATCCCTACACTGAGGGACTTATGGCATCCATACCCAGGCTTGATGCAGACAGCGACCGTCTCGAGCCAATACCGGGCGTTGTGCCCCATCCGCTTGCACTCCCCAAGGGATGCAAGTTCGCACCCAGGTGCAAATATTGTACGGAGAAGTGCCTTAAAGAGGAGCCGCCGCTTACACAGGTTGCGGAGAATCAGAAAGTAAGATGCTTCTATCCCGAGAAGGAGGTCAGGAACAGTGCAGAGCACCAGAAAATTGTTATCAATCACTAATCTGAAGAAATACTTCCCTGTTGCCAAGACCTCGATCTTTCAGAAGCAGCAGCTCTATGTCAGAGCAAACGAAGATATTTCTATCGATATATATGAGGGCGAGACTCTGGGAGTAGTTGGAGAGTCCGGCTGCGGTAAATCCACTCTCGGAAGAGTACTTTTGCAGCTCTATCCCCAGACGGCGGGTTGCACACTTTACTACGGCTCTACGCTTGATGACCTTACGCCGGCGTACGTTAAAAAGACTATCATCCATGCGGATGCATACAGGAAAAAGTACGACAAGGCCGTTGCCAGAGCAGAGGCACTTGAGAAAAAGGTCGAGGCTGCAGGCGGAGAAGACGGGGCCGATTTCTATCTGCTTCAGGATCTCACCATCGCAAAGTGTGAGGTTCAGACCTGTGAGAGTAATATTGTTAAGATCCTCGGCGGTTTCTTCGTAAAAGACGACGAGGAGGGAAAGAAACTCCTTCTTAACATATTTGAGGCAAACAAGCGCCGTAACAACCTTCTCGACAAAAAGAGAAAGTATGATGTTGATCTTGAGCATTATGCCCATGAGATAAAGATAAGCGGAAGCACCCCCAAGCTTGACTCCAAGGTAAATGCAGCCAAAAAGGGAATCGAAGGAATTGAGTCCCGCATCAGGGAAATTGAAAAGGAAATAGAAGGCTTTAAGTCAGATCTGGTGAAAATAAAGGAAAAGTATTCTTCCGATCCCGAGTTTGCAAAGTATGAGGAGATGTCGGATAACGGCATTGACCTTGCAAGGCTTTCCTATAAGGAAATGCGCGGGCTCAGAAAGGATATGCAGATCATCTTCCAGGATCCCTACTCAAGCCTTAACCCCAGGTTTACCGTAGGCCAGATAATAGAGGAAGGTCTTGTAACACACAAGTTCTTTAAGCACGGAAGCGCCAAGCTTCGCGAATATATTGTGGAGACAATGGAAAAGTGCGGACTTCAGGAGTATATGCTCCACAGATATCCTCACCAGTTTTCCGGCGGTCAGAGACAGCGTATCTGTATCGCAAGAGCCCTTGCCGTAAGACCTAAGTTTGTGGTCTGCGATGAGTGTGTATCCGCTCTTGATGTATCGATACAGTCGCAGATCATCAACCTTCTCCAGGAGCTTAAAGAGAAGCAGAACCTCACATACATGTTCATATCCCACGACCTTTCTGTCGTTAAATTTATTTCCGACAGGATCATGGTAATGTACCTTGGAAATGTAGTTGAGCTGGCTGACAAGGAGACCATTTTTGATGATCCCCGTCATCCTTACACAGTGGCACTTCTTTCATCTATTCCTACCACGGATCCCGATTCCGCGGATAAGGAAAAGATCATCCTTGAGGGTAATATACCCAGCCCCGTAAATCCGCCTGCAGGATGTAAATTCTGCACCCGCTGTTACATGGCTACCGACAAGTGCAAGAGAGTTGCGCCGCCGCTTACCGAGATTGAGCCCGGCCATTTCTGCGCATGTCATTATCCGGATAAGAAGCTCGGAGAAAACCACGAGTTCCTCTTCAAGGCTAAGACTACCAAGGATGTATAAATGCGGAATTTTTTTATAGATCCCGTAGGGATGTACAAAAACAAGGATCATATAAAATACATAGACGATTACGAAACAGAGCTTGTCTGTGATGAAAAGGGGAAGTACAGGAAAAAGGTTACTTATATAGGACCGTATATTCCCTTTGCCGAACCGGCAGGCAGAGTGCGTATTAAATTTGCGGCGGCGGATGTTTTGTCGCTTGCGATCTGCACCGCCACAGGCTATGCTTCGATAATCAGGCATACTACAGGCGGGTGGCTCCTTACGGTGCTCCCGCTTATGGTGTCTTTATTGCCCTGTTTATACCTTGTCATGGGAGCGGTAAGTCTTCCCATGTCGGCAAAGCCTATGAAACGTGACAGGTACATGCACAGCATAATAAGATGCTTCCGATCCTGTGCTGCGATAGGCATACTCGATATCATGGTTCTTTTATCCGATGTGTTATACAGAGTGACAAAATCCGACTGGATGTTTCTTAAGGGCGATTACATATTCTACAGCTGCATTATTGCGGCAGGGATCTTATCCGTACTGATCATCCTTACCTTGAGATCCGTTAAGCTGGATGAGAGGGAACTGGAAATAAAGAAGAAAATGTAAGTGTATTCGATGAAGTTTTTTAAAAAAGACGCATTTTTCTACAAAAGAGTATTCTCCATAGCACTGCCCATAGCGCTTCAAAGCCTGATCACTATCGGTGTCAATATGCTTGATACCATAATGGTTGGGACTTTGGGAGATGATGCTCTTTCCGCCACTTCTCTGGCAAATTCTTTTATCACTGTATATCATATATTCTGTATGGGCCTCGGAATGGGGGCGTCCGTGCTGGTGTCCAGATATTGGGGAATGAAAAGCGCAGCCGAAACGGGAGGCGATAAAGAAGCTGAGGAAAAATCCTGCAGAGCGCTTAAGCAGACTGTTGCGCTTATGCTCCGCATCACGCTCTTCCTCGCATTTTTATTCGCGCTTGCCACGGCATTTATCCCTCGCACCATTATGGAAATGTACAACAACGAAGAAGCGATACTTGAGTATGGCGTTGTTTATTTCAGGTACTCCATAGCCACATATTTCTTCCTCGGCTCTTCACTGGTCAGCACCATAGTACTGCGCAGCGTGGGCCAGGTGAAACTTCCGCTGTTTGTATCCATCGGAGCCTTTTTTGTAAATCTCGGAGCAAATTATGTTCTGATACTCGGAAAGCTGGGGCTCCCTGCAATGGGCGTGGCCGGAGCGGCACTCGGAACCCTGATAGCAAGGCTGTTTGAGGCAACCGTTATCTG
>DFKZ01000093.1 GCA_002373975.1 Lachnospiraceae bacterium UBA3632 | reverse complement strand
ACCCAGAGGGTATTGACAAAACATATGGAGAAGGTAAAAAAAGAAAAGAGTATTCTGGGGCAGATAAGCGATCTGAGCCACAGACTTGTGCTTGTGCTGGTGATTCCCATAATCATCAGCCTTGTTTTGATGCTCTTTTATGCGTGGAAATATCACAGCTCGATCTTCAGGATGGATACAATAGCAAACCTTAAGGACACTGTGGTGGAAGTGATCCCGGGAACCGCGTGGAATATTGTGAGCGGGAGGGAATCCTTCGAGAACAGCAAGCTCTATGCCACCATTCACGAAGTGGAGGATACGATAGAGAGCGTCACCGACAAAACAGGTGAGGAAAACAGGCTTTCGCTTATAGTCGCACACCGCACCATGCAGACCCTTGAAAACTATGTGGACACCATAAGGGATAATATAAATGCGCAGGCACCGGTGGTGGAAAGCGAGGCAGTGGTCAGCGAGATCAGAGATGTGGCAAGCCTTGTTGACAGCATGCTGAACGAGTATATCGCGGGAGAGATCAGATCTACCGCCCATATGAGTATCAGCATGGGAATAGTCATAATCGCCACGGCCGTGGCAGAGCTTGTCATCGTCATCGTGGCATGGATATTCAGAAACCGTTCGGTTAAGCGGACGGCGCTTTCCGTAAGGCAGCCCATAGAGCGACTGGAGGCGGCGGCGGAGCGCATTGCGGAGGGGTCTCTGGACGAGCGTATTGCCGACACGGATATATCGGAGCTGAGAAACCTTACGGCCCAGGTAAATATAATGGCTGACCGCCTGAAATCCATGATGGACAAAAGCACACAGGATGCAAGGAATCTGAGAAAAGCAGAGCTTCGTACCCTTCAGGCCCAGATAAATCCGCATTTTTTGTATAACACTCTGGATGCCATAGTATGGAAGGCCGAAGCGGGAAACAAGGAAGAGGTCATACAGCTGACGGATGCTTTGAGCAATTTCTTCCGGATCAGCCTTTCTTCCGGCGCCGACTGGATCCCCATTAGCCAGGAAAAGAAGCATATAGAAGGATATCTCAGGATACAGCAGACCAGATACCGTGACATCATGAAATACGAGATAGATATCCCCGATGAGCTGGGAGATGTCTATATATTAAAGCTCCTGCTGCAGCCTCTTGTGGAGAATGCTCTTTATCACGGATTGAAGATAAAAAGAGGCGGCGGGATCATAAGCGTGACCGGCAGACGCGAGGGAGATGAGCTTGTGTTTTCCGTAAAGGATACCGGCCTGGGAATGACTGCGTATCAGCTTAAGGAACTGAACGAGCGAATGAAGAACGGGCAGCCTTCCGTCAGCGAGGGAGGCGGAGGCTTCGGCCTTGTTAACGTCAATCTGCGCATCAGGCTGTATTATAATCAGACGGAAGGTCTGAAGATCGAAAGCAGTGAGAACGGCACGACAGTATCCTTCAGAGTACCTTGCAGGAGCAGAGAGGAGATCAGCGAAAATGAAAGTGTTTCTGGCTGATGATGAGATAGTGGTAAGAGAGGGAATAAGAGAATCTTTTCCCTGGGATGACACCCCGTATGTGCTGGTGGGAGAAGCACCGGACGGAGAGATGGCTCTTCCTATGATAAGAGATACAAACCCCGATATAGTGATAACCGATATCAAAATGCCCTTTATGGACGGGATAGAGCTCTGCCGCACCCTGCGCACCCAGATGCCCTGGATAGGGATAATAGTGCTGAGCGGCTATGACGAGTTTGAATACGCAAGGCAGTGCCTCGCCCTGGGAGTAAAGGAATACCTTTTAAAGCCCATTAACGCCGAGGAACTCCGCGGAGTTCTCGATAAGGTGAGCAGACAGATACAGGATGAGAGAAAGGCCATCGAACATGCCGCAAGCCTGAGGGCCAGGATGGACGCGGGAGGAAAACTGGTAAAGGAGAAGCTCACAGGTTCGCTCTTTTCGGATGAAGCGGCAGAGGAGGACGCAAAGAGCGTGCTTGCTCAGCTTTCAACAATGGGATGCTCCGTTCCGGCACCTTTCTATGCGGTGATAGACGGCCTGTTTTCTCCAAAATCGGAAGGTCAGTCGGCAGCGGAAGCTCTGGCGGAAAAGAACGGAGGAAGCATCACTGCCTCCCCCGGAAGGACGGGTACGAGATTTCTTGTATCGGGAGACAGCGCCGATGAAGTGGAAGAGAGGGCCTATTCCTTTGCAGCATCCCTTCTTCGCGAGCTCGAGAGGATGGGGTCCGAAGCGGTGAAGGTGGGGATAGGCGATATAGTGGATAAGCCCGAGGATATATTCCGCAGCTTCAAAACCGCCCGCCATATAAGGCACCTTCTCACTGACAGACAGGAAGAAAAATTCCTGATACTCGGCGCCAGGGAGATGGGCGAAAGATCCGATGAATCCACACCCGAAGTGATAAGCGAAGCAAAGCTTTATATGTCGAGGAACTTTTCCAATCCCAATCTTATGTTGCAGGATGTGGCAAAGGCGGTGGGAATGAGCAACAGCCGTTTCTCCACCGTGTTTTCACAGCAGAGCGGACAGACATTTACGGAGTATCTGATGTATCTGCGGCTGGGAAAAGCAAAGGAAATGCTGCGTACCACCGGCCTACGGAGCTCACAGATAGCCGGGGAGGTGGGATACAACGATTCCCACTATTTCAGTTATATATTTAAGAAAAACACCGGAATCACGCCATCTGAGTATAGAGCGCAAAATCAAAATCAACCCGGATAAAAAAATAATCTACTGTTATTTTTAAAATCAGTAAAATTTTAAACCGAATCGAAACCAGCCTGCATTTACCAAAAATGCAGGCTGAGTTATTCTCTATATGTAAATGCCGCAGATGCGGCGACAAAAATAAGGAGGATAGCAAATAATGAAGAAGTATTTATCATTGTTACTTGTCGGAGTACTCGCAGTAGCATGCATGTTCACCGGTTGCGCAGGCGGCGGTGGAAAGAAAGGCGGAGCGATCAAGGTCGGAGTTGTTAACAACCCCCCTTCAGAGTCCGGATACCGTGAAGCAAACGTTAAGGACATGGAAGCGGTTTTCTCAGCTGAGAACGGCTAC
>DFKZ01000002.1 GCA_002373975.1 Lachnospiraceae bacterium UBA3632 | reverse complement strand
GGCTGTCCTCCGTAAAATGCTTTGGTGGTTGTGTAAAGCCTTCCACCACCTTGCACTCGGCGGGCTTGAACATAAATCCTTCTGTCAGAGGCGGTAAAGATTTCAGATCCTCATCCTCTTTTTCCATGCGAATCTTGTACTCACTACGAAGTGTCGCATCATATTTCTTCCATCCCGGTTCCACTACCGTGGTGCCAGTAGCAGTAAAGATATTTCCGGCACATTCAAGTTCAGCCTTTACGCTTTTGTACTGATACCTTTCAGCTGTAGCCATGCACACCCTGGCAGCGATAAGGGAAAGCACCTTAATCTCACCATCTGACAACTGCACATTGTGCATATTCTCGATCTGTACTGTAGGAATGATCGCATGGTGATCAGATACTTTCTTGCTGTTCATCACACGCTTAAAATCCCGTATCACCGGTTTTTCATCCTGCAGATACGAAAATGCACTCTGTACCACGGCAAGCACGCTCCTTGCTGTTTCCTCCATATCATCAGAAAGGTATTGCGAATCCGTCCTCGGATATGTACACAATTTCTTTTCATAAAGCGACTGCGTGTACTCCAGTGTTTTCTTTGCCGTAAAGCCGAAGATCCTGTTGGCATCTCTCTGTAAGGTCGTCAGATCATACAGCTTTGGAGTCGCAACGGACTTATCTTCCGATACCACTGTTTTAACCATGACCGTATTATCCCTGCACTCTGCCGCAATCGCATCTGCTTTGGATTTCTCCGTGAACTTTTCAGATGCAGCATCTACCGAAGCTCCGGTGATATGTACCGTATAGAACGGTGTCTTTTTGAATCGCATGATCTCCGCTTCCCTGTCTACAAGCATTGCAAGTGTGGGTGTCTGCACCCTTCCGACCTTCAGCACCTTGCTTCTGTAAAGCACCGTAAACAGCCTTGTACCGTTAAGCCCCACAAGCCAATCCGCCTGCTGTCTGCATAATGCCGAAGCATAGAGATTGTTATATTCCGCTCCGGGCTTCAAATGACCGAATCCATCACGGATTGCACTTTCTTCCATTGACGATATCCACAGTCGCTTGATGGGCTTGGTACATCCTGCCTGCTCATAAACAAGCCGGAAGATCAGTTCTCCTTCTCTTCCGGCATCTGTAGCACACACTATGGCTGTGATATCTCTGCCCATCATCAGCTTTTTCAGTATCTTAAACTGTGCTCTCGTATCCTTTTTGATCACATACTTCCAATCCCTCGGCATGATCGGCAGCGTACTATAAGACCACTGCTTATACGCTTCATCGTAAGCATCCGGTGTCGCAAGCTCCACAAGATGACCGATGCACCAGCTTACGATATAACCATTCCCCTTAAGATACCCGTCGCACCGCTCATGCGCACCTATCACCTGGGCGATGGACTGGGCTACCGAAGGCTTTTCAGTTATCACAAGTTCCATCCGACTCAATCACCTCCTCGTCATCATCGTATTTCCCATATACAAGAATAAATTCTTCATTATCAGAGATTTCATCAACGCTCTTTATACCTTTGTCGAGAAGCTTTTCCAGTACATCTGCCATTTCGTTATAGAAATCCATCATCGCCTGCAGATATCTTTCCAGATGCCTATCCTTGTTCTTGGCACCATCATAACTTCGAAGATATGGATGCTTTGAGTACCAGTCATCAGTCTGCCTAAGAATGCATTCGATTATTCCTGCAAAATGATACGGTGTATTCTTTGAGAATTCCTCATTAAGATACTTATTAACAATTCGCATATTTTCTGTATCATTCCCATCAGCAAATGCCAAAAGAGCTACTATTAAATCCTGAGCAGTTTCTCGTGCCTCTTTATCTATGATCTCCGGCAGGATTATATTGTTATTTTCATCCACAATTCCTCTTAAATACTGAAGTGGAAAGCATTCAATATAATCAACATCCTCAAAGAATTTGCTGCTCACAAAACTGTCATATTCCTCGTTATCATCCTCATCTTCAACAAAGATAGGATCCGGTTTCTTCTTAAAAAACATAGTTTGTCACCTCCTTATAACGATGTTTCCTTGGACTTCGCTTTGGTCTGATACTTCTCCGAAGGCTTCTGTTCTGCAACCACAGCTTTCTTCTCAGGAAGCTTTTCCTTCATGGATACACGGTCACGATCCCTGTCCTTATAGGCTTCCACCATCTTCTTAAGCTCCTTGTTGGGAACCTTGGTCTTTTCGGTATCCCAGATGGGCTTTCCCTGCTCGTCCTGTCCGACCTTTACATTTCTATGAAGAGTAGTCGTACCGTTTGCCGGAAGCTTGCACCACATCCCTTTGCCATACTGGTTCTCATGCACATGATTCGCCTTTACCACAAAAGTCTGCCAGGGACGCTTATCATTCTGATCCACATTGGGAACAAGAATCTCCTTATACTTGGTTCCGTCCTTGCCCTGGAACTCATCGCCCACACACCCCTTGCCGAACTTTAAGGTGATCTCATCCATTTTCTTCTGATCTGTTTTCGGCTGAGCCTGCTCTGACTTACTGTCCGCAAACTTCTCCGCAAGGGTCTTGTCCCCCTGCGCTGCCTCCCTCTTTGCTGCAATGTCATCCATCACATCCTGTACTACATCTGCTGTTGTACGTTCTTCCATAATGTCTCCTTTCGTGACTTGAGCCGGGGCATCCGCCTCGGCTCATACTAATGATGCATACGCATCTGTTTACAGTTATATTCTCTTACTCTTCATCAGAGTCAGATTCATAGGGATCTCCATCTTCATCCTCGATGGTATCAGCTACGTCCTCTGCCGTAGGTGCAGGTCTTTCGGATTCTGCTTCCTGATCATTAAAGAAATCATCATCTCCATCAGTTTCAGACTCTTCGGACTCTGATTCATATTCTTCATCATCATCCTCTTCGTCCTCATCCTCCACGAAGTCTCCGTCCTGCTTTTTCTTAACGACCTTGAAATAGTATGCCGCTCCGATCACACCGGCACCAAAGATTCCCATGATAAGATATCCCACAAGAGGATTGCTCTTTACGGGTTCCTCGGTTTCTGCCTCCGGCTCTTCCTCTGTTTCTTCTACAGATTCATCCGTAGTTTCCTCCACAGGTGTTTCAACCTCATGGGTATCATCAATCTCCGTGTTATTATTTGGGAGCGCACTCTCCGTTACCGGTATCTGTGATTCAAGTGCTGCAGAGTTCTTCGGCAGTGTCTCGGAGTTATCCGATGTAACATTAAGCAGATCGTTCTCCGTGATCTCTGTCAGGAAATAAACCACTTCCTCTTCCCCGTCACGATCAATAATCAGATAGAACACTTTACCGCTGGCAGCCTGTATGGTATAGAATTCTTTCCCAAGGTTCATATCCTCGCCCTCGGATTCAGCATCTTTCATAGCTTCTTCCTCGGCATCTGCCCTGGCAAATTCTTCTTTCTTCTGCTCCTCCGGTGTTTTGGGTGTCTGGCTTGTGGTATTCCCGTTGCTGTCCGTCTGGGTATGCTGCGTCACATTCGCTGTTGCGCTTGACGGATTGGTTGCTTGAGCGCTTGCGGGAAGCTGCTCCGCAGGATTTGAGTCATCATCGGAATTGGGATCCTTATAATAAGGATTCTTTGTTTTATAAACCTCCGATACATTACCTGCCTGGTCCATCGCCGTGATAGTAAAGTATTCATATCCTGCATCAAACTGTGAGAGGCGGATATTCAGTGTTCCGTTGGTTATACCATCCGTAAACTCATATCCGTTCACATAGATAACTTTAATCCCGGATTCCTTATCCACCGCCTGCACTGTAAGCAGTCCGTCCGATACCGCCGCATTTAAGGTAGGCTTTGTCGTATCAAAGCACTTGATCGCACGGCTTCTCTCATAACTCTTATCATTGGCATCCGTCACCAGAACATACACGGTGCAGTTCTCGGATATCTCAATGAACATATCCTCAGTTACATCCTGATAACTTCCGTTCTGACCGATCTTTGCTCTTACACTCTTGATAGCAAAATGCCCGCTGTCAGCGATATCCTCCAC
>DFKZ01000013.1 GCA_002373975.1 Lachnospiraceae bacterium UBA3632 | reverse complement strand
GTGTGCAGCTTATCTGCAAGCTGCGCCTGTGTCATGCCGTTTTTTACTCTGAGGCGGACAAGAGTGTTTTCAATTGTTTTCAATTATATTCCTCCTTTTTAAATTAAGCAAACAGGTTAGTTTTTAAAACTGTCTCAGTTGTTTTCAAAGAGAGCCGGACTACCCGCTCTCTTCTTTCTCTTTCAAATGATTCATCAACTACGGATTTGATTTTTTCCCATTCGCTTTCAGTAATTCCTTCAAGTGACTTGATTTTTTCGAGTAACGCCCGAATATCAATGTCCTTCATTCTTTCACCCCACTTCCGCATCATTATTATCCTCTTCACCTTGTCATTGTTTTTACCTCCTTGACAATACATCACCACACTGTTATAATCTAAACAAGAAAGGGGGTGTGATAGATGAATGAACTAAACGAATTGCAAATAAAGCTCTTAAAAAAGATAAAGAAGCATCCTGACGGAATAAGCACAGCGCAATTGCATAAAGTATTCGGTGAAGATTCCGGAATTGTCCACTGCCTCGATGAATTAAAAAAAGATAAATACTTAACTCGATTAGAATCACAGGATGACAAAATATCCAAAGCCTTTCAAATACAAAATGTGGATTTTTCGGGTGATTGGATAATAACTGATAAGGGAAATGCTTTTTTGTCAAATCAAGCGATCGTTTTTAATAAAAGCCTTATCATAAGTATTATCAGTTTTTTTGCAGGAGTTCTATCTGCTCTGTTGGTCGAAATTGTAGTCAAAGTTTTCCTATGAAAAGTTCAGACTTATTCCCGCAAGCAATCCTGCCGCAATGAATATCAATTGCCGCGGTAAAAGTCTTTTTGCCGCTTTTAGTCTTTCCTTTTTGATATCCGATGCAGTGATACTCTCCTCTTTTTCTTTCAATAAAGAGATCAGTGCATCATTTTCTACATATAAAATCATAAGCAAAATGTATTCTACCAGACTTAAAAAGCAGAGTAAAGCCTTCAGTTTCAATGGTCTCACCCCCTCTCACCAGTTCAATAATACCACTAATCGTGGACAGTGTCAAGATATAAGTCTACAAATTGTAGACTTGCACAAAACTCAACACATTTTATTGACAATGTCCACAGATTGTGATATTATAGATTTGGGAGGTGATTTTTATGTTAGGAGAACGCATAAAAGAATTCAGAACCAAATCTAATCTTACACAAAAGCAATTGGCTGATAAAATAGGTGTAGCTAAGGCAACAATAGGTATGTGGGAGAATAATAATAGAGAACCAGATATAGAAGTATTGATGAAACTTGCTGATGTATTTCATTGCTATGTTACTGATTTATTGAATGATGTTATTACTTTAGACGACGCCTTCCAAGAAGATGAATTAGAGTTTCATTGTCCCGTTTGTGGTCATACTGACATGGATTTTCTTAAAACAGTAACTATTACTTTCAATAATGAAAAAACAACCGGCAGAGGTTGGCAGTTTTATTGTCAATCCGGACATACGTTTTATCTTACCATTAAACAACATAAAGGTATAATACATTTTGCTTTTTTAGATGAACACTTAAAGTATATTGAATCAATTAATTCCAACTATTCAAAAGCAGATGAAATCATGATTAACAGCAATAGGGATTTGCTTCATTATTTCAAACTTGACACTTACGGCAAAAAAGCCGTTGATAGTATCCTTGACGTTGAATACAGGCGCTGCAATGACAAACATGACATCGAAGTTAAAAAACTTGAGGCAGCAGCAAGAATAACCGGAGGCGGTCAGAGAATTCCAGAAACACCTCCGGAAAGTATATTCCAAAACGTTGTAGAGGTTGATGATGCATGAGCAGCTATCATATTTACAAGCAGACGCGTGACGCTGCGTGGCGTTTTCTTATAGATAACAATATCACATCCTTGCCGCTGTCGTTCTCTGATATATGCCGTGCTAATAACATCAAACTTTTGAGGTATATCGGCAACGATTATTTTGCTGACGATGAAAGAGGGATTACTTTTATCAAAGACGGACAGTATAATATTATTGTAAATGGAGCTGATTCACTTCAAGTACAAAGGTATACAATGGGGCATGAACTTGGACACATTTTCCTCGGACACCTCCAGAACGGGCAGATGCACACACGCATAAGTGGAACAAGGGCAGATCCTAAAGCTCCAATGGAATACCAAGCCGAACGCTTCGCAATGGGTATTCTTGCACCTGCC
This sequence comes from Lachnospiraceae bacterium UBA3632, assembly GCA_002373975.1. GTDB lineage: Bacteria > Bacillota > Clostridia > Lachnospirales > Lachnospiraceae > AC2028. The sequence continues at coordinate 3,354 of DFKZ01000013.1, read as the reverse complement.
TGCGTACTCTGGGGACTTGATCTGCATTCACCCAAGGATATAGCAAAGGTCTGTTATATATCGATCGAAGATGCCAGATACCGTGCCGATCGCATGCGAGAACTCTACAAAAGAGATGTCTTTCTCGCATCCGAACTCGAAAAGCGTGTGTTTGAGCAGTTCAAAAGCTTTGTTGAAACAAAAAAAGCTCCCTTGGCAGGAGCATAGAAAGGTGATTTTACTATGAAAAAACTCATATCTGTAACGCTCGCCCTCACATGTATGCTGAATCTCGCAGCATGCGGCAGCAAGGACGAAAGCTCAGGTTCATCGTCTTCCACTGCTTCAACCACCGAGGTCACTTCTCAGCCCACTGAAGCTGAGACCGAGTCTGAAACTTCCGAGACGACTACAAAAGCTCCCGAAACAACTACAAAAGCTCCCGAGACTACGACCAAAGCACCGGAAACTACTACAGAATCTCCCGATACTACAGAAGCGTCCTCTGACAGCAAGGATGATCTCTCTCAGCTCGATGCTATCGGTGATATCGCTGTGGACACTTCAGCTGATGAGGTAATTATAACCATTCCGGCTGAGCTTGTTAGTGATCAGTCCGAAATGATAGAGGAAGCTCGCAAAGATCCTCTCTACACAAGTGCTGTGCCAAATGATGACGGTTCCATTACCTATACCATGACAAAGGAATCACACCAGAAGCTTCTCGAACAGATGAAAGACGAGTTTGACAGTCAGATGACCGAAACTATCAGCGGAATGACTACCATAACCAGTGTTTCCCATAACGATGATATGACATCCTTCACTATCCACGTCACCGACTACGACTCATACAAGAGCAGTTCTGATGGTTTAATAGGTCTCAGTATAGCCATGTATGCCGCAATGTACGGATTATTCAGCGGCAATCAGCTGGAGTCCATGGACTCTGTGGATCTTCATATAGTAGATGCCAACGGTGTTGAATACGATTCATAAATCAACCGCCTGACACAGTGAAATGCAAGGAGCGTGATACCATGGCAAAGGCACAGAAGCTGCCGTCCGGCAATTACCGCGTGAGAGTGACCGATCCTGAGACCGGAAAAAGGCAGTCCTTCACGGCTCCTACAAAAAGAGAAGCCGAGCTTGCCGCTCTGGAATGGCTCGGAGGCAAAAAAGTAAACGCCGACAGCAGGACAGTCGGTGAGTGCATTGATGATTACATCAACAGCAAGGTCAACATCCTGAGTCCGACCACTATCGACGGATACAGGAAATGCCGGAGGAACTGTCTCAGTGAACTGTGTCCGCTGCCGGTCAGCAAGCTCACTCAGCTCGACGTCCAGAAACACATGAACATGCTGGCGCTGACCTATTCGCCTAAGACGGTCAGAAATGCTCACGGACTCCTGGTCTCCGTACTCAACACTTATTCTCCGGGAACAGTCCTGCACACGACTCTCCCGAAGTTGCAGAAAAAAATAAAGCAGCTCCCGCCTGCCGAACAGGTAGTTGCTGCTGTTATCGGATCTGAGATCGAACTTCCCTGCATGCTTGCCCTGTGGGAAGGTATGCGTATGTCCGAGATCAGAGGTGCTAAGCGATCAGATCTGAACGGCAATATTCTCACTATCCATGAGACTGTCGTGACCGTCGAAGGACAGGACATCACCAAGGATTCTACCAAGACCTTCGACAGCACACGTCAGATCAGTCTCTCGCCTTATATCATGGAACTCATAAGCCGTCTCCCGGAGGAACAGGAACACTTCACTGTTCTCAGCGGTCAGGCTATCTACAAGCGATTCTCAAGGCTGCTTCAGTCCAACGGTATCGCTCACATGACCTTCCATGATCTCAGACACATGAACGCTTCAACTATGCTGATGCTCGGCATTCCCGACAAGTACGCCATGGAGCGCGGAGGCTGGAGCAGTCCTCATATCATGAAGTCTGTCTATCAGCACACTTTTTCCTCGGAAAGAAAGCTCGTCGATAATGCTGTTGATGAGTTTTTTATGAATATCATTGATAAAACGGACACAAAAACGGACACAAACTCGAATGAGTAACGTAAAATAGCCGAATTTTAAGCGGATTCTGCGGGTTCAATTCCCCTCGCCTCCACCAAACAAGGAATCTGCTATAATTCGGCGATGCACAAATTTTCGCGATTTATAGCAGATTTTTTTATTTCCATATTCTTTGTAAGATTTAAGAAAACAAAGCGGATATTAATGATTTCTGCAATAAAATGGACACGAAAATGGACACGGCATCAGATGTCATTACGTTACTCGATATTTTGAAAGGAGCAATTATGAATATCGGGCGCAGAATTTCAAGAATACTGATGTTACTGGGGAACCAGCCGAGCGTCAAGGGGTACCAGTACATAAAAAAAGGGATCGCATATTGCATGCGCGATCCGAGGTCAGTGACTAACCTGTCGCAGCTGCTCTATCCGAAGCTTGCGGAAGAATTTGGCACGACCTCAGCAGCAGTCGAGCGGGCAGCCAGATCGGCAATAAAGGAAAGCTGGCATCGCCGTGACCGTGAGCTGTCAAAGGAAATATTCAGCAACAGCCTGCAAGGATCAAATGATGTCCCCTCAAACTCACTTTACATAGCCGCAGTAGCAGAGTGGCTGAACGATGAAGAATAAACACAAAATCCCCCTCCGAGGCAAATTCCTCAGAGGGGGATGCTCAGTTATAGTTATCGCTGCCGAGCACGTTCAGATGCCGGCTGTAGCGCTTGGGGATGTTGATGCCCACAAGATATCCGATAGAGTGGAGAAAGCCGGAAATTACCGCAAATCCGTCCTTATAGAAAGCCTCTATCCGCTTGTCTTTGAAGGGGATGTTCTTATAGTCCGGCGGACACACGAAGGTCCAGTCAGCGCCGCTCCTGTCCAGAACAATGCGGAAAAAGCTGTCGATATCCGTGTCTTTGCGTCCGACCTTAGAGAGCAGGATATGGTGTTCCATTGCCTCGTCTATCTGGCTGATTATAGCCTCTTTCCCGTCGAAGGAGATGAGTGCCAGCAGCGGCTCATCCTCGTTTATAGCCCTGTCCACGGCTTCAGCAGTCGGGTATTTTATGATGTTCATTTCCGCACCCCTTTCACTTTCTGCTTACATTATAGCACAGCGGTCCGGATAAAGTCAAGCATTACTGTTCCTCCAGCAGTCCAGAATACAAATGGTCATCCAGCTCCACGGTGACCTTGAGGGACTTCTTCTGCGGCTCAGACGGCTTGGCGAGACCGTTCTTGCCGGAATCCCTGATGATCTTAGGATAATCCATATAGCACTCATCGAGGTCTGTATTTCCGGCGATTCCGTTGACGCTGCCGGTGTTGGACTTCTG
>DFKZ01000028.1 GCA_002373975.1 Lachnospiraceae bacterium UBA3632 | reverse complement strand
GCTACTTTTCCACCAATCTAAGGATAAATCCTTAAACGTCGAAATCAATCAGGCAAAATCCGGTGACATAAATCAGAATTTGGAGTGGTATATCGGGAAGCATTAATGTCATGAAAACTATAAAAGAAGTAAACAGAGAGGAGATAAATCTACATGAAGACAACGGGGAAATGGATGATAGCCGCAATGTTAACGGTACTTATGGCTATTCTTATCAGCGGCTGTGGGAAAAAGATCACAGAAGTGGATCTGAGCAATTTCTATTCTGTTCAAATCGAAGGCTGTAACGGAGCCGGTATCGCCAGAGTACAATTTGATGAGAAAGCGCTTGAAGATGCTATTTTCAGCCGGCTCTTGGAGAATAAAAAAATCGAAGCTATTGATGCAGCCTCGGTTTACGACGCGGCATTCAGTGATCAGGCTGTGTTCAACCTGGTTGATACTGCTTTTTCGGATAGTATATGGAGCTTGGATAAAGACTCGGGACTTTCTAACGGTGACGAGATTACATTGACTTTCAACTATGATAACGAATCCTATGAGGATACGGGAATCAGGCTTGCGGGGGATACGGTAACATTCAAGGTGGAGGGTCTCCCGGAAGTACAAAAATACGATGCATTCGAGGGCATGAACGTGAATTTCAGCGGGGTTTCCCCATTTGGAGCAGCAGAAATACAAAATGCAAAGTACACGGGAGAATTGAACTATGAGCTGGATAAAATGTATGGTCTGAAAAACGGTGACGTAGTTACAGTTACGATCGAGACGTTACCGGGTGCGGATGTCAGCAGGGAGCCGGCAGAATTGAAAAAAGAGTTTACTGTTCAGGGCCTGCGGGAGTATATTGTTTCAATAGACCAGATTCCTGAAGAAGCCTGGAACAAATTGAAGAAAGAACTGGATGATCAAAAAGCGGCAAATATTGATATCACCGGAACTACGACAGGTGTCATTTTCGAAGGTGTCGGAGGCTGGGGCTACGTTGAAGCCGGATTTATCGATAAGATTAATAATTTCACCTGGGATAAGGCATACCTTCTGAGTGCAAGGGATGGAGATGATCCGGAGGTATCGTTCGGCACGACTTATAATAGGCTGCTGATCGTCTATTCCTGTGATGTTGCAGGCGGAAGAAATGACGAATTCCTGATTACGATCAATGACACTCCCGATATGCGAGGTGCATTTTACATTGATAATCTCGTTCTTGATCAGGATGGAACAATGCTGATCCCTGCCGGTGATATCATGTTTACGAATGCGGTGAAGGGAGAGGATATGTTCGTAAACGAGAACGTGATACCGTATCAGGATGAGTACAACATCGAAGAGGCTTCATTGAACTGGTAACTGTCGGTAATTGCGAGTCTGAGTCACATCTGTTTCTTAGACTCCCGGGTAAAATGCTGTATATAGGGCTGGAGGGATACCTGATGGAGTTTAAATATACCCCTGCTGTGAACGCGGCAAAAGAAAACGATGAAGGAGCATTCAGTTTTCTTTACTATAAAAGCTATCCTATTCTTAAAAGAGAGGCATTAAAGTATGTTGCCAATGAATTTGATGCTGATGACGTACTCCAAAATACATATATTTCAATCTTTAACAACATAAGGTCATTAAAAGACCCGGAAAAATTTATATCCTGGAGTTTAACTATCTGCAGAAACCTTTGCGTCAACGAGTGCATAAGACAGAAACGTGTTAATTCCAGGACAGAATTTCTCAGGGAATCGCCGGATGAAGAGAATGACGGTATTGATACGCTTCCGGCCTCCGCATATGACTTATCGATAAATCCGGAGGCAGCGATGGATGCAGACGAAACGAAGCGGCTTCTTGACGAAATAATAGGCGATCTGCCTCCGATGCAGCGTACATGCATTATGCTCTGGCAGGAGGAATTCTCAATCAAAGAGATTTCCGAAAAAGTAATGATTCCTGAAGGAACTGTCAAGAGTAATGTCAATTATGCTAAGAAAAAGATAAAAGAAAAGGTCCTGCATCTTGAAAAGCAGGGGACGAAGCTTTACGGGCTTGCTCCGATTCCGTTCTTCCTGTGGCTGCTTAATGAGTACGAGACGTTGTATTTTCCGAAAGTCATCGCAGAAGGTGCAGTCGGAAGTTATGCAGCAGTCGTCAAAGGAATGCAGGCCGGCATATCCGAAGCGATCGTGCCGCAAGGCACAGCCGCCGTCAAAGGAGCAGCTTCGTATGAAAATGCGACTGCGACAGCAAAGCCATTTGCAGCCGAAGCTTCGAAAGCAGCAGTGACAGGCGGCTTGAAAAAAGCGGGACTGAGTACTCTTGTCAAAGTAACTATTGGTGTCAGCTCTCTGGCATTGGTCACCGGCGGTGTGGCGGGCGCAAGAATAATCGGGAACCGGAGTCCCCAGGTTGAGATACAGGCTCAGGACAGCAGTGCATCGAGCAGAAGTAATGCAAATGATGTTACCGAAGACCAGTCGCACCCGGATAGGGCGGAAGAAGACGATCTGTCAGGAGCAGTGTCAGCTTCGGGTACGGTACAATCAGAAACTCAAAAGACCCCGGAAGAACAATATAACGATCTGCTTAACAAATATGTAGATTTCTTTGCGGGAGAAATCCCGTATAACGAAACTGGTATTTCTGGTTTTATTGGGGACCGGGACATTAGATTGCTCGACGTTTTAGGAGAAGATACCGTCGTTTATTTTGATGAGACCGGGATATACAGAGGATATTCTTTCGATATCGACGAGAATGCCAAACTCATTGATACTGATGCGGATGGATATTTTATGTTGAACGGAAGTCGGAGCAACTATTTTGAAGAGTCGCCGGATAATATCTGTTATGCCTTATATGACGTCGATAAGGACGGAAAAAATGAATGTCTTTTTGCAAAACGGGTGGATGCCTCATTTGCGGATTATCAGTATTATTACCTGATTGAGTTGTGGACGACGGATATGGCAGGACAGATGCAGAAAGTAAGTGTCGACCCGTATATGCTGACGCGAAAAGGGCAGCCCAATGACGCTGCCGGACAGCAGGGGGCGGATCAAAGCCCGGTTACCGTTTATGAACCTCTGGAAGTCTCACCGGAAGGCAGTATATACATACAGCGCACAAGTCCCAACGGAAGGGGCGGTAGAATTCAAACATATCAGATTTCTAACGATAAAACTTTGGAATTGAAATTAGATGCTGAATTTTATACAGATACTACAATTAAGGAACTGGGATACAGAATTAATGGAGAAGAAGTCTCCAGAGAAGAAGTGTTCGGGGGCGGTATTATTGTGTGGAACACGCTCAAATCCTTTGCGGGATTTGAAACTGCCGCCACTCAGCCTTAATGATACTTTTGAATAAAGGATGATATGCCATGAAAGATCTGGAAACTAAGAGGCAGGAAGCCGGAAATTATAAAGTAGGAAGCTCCTCAGCGTTTGTCGTAGGTGATGCTTTCCGGGAAGGCTCGGAGGGCGTAACGGAACTCATCTGGTCAGGTGATCCGGCATATGCAATTCTTATTGCAGTAAACTTGATTTTTGAGGTATCTAAGAAGATGAATATTTCTGAGGAAAGGGTCACATACCTGATTAATAGTATAAAAGAAGAACTGAAAAAAGTGACCACGGAGAGCTGCGTGTAATCTGAAGAGATGTGCGTGTAAAAAATTCTCTATAAGATAAGCGGCTTTTATGAATCAGACAGAAATGGAAAAATTCCCAGTTCCGCCTCACATGTTGGTCGTGAGACGGAACTGGGAATTTTTTTGTCAATGGTATGCTTATGATTATAAATACTGCTGCGTGTTCACA
>DFKZ01000065.1 GCA_002373975.1 Lachnospiraceae bacterium UBA3632 | reverse complement strand
CCGAATTCTTTAAAACTGATCTCGTCCTCTCCCATGAGTGATTCGATCTGCTCAAGGAGCTCCATGAGCTTACGGTATATCTGATCATATTCCTTTACGCGCACATAATCACCCTCGGCTTCAAATCTGCGCGCATATCCGGACAGGATCCCGGCTGCATCGATGGATAAAAGATAGTCGTAAAGACCGCTTACGAAGGATGCCGCTGATGCTTTCGTATTCTCCCTTAATACGGTCTGTCTGTCGCCTGCGATATTTCCGAATCCGCTTATCTGTGACATGAACTTTTCTCTGATCTCATTGATCCTTGAAAGCTCAGTCTCATCCTCTGCGGACATATCACGGGTTTTGACCGCAAACACGTTTTTCCAGGCTTTGTATCCTCTTATTCCTGTCTGCCTTACGTAGGATTCGAGCATGTCCGCATCTGTTCTGTCTATTCCTGATATTCCGCTTTTTAGGTATCTGAATACCGAATCGGAAGAGAAGTTTTTAAGATAAAGATCGATAACGCTTCTCACTCCCTCGATAAGCGGATTGAGCCTTATCCCGCTGGTCCTGTCGATGTAATATGGGATCTGCATCTTTTGAAACTCTGTTTCGATATAAGGGGCATATCCTTCTATATCTCCGGAAACAAGAGCTATATCCCTGAACTGCAGGTCTTTATTCTCAGAGAGTAATCTTCTTATCTCCAGCCCTGCCTGATGTACTTCTTCCGATACGTTTGATGCGCAGAAAAGGACCACGGAATCATCATCTTCTTTTTGATATTTTTCCGATGAGATCCTGAACAGGTTTTTTTCTATAAAATCTATTTTTGCCGGACCGGCTCTGTGATCCAGTACATCGGGCGGCAAAACTTGCGCACCTGCCTTTTCGGCTCTCTTTACAAGCGAATCGTATGTCTTTCCGCTGAGGTAAAAGAGCTCCTGCATATCGAGACATTCCCCGATCTTTTTATCCGATCCCAGAACAAGTGTCACGATAGTCTCGTCCGCTTTTACGATAATATCTTCGATCACGCCGAGCTGGATCGGAGTAAAGCCCGTGAACCCGTCAAATACCACCACGCTTCCCGCCAGCACCGAAGATGCCGGGATCACCTGCCTTAAGATGTCAAGCTTTCCCTCTCTTGTGATAAATCTTCCCGTGATGTAATCGGTGAATTCTTTGTAGATGACTCCCAGATCCGCAAGCTTTGAGCCCAGCGCAGAATCCTTTCCCACTGTATCCGAAAGCTTTGAGACCTCATCGGGAGAAAGGCTGTACTGCATGAATTCGGATATCACACTCTTGACTTCGTGAATGTATCCCTGGCGGTTCATACGGCGCCCGAGAACGGGAAGATCAGCCGCGATCCTTCCGCACACTCTCTGTAGCACAAGGCTCTTTCCGGTATCGTCCAGAACGGGAAGCTCCTCCCATCCCACCTCGGTCATGATCCTGTGGGTAAGACGGCCGAAACTGAGGACATCGATATTAAGGATGCCCCCTGTTTCACTTCCGGTTGAAAGCTCCTGCTGAGTCTGCATCGTGAACTGATCCGGCACGATCACGAGGAAATTCCGCGAAGGCTCTTTCTTTGCCCGCTCAAGTATCTCTTTATGTATTTTAGTTGTTTTTCCGGAGCCGGAAGGCCCGAATATGAATCTTAGATTTCCCATGGATTATATGATACTCTTTTTTGAGGGTAATTAATATCCCTTAGTGTGAATTCAGGTTTTCGGTGTTTTTCTTTTATCGTTTTATGCGATTTAACCTCAGTCTATTACAGCATAGATTTTATCGAGATCGACTTTGCATTTATCGTCATAGATTGCTATTCCGGTCTCTCCCACCAGAGGCATGATTTCCGGTGTATAGTCCTCATCCATAAAGTTGTGCTTTATCAGAAGCTTCTTTTTCGGATCTATGATCCAGTATTCCCGAACACCTGCGGCTTTGTATTTGAAAAGCTTTTTTGTCAGATCTTTCATGCGTGTTGACGGAGATAATACTTCAAGCACAAAATCCGGTGCCCCAAATATTTTTTTGTCAAGATTAATACTCTGATCACAAAGAATAAACGCATCCGGGACCACTATTGTCTGCTCATCCTTGTCGAGCTGAACATCGATCGGTCCCATATAAACCTTACAGGGTCCTTTGTTAACGTCAATAAATGCAGAAACACCCTTGCAAAATTCATACACTATTTCCTGATGTGTAACCGTAGGCGATCCCATATCATAGAATTCACCGTCTATCAGCTCCTTCCTGACACCATCGGGGAGCCTGTAATAGTCGTCGACTGTATATTTTCCTCTGCTCTCCATATAAGCAGGAACAGGCTCACATACTATAGGTTCTCCATAATTATTTACATATGAAGTCGGCAGCGGCTTGGATTTCTCATCAAAATAATAGCACTTATTCAGACTGTCATACAGCGGATTTGTAAGCATCTTTTCAAGTGCATTCAGCGTCGACTTTCTTGGGTTCTTTGTCTCCCCCGAAAAAATCTTGATTATCGTCCCGAGCGGAACACCGCTGTAATCACAGATCTGAACATAAGTGAATCCCTTTCTTTCCTTTATTTCCCTGAGTTCGTCAACTGTCATAAGCTTCACCCTCCGATCGTTGAAAAGCAATCGACATTATAGTTTCTTTCCGTTTCTTATAGTTTATTATAATTTAATTCCACAGTCAATCCCGATTAGCGATCAACAGCTATGTTCTTTTGAGCATATCTTCTTTTAATATGTTACAATAATAACCGAAACAATTATTCATACAACAAAGGAAAGTCACATGAAAGAACAACTCTACACCATACCCCTTAATGATGCGGTCAACGCAAATGATGAATGTCCTTTCTGCTTTATAGAGAGGAATGTTGAGCAGGATCTGCTGGATTATGTGCTGGGAAGCGGCTCATCATACATGGAGGCGGATATGCGCGCCATCACCGATGCCAACGGCTTTTGCAGGGATCACTGGCATAAGATGTTTTCCTACGGGAACACTCTCGGAAACGGCTGGATACTCAAAACACATTATATGCAGATACGCCGCGAGATGGATAAGGAATTTAAATCCTTCCGTCCCGGTAAAGTTTCTCTTAAGGATAAACTCAGGAAAGCAGAAAGCAGCAATTCCCTTGTAAACTGGGCACGGGAGACCACAAAGAGCTGCTATATCTGCGGACAGTTCGAGAAGACATATAAACGTTATCTTGATACGTTCTTTTACCTTTGGGAAAATGACAGCGATTTCGTGGAAAAAGTAAAAAGGAGCAAGGGCTTTTGCATCCCCCATTTCGGAGACTTATGCGAGGCTGCCGACGATAAACTTTCGGGAAACCGCAAAGACGAATTCTATGAAACCGTAAAACGCCTTATGACGGAAAACTTCGACAGGCTTCAGGAAGATGTAGCCTGGCTGGTTGAAAAGTTTGATTATCAGAATCAGGATGCGGACTGGAAGAATTCCAAGGATGCGGTTCAGCGAGGAATGCAAAAGCTTAAGGGCGGATATCCCGCAGATGCTCCCTACAGAGCGGGGAAATGATTTATCAAATTTTTATACTTTGACCTTTTCAATTACTGTAAAATTGATTATAATATTGTTTACACGGATGTGAATTGTCCGACAAATATTGAATAATAATATTGGGATACGAAAGGAGCTTTTATCATGAAGAAATTCGGAAAAATACTTATTGCCACAGTTGTAGTAGGTGGCATTGCAGCAGCAGTAGCTTATTTCTACAGCCAGAAGAAGAAATCCTCCATCTCTATCGACGAATTCGATGATGACGAGGATGATGACGAAGAGCGCAGCTATGTTCCTTTGAATAAAGCAGGTGAAGCTGTTTCGGAAGCTGCCGAAAAGGTTAAAGACGCCGCTGAGGAAGCTTTCACTCCCTTAAAGGAGACTGTTTCCAAAGCTAAGGATAAGGCAAAGGATGTTGCAGCCGATGCCAAGGAAAAAGTTGAAGAGTTCTTTGATGAGAGCGACGCAAATAAATAAAAAAACCTGACTCGGTAATTACACGTAAATCAAGGGACGGTCAAATGACCGTCCCTGCTTATTTGCATCAATATGTGACCGCCCTGTTCCGGGTTTATTTTACGAATTCTTTTCCTTTGCAGCCTTCACCAGCTCCTTAAGATCCAGAACCTTATTCTTGAGTCTCTCATTGCCTCTGGTTGAAAGAAGCCCTGCCACAAGCCTTGAAGCGGTATCGTAATCTCCTGTCTTATATGCAAGCTGTGCCAGCAGATAGTCAAGAGTGTTGGTATCCATTCCGGCGATAGGCGGATTCTCTTTTCCTCTGGCTTCAAGGAATCCCGTGTATGCATTCTTGAGATACTCTTTTTCCTGATTCTCAAGAGTTTCCTTCACATCCTGAGGAAGATGTCCCTCTGCCTCAAGCATTTCTTTCTTTCCGCGAAGGAGCCATGCAGTCTTTAAACAGATAAAAGCTTTCTCACTGATCTTGCTCTTCTTTACCACTGCGCAGGCCAGAGCGATCTTGATCCTCTCAAATGCCTGATCGTATCCGTAGGTGGGGTCATCATACTTGTTGAGTTTTATGCTGGCGCAGATGTTTTCCTTGATGAGCTTTGTCTGCGCGGGAAGAAGAGGGCCGAAATACCTTGCTATCGCAGCGTATCCGCAACGTGGGCAGAGCACAACATCATACTTGTTCGCATCTATACCCTCGTATTTGGGCCTCATGTCATCATCCTGAGAGATCATTTTTGTCTTACCGGTCTTCATGACCTTGGACATAAACTTTCTGTTACATATAGGGCACTCAAACTCTTTATCGTAGATGATCTCCTCCTCGGTGATCGTCTTTGGAACTACTACCTTAGCAGCCTCACGTGTAACGGATTCTTTCTTTTCCTCTTCAAAAATGTCTACGTTTTCAAGTTTTCCGAGTCCGAGGCTTTCGAGCCCGTCCAATAATCCTGCCATTTTCACACCTCACATTTTTCTAATCCTGCTTAGGAAGCACAAATGAACTCTTAAGTGAAACAATCCGGTTAAACACAGGCGCTCCCTCTTTTGAGTCCTTATAATCCACACAGAAAAATCCCTGTCTTACAAACTGGAATCTGTCAAATGCTTTGGCATCCTTAAGCGCAGGCTCTACATAAGCCTTCTTAACTGCAAGTGAATTCGGGTTGAGATAGAGTTCCCCGTTCTCATCATAGATGGAATCCATCTCGTTTGCTTTGTCTTCATCGATAAGGTTCTCATAGAGCCTTACTTCAACCGGAACCGCATCCGCTGCAGATACCCAGTGTATGGTTCCTTTTACTTTGCGTCCGTCGGGGCTGTTTCCTCCCTTGGTCTCGGGATCGTAAGTGCAGTGAACCACGGTAACATTTCCGTCGGCATCCTTCTCACACGAAACTGCGGTCACAAAGTATGCTCCCATGAGCCTTACTTCGTTTCCGGGGAAAAGCCTGAAATACTTTTTGGGAGGTTCCTCCATAAAGTCATCTCTCTCGATGAAGATCTCTTTTCCGAAGGGTATCTCTCTCGATCCAAGTTCCTCGTTCTCGGCATTGTTCACGATGGGAAGCATTTCCGTCTTTCCTTCGGGATAGTTATCGATCACCAGCTTAATAGGATCGATGACCGCCATCATTCTGGGAACAGAGGGCTTAAGGTCCTCTCTGATGCAGTACTCAAGCGCTGCATAGTCGGCAATCGACTGAGCCTTGGATATTCCGGACATGATTACGAAGTCTCTGATAGATTTGGGAGTGAACCCTCTTCTTCTGAGAGCGGCAATGGAAACGAGCCTGGGATCATCCCATCCGTCAACAACACCTGTCTCTACCAGCTTCTTGATATATCTCTTTCCGGTTACGACATTCTTTAAATAAAGCTTTGCAAACTCGATCTGTCTCGGGGGCATCTCGAATCCGACTTCCTTCACAAACCAGTCGTAAAGAGGTCTGTGATCCTCGAATTCAAGTGTACAGAGGGAATGGGTTATTCCCTCAAATGCATCCTCAAGGGGATGAGCAAAGTCATACATGGGATAGATGCACCACTTATCTCCGGTGTTGTGGTGAGTCATATGCGCCACACGGTAGATGATAGGGTCTCTCATGTTTATGTTGGGGGAAGCCATATCTATCTTGGCTCTTAATGTCTTTTCTCCGTCGGCATATTTTCCTGCCTTCATATCGCGGAACATCTGAAGGTTTTCTTCAACACTCCTGTCACGGGAAGGATCGTTTTTACCGGGGGTATTGTAATCTCCCCTGTACTGCTTTATCTCTTCGGCTGTAAGATCCGAAACATACGCCACCCCTTTAAGGATAAGCTTCTCTGCCGCCTCATACATCTTATCAAAATAATTTGATGCGAAAAAGAGCCTGTCCTCCCAGTCGGCACCAAGCCACTTTACATCTTCCTTGATGGATTCGACAAATTCTGTCTTTTCCTTGGTAGGATTGGTGTCATCAAAACGAAGGTTGAATTTTCCTCCGTACTCCTGTGCCATGGTACTGTTAAGGATTATACTCTTCGCATGGCCTATATGAAGATATCCGTTGGGCTCGGGAGGGAAGCGGGTCTGAACGTGATCGTACACTCCCTCCTCAAGGTCCTTATCTATAAAATTCTCTATAAAATGCTTTGATTCAGCCATTGTTAGTTTAAGCTCCTTTTCGACCGATCAGTGGTGGAATAATCTGAGGCCGGTGAACGACATCACCATACCATACTTGTTGCAGCACTCGATAACCGCGTCATCCCTTACGGATCCGCCGGGCTGTGCTATATATTTTACACCACTTTTGTGTGCTCTTTCAATATTATCCGAAAAAGGGAAGAAGGCATCGGATCCGACAGTAACATCCTTCATGCCCTTAAGCCACTCTTTCTTTTCCTCGCGGGTAAATACTTCCGGTTTTACCTTGAAGATCCTCTGCCATGTTCCTTCGGCGAGCACATCTTCATATTCCTCTCCGATGTAAACGTCGATGGCATTATCCCTGTCGGCACGTCCGAGTCCGTCGGCAAACTGTAGGCCCATTACCTTGGGGGACTGTCGCAGATACCAGTTGTCCGCCTTGTTTCCGGCAAGCCTGGTGCAGTGAATTCTGGACTGCTGCCCCGCTCCTATTCCGATGGCCTGACCGTCTTTTACATAGCATACGGAATTTGACTGAGTATACTTGAGAACGATCTGGGATATCTTCATATCCATAAGAGCTTCATCGGGAATCTCTTTATTATCAGTAACAATATTTCCGGGGAGAAGGGTGTTGACATCAAGCTCGTTTCTTCCCTGCTCGAAGGTGATACCGTATACCTGCTTTTTCTCAATGGGATCGGGCTT
>DFKZ01000116.1 GCA_002373975.1 Lachnospiraceae bacterium UBA3632 | reverse complement strand
CCGTTGCTCCCCAGCTTTCTCTCGTACATGTACACGTAAGGATGCCCTGCTTCGTACTCGCGATAGCTTCCGAAGAGCAAAGTCTTACTCTTTTGACGTATCGAAAGGCATCTGCGATAGTAATTCAGAATGCTGTTTTCGTCCTTTTCCTCGGCTTCGACATTGATGCTCCGGTAGTTGGGATTAACGTAAAACCATGGCTTTACATCCGAAAAGCCTGCATATTTATCACTGTTCCACTGAACCGGAGTCCTCGAGGAATCGCGGCTGGACACATGAATGCGGTGCAGCCTGCTCTTTTCATCATCCTTAAGATGATATTTGTAATAATTATTTATCGATGATACATCGATGTATTTATGGATAGACGAAAGCCTGATGTTGGTCATCCCTATCTCCTGCCCCTGATAGATAAAGGGTGTTCCCCTCAGGAAAAGATAGGAAAATGCCAGCGCAGTCCCGCTCTCGCGGTGGTACTTCTCACTCCCGTAGCGGCTTATCACACGGGGATGGTCGTGATTTTCGAGATAGAGAGAATTCCAGGCCTTTCCCTGCAGCTTGTACTGCCACTTCGAGAGAGCTTTTTTAAGCCTTATAAGCTTGAACGGCCTGTGGATATATTCCGTAAACAGACAGTCCGCGGTCATATGATCGAAGGAAAACATCATATCAAGCGACTTGGTTTTTCCGCTCAGATATTTGAGCGCATTGCCGATGGTGGTCATGGGGCCTTCGCCTATCTGCACCGCACCGTACTCATCGCACACCTCGCGGAATTCCTTCATGTATTCGTGAATATGCGGCCCGTCCTTGTAATGCATCATGCTTCCGATTATGGGCAGGAAGCCTATTCCGTTGGGAAGGCCTTCTCTCTTGGAGATAAAGTTGATCACATCTTCTCTGAAGCCGTCAACTCCCATCTCGAGCCAGAAGCGCAGGATGTTTTTAACTTCCTCCCGGACCTTGGGATTGTCCATGTTAAGATCCGGCTGTTTTTTGGCAAAAAGATGCAGATAATACTGCCCTCTCGTCTTATCGTATTCCCATGCCGTTCCCTCGATAATGGAATCCCAGTTGTTGGGCTCATCTCGCCAGATATAATAATCGCTGTAGGGATTGTCCTTTCCCTTTCTGCTTTCTTTAAACCATCTGTGCTCGTCGGAAGTGTGATTGATCACAAGGTCCATTATCACTTTCATGCCCAGCTCATGTGCCTTATCAAGCACCTTTTTGAACTGTTTCAGGTCCCCGTAATCCGGGTGAATGTCGCAGTAGTCCGAAATGTCATATCCGAAATCAGCATTTGGCGAAGGATATAACGGGTTGAACCAGATGGCTGTCGCCCCAAGTGACCTGATGTATTCCAGCTTGTCATACACTCCGTACAGATCGCCTATCCCGTCATGGTTACCGTCCGCAAAGCTGCGGATCCAGATCTGGTAAAACACAGCTGTTTTATACCAGTCCCTGTCTGCTTTTTTCACTTAAAATACGCCTCTTTTCAGTTTTATTTCCTTCTTATTATCCACTCATCCTCCCCGAAAAGGTCCTCTCTTATCTTCTCGGGAAGATCCATTATCTTCTTGAATCTCTCGGTCACTTCGGCCGCCGTCTCAATAAACAGATCCGACTTCTGCCTTCTCTTTTTCTTAAGGCTTCCGTCCCTTGCCTGCTCCCTTATTACCTCGTAACGGGCATAAGCGTTTTTGACGCTGTCCTCCCATGAAATATATATCTCATTCATGGCATTTTCGCCGACAGTATGCATGGCATCCATATCCTCGCACACCCGCTCAAGCAGCGCCGCCATGGAATCGGCATTTTCATCTATAAGATATCCGTTCCTCGCATGAGTGATGCCTTCCGCAGCACAGGAGCCCTTTATGAGCACCGAGCCAAGTCCGCATGCCGCAGCCTCTCTTACCACGATCCCGTTAGTGTCGTAGGTCGAAGGGAACAGGAAAAGATCGCATCTTGTGTATATAGCGCGCAGCTGCTCCCTGTCTCTGATGGGGCCTGTAAGTATCACCTTTCCTTCAAGCCCGTACTCTTCCGTCTTTTTGCGAAGCTCGTTCTCGTAATCGCCGCTTCCCACAAATACCATTCTGAAATCCATGCCCCTGTCATGCAGCTTTTTCATGGCATCTATGATGATAGGCAGGCCTTTGTACTCCATGAGCCTTCCCACAAAAAGAAATACCGGCACATCCCCGGGAAGACCATATTCTTTGGAAAAGGCTCTGACCTCCTCCTGCGCGGCTCTTCCTCTCGCAAAGTCCACACCGTTTACCATAACGCGGTAATCACCCTCATAGCCCAGGCTTTTAAGATTCTCGCCCGCGCCCTCGGAAACCACCCACACTTCATCGCAGGCGGAAATATTGTTTACAAGAGCTTTAAGTGTCTCTTTCTTGAGAAACCCGTCCCCCAGAGCTTTGGTGATATCCACATCAAATTTGGTGTGATAGGTAAATACCACCGGTGCACCGGTTTCGTACTGAAGCACTCTGGCCATGAGCGTGGACATGGCGGGACAATGGGTGTGGATTATATCGGGTCCGAAGTCCGCCATCTCGGCGATCTCCCGCACCGAGAGCAAATACCCTGTGCGATAGCCTGCCGTAACCCGCGCCGTATCAAGGCTCGGGTAATCGACCACTCTGTATGGATATGAAGTATAATCCGCACCGGGGTACCTTGGTGTCCCCACAAGCACATTTGCCCCCATATCCTCTGTCAGTATCCGGGCATAATTCATTACCGTATTTGCGACTCCGTCGATAAGCGGCGGAAACGAATCATTTAAAAGGCATATTTCCATAATTTACCTATTCGCAATCGACATCATGTAATTTCAAAAACACTTATATTCTATCACTTTTCACAATGTTTGTCGTTATCAATTCCTTTCCGGTACCTTTCCGTTTCCTTAAACCGTAAAATATAGTATAATGTGTCTGTTGACGCAATCTGATGCAAAAGGAGAACCAAAATGAAAAAAAACAGGATATTATCGCTTATCCTTTCCTCCTGCATGATCTTTACACTTGCAGGATGCCAGCAGGGTTACAGCGGTCCGATAAACGGCAAAGACCACGAAGACAACGTGGTTGAAAAAGATACGGATGAAGAGGGCGATACCGAAAGGCCCGAAGCCCTTCCCACCCCGACCGATCTTGCACCTTTGGATGAAGGCGGAAATGATGATGCGCCCCAGCCTGCTGCCCCCTCGCAAAAAAATTATACCGCCGACTGGGATGGCATATGGCTTCCCGATGATTACAGCAGCTTCAAAGGAACTCTTTCCATCGAGGCCTCATCCACCGGAGACCTGCAGCTCACATTCACTTCCGGAGATAAGACTGCAACCATCACCGGCAAAGAAACCGATTATGACGAAGCATCCTATTCTTA
>DFKZ01000129.1 GCA_002373975.1 Lachnospiraceae bacterium UBA3632 | reverse complement strand
AGAACATTTACATGTCCCACACCCTTTTCCATACCGGAATCAAGCATCTTGATAAGATCATCAATCTGGTTCTTCTCGTCCATAGCGATTCTCCTTGTTTTTATATCCCAAGTGTGCTGAAGGACAGCACACCTGGCGCAATACTTATTAATTACTTGTTGAGGTCAAGCTCGATGTCGCCTGCAAATACCTTATCCTCTTTACCAAGAGCTCCGGGGATGATGGTGAAGGTATTGGAGATACCATCCTGTGCATCATTGAAAGGAAGCTTTGATACAGAAGAAAGTGAAGCAACAGCACCGTGGGTGTCACGGCCGTGCATCGGGTTTGCTCCGGGTGCGAAAGGCTGTCCCTTCTTACGTCCGTCAGGAGTATTACCGGTAGCCTTACCGTAAGTAACGTTTGAAGTGATGGTAAGGATAGAGGTTGTAGGAACGCCGTTTCTGTAGGTGTGATGACGTCTTACAGCGGTCATGAACTTGTGAACGATATCCTGAGCGATGTCGTCTACGCGGTCATCATCATTACCATACTTAGGGAAGTCACCGGTAGTCTTGAAGTCTACGATGATTCCGTCCTCGTCACGAACAACTTCAACCTTAGCATACTTGATAGCTGAGAGTGAGTCTGCAACGATTGAAAGACCTGCAATACCTGTTGCAAAATATCTCTTAACGTCTCTGTCATGAAGAGCCATCTCTGCTCTCTCATAGCAGTACTTATCATGCATGTAGTGGATGATGTTGAGGGTGTTAACGTAAACGTCAGCCTGCCACTCCATCATATCCATGAACTTGCTGTATACATCATCATAATCAAGAACGTCACCGGTTACAGGACGGTACTTAGGACCAACCTGCTTCTTGGTAACTTCGTCGATACCGCCGTTAAGAGCATAGAGGAGACACTTAGCAAGGTTAGCACGTGCTCCGAAGAACTGCATTTCCTTACCGATTCTCATGGAAGATACGCAGCAAGCGATTCCGTAGTCATCGCCGTGAACAACTCTCATGAGGTCATCGTTCTCATACTGGATGGAAGATGTGGTGATGGATATCTTAGCGCAGTACTTCTTCCAGCCTTCGGGAAGTCTGGTGGACCAGAGAACTGTGAGGTTGGGCTCGGGTGATGCACCAAGGTTCTCAAGGGTGTGGAGGTAACGGAAAGATGTCTTGGTAACCATGTGTCTTCCGTCAACGCCTACGCCGCCGAGTGACTCGGTAACCCAAACGGGATCGCCTGCGAAGATCTGGTTGTACTCGGGAGTACGAGCGAACTTAACGCAACGTAATTTCATGATGAAGTGATCAATGAACTCCTGGATCTGCTCCTCGGTGAAGGTTCCGTTCTTGAGGTCACGCTGTGCATAGCAGTCGATGAAAGTAGAAGTACGTCCAAGGCTCATTGCGGCACCGTTCTGCTCCTTAACCGAGCAAAGGTATCCGAAGTATGTCCACTGGATAGCTTCCTGTACATTTGCAGCGGGCTTTGAGATATCACAGCCGTAAGATGCTGCCATTTCCTTCATCATCTTGAGTGCTGTCATCTGCTCGGAAAGCTCCTCGCGAAGACGGATAACATCATCAGTCATAACACGTCCGGTGGAATCCTTCTGTGCCTGCTTGTCCTCAAGGAGTCTGTCGATACCGTAGAGAGCTACACGACGATAGTCGCCGATGATACGTCCACGTCCGTAAGCATCAGGAAGTCCGGTGATGATGTGTGAAGAACGGCATGCTCTCATCTCTTGGTTGTAAGCATCGAAGCAACCTGCGTTGTGGGTCTTTCTGTGAGTGGTGAAGAACTCTGAAATCTCAGGATCAACTTCGTATCCGTTGTCTGAGCAAGCCTTCTCTGCCATACGGATACCGCCGTAGGGCTGAAGTGAACGCTTGAAAGGCTTATCTGTCTGGAAACCGACGATGGTCTCCTTGCTCTTGTCAAGATAGCCGGGGCCATGAGAGGTTATAGTGGAAACAACCTTGGTGTCCATATCGAGAACACCGCCTGCTTCACGCTCCTTTTTCTGAAGATCAAGTACCATTGCCCAAAGATCCTTAGTGTTCTGGGTAGGTCCTGCGAGAAAGCTCTCATCTCCGTCATAGGGAGTGTAGTTTCTCTGGATGAAGTCGCGGACATTGATTTCTCTGTCCCATTTGCCTGTTACAAAATCTTGCCATTCAGGTCTCATTACAAAATGCCTCCTATAAGATATTTGATCAGAAAATGCTTATGCATTTCTGTAGTTTTGAAGCGTGTAGGGCTTCTAAAGTTGACTCATATAATTATAGGTAATCGGGGGAGTATAGTCAAGCGAAAGAGAGCTAAAAAACTCCGAAAAAATCGCCAAAAATAAATGAAAAAATGCATCGTTTTTGAGGGTTTTTAAGTGTGACTATTGACTTTGAATCAAAAAAGTAATAGATATAGTAAAGAAAGATCTAAAGATTACCACATTTAGACAGCTATTGTATTACTGTATACGAAACGGAGGAAACAAAATGACCGGAATAACAAAAGATATGACAATGGGACAGATCGTGAGCGAGCAGCCCGATGTGATCCCCATTCTTATGAGCGCAGGAATGCACTGCATCGGATGTCCTTCATCAGCAGGGGAATCTCTTGAGATGGCAGCAGCCGTTCACGGGATCGATATAGACGAGCTGATGGAAGCCATTGCTCAGGCATAACATCGATACCGCTATCAATATCGCAATGTAAAAGACCGGCTGAAGAAGCCGGTCTTTGTTTTTGATACTGTCTGAAACTCCGTGTTGATTTAATACTATTACAGATCCGAAAAGGGGATCATAAAGCCAACTTAGTGATGGCATCGCTTTCTACCATGATGTCTCCGTGCTCGCGCATGAAGTCAAGTGAAGTACCGGGAATGATACGACCTTTGCCATACTCCGAACCGAGCAGACACACATTCTCGAAATCGCTCTTGGACGCATTTCCGACGGAAAGGATCATAAGGTAATCGCCGGAGGGCGATTTCACCAGAGAACTCTTACCTTTGTATCCGCTGGCCTGACGTGCAAAATCCATGGTGCGCGACAGTGTGGGGAAGGAGAATGCAAAACTGTGACGCGGAATGTCCTCCTTAAGGGCTTCGCCCAGCATCTCACCGAATGAAGGCTCGGGAGCGGGAGCGTTGTCTCCGAAGAGGCTTACGGCTTCTTCATCTTCATCCTCATCATCCTCGTCGGGGTTGTCGTAAGGGGAGAAGCGTGAAAAACGGGTATCGAGTTCCTCGGGATCGTCAACCTTGGTGATGATAAGAACGATGCTCTCGGAATTCATGGGGATGGCTTCCACCACAAGAGGGCTGTTCTCAACCTCGAAGCCGTATTCGCAGTCTGCCTGCTTTACCATTTCTCTGAAAAGATTCCTGGTCTTTTCGGAGCCGTAGGCGAGTTCACTTATGCGCAGGTTACGCTTTGCGAGGTCTTCCCGCGTAAGGACACAGCGTATTTGATTGTCATTGATTTTTTCTATTTTCATTATGTAAATCTCGCTGTTTTCCGTTGATTTCCATTACTATATCTTTTAATGATTCTTTAGTCAATACATGCTTTGATTTTTTAATACTTTTTTTATTATGTCAGGGAAAAGTTAAAATATCCTTTTATTTTATATCGGCATTTTTCACAAAAAGTTTACGGAAGTGACAGAGGCATCATGCCAAAACCGTCATTTTCCACAAAGCCGGACGGACAACAGACGAAGGGGAGAAGGACAAAAAGGACAGCTTTTTGTCCGCGGATTCCGGGCTGTTAGTACGAAAAATGACGAATGAAAACAGTTGTTGAAATCGACGGGAAGGGCTCATATAATCAGCCTAAACGTCTCCGGTAATCATGCGACGGAGAGGAGATGGTGAGCCTGCTTTACCGCTTATAGAATTTACATCTCGAGTTAAGAATACTTAAGAGAAGGTATTTCTCTATCGGTCTGTAATATTCTGAAAACAAATTTATATCGTCATAAAGGTAGTACAAGTTTATTCCCCCATAATTATAGCTAACTGTTTTAGCAATCCGATATTTAATGGTAAAGTCACAATTTTCACTGCAGCAGGTCTGCACACCCGAAAGGGAAGCCGCTGCCGGGACGTTTCCGCCGTAAACAGGGAAATATATCACTAACCTTTTGGCATGGGGACACGGTTCCCGAATGCTCCTGATTATTCGCCCAAAACTATGCAGGAAGGTGTCTGCTGTCCGAAAAATAAGGGCGAATATAAAATAACTAATGACGGCAAAAAAATGGTGTGTTAGAATAGTTTAGGATTCGGCACACCTTTTTGCCGTAGGAAATTAATAAAAAACAGACAGAGGTCCGTCGGTAATGAAAAAAAGAATAATAGTGATCGCCATAGCGATCGTAGCAATAGCACTGATAGCATACTTCGGGATTGGCAAAAGAGTGATAGACAAATACACATACGGTACGGAAAAGGCCGATCTGGCCGCCTACTTCGGGACGAGCGGTGACGAGCTTGCCATAGTACTCGGTGACAGGATACTTGCCGACAAGGCTGTGAAGGGGGAAGGATACTGTTATTTTGAGTTTGACACGGTGGAGGATTATATCGGGGACGGCTTCTACTATGACCCTGCATATAACGGTGGAACGCTGATGTTCACGACAGCGGACGGGACCATTGAAGCCCCTGTGGGAAGCAGCAAGTACGGCTTTGACGGGGCAGGGTCGGACCTGGGCCACAGAACATGTTATCTTGAAGGAAAGACTCTGTATATCGCCAGTGATTATGTGTCACAGTACTTTTCGGTCAATATAAATGTGTACGATGAGCATGTGCTGCTTATCACTAAGGGAATGGCGGGCACAAATACCATGATCACCACCTCCAAGACGCAGATACGTGAAAAGGGAGGGATAAAGAGCCCGATCCTTCGCGAGATGGAGGAAGGAGAGACAGTACTCCTTCTCGAAACGATGGAGGAGTGGAGCAAAGTTGAGACAAACGACGGCTATATCGGATACATAGAGAATAAAAAGATGGAAGTGACCGATGGCATCATGTGGGGAATAGTAAATGAGGTTACTGTTCCGCAGACTGAATTCCTGTCTCTGAATGAGAGAGTGGTACTCGGATTTAATTCCATCGCGGGAGTGGCCGGAAACGACACGATCGGGGCTGCCATCGAAGAAGGTCAGGGGATGAATGTGATCGCACCCACCTGGTTTTCCGTAAGTGATAATCTGGGAAGCATCCGGAACTTCGGAAGCACAGCATACGTTGAAAGGGCCCACAATAACGGCCTGAAGGTATGGGCTGTACTGGATGATTTCAACTACAGGCTGGATAACGGAGCGGATATCGATGATGTCGCGATCCTTTCCGATACAAATGTAAGAAGAACACTTATCAGCAATGCGGTAAATGCCGCGCTTGAGCTTGGCGTCGACGGAATAAACATCGACTTCGAGAAGCTTAACGATGACTGCTATGAGCATTATGCGCAGTTCATCAAGGAATTGTCGGTTGCCACTCACGAGAGAGGGCTTATCCTTTCCTTCGACAATTATGTTCCTTTTAACTTCAACAAGTTCACAAGGATAGATGTTCAGGGTAAGTTTGCGGACTACGTGCTTATCATGGGATATGACGAGCATTATCACGGAAGCGGGGATATTGGAAGCGTTGCCAGCTTTGATTATATCTGCTACGGCCTCGACAAAACGCTTGAAAGTGTCAATGCCGAGAGGATAATAAATGCACTTCCTTTCTATACGATAGTGTGGAAGAACGATTCCGGATCGGTGTCGGATTCCTACCTGACACTCATAAATGAGGCGGACTTTATAAGCAAGTACAGTATCTCATATGAATGGGACGAAGAGACCTGCCAGAATTTTGCACAGTGGCAGAGCGGATCCGCCACCTATTATGTATGGTTCGAGGATAAGGATTCCATATCATCCAAACTTAACGCCATGAACTCGAGAAATATAGGCGGAGTGGGAGTGTGGAGACTCGGATACGGCACAGGCGAAGTATGGAACCTTGTTGCTATGTACAAAGATATGACAGGCGGGTCACAAAGCGGAGAATGATGGTTTGAGATGGATACAGAGATCATCACTATAAAAGCACAGAACGGATATTTATCCGAAGATGATATACCGGGCATAGAAAAAGCAGGTGAGATCATCAAAAGGGGCGGGATAGTCGCTTTTCCCACCGAAACCGTATACGGCCTCGGCGGGGATGCTCTTTCACCCGAGTCATCCCGTAAAATATATGCCGCGAAGGGAAGGCCGTCGGATAATCCGCTGATAGTGCATATATCGAGACTGGAATCGCTATATGATATAGCCGAGGATGTTCCCGATGAAGCAAAGAAGCTTGCGCAGGTTTTCTGGCCGGGCCCGCTGACAATGATACTTAAGAAAAAAAGCATCGTCCCCGATGAGACAACCGGAGGGCTGGATACGGTAGCCGTAAGGTTTCCTTCTGACCCTGTAGCGAGGGCCCTTATCAGTGCATCCGGAGGCTTTGTGGCGGCGCCCAGCGCGAATATTTCCGGAAGGCCAAGCCCCACGGAAGCAAAATATGTGATTGAGGATATGAATGGAAGAGCCGACGCCATAATAGACGGCGGAGGCGGCGAGATAGGCCTTGAATCCACAATAGTGGATCTGACCGTGACACCACCGCAGATCCTGCGTCCGGGCTTTATCACCAATGAGATGATAGGAAGAGTGCTTGGGACCGAAGTGGAAACCGACAGGGCGATCATCTCTCCGGAGAGCGGGAAAAGGCCAAGAGCTCCGGGAATGAAATACCGGCATTATGCTCCCAAGGGGGAGCTTGTGATAGTCGAGGGCGGAGATGAAGCAGTCGTATCAGGTATAAATGAATTGGTAAAGGCCGATAAAGAATCGGGCTTTAAGACAGGTGTGATGGCCTGCGACGAGAACGCGGGCAGATACGATGCGGATATTGTAAAAAAGACAGGGCCCAAAGGGGATCAGAAGGAGGCAGCCAGAAGGCTGTACTCGATCCTGCGGAGCTTTGACGACGAAGAAGTGACAAAGATATATGCCGAGAGCTTTGAAGCAGAAGGCTTCGGGGAGGCTATAATGAACCGGCTTCTCAAAGCAGCAGGGCATAAGATCATAAAAAAGTAAAAGGAGCAGATTATGATAGCAATCGGAAGTGACCACGGCGGATTTGATCTCAAGGAAGCCGTAAAAAAGCATCTTATGGAAAGAGGCTTTGACGTAAAGGACTGTGGAACGTATAATAAAGAGAGCTGTGATTATCCCGTTTTCGGAAAGGCGGTGGCAAATGAAGTGGCCTCCGGAAAGGCCGAAAAGGGAATAGTTATATGCACCACCGGAATCGGGATCAGCATTACGGCCAATAAGGTAAAGGGTATCAGATGTGCACTCTGCTCCGAACCTTTAAGTGCAAAGATGACAAGGCTTCACAATGATGCCAATGTTCTTGCCCTCGGCGGAAAGATGGTTGGAGAGAATCTTGCATTCGAGATAACGGATACGTTTCTCGATACGCCTTTTTCCGGGGAAGAAAAGCATTCAAGAAGAATCGCACAGATAGAGGAATGATCGGAATAATTCCGAAAAAGGAAAGGAAAACAAACATGTCAAAAGTAGTCATAATGGATCACCCGTTGATTCAGCACAAGATCGGATTTATCCGCAGAGCGGAAACAGGAACAAAGGATTTCAGAGCTACGATCAGTGAGATAGCAATGCTCATCTGCTACGAGGCAACGAGAGACCTTAAGCTCAAAGATGTAGAGATAGAGACCCCCATCTGCAAGACAACGGTAAAGGAACTCAGCGGAAAGAAGCTTGCCATCATTCCCATACTTCGTGCGGGACTTGGAATGGTTGACGGTATGCTCAATCTTATCCCCGTGGCAAAGGTGGGCCATATAGGCCTTTACAGAGATCCCGAGACCCATAAGCCGGTCGAGTATTACTGCAAGCTTCCGGCAGATTGTGACGAGAGAGAGGTTTTTGTTGTGGATCCCATGCTGGCAACCGGCGGATCCGCTTCAGCAGCCATACAGATGCTCAAGGATAAGGGATGCAAGAACATTCACTTTATGTGTATTATTGCAGCCCCCGAAGGAATCAAGGTGATGACGGAAGCACATCCCGATGTTGATCTCTACATCGGTGCCCTTGACGAAAAACTCAACGAGAATGCATACATCGTTCCCGGCCTCGGAGATGCCGGAGACAGGATATTCGGAACCAAATAACCCCGCCTTAAAAAGCATCCGGCGGAACTTACCGGGATTGCCGAAGGATGCGTAAGCAGGACAAAACATGCAGAAAAAAAGAGAAGATTACATAGGTTGGGATGAGTATTTTATGGGAGTGGCACAGCTCTCGGGATTCCGCTCAAAGGATCCGAATACTCAGGTGGGATGCTGCATAGTCAGCGAGGACAATAAAATCCTCTCCATGGGCTATAACGGTTTACCGAAAGGCTGCTCGGATGATGAGTTTCCATGGGACCGGGAAGGACAGCCTTATGACGATACAAAATACGCTTATGTGACTCATGCGGAGCTGAATTCGATCCTTAATTACAGGGGCGGATCTCTTGAGGGCGCAAGCCTGTATGTATCGCTTTTCCCGTGCAATGAGTGTGCCAAGGCTATCATTCAGGCAGGTATAAAGAGAGTGGTCTTTGACAGCGATAAGTACAGCGGAACCCCCGAGAACCGTGCGGCAAAAAGGCTTTTTGACGCAGCGGGAGTTGCTTACATTCCCTATGACAGAACGGGAAGAGAGATAAAGATACATATATAAAGATTAAAGGAAAAACCATGAAAAAGAGCAGGCTCACTGCGCTTGTTTTCGTGATGGTTCTTGCGATCAGATGCGTAGGCTTTCCTTCAATCTCGGAAGCATCTACGGCCTCCGAGATTCAGCAGCAGATAAATGAGACTGAAAAAGAGAAGGAAAAGCTTGAGCAGGAGCAGGAAAAATCTGAAAATGAGCTAGGCGGACTCAAGCAGGAAAAAAACACCCTGCAGGGGAAGCTGTACGAACTGAATACTACTCTTGAAGAAGTCGGGTATCATCTTGAGGACCTGCAGGACCAGATAATGATCAAGCAGTCCGATATAGAACTGGCTGAGGAGATGCTGGCTGAAGCCATAGCAGTTGAGGAGACTCAGTATGCGGGAATGGTACACAGAGTACGCCAGGCATACGAAAGAAATGACACCAGTATCTTAAATGCCATCCTCAATGCCGGAAGCCTTGCGAAGCTTCTTAATATCGAGGATTACTTCCGAAAGATCGAGGAATATGATCTTCAAAAGCTGAAAGAGTTTAAAGAGACCAGAGCTTTGGTCGAGGAAGAAAAGGCAAGACTGGAAGCCGAGAAGGAAGCTCTGAGCGAGCTGGAGGAAGAGGCCAAGGCTGAACAGGAGAGAGTCAATCAGCTTGTTGCCGAGACCAAAGAATCCATAGGCCAGTACAGCGCCCAGATAAGTGAGACCGAGTCTGCCATAGAAGCTTACGAAGCACAGATCGCCGAAAAAGAAAAAGATGTTGAATATCTGAAGAAAAAGCTGGAAGAAGAGCTGGCAAAATCAAGGCTTGCGCAGAACTCTACATGGAGAGATATAAGCCAGGTAACATTTGAAGAAGGTGACAGATATCTTCTTGCCAATCTCATCTACTGTGAAGCGGGCGGAGAGCCCTACGATGGTCAGGTGGCGGTTGGAGCCGTGGTTATTAACCGCGTGCTCAGCTCGGTTTACCCCGATACAGTCACCGGAGTAATATATCAGAAGAGCCAGTTCTCACCTGCGGGAAGCGGGCGTCTTGCTCTGGCATTGTCACAGAACAAAGCGACCGCAAGCTGCTATAAAGCGGCTGATGAAGCGATGAGCGGCTATTCGAATGTTGGGCAGTGCGTATATTTCAGAACCCCCATAGACGGTCTTTCCGGTATCTCCATCGGGGGACATATATTCTACTAAAAAAAATAAAGTGTAGTTAAAAGACACTACACTTTGCGAAATGGTTTTGTCATAGACTGTGCGTTGGTGCATCGCACAGTCTATCGTCATTTTAAGGACAAAACGACGATTTCTTACAATCCCCTGAAATCAAGACATGACTGGTATTTATCGAATTTGTCACGGTAGATAAGAGTGAGCAGTGCATCGAGCTGCCGGAGACAGCTGTTTACCTGCGCCTCGGTGATCAGGTTCTGCTCGTGAGCATCTGCCAGTTCATCCAGATCCACAACTTTCATCTTACCGTTTGGATAGATTATCACATCGGCCAGAAGATCTGTCACGGTAAGCTCACTTTTATCTTCGGAAAAGTCAAACTGGACAATATCACAGTACCAGTACAGAAGCTCATCATCGGAACGGTAAAACTTGCTTACCTTTACTCCGTCATTAAGAAAATAGCAGGAGGTCCCGTGGTCAAAATCGTTCCTGGGATGTATCGTCTTCCATTTGGTGATTATATGCTCGTCATTTTGCTCGATGATCTCATCACCGTCCAAAAGAACACATTCCGAAGGTATTATTCTTTTCCTGTATATCTTAAGATCGCTCATATCGATATTATAAATCAGCCCGGAAAAAAAATAAAGAAAAAAGAGAACTTCCCGGACTAAATGTAGTGGTTGCGAAATATGACTTTTTTTTGTAAAATGGATATGTTTGGGACTTTGTATCCGGAACACATTTCAAGGACATATTATCACAGGCAAAAGGCCATATATTTACAGTAACGATCGGAGGTTTTGAAATGTCAAACTACTTTGTAGACATGCTCTCACCAGAGGAGCAGAAAGTCATCTACTATGTTCCCACGTTTGCGGATTTTCTCAGGAAGGTGGAAAAGGACTTCCCGGATAAACCGGCTACAACGGATGGAAGCATCACTTATTCTTTTAAAGAGTTGGTAAGCCGTGTTGCAAAAAGACGTGCTGTTCTCGCCTCAAAGGGAGTTAAGCCCGGGGATAAAGTGGGTGTCATGGCAAGAAATGACCTGGATGCCATGGAGTGGTTCCTGGCAGTTCCTTCTTTCGGAGCGATTCTGACAATGCTTCCCGTTCAGCTGGGAGCCGAGCAGATAACCGGTATTTCAATGAAATTCGGCTTTTCGGCTCTGGTCATTGCGGATGAATTCAAAGAGCTTGCCGCAAATGTGAGTTGCAACATCATATCCACAAAGGAAATCTCCGAAGAAGAGGCAGCTTACGGAGATGTTAAGAAAGAATCAGTAGCCTGCATCTATTTCACCGGAGGAACGACCGGTGCTCCCAAGGGAGTCATCCTGACCCACGGTGCGATGATGAGAGGCGCATTAAACGGTACATATCAGCCGGGTGGAATATTCGATCACAGGGTGATGGTCATCCTTCCCATGTCCCATATCTTCGGGTCCATAATGGGATTTCTTTCCGTGCTCTATACAGGATCGACAGTTATTGCCTGCACCGATATGAGAGCGGCTGTCGGACAGATACCTGTGCTGCGTCCTACATTCCTGGTGCTTGTTCCCGGACTTGTTGAGGTGATCCTGGGCATTGCCAAGATGAAGGGTAAAGGTTTCCTGGGCGATCTTAAGAAGATGATAGTGGGCGCCGCACCGGTTCCTCCAAGGCTTATCAAAGATGCGGCAGATCTGGGAATAAAGCTGTTCCCCGGATACGGACTTACGGAAGGTGCAAACCTCACATCCGCAAATATCGATATTGAAAGAAAACCCGAATCGATGGGTAAGATATATCCCGAGCAGGAGGTCAAAGTTGTAGACGGAGAGCTCTGGATAAAAGGTGACAATGTTATGCTCGGCTATGCCGGCAATCCTGAGGAGACCGCAAGGGTAATGGAAGACGGCTGGCTTAAGACGGGAGACCTTGTCAGATTCGATGAGGAAGGCTTCCTCTATATCACCGGAAGGATCAAGAATCTCATCATTCTCTCAAACGGAGAAAATGTATCTCCCGAGGAGCTTGAGGATAATTTCTATAAGGATCCCCGCGTTAAAGATGCGCTCGTAAGAGAGATGCAGGTCGGCGGAAATACCGTGATAGGTGTTGAGATACTTCCCCTTGAGCCCGCTGTGGCAGGTCTGTCGGATGAAGAGATACAGGCACAGATGGAAAAGCTCACGGAAGATATCAATGCTAAGCTTCCGAGCTATATGAAGGTGGCTAAGGTTGTGGTTCGAAGGGAAGATTTCCCCAGAACCGGTGCCATGAAGATCGACAGAAACAAAGTTCACTGATAACCGGAGATCAGAGTTGTCGGTGAAATGCCGGCTGTAGGTGCAAAGATGACTTCAAACACAGGACTTATCCTCGAGGGAGGCGCAATTCGCGGAATATTTACTGCAGGAGTGCTTGACTGCCTTCTCGATAAAGACATATATTTCCCCTACGTTGCGGGAGTATCGGTAGGTGTCAGCAACGCATCGGGATTTATCTCAAGGCAAAAAGGGCGTTCCAAGAAAATCCTTACACACGAGAATACCAGAACCTTTTTCGGGCTTCCGAATATTCTGAGAACGGGTAGGGTCTTGGACCTGGACGAATGCATAATCAAATATGCGTACGATAATTTTCCCTATGATTTCGAGACGTTCCACAAATCCGAAACCATGTGGGAAGCAGTTGTGGCAAACTGCGAAACCGGCGAGGCCGAATACGTACATGACTTTAAGGATGATGCGGAGACCCTTGAATTCTGTAAGGCATCCTGCTCTCTTCCATTTATCTGTAAGCCTATAAACCTCAGGGGGAAGAAATATCTGGACGGATCCCTTGCAGATTCAATACCCTTCCAGCGTGCGCTTGACATGGGATGCGAGAAGATTTTGCTTGTTCTCACAAAGGCCGATCTTCATGAAGCGACGGATTATAAGAAGCTGAGATTTCTGGTCGACATGTTTTACAGAAGGAAGTATCCCAAACTGGCGGATACTATCCTCGGAAGAAAGGACCAGTACCTTCGCCAGATGGAAGAGATCGAGAAGATGGAGCGTGAAGGCCGTGCAATGATAATCAAGCCCGATGAGACCACCGTTGCACATTTTGAGAATAATAAAGAAAAACTGGAGAAGTGTTACCAGGATGCCTACAAGCTGATGGAGAGAAGGTTCGGCGAGTTGGAGGCATTTCTGAAATCGTGATCACAGGGGAACATCGGCAGCCTGCCGATCGAAGGTATTTACCGCGTCATAAGAGGGGTACAGGCAGATGGAAATACAGACCACTGAAATAGAAAGAAGTTTCAGAAGCTGGCTTAAAGCGCAACTTTACGGTGATGGAATGCGCGTGTTTTCGGACAACGAGATCACGGCTTATGCTTATGCCCTGCGATCATCATGCGAAAAGATCGAGCAGCTATCAGTAAGGAATCTGTTTTATTACAGAACTTCGGAAGATCTGGCGAGAGAGGCAGCCTGGCTTAAGACAGACAGGGATTATATGGAAATAGACAAGGCGGGAAACGGAACGCTGAATGCAGCGCTTGATCTCTACGCCTTTTTTCTTTCAAACGGGCCCGGCAGCACCGCTCCCGAGGTGCATGCGGCCTTCTACCTTTCGGAAGATGCGGGAGATATTGCCCGCAAAGAGACATCCCCTGTGGAATTCTATTATCATGAAGTTCCGATGAAACCCGTACAGAGAGTGTATTACGGCGCACCGGGAACAGGTAAATCTTACAGCGTAAGAAGATTTCTTTCGGAAGAGTATCCGGATCCCGAGCAGCTAAGGACGCATATCAAAAGGGTGATCTTTCATCCGGCTTACACTTACGGCGATTTTGTGGGATGCATCAAGCCGCTGATATCCCAGGAAAGGCCGCTGGATTATGTGTTTGTGGCAGGCCCTTTTTCCGAGCTTTTAAAGGCGGCATTTTTAAACCCGGAAGAAAAGTTTTACCTTATCATAGAAGAGATCAACCGCGGAAATGCACCCGCCATATTCGGAGATATTTTCCAGCTTTTGGACAGGGGATCCGACGGCAAATCTGAATATGCTATTGTAAACAGGGATCTGGGAGCATATTTTTCACGGGATCCGTGGATGAAGAATATCTTCTATGACGGAATGGTATGGCTCCCCGCCAACTTTAACATCATTGCAACCATGAACACCGCGGATGACAATATCTTTGTAATGGATGGTGCCTTCAAGAGAAGGTTTGAGCTTGTATATGTTCCCATCGATTTTGATATCCTTCCCGATGAGATGAAAAAGGAAAGAGCGATTTTTTACGGTAAGAGATCTCTTTCCGAAATGTTCTCTACTTCCAGGATCAATTCGGTCTATGCCGAAAAGCTCGCCAAGGAAGGAAAGCTCAAGAGAAACTGGCCCGCTTTTGCGGCTCTTGTAAACAACGCGATAGATGTGGAAAACCTGGCATCAAAAAATGCGGGACGCCCCCATGATGCCCTTATTGCCGAGAATAAAAAGCTTGGCCCTTTCTTTATCAGAGAGGAAGAGCTTGATGATGAAGAAAAGTTTTTCAACAAAGTGATCTTTTATCTTAAACAGGATGTATTTTACGATTCACCCAATCTGTTTACCGGTTCCTTTGAGGATATAAAGGACAGGTATTCGGGCGGAAAGGGAGATATATTTGAGCTGCTGGTATAGCTTTTCCGGTCATGAACGCAGCTGCCTTTTTTGAAGGAGGAAAGAGATTGAAAGCGAGTAAACGAGAACTGAAATTTGCGCAGGAGTACTTCGGCGAGGTGCATCACACCACGCTTAATCCCGAAGGCCCGGGGGTGGTGAGGATCCATCTTATCCCGCCCCATACCGAAGAAGGGGAGATTGCTCCAAGCGTGGCCATAATCAATGGCCAGGACATCATTCCGGTGAATGTATCCTGGAGCATTCTGCTCACATCGCTGATAGAAGAGATCAACAAATACAGCGGACGCGAGGTTAGTCAGGAAGAGGTCGATCTGATGACGGATGCCGCTTGCAAAAAGGTTCAGAAAGTGTATCCTCTTATCGGCAAAAAGCGCCTGAAAAATGATATCGGCAGGATGATGAACGCCTTTAAACAGATCGCATACGGAGAGCCGGTGGACGAGGACATCACATACATGAGTATGGGAGATTATGCTCCCTATATGAGAGCTCCCCACAGGATGGATCTGATGGTCAGCGCCATGACTCAGGACGGAAAATGGCACTGCAATCAGAACTGCGTTCACTGCTACGCCGCGGGTCAGCCCGATTCCTCCGAAAAGGAACTCAGTACGGATGAATGGAAAAAGATCATAGACAAGTGTAAAGAGATAGGCATTCCACAGCTTACTTTCACAGGCGGCGAGCCCACCATGAGAGAGGATATCTTTGAGCTGATAGAGTATGCCAAATGGTTTGTTACAAGGCTTAACACAAACGGGATCAAGCTCACGGACGACTACTGCCGAAGCCTTAAGAATGCATCGATAGACAGTGTACAGATAACGTTCTATTCCGCAGACGGGGAAGTACACAATAAGCTGGTGGGTGCAAAGCGTTATTCGGATACGGTATCGGGTATTGAGAATGCCCTGGAGGCAGGGATCAATTTAAGCATAAACACACCACTCTGCACACTTAACAGAGACTATGTGAGCACCCTTAGATTCCTGCATGAGAAGGGCGTTACTTACGTTACCTGTTCCGGTCTTATAACCACCGGAAATGCTGCTCTTTCCGAATCGGAAAACCTGCAGCTCACCCATGAAGAGATAAGAAAGATACTTGGGGAGAGTGTTGATTATTGTAACGAAAACGGAATGGAAATAAGCTTCACATCTCCCGGATGGGTTGATGCTGACTATTGCAACGAGCTTGGAATAAGCACTCCGAGCTGCGGTGCATGCCTGTCAAATATGGCGATCACTCCGGGAGGAAATGTTGTTCCCTGCCAGAGCTGGCTGTCTGGGGATACGCTGGGGAACTTCCTATCAGAGGATTGGGAGAGCATTTGGAATTCGGAAAAGTGCAGGGAAAGACGCGAGTATTCCGCTTCGCAGCGCTGCGAATGTCCTTTGAGAAGAGTGCGTAAACAGAATGAAAGGGGGGATGCATGATGGCAAGAAGATTATTTGATAATATATTCAGATTTGTCGGTATCACTGCCTGCTCCCTCTTTATGGTGATGCTTTTCGCAACTAAGTCCTACGCAGCAGGGGACCTTGATAATATTCTGGAATATGACATCACTGTCAATGTAAATGATGATGCTACGCTCGATCTTGTTTATCATATTGAATGGATGGTGCTCGATTCAGATTCCGAAGGGCCTCTTTCGTGGGTGACCATAGGAATACCCAACAAGCACTATGTGGAGTATGAGCCATTATCGTCCAATATTAAAAAGATGAGCTATACTTCTTCGGATGGTCCATCACTCAGGATAGATTTTGACAGGGATTATTATGCGGGTGAAGTGGTCAGCTTTGATTACGAGGTCATTCAGGATTATGCCTATGACGTAAACAGTCTCACTGACGGGGAGACCGTATATGAATTTACGCCCGGATGGTTTGATAATATCATCGTCGATAATATGGTGATCCGCTGGAATAATGAAAAGATGGAGAGCTGGTCGCCTTCCTGTGAGTTTGAGGACGGATATTGTGTCTGGAGAGCATTCCTTGATAAGGGCGAGAAATACACCGTAAAGGTCACATATAAAAACGACGCCTACGCCTTTAAAGAGAAAAAGGAAAGCAGCAATACCGTAGATGCAAATATTGACGGATCCGTGAAAGGCAGTATAAGCACTGCAGGGAAAGTGGGACAGTTGGTTGGCTCCGGTATAGCAACCCTTTACAGCCTGTTTGTACCTTCGCCTTTTATTGCTATGATCGTGGGACTGGCGATCCTTTCCAGAAAGATGCGACAACGCTACAACAGAACTGCAAACTTCGGAGGCGAACCCAAGATCGTCCGCACCAAGATAGAATACTATGCCAACTGTCCGGGATGTAATGCTCCAAGGCCCGAGGGAAAAGACAACTGCGCATACTGCGGATGCAGCTTTATAAAGAGCGAAACCAAGGTGGAGGAAAAGGATATCCCGCCTGAGGAAAAAGAGATCCTCAATAAAAAGACGGACGGTACATACAGGTATTCCTCGTCACCCAACACCTACATGCGCGTGCATGTGATACCTGTTCCGGTAGTACATCACATCAGCAGTTCATCCTCGTCCCACTCTTCTTCATCACGCAGCAGCCATCACAGCTCCTGCGCTCACAGTTCCTGTGCATGTGCATGCGCATGCGCCTGCGCCGGAGGCGGAAGAGCGGGCTGCACCACCAAGGACTTTTATAATACAAATCTTAAGCTGAGATATTTTGAAAACAGGAGATCAGCCAAAAACGGATCGAAGTAAAGAATATAAATAAAGAACAAAAACGTAGAGCCATGTAGAAGGAATGAATGCTTAATTGAATAAGGAAAGGGGATCGATCCATGGACGAAAACATCATAAAAAGAAACGAATTACTTGCACAGAAAGTCATAAAAGGACTTGAATCCCGAAATATGACAGGCTACTATGCCGCAAGTAAAGAGGAGGCATTAAAAAAGGCTCTCGAACTTATTCCCGAGGGGGCAAGCGTGACCATGGGCGGCGCAATGAGCGCTCACGAGATAGGGCTTGTGGAGGCTGTAAAAAACGGAAATTATAAATTCATAGACAGGGACAAATATGAGGATAAAAGAGCCGCAATGCTTGACGGATATGACGCTGATGTGTTTCTTTCAAGTACCAATGCCATGACGGATGACGGAGTGCTGATAAATATAGACGGCAATTCCAACCGCGTATCAGCCATAGCTCAGGGTCCGAAGAAGGTTATCTTTATTGTGGGAATGAATAAGGTGTGCAGCGATGTGGATGCTGCAATGAAGCGTGCAAGAAATGTGGCGGCTCCCACTAATGCACAGAGATTCGGGCTCACCACACCCTGCTCCAAGCTGGGCTCGTGTATGAACTGCAAATCCCCCGATACGATCTGCTGCCAGATCCTCATCACCAGATACTCCCGCCATGCAGGCAGGATACATGTGATCCTGGTAAATGATAATCTGGGATTCTGATATCGAACGAATGTGATATCGGAAAGCCTGTCACAGCACTTCCTTCCGTATGCGGTTTATCACATGCTTTTTGTCGGCGCTCCATAAAGGGGCGACAAGGAGCCTTTTGGGACCGTCTCCGGTTAAACGGTGTATAACGACATTCTCAGGAATGATCGCTATGCACCGTTTTAGTATGTCCATATATTCATCTTCCGAAAGGGTGTCAAATTTACCCTCCAGATAATCTTTCTCAAGATCGGTCCCTTTAAGGACATGAAGCAGCTGAAGCTTGATGCCGTCGCTTCCGCTGTCACAGATATACCGCACGGTTTCGAGCATATCCCGGGCTGTTTCGCCGGGGAGGCCCAGGATCACATGAGTGATGACGGATACTCCGATACTGTGAAGCTTTTGCACGGCCTCATCATATATTTTTGTTTCGTATCCGCGCCTGATATATTCTACACTCTTTTCATGAATGGTCTGCAGCCCCAGCTCGACCCATACGGGCTTTATCCGGTTAAGCTCCGCCAGAAGCTCAAGCACATAATCCGGCAGGCAGTCGGGCCTGGTGGCTATTGATAGGAGCACGATATCGGGATGGTTTATTGCCTCATAAAAGATTTCTCTAAGCTTTGAAACGGGAGCGTAGGTTCCTGTATACGCCTGAAAATAGGCAATATATTTACCTCTTTTATTCTTGGCTTCTACACGTTTTTTGCCATCCTCTATCTGCTGCGTGATCGCCTTATGCGGATCCTCCGCAAATTCTCCGCTTCCACCTTCAGAGCAGAATATGCAGCCCCGGATATCAAGCTTTCCGTCCCTGTTAGGGCAGGTAAAGCCGCCGTTTAATGCGATCTTATAAACTTTGCATCCATACTTTTCACGAAGGTATTCGCCGATCAGTTTCATCTTATTCTGAATTCTCTCCAAAGGGGTAAGACTGGAAAAAACGCTTTATATGTGATATCTGTTATGATAAAATAATAATTTAGTGAAATCAACCGTTTGATGATAATATAAGGCAGCAGGCGGCCCCTGATGTCCGGAAAAGATAAGAGACCAATAAGATAAGAGGCTGAAATGAAAAAGACAGAAAATGTAAAAATGCTTCCCAGGAACACTATCCGCGTGCGTGGTGCGAGGGAGAACAACCTTAAAAATATTGACGTGGAGATCCCCCGGGACTCCCTGGTTGTTATGACAGGAGTGTCGGGAAGCGGAAAGTCATCACTTGCCTTTGATACGATATATGCGGAGGGACAGAGGCGCTATATGGAGTCCCTTTCCTCGTATGCCAGGCAATTCCTCGGGCAGATGGAAAAGCCCAATGTTGAGAGTATCGAGGGTCTTTCCCCTGCCATCTCGATAGATCAGAAGTCCACCAACCGAAACCCGAGGTCCACTGTGGGAACGGTCACCGAAATATACGATTATTTCAGGCTTCTCTATGCACGAATAGGGATCCCGCACTGCCCCAACTGCGGAAGGACCATTGAAAGACAGACTGTGGACCAGATGGTAGATCGCATCTGTGAGCTGCCGGAAGGCACGAAGTTTATGGTACTCGCTCCTGTGGTGCGCGGCAGAAAAGGCCAGCACGAAAAGGTTATCGAGAGGGCCAGAAGGGCCGGATATGCGCGTATCAGGATCGACGGGATACAGTATGATCTCTCGGAAGATATCAGCCTCGAGAAGAATAATAAGCATAATATCGAGATAATAATTGACAGACTCGTCATAAAAGAAGGCATAGGAACCAGACTTGCGGATTCCATAGAAAACGCGGTTAAGCTGGCGGACGGCCTGCTTTATATAGATGTGGTGGACGGAGAAATGCTCACATTCTCAACCAGCTATGCCTGCCCCGATTGCGGTATAAGCATTCCCGAGGTTGAGCCAAGGAGCTTTTCCTTCAACAATCCCTTCGGCGCCTGCCCCGTATGCGCGGGCCTTGGATATAAGATGGAATTTGATGTGGATCTTATGATCCCCGATACCTCGGTATCCATAAATGACGGTGCGATAACCGTAATGGGATGGCAGTCCGCAAACAGCGAGGGCAGCTTTACCAACGCAGTGCTGCAGGCACTTTCAAAGGAGTTTAAGTTCAGCCTTGACACTCCCTTTGAAGACTATCCCGACAAGATAAAAGAGATAATCATTCACGGAACCGATAAGGAAGTGAAGGTCCACTACTCCGGTCAGCGCGGAACGGGAGTATATCCCATCGCATTTGAAGGACTTATCAAGAACGTCGAAAGACGCTACCGAGAGACCGCATCCGAGACAATGAAGGCAGAGTACGAGGCTTTCATGCGCATCACACCCTGTAGCGAATGCGGTGGAAAGAGACTTAAAAAAGAATCCCTTGCCATAACGGTAGGAGATAAAAACATATATGATGTGACAACACTGTCAATAACCGATCTTTCCGATTTTCTTGCTTCTCTGGAGCTGACGAAACAGCAGCAGCGCATAGGAGAACAGATATTAAAGGAGATAAAGGCGAGAGTCGGCTTCCTCATAAATGTGGGCCTTGACTATCTTTCTCTTGCAAGAGCCACAGCCTCACTCTCCGGAGGAGAAGCCCAGCGTATCAGACTTGCAACGCAGATAGGATCGGGGCTTGTGGGAGTATGCTACATTCTGGATGAGCCTTCGATCGGTCTTCATCAGAGGGATAATAATAAGCTGCTTGCCACTCTCAAGAATCTGCGTGATCTTGGCAACACTCTTATCGTTGTTGAGCATGACGAAGATACCATGCTTGAGGCGGATTATATCGTTGATATCGGGCCGGGCGCAGGTTCTCACGGCGGAGAAGTGGTAGCCACGGGAACTGCGGAAGAGATAATGAAGGTGGAAGAATCAATCACGGGTCAGTATCTCTCCGGTAAGCTCAAAATACCGGTTCCCAAGAGCCGCAGAAAGCCTACGGGATGGCTCACAGTAAAAGGAGCGCAGGAAAACAATCTCAAGAATATCGATGTAAGGTTTCCGCTCGGAGTATTCTGCTGCGTGACAGGTGTGTCAGGAAGCGGTAAGTCTTCTCTTGTAAATGAGATCCTTTACAACGCTCTGGCAAGGAAGCTTAACCGTGCGCACAATATCGCGGGAAAGCATAAATCCATAACCGGAATGGAAAAGCTCGACAAGGTTATCTGCATCGATCAGAGCCCCATAGGGCGCACGCCCAGATCCAACCCTGCCACATATACAGGAGCTTTTGATCTGATAAGGGATCTGTTTGCATCCACCGTAGACGCTAAATCAAGAGGTTATACCAAGGGAAGATTCTCATTTAACGTAAAGGGCGGAAGATGCGAAGCCTGCAGCGGTGACGGTATCGTTAAGATCGAGATGCATTTCCTTCCCGATGTATATGTACCCTGTGAGGTATGTGAGGGAAAGCGTTACAACCGTGAGACCCTTGAAGTAAAGTATAAGGGGAAGAATATTTATGATGTGCTCGATATGAGAGTGGAAGAAGCACTGTCATTCTTTGAAAACGTTCCGTCCATCAGGAACAAGATCCAGACTCTCTACGATGTGGGGCTCGGGTATATCAAACTGGGGCAGCCCTCAACGGAGCTTTCCGGCGGTGAGGCCCAGAGAATAAAGCTTGCCACCGAGCTCTCCAGAAGGAGCACGGGAAAGACCATCTACATTCTGGATGAGCCCACGACCGGCCTTCATTTTGCGGATGTGCATAAGCTTGTGGACATCCTTCACAGGCTTGCCGACGGGGGGAATTCCGTTGTGGTGATAGAGCACAATCTTGATGTGATAAAATGTGCCGATTATATTATCGATATGGGACCCGAGGGAGGCGACCGCGGAGGTACAGTTATCGCGGAAGGAACACCCGAGGAGATCGCCAAAAGCAAGATTTCATATACGGGGGCTTTCATCAAAAAAATGCTCTCCCGTGACAAATAATAATGCCTGACCCGATGGGAGACGGCAAAAGCGACGGATGAGGTTTAACATGACATTCCAGCTTCTTGTATCCTGCGTAAGACAGGATGTCCACGCATTATGTGAAAAAATGAATATCTCAAGCGATGCGCTTATCATCAATCAGGGGTCGGCTTATGCCGCGGAAGAGTTTGATCGTAAAGGACACAGGATAAAAGCTCTTTCTATGGATGAAAAAGGTGTGGGGCTTTCAAGAACCACTGCGCTACAGCGCGCTACGGCGGACATAGTGCTCTTTTCGGACGAAGATATCGTTTATTCCGATGATTATGAAGCTCTTGTCAAAGATCAGTTCGAAAAGAATCCCAAGGCGGATATGATCCTTTTTAACGTAAAAGTTTCAGAGGAGAGAAGGACCTATTGGACGGATTCCGCACACCGGGTACACCGCTGGAACTGCGGAAGATACCCGGCATACAGTATCGCGGTAAGAACGTGCAGGCTGCATGAAACAGGGCTTACATACCATCTCTGGTTCGGAGGCGGCGCGGTTTTTTCCAATGGAGAGGACAGCCTGTTTTTGAACGAGGCACTGAAAAAGGGATTAAAAGTGCTTGCCGTGCCGGTGTGCATAGGTGAGGAAAAGCCCAGGGAAGACGGAAGCTCAACATGGTTCAGCGGATATAACGAGAAGTTTTTCTATGACAGAGGCGTGCTCTATCATTATCTCTACGGAGCTCTTGCACCGGTAATGATATTGCGATTTTTAATACTGAAAAAGTCTTACATGTGCAAGGATGTATCATACAAAGAAGCGAAGAAACTCATGAAAAAGGGTTGCAGGGAGCGCAGGCCCTGGGACGGGGAAACGTCAAAATCCCGACAGGAAAAAAACAGATGAGGGGAAAAGGAAAGGATAACTATCATGTGGGAAACAAAGTATGCAAGGGAACCGATAGATTACAAGCTGTTCTTTTTGAAACTGCTTAAAAGGATATGGGTATTTCCGCTTGCTGCGATAATAGGCGCAGTGGTAGTGGGCGGCATATACTGCCTGGTAAATTTTGGAATAAAGGACGGATACAAATACCGCGCCAGGACGATCTACTATGTTACCTATGCGGATGATGCCACCGGGAAAGAGTATGATTATTATAATTACTTTACCTGGCAGGAAGTGATGCATACGGATTATTTTACCGAAGGTCTGTCAAAGGCAATGGGCGGAAGCCTTTCCAAGGATGAGATAATCGCTAACACGCTCGCAACAGTTGAATCCGATGTAAGATATCTCTACACAAAGTCCACCGCGGGAAGTGTGGATGAAGCGATTAAGCTTGAAAGGGAAGTCGAGAAGCTGATGCTTGCTTTCCCGGAAGGTAAAAAAGAGATAGAATCCATCGTGATTGTCGACGAACCGGGAGCTGATGATACGGAAGACGTATCACTCATTTTTGTCAAAAGAGCAGTGATCTTCGGAGCGGTGATCGGGCTGATAGCTGCCGTGATAATAAGCATTTTCTATGCATGCGCCGATACATCCGTTTACCTTCCCTCCACCCTGGAAAAAAGATATGGGATCCTATCTCTTGGTGCGATCTCCATGAAGGAATTTGAAGCCAATGTCAGGGAATTTCTCGGGGATAAGAAAAAAATCGCGATCATTAAAGCCGATGATACTCCGGGTAATATCAGACAGGTTTATTCGGGAGAAGAAGGGGATGTTTCCCTGGATATAAGGAGCATGAAAAAACTCATCAGCCATAACAGTGAGGACTCGCTCATAGATGCTCTTTCAGGAGATTCCGAAAAGGTTGTTTTTGAGGATATCTTCTCGGATAAAACAGATGAAGATGTATATAAAAAGATCAAGGAATGTGACGCTACTGTCATAATAGCCCGGGCAGGAGCACATAACGGAAAGAAGATCGAAAGACTGCTTGAGCAGCTTTCGAGGCAGGATATCAAGCCGGTCGCATTTGCCCTTG
The DNA here is from genome assembly GCA_002373975.1 of Lachnospiraceae bacterium UBA3632. Taxonomy (GTDB): domain Bacteria; phylum Bacillota; class Clostridia; order Lachnospirales; family Lachnospiraceae; genus AC2028. The sequence goes on along the minus strand of DFKZ01000129.1, from coordinate 18,666 downwards.
CGGGAGAAGATGAGTGGCTGATCAGAAGCTATTACGGGAAATAGAGAGAGGGCTCGGACATAGACCGGGCTTAGCTTTGTCGGGGATCGTATTCGGATGCTGATGTACATTTTTCTTACTGCGGTATGTGTTGCGCTTGCTTTTTTTGTCGACACTTCCTATCGCAGAGAACTTAATACCCTTAACGGAAAGCCGCTTGATACGGCGCTTCCCACCAGACAGGAAATGATAAACAGATGCATGCTTGCCGGCATTTTTATCGTTCTGTTTCTGCTGTCCGCAATGCGCTACGGTATAGGTAATGATTACTGGACGTACAGGCAGCAGTTCATAAATATCGATCACGCCGATACTGCGGTATCCTCCGAGATAGGTTTCGTGTTGTTTGTGCGATTGATGCAGTTTATTTTCGGGGCGGAGAGATTTATCCCCATATTCGCCGTTATAGCATTCTTTACCTGTCTTTTCTTTGTAAAGGGGCTCTTTGATACCTCCGATATGTTTGTCATGAGCTTCTTTCTTTTCATGGCAAACGGATTTTATTTCATGAGCTTCAGCAACATAAGGTATTATTTTGCGCTTTCGCTTGTGGTATTTTCGATGAAATATTTGTTTGGCAGAAAGTTCGTAAAGTTCTGTATCATTATACTTTTTGCATCACTTTTCCACATGACGGCGCTTCTTGTTATTCCCGCGTACTTTATCGCATTTTATCTAAAATGGTCAAAGAAGACTGTGTGGCTGATACCGGTGGCGGCAGCAGTGCTTGTTTTTGCCAAGATTCCGATCAGATGGCTTCTCTTTAAATTCTATCCCTATTATGAGGGGGATGCGATACTGGACGTCACAAATCTCTCGTTTATGAATATCGCTAAATGCGCTGTAATACTGATATTCTGCCTTGTGTTTTACAAAAAGTTCGTAAAGGGAAACGAAAAGGCGGAGATGTTTTTTAATCTCAATCTTTTTGCCCTTCTTCTTTACACCTGCGCCACCTATATTCCGGAGCTGAGCCGCGTATGCTATTATCTGATAATAGGGCAGGTGTTCCTGATCCCGATTATCCTGAAAAATATTACTTCGAAAAAGCTAAGGATCGTTCTTACCTGCGGAGTCTGCGCTGCATATTCCGGGTATTTTCTGCTGTTTCTAAAGCAGGGCTACGACCCTGTGATCCAGATACTTCCGTATTTTTCGTGGGTCTTCATCTGATGTTTAACCCGGTTTATTAAAAGATCTGAAAAATAATAAATATAAGCCTAAAGTTTTTCTCTGTTATGCCGATACATAATTCGGAAGTACTCTTCTGTCTCCTTTTTCATATTTTTTAACTTCCGATCCGGTTCAAAGGGAAGTGAACCGGACAAATGGCACGGACGCTACGAAAACAGGATCATAGCGTCCGTTTTCATGTTTCGGGGAATAGCTTTTTTCATTTCCTCATGAAGCAAAACGCTATGTAAAAGAATACCCTGCATATATTGCAAATGAGGCCACTTTCGGTTATAATCAAATTTACGCTCGGTCATTGTGCCCTGAGGGAAGATGGGCAGGAAAATTACGCAAAACGGGCGGATTAATCGATTATAATTTTGAAAGATAAAGGGGAAACAAAATGCAGGCGACAGACATTGGAATCGATCTTGGAACAGCGAGTATTCTCGTTTATATAAAGGGAAGGGGAGTCGTGCTGAAAGAGCCCTCGGTGGTTGCTTTCGACAACACGACCAACAAGATAAAGGCTATCGGAGAGGACGCAAGGCTCATGCTCGGACGTACTCCCGGAAACATAGTTGCGGTACGTCCCATAAAGGACGGAGTTATCTCGGATTATGATGCTACCGAGAAGATGATGAAGTATTTCCTTCAGAAGGCAGTGGGCCACAGGCTTTTGAAAAAGCCCAGAATCGCGGTTTGCGTGCCCAGCCGTGTAACTGAAGTCGAGAAGAAGGCAGTTGAGGATGCTACCTATCAGGCAGGTGCAAGAGAAGTGGTTATCATCGAGGAGCCTATCGCCGCAGCTATCGGAGCAGGTATCGATATCGGAAAGCCCTGCGGAAACATGATCGTAGATATCGGCGGAGGAACTACTGACGTTGCTGTCATTTCGCTCGGAGGAACCGTTGAGAGTACATCGATCAAGTTTGCGGGCAACTCCTTTGATGATGCCATCTTCAGATACATGAAGAAGAAACACAACCTTCTCATCGGTGAAAGAACCGCCGAGGAAGTTAAGATAAGAGTAGGCTGCTGCTTTAAGACAGGCGATACCGACGTGATGGATGTCAGAGGAAGAAACCTCGTAACCGGTCTTCCCAGAACAGTCCAGGTGACCACAGAGGAAACCGAGGAGGCACTCAGAGAGCCCACCTCACAGATAGTGGAAGCCATAAAGTCGGTTCTCGAGAATACTCCGCCTGAGCTTTCGGCAGATATCGCAGACAGAGGAATAGTCCTTACGGGAGGCGGAAGCCTTTTGAGAGGTCTTGAAGATCTTATCTGTGACAGAACCGGAATTACCACTATGACGGCGGAAGATCCCATGACAGCGGTGGCGATCGGAACCGGAAAATACGTGGAATTCATTTCGGCATATAAAGAGTAATCGGCGCAGGGCGCAGGTCGGAGCACATTATGATCAAAGGTTTATATACTGCATATACGGGAATGATAAACGAGCAGCACAGAATGGATGTGCTGTCCAATAATATGGCCAATGTAACGACTGTGGGGTTTAAGAAAGAGGGTTCCACAAGTCAGACCTTTGATGATGTACTTGCGGTAAAGATAAAAGATTCGACTGTGGGATATAACCTTGTTACCAGAGAAGGCGTGATGCATCCCGGTGTAAAGATCGGCGAGAATTACGTAGACTGGTCGGAGGGATCTTTCAGAATAACCGACAACACATACGACCTGGCCATCGGTGGAGAAGGCTTTTTTGCAATAGAATATACCAACAAGCTGGGCGAGACCAGCACCATGTATACTCGCAACGGACAGTTTACACTAAACGAAGCGGGATATCTCGTTAACTGCGACGGCGATTATGTGCTTGATACCAACAGCCAGAGGATACACCTTGACACTACCAAGGATTCCACAATAGACAGGCTGGGAAATATATTCCAAAATAACCAGCAGGTAGCTACGATACAGCTTACCGATTTTGAGAATTACGATTATCTCCAGAGGCTTGGCGAGAATTATTACTATCCCATCGAAGGAGCGGAAACAACTCCTGCTGCGGGAAAGATATACAGCGGTTATCTTGAGATGGCCAATGTTAAAGTGGTACAGGAGATGGTAAATCTCATTTCCATCTCGAGACAGTACGAAAGTAACCAGAAGATAATCCAGACCTTGGATAACACCATGGATGTGGCGGTTAACCAGCTCGGAAAGGTATAACGGGAATATCATCAGAGCTTTTTTATGAAAGGTGATCAGGTGAAGATATGGTAAGAAGCTTATGGACCGGTGCAACCGGAATGATCGCACAGCAGACAAATCTCGACACCATCGCGAACAATCTTGCCAATGTAAATACTACAGGATACAAGACGCAGGTAAATGAATTTAAAAACCTTCTGTATCAGACGATCCAGACGGAAACTACTTCCGCAAACGGTGAAAACAAGCCCGGAAGCGCACAGGTAGGCCTCGGCGTCAGAAATGCATCTATCAATACAATATTCAGACAGGGTGCGTTTCTTGCGTCCGAAAGCGACACCGCATTTGCCATAGACGGAAAAGGATTCTTTGCGGTACATGCGGATGACGGAAACACCTATTACACCAGGAACGGGCAGTTTTTGTGGTCACTCGCCACCGGCGGAAACATGCTTGCGGATTCGCAGGGATTTCCTGTTCTGGACACGAACGGAAACCAGATAGTCCTTGCGGATACATACGTTACCAGCAAGATCACGGTTACCGGTGACGGACGTCTTTGCTATCCCGATGCCAGCAACAACCCCCAGCCTATAGGAATACAGATAGGGCTTTTCCAGTTTAACAATCCCGGAGGATTAAAGAGAGAGGGCGACAGCCTTTACAGCCAGACCGCAGCCAGCGGCCAGCCCCTCAACGAGTCCACCAACAATAACCTCGATAAGAGCAAAGTTGTGCAGGGATACCTCGAAGGATCGAATGTTAACGTTGCCGATGAGATGGTCAACATGATCACAACCCAGCGAGCATACGAATTTAACTCCAAGGTCATCACCACCTCCGATACCATGCTTGAAGAGGCTAATAACCTCAGACGATAGTCTGCGAATGGATCGCATCAACTCAGCATAAGAAGATTCCACGGAGCACATATTATGGATATCTCCTCTACTTCTCTAAACGAATATTACGCCCAGTTCGCGGCCTCCCAAAAGTCCTCGAATCTATCTTCCAAGCTTAGCGGTACCGATGCTTCAAAGGCTTCCGATGATGAGCTTATGGCTGTCTGCAAGGAATTCGAGAGTTACCTTTTGGAACAGGTTTACAAGAACATGCTCAAGACCACAAAGCTTGACGACGATGACGAAGATCCAAACGGCCAGCTGGTTGACTTTTTCAAGGACCAGACTATTCAGGAAATCTCCAAAATGTCCACCGAGCAGAATTCCATCGGTCTTGCACAGATGCTTTACGATCAGATGAAGATCAATATGGGTATCACCTCGGAGGAACTGGCACAGAAGGCTGCCGAAAGCGGAGCGGTAACTCCGGAACAGACAGAGTGATCGGGTAAATACAATTAATATAGCGATTCACGATCAGGAGACCTTAAGATTTAAGGTCTCTTTTTTTGCAGGTAAATTCACCAAGTCTGTAACAAATGCGCTTCGTGAGGATGCAACCGTAGCGCTATGATCAAGGTTTAAAGTCGCCTATTCAAAAGAGGCAAAAACCTCGGAATTATCTGATAAAAGGCCCTGAAATATTGCAATTTACGACTATTTATAGTATAGTAACTATGTATCAGTATAGTTTCAGCACAGGGAGGTGCTGATCGAATCATAAGGAAAGGAGTCCAAAGGTATGAGTGATTTGGGAATTACAACAGCTACAGAAAGCATCAGTTATCAGGCACCGGCAGCTTCAGTGACAGCTAAGACCTCTGCCGCAAAATCCACCGGGGATAAAGTAAAAGCGGAAGACGCTGTCGTATATGAGAAGAATACGGCAGATTCAAAGCCTGCCACCTATTCTGTCAACAAGATGAGCCCGGAGGAGCGCAGCGCTCTTGTGGATAAGCTTAAAGCAGATCAGGCCGAGAGGGAGAGCAAGTTCACCAGTCTCGTTACCGAGATGATGAACAAACAGGCCGGAGCTTTCGGTAAGGCAAACAGTATCTGGGAGTTTCTTGCAAGCGGGGAATTCGAAGTAGATCCTGCCACAAAGGCTCAGGCTCAGGAGGATATCTCCGAGGACGGTTATTGGGGTGTTAAGCAGACATCACAAAGGCTTTTCGACTTTGCATCGGCTCTTGCGGGTGATGATGTCGAAAAGATGAAAAAGATGCAGGATGCCATGATGAAAGGCTTCGATCAGGCCACAGCAGCCTGGGGAAGAGAGCTTCCGGAAATCAGTCAGCAGACGATAGATGCTGCAAACAAGCTTTTTGAGGACTATTACGCATCGAAACAGGAACAGTAAAATGCCGGGTTTTTTAAAGGATTTAAAATTCATAAGCAGGCTGGGGCTCAGCTACTCCATCATTCTGGCAGTGATACTCATCTCATCTTCAGCGTTGGTTGTCTATGATGCCAGCGTCATAAGGGCGGCGATCGACAGGAATATGCTGGATGAGGGAATGGTTATTTCTTCATCCGCAGGCCGGGAGATAAAATCATATATGCAGACCTGTATTGAGGCTGTGGAACTCACCGGTAGGATGGTGGAAACGCTTCAGAGCAGAGAAGAGCCCCAGGAGGCAATAGCGGACGCTCTTACTATCCAGACCAGTAATTATCTCACCATATTGGAGGGGGATTCCACAGGGCTCTACGGAGCAGTAAGCGGAGAGTATGTTGATGGCTCGGGATGGGTGCCGGATGAAGATTATGATCCTTTTTCAAGACCGTGGTACACAGAGGCGATCAATAATCCCGGTAGTATTCAGTTTGTTGACCCCTACATGGATTCGCAGACCAAAAAGGTTGTAATGAGTGCAAGTAAGGTGCTCAGTGATGGAGAAAGCGTTGTGTCTCTGGATTTCTCCCTTGACAGGGTGCGTCAGGTTACCGCTGAGTTTATCAAGAAGGGAAGCAATAATGAGCTTATGCTCATTGCTGATGATGGGACTATTGTGGCTCATTCAACCGAATCAAGGCAGCTTGGGAATGTATTTTCAAAGCTTGAGCTTCTGAACGGTTATAATATGGAGAAGCTGAAAAACAGCGATTCGGAAGTCTTAAGGGTAAAGTTTAAAGGCAAGCATTATGCTGTTTACTCGGAAGAGCTGTATGACGGGTTCTATATAATCAGCGCCATTAACATAGATTCCGTATTGAAGCAGCAGGGACTTCTCACGTTTTTCCAGGTTGTGGTCATGATCCTGATCTGGGGAATAATGATAGGTCTTTTCATCGACATAGCAAAGAGGAGACAGGAGGCTGAAGCCAGCGCTCTACAGATGTATTCCATTTCCGGAATCTATACCACAATGGATATGATAAACCTCAAGGAGGATTCCTTCAGGATGGTCAGATGTGACGGAAAGGAAATGAGAGATTCCCAGGAGGGAATGACAGTAGGTGCGCAGAGAATCCTTCGGGAGACTATGTGGGCCTGCAGCGCCGAGTCCTCACAGAATAAGCTTTTCAAGTTCATCGATCTCTCCACTTTGAATGAGAGGATGAGTGAATATGATACGGTGAGCCTTGAGTATCTGGACAATGATAATAAATGGTGCAGAGGCAGATTTACCGTGGTTGAGAGAAGTCAGAGCGGAAAGATAAAGAGCGTTCTGTGGATGATAGAGCCCATCGATCAGGAAAAGAGGGAGAGGGAGCATCTGGAATGGCTCTCCGAGACGGACCGCCTTACCGGCATAATGAACCGCGGCGGCGGTGAAGAAAAGATCCGTCAGATAATAGAAAACGGCGAGAAGGGAATGCTGGCAATACTTGACGCCGATCATTTCAAATCGATCAACGATACTTTCGGGCATCAGGTGGGTGATGAGGTTATTATTTCCATAGCTAATTGCCTTAAAAGTTCGTTCCGCGATGCGGATGTGGTCATGAGGCTTGGAGGCGATGAGTTCTCACTTTTCCTTTCCAACATGACGGATAAAGCGCTCGCAAAACAGGTTATTGAGCGCTTTATCGATAATATCCATGCTATAAAGATACCGCAGATAACCGACAGGAAGATTGAGATAAGTATCGGTGCTGCGTTCCTTGATCAGGAAAAGATCAAGGACTTTGAGACGCTGTATAAGAAAGCTGACAGCGGTGTCTATGAAAGTAAAAAGACAGAAGGAAGCTGCGTAACGTTTACAGAGTAGCGTTTTTACGCATTATTCTTTCTCTTTCTTTTGAGTGCGCGAGGATTTCTTCCTCGCGCATTGCTGCCAGTGATTCCAATGATTGGCCATCTGAATCTCCGGAATACATCATACGGACAGTGGAAATCATTCGTCCCGGGCCATCGGTCATACCGGTGTGTATGTCGTGTTGTAAAGCAGTGATTCTTTTGCATGCGAGAAGAGTTTCTTCCGCATTTTTACCCAAAATAGCTAAAACAGCATCCCTGTTCTGCTTTTCCGCAGCAAGAAGAAGATAGGCATTACGAGATATTTCAGCATAATAGTGCAGATCTTCTTCTCCGTACGCAAGGAAATCTCTCGCATCGGAAGTAGAAAAAATTCTGGCTCTGCCGTCTTTATTTATAAATGAGAATGACGATACTTTTTCGACAAGCTCTTTTATGAAAGATTCATCGGTAGCTACTATTTTACTGATCTCCTCTTTAGAGACCGGATACTGGGTCGGCTTTCCGGTTTCTCTTATTTGTCCGAGGAAATGCATTTTTTCGAATCCTAAACGATTTAATTCTTTTTCCTCCTCCAATGTATAGGTAACGAGCGGATGATCGGAAAGGAAGGTGTCAGTAACCTTTTGAGAAATATTTACAAATAAGGGAGCTCGCCCTACACTGTCAATGCAGTTTTTCATACCAGGAAGATCTTTTTCCAGAGTTTCTGTAGTTCCTATAGGGAATGGCATATTTAAACTTGAAAAGTGACGCTGAAAAGCTTCAAATCGCAGTACGGCGGTATCGACTATTTGTGTTGCCTCTTTGCTCAAATATCCATGTAACAGGAATTTTTCGGCAAACTGCTTCAAGCACAGAACAGGGTGCGACTCAGCTATTGATTTCTGGACGACTTCAAACCGTCTTTCCATGTTTTCAAGAACATCCTTGTCTATACGCCCGAAGTATGTCATGGGATCGAAGGTAAGAAGAGGCTGGAGGAACTCCATGATGTGTTCTTCATCAGGTTTCTCCAACAAAGTCTCCAGCTGCTGTAATTCAAAATCACCTTCATTTACGGTGAGTTCCAGATCATCACTTTTAAGATCAAGACTTTCTCCTACTCCGCCTAAAAGCTCACGGATCATTCGTTTGAAGCTGCTCTCGGTTAACTGCTCCGGACCTAAATCTTTATCGTTCAGACGCAATCCCGATCTCTGAAACAGTTCCCAAAGGTGAGACATATCCTTGTCTACAAGCCTCTTTGTCATAAAGCTTTCTTGATATGCCTTAAGATTGCTGTCAAATGTCTGCGCCGAATATAAGCCTATTTGTGCCGAAGTGGTTGCCCCTTCCTGAGCCATCTTACCTTCCAGAGATGCAAAGTGCTCATATTCCGCCTTTTTTTCTTCGTGAATCTTAGTTTGTTTCTTGTGTTCCGCAGTAACAATACCTGAGAAAGTCTCAAGATTTGATTTAAGGTCGCGTTGCAGGTACTGAGCCAATCCGGCGGGGTCAATATCTCCGTTTTTATCTGCCAGATGTTCAGCGACTCTGCTCAGGTTACTGTCAAGATTTGCCAAGTTAATAGGGATTCCTGCTTTCCCTGCTCTTATTGCATTCATCAGGAGAATACGTTTCTTTACGGATGCAAGAAGAGTTTTATAGTGACTGATTCTTTCCAGCTCTTCCTTAGACATATCGAGAGATGCTTCAAGGGTTAGTCCCTTAGAATCCGAGCACCGTTTCACTATGTCACTCAAATGCTGGAGAGGAAGCTCAAATTCCAGAATTTCCGGAGCCATAGCGATAAGATCGTCAAAATTTGCTTTCTCGATCCGGGCTATAAATTCAGGAAGTTTTTTACGGACTTCGTTGTAGGTAGGGGCAACCTCCGAACGGATCTTTTTAAATAAAGCATCCCGTTCTTTGCCGGAAACATTTGTGCAAGTGAGTCTGTAGGCACAGATCGCAGACTGCATCATTTTGTAAGAAGCCTGCTCGTCGTCCGGATCCATACGAAAGACAACTCTTGAATAGTACTCTGAAGAAAGAAAGTCGAGGGGCATGTCGATCCAGTTGCCATCGCCGTCTCTGAGTTCGCCGTCCCATTTTTCCGTCAGTTTGGCCCGCATTTCGGTTTTTCGGTCCATCTCAAGTTTAGGGTCAAAAAGAGCCTTGGATCTTTTGGCTTTTTCAGCCGTGACCAGAGCAGCCAGGTTAGCATCATGGCTTTCCATGGTCTCTCTGTATGAATCTTTAATGATATAATACTTTTCTCGTGCGTCATGGATTTCCTGATCGGTAGCTTTTTCTCCGGTTTCGGTCAGTCCGTTGGCAGCAAGAACAGTCCTTAATGTTGTTTCGTAAGCATCCTTTTCGTCAAGAAGAAGCTCAAGTTTGGTGTACACATCAAAATCAAGCATCGTATAGGCGTTGGGATTATTTTCCTTGAAATCTGCAATCTTACGCAGCTGTTCTCTTATGAGAAGGGCTTTTTTGACATCAAAATGTGAATGCTCTTTGGTAAGGGCAACGTCAAAAATGTCTGCCGGTATCACGAGATTGGCGAGAGCGGAGATATCGGTCACTTCTTTTTCGCGCTCTTCCCGCAGAGCTTTGGCATTTCTTCTCATAGACCGCATAAGGGGGATAGTCTGGCTGGTTGCCATCTGTCCTACTTCACTGCGTCCTTTTTTAAGATTTTTGAGAGTACGTGTTTTGACTTTAGTAGCGTGCTTATCGCTCATACCGGTAGTCTCGATACCGGGTGCAAGCCGCTGTTTTTCAACTTCCGTCAAAGGGGCGGCAGCAACACCGTCATCATCAAGCTGGTCATATTGCGCCTGCTCCATTTGGAGCTGTTCCTGTACGATATCGAGCGTCTGGCCTACACTTTGTGCGGTCTGTATTCTTGTCTGCTGTTGCTGTGTTTTTCTGGCGACAAGGTCGTTAAACATATCACTCATTTTTCAGCTCCATTTCCCTTCCATAGATATTTTCATATAAAGGAAGCATTGAATAATAGCATCTGATGTACCCTTCGGACCGTGCCCCCGGGATTATCTTATCGACGATTTTTTTGCTGACATCGGTTACCGTTGGAATCCTCAGGAGCGTTTCCGCTCCGAATTTCTCGACGGCCCGGTTCACCGCGGCTGATAAAGCAGAGATTATACCCATTCCCGATCCCTTTGAGTATGCATATGAGAGTATCAGCCCTGAGTCATCATGAGAAACGAGCACGATATCGGATATGGCCCCGTCTTTCTCAATCACCATACTGACATCTTCGTCATAGTCTTGTTTTTTGATAGGAAGACTGATAAAGGCATCTCCCCCTTCAACAAGCTCATTGCCAAGGCGCCTCAAAGCTGAGTCGGAAGCTTCTTTAAGAGGATGAGTGGCGCGATCCGAAGCTTTGGAAAGCACACCTGCATTAATGATCTCAGAGAGGCGGACTCTGTAATATGCTTCTTCCGCAACTTCCGATTCAAATCCACGGCTCTTCAGAAAGCCTGCAACTTCCATTTGCGACGGGTCTTTGCTCGAAGCCAGAAACTCAATTTCGGAAATATTATCCATATAAAAAACATCTGAGGTAAGCTCCTCTATAAGCATTGTCCCGCCGCCGAATCCCGAATAAAACGGGTCGACAAAAAGAGAGCGGATTACAACGGAAGTTCCCGCTACCTGAGCAACAAGCGCCCCTTGTGCCTTCTTCAGGTTAGGATTATAGAGTCCGTAAACCATGAATCCGTTCCCAATCATGAAACTGTCGGGATTGCCGTGCGTAAGGTTTTCCAGAATACCGCCGGTCTCGGCTTCTATCAGATGCATAAAAGGCGGAATACCTTTTGCGTTAAGTTTAACTACGTCCATTTTGTCTCCTTTCATTATCCGGGATGAAAACACAGACCATGATTAACAATTATAATAGATTTACGCGCGGTATTTCAATCAGAATACAGAAAATTACAGATATTTTCTGAAAACTACCACCGAAGATCTTATTCAGTCCGATATAGGTATATACTATAACCAACAAAAGATTTACTGTATTATACAATAACCAAATCCTGTGATATTCTTTACCCATAACAAACAAACAACGCGGCGATGCCGCAAACAACATGCCCGTTCAACGGGCAGCGAGGAGGATCATTATGGGAAAGAAAACAAGAGCAGAAAGAAACTTCAGATTTGAGACAAAGCAGCTTCACGTTGGGCAGGAGACACCTGATCCGGTTACCGATGCAAGAGCGGTTCCGATCTATCTCACCAGTTCATACGTATTTCATAACAGTAAGCATGCAGCTGACAGATTCGGTCTCCGCGATGCCGGTAACATCTACGGAAGACTTACAAACCCCACCCAGGGAGTTTTCGAAGCAAGAATAGCATCCCTTGAGGGAGGCGTTGCAGCCCTCGGATTAAGCTCAGGTGCTGCAGCTCTTACTTACGCATTTCAGGCGGTTGCTCATGCAGGCGATCATATCGTGGCTGCAAAGAACATATATGGCGGTACCTATAATCTGCTGGCTCATACGCTTCCGGAGTACGGTATTGAAACAACCTTTGTCGATCCCTTTGACTATCAGGCCATAGAGGGAGCGATAAAGGCAAATACCAAGGCAATTCAGATCGAAACCCTTGGAAATCCCAATTCAGAGGTAGTTGACATTGAAAGGATAGCCGGAATTGCTCATTCGCATGGGATTCCCCTCATTGTTGACAACACCTTCGCCACCCCTTATCTTGTAAGACCTATCGAATATGGGGCAGACATAGTTGTTCATTCGGCAACAAAATTCATCGGCGGGCACGGAACCACCATCGGAGGAGTGATCGTAGATGCCGGAAAGTTTGACTGGGCATCCTCCGATAAATTCCCCTGGCTCACCGAGCCCAATGTGTCCTACCACGGAGTGAGGTTTGCGGTTGATACGGCTCCTGCAGCATTAGCTACCTATATCAGGGCAATCCTCCTTCGCGACGAGGGGGCAACCCTTTCACCGGTACACGCCTTCATCTTCCTTCAGGGTCTTGAGACGCTTTCGCTCCGCGTGGAGAGACATATCGAGAATGCCCTTAAGGTGGTAGAGTATCTGGATAAGCATCCGCTTGTTGAAAAGGTTAATCACCCGTCGGTCAACCCCGACGCTTCACAGAAGGAGCTTTACAAGAAGTATTTCCCCAACGGCGGCGGTTCAATATTCACTTTCGAGATAAAGGGCGGATCGGAAAAGGCACAGCAGTTTATAGATAATCTTGAGCTGTTTTCGCTTCTTGCAAATGTTGCGGATGTTAAATCCCTTGCGATACATCCCGCATCCACCACTCACTCGGAGTGCAGCGAGGCGGAACTTGCCGATCAGGGAATCAAACCCAACACTATAAGACTCTCCATCGGAACCGAAAATATCGCCGATATTATTGAGGATCTTGACGAAGCATTTAAAGCTATAGGCTGATAAAAAAATATTGTAATGTAACTTGAAAAAGAATATTATTTTATAAGAGCCATAACACCATTGTAACAGCATTATACAAAACGGCCGGAAAGGGTGACTATAATGAGTGACATTAAGAAAAGTGCAGCGGAACTTATCGGAAAAACTCCTCTTCTTGAGGCATCAAGATATGCTAAAAAGGCGGGAGTAGAGGGTGTGACGATCCTGGCTAAGCTGGAGTATCTCAATCCCGCGGGATCGGTTAAGGACAGAATCGCACTTGCGATGATAGAGGATGCAGAGAAAAAGGGCATATTGAAACCCGGTGCAACAATAATCGAGCCCACCAGCGGCAATACCGGAATCGGAATAGCTTCAGTCGCAGCAGCTAAGGGATATCATGCGATCCTTACACTGCCTGACACCATGAGCGTAGAGCGCCGTACATTTCTTAAGGCATACGGAGCAGAGATAGTACTCACCGAGGGTGCCAAGGGAATGAAGGGAGCCATCGCAAAAGCTGAGGAACTTAAAGAATCTATTGAGGGTTCCATTATCCTGGGACAGTTCGTTAACCTTGCAAATCCTGCAGCGCACAAGGCAACTACAGGTCCCGAGATCTGGGAACAGACTGACGGCAAGGTAGACATTTTTGTAGCAGGTGTAGGAACGGGCGGAACCGTAAGCGGAGTCGGAGAGTATCTTAAGTCACAGAATCCCAATGTAAAAGTGGTTGCGGTAGAGCCTGCATCAAGCCCTGTTCTTTCAAAGGGGGAGGCCGGTCCTCACAAGATTCAGGGAATCGGCGCAGGATTTGTTCCCGAGACACTCAACACCAAGGTATACGATGAGGTGCTGGCCATCGAGAACGAGGATGCTTTTGCCGAGGGAGCCGCATTCGGCCATGCCGAGGGAGTGCTTGTGGGAATATCTTCCGGTGCTGCACTCAAGGCTGCGCTTATCCTCGCAGCACGCCCCGAGAATAAGGGAAAGAACATTGTTGTACTTCTCCCCGATTCGGGCGACAGATATCTTTCGACACCACTGTACAGTCAGGAATAAAGAGATAATAATCATATGACACTTAATCAGCTGAGATATATCATTCAGGTTGCCGAGTCTCCTTCGATGAACGAAGCCGCAAAGGCTCTGTACATTTCACAGCCCAGCCTTTCGGCTTCCGTGAGGGAACTTGAGACGGAGATAGGCATCGAAGTTTTTTCCAGATCGAACCGGGGCATCATGCTCACACCTGAGGGAAAAGAATTCCTCGGATATGCCAGACAGGTAGTTCAGCAGTATGAGCTGATAGAATCCAAATACATCGATAAGACAGAGCAGAAAAAGAGATTCAGTGTTTCACTGCAGCACTATACTTTTGCTGTTAATGCGTTTATCGAAGTGGTGGCTCAATACGGTATAGACGAATATGACTTTTCGGTATATGAGACCCGCACATCCGATGTGATACAGAATGTAAAGAACTTTAAGAGTGAAGTCGGGATTCTTTATCTGAATGATTTCAACCGTAATGTTCTGGAGAAGATATTTGCCGAGAACGAGCTTTCTTTCCACAGACTGTTTGACTGCCATATATATGCCTACATCGCTAAAGGGCATCCCCTTGCGGATAAGGCGAGGGTGACGCTGGAGGAACTTTCAGAGTATCCCTGCCTTGCGTTTGATCAGGGTGAGAATAATTCCTTTTATTTTGCGGAAGAGCTTTACAGCACCTATGAATACAAGCGTATAATACATGCGAGTGACCGTGCCACGATGTTGAATCTTTTTAAAGGAATGAACGGATTCACGCTCTGCTCGGGTATTATCTGTGAAGACCTGAACGGTGATGATTTTGTGGCGGTAAGGCTCGACAACGAAGACCTTATGACCATAGGATATATAAAGCGGAAGGGGATTCCTCTTTCTCCGATCGGTAAAAAATACATAGAAGAAGTAGAAAAATATAAAGAAATGGTACTTGAATAAACTGATCAGGGCACATCTTTTAAGCCTCTGCGGCGAAAAACTGCAGAGGCTCTTTTATTTGTGTCAATAAGCTGAAAAAATGTAATGCGGGAATGAGGGCTGACGGTTCTTAACATGACTTTTTTTGCCGTTCAAAGATGAAAAATGAAAAAAGGACGCTTTTGGACAAAAAAGGACGTTTTTTGTATCAAAGGCGACAGCGGGCGGACAGAAAAAGTGCTTAAATATTCCTTAAAGGAGGTATTCATTATGAAGAGATTTAAAAGAGAAGAACTAATCAAGCTTAAAAGCTTCAGAGAAAGGGTAATATACCTGTTTGGAAAGACGTGGAAGGAATCCCGCAGAAAGTTCTGTGATGCGAGTGAGATCGGCAAAACGACTTTCTACAAAATCTGGAACGGAGAGAAGAAGGAGGTTTCGGATTTTGTCATCGACAAATATGCCAGAGCGTTTGATGTGAGCTTTGATTTTTTAAAGTATGGCGGAGATGATGCCGGCCATTATTACGAGGTCTTTGAAAGACACTCAAGAGTGTGTGAGAATGAGCCGATGTATGCCGCATCATCTTCGAGAAAAAAAGTAAGAACCTTCACTCTCGGCAATGCCAATATCATCATAACCACCAACGATCCCGAGGGGCTGCTGGAAGTGCTTATGAGGATCAAGTATAAGGACATGGAATTCTAAACTTCTGACTGTTTCTTAACGTTTCCCGGACCGTTCGGCCCGTAATTCCCTTGGGAGGACTAATGGAAGAATTTATATTGAAGCCTGTCTGCAGATCGGTGCTGGAAGGGCTGCTGCAATCATGGAATGGGAGCATTATCTACAGATGTTTCGGCGATATCAGACTGGTTGTGGCCCGGCTTCCTGACAATCCCGGCCCGGATAATCTTATGAATCTCACAATAGATGATGTCAAGTTTATATATCCGTATGAGGACCATGACAGAGATCTTTTGTTCAGCAGAGCATTACTGACATCGAAAGCGATGATGCCGCCGAGACTGTACGACACGGAACGCCTGGAAAGCAAAGACCTGTTGATATCGGGAGATTTCACTGACCTCTCTGTTTTATACGACAGATATTCTTTCGGGAAAACATCTTCGAGAGCGGGGCTCAGACTGACTACAAGCTGTTGGTGCGGAGGCGCGATATCCGTATTCTATCCCCGCGTTCTTGACAGGATCTTTTATATACTGGATTCCGAGTTTTACGTCACATTTACTTCTGTTCATGAGGCCCGCATCCACGCTGTAAGGGATGCCACATCCCATGAGGTGCACGATGCGATCGTAAACTGGAACCGCATTCACAGAAAAAGCGCGCCCGAGGAATACCTGACCGACAAAGTGTACAGGTACTGCATCAACAGACATGAGCTCCAGGAGGTGGAGTATGCGGACTGGTAAGATTTCCCCTTTTGTGTTAGAATATGACGGTAAATGATCCGCCTTGATCAGAAAGGGCGGGACAGTATCACAAAATGGGAGGAAATATGGTACCCGAAAGCATTAAAGAAAAACTTGAGAAATATGGTCAGGAGCATGTCCTGAAGTATTATGATGAAATATCCGATGAGGAAAAGAGGGCGCTTCTTCGCCAGATCGAAGAGACGGATATGAGCGTACTGTCCGCAGCGGCAAATCCTGATGAACTGGCAAAGAAGGGAGTGATATCGCCACTTCCGTGCATGGAACTTGACGAGATTGAAAAGAATCGTGAGAGTTTTGAGACGACAGGTCTTGATGCGATAAGAAGCGGAAAGGTGGCAGCAGTACTCCTTGCCGGAGGAATGGGCACAAGGCTCGGATCGGACGATCCCAAAGGAATGTATAATATCGGCATTACAAAAGAGCTGTTTATATTTGAGTGCCTGATAGGCAACATGCTGGATGTGGTTAAAAAAGCGGATTCTTATTTCCATCTTTTCATCATGACCAGCGAAAAGAATAATGATGCCACGATCGCTTTCTTAAAAAAGAAAAACTATTTCGGATATCCCGAACAGTACGTTCACTTCTTCAAGCAGGAAATGGCTGCAGCCACGGATTATAACGGAAAGATATATCTTGAGGAAAAGGGCAGAATGGCCACATCCCCCAACGGTAACGGAGGATGGTTTATTTCTCTTGTGCGCGCAGGGCTTTTGGATAAAGCAAAAGAATGGGGGATCGAGTGGTTCAACATTTTTGCGGTTGATAACGTGCTGCAGAGGATCGCTGATCCTGTGTTTGTGGGAGCGACCATTAAAAAGAACTGCGTTGTCGGCGCAAAAGTAGTGAGGAAAAATGCACCCGACGAGAAGGTCGGAGTTATGTGTCTCGAAGACGGAAGACCGTCAATCGTAGAGTATTATGAGCTCACGGAAGAGCTTATGAACGCTAAGGATGAAAAGGGAGATCCGGCATACAATTTCGGAGTTATCCTCAACTATCTTTTCAATATCGAAGAGCTTGAGAGGGTGGTTAAGCAGGAGCTTCCTCTTCATATAGTGAAGAAAAAGATACCTTATATTGACGAGACGGGTAATCTGATCAAGCCTTCGGAACCCAACGGGTACAAATACGAGAACCTTGTGCTGGATATGATACATCAGATGAAGAGCTGCCTTCCTTTTGAAGTGGTGCGTGAAAAGGAATTTGCTCCGATAAAGAATCCCACGGGAGTGGATTCGGTAGAGAGCGCAAGAGAACTGCTTAAGATGAACGGAGTAACACTATAACAGGAAAAGGAGATTACCGATGAGTAAGATACTTGTGACAGGCGGAGCGGGATTTATAGGAAGTCATACAGTGGTTGAGCTGCAGAATTCCGGATATGATGTTGTTGTGCTTGACAACCTTAGCAATTCAAGTGAGAAATCGCTTGACAGAGTGGCAAAGATCACCGGAAAAGAAGTGCCCTTTTATAAGGCTGATATCCGGGACAGAGAGGCTCTTGAAAAAATCTTTTCAAAGGAAGAGATCGGAGCGGTCATACATTTTGCGGGATTAAAAGCCGTGGGCGAATCCGTGGCAAAACCCTGGGAGTACTACGACAATAACATTACCGGTACTCTGACTCTTGTGGATGTGATGAGAAAGCACGGATGCAAAAATATCATTTTCTCATCCAGTGCCACCGTATACGGCAACCCCGCTTTTATTCCCATCACCGAGGAATGTCCCAAGGGACAATGCACTAACCCTTACGGATGGACCAAGTCGATGCTCGAGCAGATCCTGTCCGACATTCAGAAGGCAGACAACGAATGGAATGTGATCCTGCTCAGATACTTTAATCCGATTGGCGCTCACAAGTCGGGAACCATCGGCGAGAATCCCAGCGGAATTCCCAACAACCTCATGCCTTTCATTACGCAGGTGGCTGTCGGAAAGAGAGATCACTTAAACGTATTCGGAAACGACTATGACACTCCCGACGGAACCGGCGTGAGAGATTACATCCACGTTGTGGATCTGGCTATAGGTCATGTAAAGGCACTTAAGAAGATTGAGGAAAAAGCCGGATTAAAGATATATAACCTTGGAACCGGGCACGGATACAGCGTGCTGGATATTGTTAAGAACTTTGAAGAGGCAAATGGGGTAAAGATCCCTTATGAGATACAGGCCAGAAGACCCGGAGATATCGCAACCTGCTATGCCGATGCATCTCTTGCCAAAAAGGAACTCGGCTGGGAAGCACAGTACGGGATCAGGGAAATGTGCGAAGATTCCTGGCGTTGGCAGAAGAATAA
>DFKZ01000127.1 GCA_002373975.1 Lachnospiraceae bacterium UBA3632 | reverse complement strand
TCCAATGTTAACTTAATGACATTGAAACAATGGGCGGTATATTTTTCAAGTAAAGCAGAATAGGTAGGTGGCAATCTACATCTCTTTAAGACCATAAAGGTGTGACGGCTGCCTGTTCCGTCCTCAGATTCTACTTTTCTTGTCCATTATCATACTATCAATTCTCGATTTTGTCAATGATTATCGGAGTTCCATCACCGTTGTATTCGACCTTCCAAGCGTGTTTTGTGTCTATGTAATGTGTAAGAGTTGCATCCATTAACGGGTACATTGTTCTATATGCCAACCCGCCACTTATAGTTACTCTTATAGCTACATTTATATGGTTAGATGTATAATCACGAATAAAAGAAATGCTTTTTTTCTTTGGATGTATACCGATATAGTCCGGACGATATATGATGTCGGGTATTTCTTTAAAACACATTTGATACATGATATCAGACATAAAGTCATCTTTATGCTCGTCTGTATGCTTCACTCTGTCTTCCCAGAATACAATCGGGGTGTTATACTTCAAGACATTGTTTAATCCATGCGAATTAAAAAAATCAACAAACTCTGTGCGGATAACACCTATATTTATACAATTATGTGTTTCAAAGATATTTTTATCTATCTCACCCATACTACTTGCCATTGAAAAGTCTCCTCAAAAAAATATAAAATTAGCGCGCAGCCATAAAGCGCGCATAAAACAGAAATACGACATTATCGCATTTCATAGTTACCGATATTGCGGATTAAATATCTGGGTATTTAGTCCTGCGGGCGATACGCCCTCAAATGTTCGAAGTACTAGAAATATATTTCCAACAGTAATCTCGTGGAAGAATGATTGAATGATAGCACAGGAAGTTACTGCTTGGAAGATGTAATAGTTCACAAATTAGGTATGCTGAAATTTGTGCAAGTTGTACAATCGCTGTTTTTAGTGTCCTTTTTATGGGATAGCAATGAGAGTATCTCGCTGATATGGATGAGTGCAGCTTTGAGAAGGGGGAATGATTGAGACATCAGTTTCCAAATTTATACTACGAAAAAAGGTATTCTTATCCTTTGACTGTGATACAATAGTTAAAAGGAATCGAGGGAAAGATGCTGATGTTATATCCCACACAATGAACGATCCGTCAAAATTTACATTTTAGATGAAGGAGCATTTATCATGAAGAAAAAAACCATTTTCGTTATCATCATTCTTTTACTTATCACCGTTCTTGTATATATTCACAGACGTGTTATCCGTGCTTTGATCAAGGGTGAGCCGATGCCTAAGGCTCCTTCATGGCATGTGTGGGTTCCGGAGAAGGATAGGATTCAGGGATAGGGAAGATGTATGAAAGATACTATGACTCATAATTATTGTTTCTTCGGATGGGAAACGGCAGATGCTTCACCTGTAGATGAGAAATACAAGCTGATCAAAAATCCGAAGGAGCTTTACGATATTCTGGCGGAGCTTTGGTGTGCTGATACCTGTGCTCCCCGAATGAGAGACGGCTGGACAAGAGAGAACAGGACCTATGGCCAGTGCTCTATAACTGCGTTCCTTGCTCAAGATATTTTTGGCGGCAAGGTGTATGGCATAGAGCGTCCGGACGGAAATTATCATTGTTATAATGTAATCGGGAACTGTGTGTTCGATCTTACCAGTGAGCAGTTCGGTGATGAAAAGCTTGATTATACCGATAATCCCGAGCAGTTCAGGGAAGTCCATTTTGCGAAGGAAGAGAAGTATCAGAGGTACCTTAAGCTTAAGGCGGCTTTGGACGATTTTTTGAATGACCGGGCAAAAAGTCTGAAAGAATACGGATACTATTAGGTGAGATAATTGTGCTGCAGGTATTATGTTGAAAGTTCAGAGAGGACGCGGGAGCTTGTAGAGCAGATGCCGCCGTCGCTGCGGAGCCGCTGGGAGCGGACTGATCCTTCCGGAGGAATATATCGATGACTGGATAAAGCCCGATTCTGTGCCGGAGGATATGATAGGGAATGCGATAACGGATCCTTTCTTTGAGAAGTATAAAGAGGGGATTGAGCCGGTGGAATAGCTGAGTTTTTTGTAAGGATATGCGAGGGAAAAGCTTTATCAGTTAAAGGCTTGATTCTGAATAAGGATTGTCACTATGAAAAAAGAAAAAAGCGTATTTATGATGCCCAAACCTGTGAGTATTAACGGAAGGTCATCCACTATAACAAATGCATTTGTTAATGGGATAATCCCTATAATAGAACCTTCAGACAAAGAGATAGAAGAGGCTCTTGAAACTCTCGGTATGACTAAGGAATCAATCTGCTGTGCTTATTGCGGTGATACCTATACGGAATGGGATCATTTCAGGCCTTTGATTTATGATAAAGGTCCTACCGGGTACATATCAGAGATCCATAACCTTGTTCCTGCATGCGGAAAGTGTAATCAGAGCAAGGGAAATAAGGAGTGGAAAAAATGGATGTTCAGTGATGCCACTCTATCCCCGAAGTCGCGTGGAATAAAGGATATTGACGAACGTTGTAAAAAGCTTGAAGAATACGAACTAAGATATGAGCCTGTAAAACTTGATTTTGAGATGATTGTAGGAAAAGAACTTTGGAACAGGCATTGGAAGAACCATAAAGAACTGCTTGATCTTATGAAATCCTGTCAGGATACCTCGAATGAGATAAAGGAAAAGATCCTATCGGAGCTTGAAAAAAGATAGGGAAGGAGCGCTATGCCGTTTCAGATAATCCGTAATGATATTACAAAAATGCAGGTAGATGCCATAGTAAACACAGCGAATCCCAAGCCGGGTTATGGGGGCGGGATCGATACTGCTGTTTATGAAGCAGCAGGTGTGGCGAAGCTTTTAAAAAAGCGCCGTGAGATCGGTGAGATTATGCCGGGGGATTCTGTTATAACCGATGGGTATAATCTTCCCGCAAAATATATAATCCATACCGTCGGCACATTTTGGCGCGGAGGAAAAAGCGGTGAGGAGGAGATAATACGTAGCTGCTATAAAAGTATTTTTAAGACTGCAGTTGAGAATAAAATAGATAGTCTTGCAATACCGCTATTATCCTCGGGAAGTTACGGTTTTCCGAAGGGAATTGCCTTGCGTATCGCTTTATCTGAGATAGAGTCTTTCATGTCGGAAAACGAGATGGAGCTCTATCTTGTTGTGTTTGACGAGAAATCCGTTTCTCTTTCTGCAGAGCTGTACGGCGATATCGATGAATACATAAACGACAACTACGTTGAAGAAAAAAGCCGGGAAGAATACTTGGATCGTCCAAGTAGATCAGGCCGTACTGAGAGTCTAAGATCCTTAAGGACGATGACGGAGGATTTTGATGATTTAGGTGAAGAAACTACCTATGGACACATACTTGATGAAAGCAACGCGCCCGGCGCAGCGAGAAGCCTTGATGATGTTATCAGTGATCTTGACAAGACTTTCATGGAATTAATCTTTTCATTCGCTGATGAAAGAGGAATGACCGACGTTGAAGTTCAGAAGAAGGCAAACATTGACAGAAAAGCATTTTCAAAGCTCAAGTGCGGGACGACTAAGAATCCGAGCAAGGCAACTGCTCTTGCTTTTGCAGTGGCTTTAGAACTGAATCTGGATGAGGCAAAAGATCTGTTGTCCAGGGCCGGATACGCACTGTCCCCTTGTAGCAGACAGGATTTGATAGTGCAGTATTTCATAGAGAGAAAGGTATATGATATCTTTGCTATTAACATAGCGTTGTTTGAACATGGGGAACAGACTTTGGGAAGTATCACCCAGTAAACGATTTGTCGCCTGACAAGTGACCGATAAAACTCCTTAACTCATTATAATGACCTCAGTAACAGATAAACTAAAGCTTACGGAGGTAATCATTATGAGAGAAAATCTAACGGAACTTGTATTCATACTTGACAGAAGCGGATCAATGAGCGGTCTTGAATCGGATACCATAGGCGGTTTCAACTCCCTGATTGAAAAGCAGAGGAAAGAGGAAGGAAATGCTATAGTATCGACAGTCCTTTTTGATGATGTATGTGAAGTCATCCATGACAGGGTTGATATCGGTAATGTGCGGAAACTCACGGATGAGGAATACTATGTCAGGGGCTGCACGGCGCTTATGGATGCTGTGGGCGGAGCTATTCATCATATCGGAAATGTCCATAAGTACGCACGTGATGAGGACAGGCCTGCTAAAACCCTGTTTGTCATAACAACGGACGGGCTTGAGAATGCGAGCAAACAATATTCTTATCCTGATGTAAAGCGCATGATCGAGCGTCAGAAGAAAAAGTATCATTGGGAGTTTCTTTTCCTCGGAGCAAACATCGATTCAAAACAGGTGGCAGCCCAGATGGGAATAAGCCCTCAGATGGCTGCGAATTTCCATTCCGATTCTACCGGGACCGCACTTAATTATACTGTCCTGGAAAAGACTATATCCATGGTAAGAAAATGTAATGCCGACGAAATGGATGATATTTTTGAGGACGGCGAATGGAAAGCCGATATTGACAGGGATTATACCTCAAGGGAAAAGCGATAAAGGAGTGCCGCAAGATGATCGGAGCGATTTTAGGCGACATGATCGGAAGCCCTTATGAATTTGACAGGGGCAAGAAAATAAAGGACTTTGGTCCGCTTTTCATAGACAGATCCAAATTTACCGATGATTCCGTGATGACAATAGCTGTGGCAGATGCCCTTATGAAGGCAGGTATAGACGCGGATGAGGAATCCATTAAATGTGAACTGATAAAGTCGATGAAGGTCTGGGGGAGAAGGTATCCTTATGCCGGATACGGTGGGAGTTTCATCCAATGGCTTGCCTCTGACAGTACTGAGCCTTACGGAAGCTGGGGAAATGGTTCGGCTATGAGAGTTTCATCTGCCGGATGGCTGTATGAAAGTATAGAACGAATCAGGGAAGTAGCAAGATGGTCAGCGGAAGTAACCCACAACCATCCTGAAGGCGTAAAGGGAGCTGAAGCGGTTGCATCGGCTATTTATCTGGCAAGAAAGAGATCTTCCAAGGAAGATATAAAGGCGTATATTGTCGAAAACTTCGGGTATGATCTTAAAAGAACCTGTGATGAGATAAGGCCGGCATATCATCATATCGAGAGCTGCCAGGAGACTGTTCCTGAGGCGATAACGGCTTTCTTAGAGGGAACCGATTTTGAGGATTGCATCAGAACTGCAGTGTCCCTTGGTGGAGACTGTGATACCCTGACCTGCATTACAGGAAGTATAGCTGAGGCCTTTTACGGGGTACCTGAAGAGCTTAAGGATGAGTGTATTAAACGGCTTCCGGCTGAATTTCTTGAGATCATTGTTGATTTTAGCAGATACAAAAAAGAAGAGCCCTTGGAAGGAGACCATTGAAAAAGTTGATTTTCTGGATAAAAAGAATGGAATGTGCACAAAAATGCACATTCTTTTTTTGATAAAATAGAGTCAATCGGTTTCATTGCTAACAGAGGGACAATTATAGGACTCAAAATAGAGTAGTATAGGATTAGAACCAAGGTACCGGATTGTGAAGCACCCATATATGGAGAAAGGACGCATAATATGGAAGAATCATCAAGAGTTAAAACGCTGATAAGATCTTATGTTGTTGATGACGGATGGCACTTGCCGAAAGAGATCATCGAAAATATTGATATCAGGATTGCCGAAGCCAAGTCCGCCGCCCTTAGAAGGGTAAAGATTGAGCATGACAGGCATAGAGGTAAGTGGCTTAATGCCGACGCAGTGAGGAAATACCAGGCCAAGTCCTGGGTATTCCGTGAACTGGAAGGGAATAGGTACTGCGGTATGGTCAGAAAGATTGGCGAAGAGCTGCAGGAGGAGTATGGCGTAACAGAACTTGAGGCTTTCAATATTCTTCTGGAAAATGCATCAAATGTCAGAGATTACTTGACTAAATACTATAACATCGAGCATATGATCCCTGCACATGTTGACGAGCAATGGATCTGTGACAGTATTGTGGAAGATTATCTGTGCGCAGCTATATAAAAGAGGCACCTTATTGTGTTGAGGATTGTTTTTAAAGGACGACAGAGAATAAGGAGTTTTGATGGGATATGATGCGGATTTTTTTCTGGATAAAAAGAATGGTTAAGGGCAGGTCGAAATTCTGCAAGTCATTCTGTGTGACCTGTCCATATTATGAACAGTGCCGATGTGATGAGGATATGGAATAGACGGAGTGGGCGATAAAGTTCCCTTGTTAGTTGGAAATGTGCTATACTCGAAGTAATTGGGAGGTATCGCATATGCCAAAGGGAACGAATCAGAAACTGAAACTATATTACTTAAGTCAGATCATGTCAAAAAAGACTGATGATGAGCATTCGTTAACAATGCCACAGATACAGGAGGCGCTTGCTGCGTATGATGTTACAGCGGACAGAAAGAGCCTTTATGATGATCTTGAGCAGCTCCGTGTCCTCGGGATCGATGTCATCGGAGAAAAGGAAGGCCGCAACTATACATATCATGTTGGAAAGAAGCAATTCGACATCGCCGAGCTGAAACTCCTTGTTGATGCTATACAATCCTCCAAGTTTGTCACGGAGAAAAAGTCAAATGACCTTATAAAGAAGCTTACCGGCATGGCCAGCGAGTACGAGGCATCGCAATTAAAGCGCCAGGTTGTGGTCAAAGGCCGCGTAAAGACTATGAACGAGAGCATTTATTATATCGTTGACGAGTTGCACCGCGCCATTGCCGAGAATAGGCAGATAGAGTTTGATTATATGCGCTGGAACCTTAATAAGGAGATGGAAAAGCGTAAGGATGAGCCCTACAAAGTAAGCCCTTGGTCACTTTCCTGGGATGATGAGAATTACTATATGATCGCCTATGACGAGGCGGAGGACAAGATAAAGCATTTCCGCGTGGACAAGATGAAGAACATCCGCATCTTAAGCGAAAAGCGTGCCGGCAGGAACATGTTCAAGGAGTTTGACCTTCCCGCATACTCTAAGATGAGCTTTGGAATGTACGGCGGCGAGAAGGTGAATGTAAAGATTGCCTTTAAGAACGAGAAGGTCGGGATCTTCCTCGACCGCTTCGGCAAGGACATCATCATCCATAAGAGCAAGGAAAAGGGCTGGTCAGAGATCCACGAAGATATTGCTGTGAGCGACCAGTTCCTGGGTTGGATCTTCGCACTTGGTGAGGATGTAAAGATCGTCGGGCCGGATGCTGTGGTTGAGGAATTCAAGAAAAAGATCGACAGGATGAGGAAGTTGTATAAGTAGAGGGCAAAGAGGATACGGATGAAGAAAATCACGATTTTTATAGGTGCCGCTTTATTCTGTTTATTTGCATTGTGCAGCTGTACGAGGCGACCATTGCCGGATCTACCGGGAGATGCCTTTGCATTTGAAATGGGAACATTCATTGACGATGCACATGATAATGACTCATTTGCCACAATTGAGTATGGCGGTAGGACCTATATTCAGTATGGAACGACCAATAATAAGTACAGTCAGAACTGTATTGAAGCCTGCATCGGTTACATCATACAGGATGAGAACAGTTCATCCGTTACTGATATGGACAATACAGACCGGAGAATCTATACCCTATCAGGGGATCCCGAACGTAATTTCCTGCTGGATTATGATGAATCTGTTAAACTGATGAATCAGCCGACTTTCTTAAGGGCAGTTGATACACAGGGAAAAGACATTGTAATTCCGTATTATATAGATCCGTTAGGATATGAGTTTTGGGGAGAGGAGTAAGCTTGGCGCAAACTAAAGAATAAACAAATACGACCATCCAAATTTGGAGGGTCGTTCAACAATATGTTACTATCATAGTATCTACAGTGCCGATCCTGTGTATTTATCCCTTCATCCAGAAGCATTTCGTGAAGGGTGTGATGATCGGGGCGGTGAAGGAGTAAGAAGGCAGCCGGCAGGAGAACCTGCCGGGATGGGCAGGAACCGGTTGGACCGGAAAATAAGGGGAAAACAAGAGGTAAATATGGAACGAACATTTCGGACACATGAAGTAAGACAGCAGCAGGAGCTGGAGGGTCTCTGGGATTTCTGGACGAAGGAGGACCGCTCCGACCTGCAGAAGATGATGGTCCCGGGGGTTTGGGAAACCTGCCCAGGGTATGAGAACTACAGAGGGACCGGTTTTTTTGAGACGACCTTCGAAGGAGAGGGAGATTACCGGCTGGTATTCAAAGGCGTCAGCCACACGGGTACCGTGTTTGTGGACGGTGAACGGATCGGCAGTCATTACAATGCCTATACGCCCTGGGATGTGACAGTCCGGGGATTGGAGCCGGGCAGACACACTCTTCGGGTGGAGGTATGCAATGCCTTTAATTCGGAGTCCGCCCTGCATGTTCCCAATGACTATTATACCTACGGAGGCATCAATCGTCCGGTGATCCTGGAGAAGATCGGATCCGCATTTCTTCGGTCGGTTCATGTGACCACTGTTAAGGGGGAGAGCGGCTGGAGAGCAGCCGCCCGGATAAGGATCGAAAGCGCTGTGGAGGGAGAAAGGGTAAACCTCCGCGCAGGAATCTGCGGGGAGGAGACCGTCACTCAGCTTCTGGAACTGAAAAAGGGATTGCAGGAAGTGGAACTTTCTCTTCCCTGCGAAAGCCCCCGGGAGTATACGCCGGCAAACCCGGCCCTGCAGACGGTGACGGCCCAGCTCCTGACGGGAGAAAGGGTATTGGATGATCTGACGGACCGGTTCGGATTCCGTGAGATCAGCGTCCGGGAAGGAAAGGTATATTTTAACGGGGAAGAAATCCGGATCCGCGGATTTAACCGGCATGAGGATCACGGCCTCTTCGGCTGCGCGATTCCCCTGCAGGCCATGGAGTATGATCTGCAGCTGGTGAAGGATCTGAAGGGGAATGCCATCCGTACCTGTCACTATCCCAATGACGAGCGCTTCCTGGACCTGTGTGACGAGCAGGGGATTCTGGTCTGGGAGGAGAGCCACGCCAGAGGGCTGAATGAGGAGCAGATGGCCCACAAGAATTTTCGAAGCCAGAGCAATGACTGCATCCGGGAGATGATCGGCACCCATTACAATCATCCCTGCATCTTTACCTGGGGGATTCTGAACGAATGCGCCAGTTTCTCGGAGTTCGGAAGGGAGATCTACCGGGAGCAGTTTGAACTCATCAAGAGCCTGGACGGGACCAGGCCCACCACCTTTGCCAGCTGCCATTTCCGGACGGATATCTGTCTGGATCTGCCGGATATTGTGTCCATGAATATCTATCCTTTGTGGTATTTCGACACACCTGCAGCCGACCACCTGAAAGAGGTGAAGGAATGGATCGCTACGACAGAGGGCAGGGGAAAGCCCCTCATCATCAGTGAGATCGGAGCCGGGGCGATCCCGGGCTGGCATGCCCCCGGAGATCCCAAATGGTCCGAGGAACGCCAGGCCGCCATTCTTCGGGAGCAGCTCCGGGCGGTCCTGGAGGATTCCGCTGTGACCGGTGTCTTTATCTGGCAGTTTGCTGACGGACGGGTAGGGGATGAGAACTTCTACGGGCGGCCCCGCTGTATGAACAACAAAGGGATCGTGGATGAGCTGCGCCGGCGGAAACTCTCTTACGGCACCGTAAAAGAGATTTACGGACAGTGGGGTGCGAAGGCCTGAATTTCCAAATACGCCCCTCCAAATTTGGAGGGGCGTTCAACCTTCTCTGCCACATATAAAAAACGCCCAATCTTTCGATTGAACGTTGATTACCTATTGACATTTTTTAAATAATTCGATATAGAATAATTAAAGATACACCTACGTTTCCCCCTTATTTGGGAGGCGGCAGGTGTTTTCTTTTTAATATCTTTATTATTTTTTCGCCTTCTATAAGGATCGTATTCAGGGATAGGGAAGATGTATGAAAGATACTATGACTCATAATAATTGTTTCTTCGGATGGGAAACGGCAGATGCTTCACCTGTAGATGAGAAATACAAGCTGATCAAAAATCCGAAGGAGCTTTACGATATTCTGGCGGAGCTTTGGTGTGCCGATACCTGTGCGCCCCGAAATAGAACACTTTGATTGTTTTGGAAGTGGCAATATGATTTTGACAGACCCTACTGGATGAAATCATCTGGTGGGGTTTTTGATGATGGGATATTGACAAAAAGCAATCATAGAGTTATACTGATGATGGAAAAAATAGAAAAATACATCATATACTCTTCGGGGGATAAAGCATTGAACATAGATCAGAAAGATATAGAGAAGTATCTTTCCGGGGTGAAGGATGCTGTTGAAAAGGACAATTATAGGCTTGACAGGAATGCCAGACGTCGGGATAATATCAATCTGTTTCTGGATTATGTTATCGACGAGGCAAATCAGAGGTGACCATTATGACAGAGAAGGGAAGAAGAGATTTCTGCATAGAGTGCAGGAAAGAGACCGAGTACCTTTTGCAGAAGAAGGACATCGTAAAGAATATAAGGGATAAGGAATATACCTTTGCAATTACTGTGGCTGTTTGCGCAGAATGCGGGGAGGAAATGAACATTCCGGGTCTTATTGATAAGAATGTTCAGGAAATCGATGAGCAGTACAGGGCGGCAGAGGGCCTTGTATCGATTGACGATATCGAAAAGCTCATGAAGATATATAAGATCGGAAAGGCTCCGTTGTCCTTGGCGCTTGGGTTCGGAGAGGTGACGATTCCGAGATACCTGGAAGGGCAGGTGCCTTCCAAAGAGTATTCAGATATCATGAAAGTAGCGCTTTCATCCCCGGCATACATGAAGCAGAAGCTCATGGAAAACAGGGAGAAGCTGACAGATGCGGCTTACAGAAAAGCTTTTGCCGCGGCAGAAAGCATAGAGAGCCTGTTTTCCGTATCAGATAAGATGCTCCGGGTGATCGCATATATCTTTGAAAAGCTGGAAGAGGTAACGCCTCTCATGCTTCAGAAGTTGCTTTACTTTATCCAGGGTGTGTATTCCGCATTGTATGGAAGACCGATCTTTGAAGAGGACTGCAGGGCGTGGGTACACGGCCCGGTCTATCCGGAGGTATATGAGTTGTTCCGGGATTTCAAATATAATCCGATCGATGACGCGCGATTCGCACTTCTGGAAGGGACAGAGGATGCCCTGACGGATGACGAGAAGCGGGTGATCGACCTTGTTGTGAACACGTTCGGGATGTATGGCGGAAAGGCGTTGGAAAGGATTACTCATAATGAGGATCCGTGGATGGAAGCGAGAAAAGGATATGCCGACAGCATTCCTTCCAGTGAGCTTCTGCCTAAAGAGAGGATCATGAAGTATTATACCCTGATAAACAAAAAATATGGGATAGATACGGAGGATGGCTTGCGGACATATATTCATGATATGCTTGGTAAGGCATCATAATCAATAACAGCTTTATCAGATTTATAGAGTCAGGTTATAAGGTGCAAAATTCGCTTGACCGGTATGAGTGTTTCGCTACAAACGGTATAGGCAATTCGGTTTAACGGTATACTCCATTCGGACGCCGGTATGGTGTATAGTCTTTCTCGTAGTAAAAAACACGAGAAAGGAGCATTTGAAGATGCAAAACTGTACTACAATCTTAAAAATACAGCTGTCTATCGAGGGTGATGGGTAGCTGTATTTTTGCATTAGCTTATCACTCAGGCATGAATATATCGAGAGCGATATAATTTTAGAGATAAATATATTTCGTACAATATATTTTCCTTGACATACAAGTACTTCCATGTTAATCTATGTATGGAGGTGTATGCCATGAGTGATTTCCAAAAGTTTCTTGATGAAAATCTCGGGAATATTCGAATAAATGAAGATGAGGTCGTGTCGGAAGCTCCTGATGATTATGATATCTTCAAGGAAATAAGGGATATGATCATCCAGTTCAGACATGACAGCCATATGACACAGAAAGAACTTGCGGCAAAATGCGGTATAACGCAGGCCAATATCAGCAATTTGGAAAAGGGCACGTCCAAGCCGACGATCGAGTCTCTGAAAAAAATCGCGGATGCACTTGGAATGCGACTGATTGTTGAATTTGTCGGACGGGAGGTAGAGTAATGGCTTATTTGAGAAGATTACAGATTGACCGGTATAGAGGAATAAAGGCTCTGAAGATCGACGAGCTAAAGAACGTGAATCTTGTTGTCGGTGATAATAACTGCGGAAAGACAAGTGTGCTGGAGGCGGTTCAGTTGCTCCGTACTTCCGGTAACCTAGCGAATGTTTACAGGGTTTCGAGACTCAGGGATAGTATCGCGGTCAATAATGCTAATTCCATTTTTGATAATTTTATCTGCATGTTTCCGAGGGAAAAGGACGGAGAGTGTGAGATATCCATATCCGGGATATGCAATGACAAGGATATATCCTTTGATCTGAAGGGAAAAAAAGACAGGGTTATGCTCGACACGAAAGAGTTATCTGTCGGAAAACTCCGTACATCAGATCTGCCTTCTGGTGAGATCGAGGCAGAGGTGTTTGAGGGCGATATATGTCTTGTCTATGGTGACGAAGAAAAGGTGAATAAGGTCAGTGTAAATCAGTATTCTAGTGTGACCGGAACACCCACATCCGATAAGGATCGCTTTAATATCATTTATGTGGCACCTTTTGAGCATCTGAAAGGCAGTATCATCAGCAGGATACTGAAGAATGAATCCTATAAGCAAATCTGCGTGAAAGCGCTGCAGCTGTTTGATCCAGACATCGAAGATATCATGATCTTCAAGAGTGATATCGGGAACCGCCCGGTAGAGTACATCAGACATAAGACACTTGGAGATATGCCGATCTCTTCATACGGAGACGGTATCAAAAAAGTTCTGGCACTTGCCAATGCGATAGCCCAGGCTGCCGACGGGATCCTTTTGATAGATGAGGTGGAGACCGCTATCCATAAGAAGTATTTTGATGATGTTCTAAGATTTATCGTAAAGGCATGCAAGACTTTTAATGTGCAGGTTTTCATCACAACGCATAGCATAGAGGCGATTGATGGACTTCTCGCCACACAGGATTATGATGAGCAGGATAGTTCTGATGATATCTGTGTTTGTACTATCAAGAGGGTTTCAGATGCTTCTTATTCCAGGGTGCTTTCCGGACGTGAGGTGTATGAGAATAGAGAAGCCTTTGGATTTGAGGTGCGCCTATGAATAAGATCATTTTATGCGAGGGAGAGACCGATGCTATTCTCCTGAGCTATTATCTGGATAAGGTGGCTGGTTGGAAATTCTGCGAAAAAGGACCTGCGGATATCGCTATCAAAACAGATACCTTTGAGCAGTCTGCTAACTGGTATCAAAAAGATGAGGATAGGCTGCTAATCTGTGCGGTCGGTGGTAAGGATAAGGTTGGAGCGTTCTTTAAAAGCAAAATCCTGAGGCCAATTGTGGATGCGGGTGCTTTTTCGCGGATCGCTTTGGTTCTTGACAGAGATGAAAAAGAAGTACTGTCAGTTGAAGCGCATGCATCCTCTGTGTTAAAACCGGTTGTGACAACGATGCGCAATAACGAATGGATCAGTAATGCCTACAAGGATGCATATGAGATGGACCAGATGATAGATGCGCTTCTCGTGGTTATTCCTACAGAACATCAGGGGGCATTGGAAACACTCATGATGGATTCGATAGCTGAAGATCCATATGATGCAGTTATTGTAAAAAAAGCGGGTGAGTTTGTAGAAGAAATGAAACCCGTGGCTTCAAAGTATATAGATGGCAGGCGCAAGGAAATAAAGGCTCATCTAGGCGTGACATGGGCAATCCAGTATCCTGAAAAGGTTTTTAAGCTCATGAACGAACAGATCCAGAGCGTTGAATGGGAAAAGTCAGAGGTACTGCGTGAATGCTTTGAGCAATTGATAGAAATATAAGAAGAGAGTGATGCGGCTTCCGAAAAAATCGGGAGCCGTTATTTTTTTGAGAATAACTCAGAAAATCTGCCGCCAAATCTCCTATGAGCAGTAGAAGAGGAAAATTCAAATGTACTCTGTCGGATTGCTACAAGGCTTGAATGGGATTTGCGGTACTTTTTGGGAAACAAACGTAAAAGCGGATAGCGCACCGTTGGTGCGAATCGCTTGTACCGCTCATGCGGTACAGGCGTACCGTTTATCCGAATTGTGCATATAAGGCTCAGAAGAGTTAATTCTTCTGGGTCTTATTTAGTACCATAAAAGTGTAGTTGTTAGAGAGTAATTAAACCGGAGTAGTCCTCTGTGAGCGCGATGACTGCGTGAGAAGTGCTGTAGGATTTTGACAGACCCTACTGGATGAAATTATCTGGTGGGGTTTTTCTATTTTCTATTTTCTATTTTCTTGTTGATATATTTTAGTCTTCTGGTTATAATAATATTACAAACAACTAATAAACACATATATTGTGCATGAGATTATAAAGGAGATGATTTTATGGCTGAACAGGTACTGATCCAATTCAGAGCAGATAAGGCATTAAAACAAGATGTGGCAGATATTTATGAGCAGCTTGGTATGGATCTTCCTACTGCTTTTCGTATGTTCATGAAAAAAAGCAAACAGGTAAGAGGACTTCCTTTTGATGCCGTTTTGCCAGAAACAAATAAGCGGGAAGATTTTAGAGCAGCGTTTAATGCTTTGCGAGAAGAAGCGTCTGATAAGCCAGAAATGACCCTTGAAGAGATCAATGCTGAAATATCTGCAACCAGAGCAGATCGGAAGAGGGGTTAAACTATGGTTTAT
>DFKZ01000113.1 GCA_002373975.1 Lachnospiraceae bacterium UBA3632 | reverse complement strand
GCTCCCGACGTACTCGCTCACCATAGCTTGAAAACGCGAAATCCTGTCTCATCGATAATAATCGTCATAATAGTATTATGCGATAAATGAGTTCCCTTGTTTACTTTCAGTAACAGGTATGGGCGATATGAGATTGTAGTTTGATCGAATTAGGCGCCGCGCTTAGCAAGAAGCACTTT
This sequence comes from Lachnospiraceae bacterium UBA3632, assembly GCA_002373975.1. Classification (GTDB taxonomy): domain Bacteria; phylum Bacillota; class Clostridia; order Lachnospirales; family Lachnospiraceae; genus AC2028. Next base: position 6,437 of record DFKZ01000113.1, on the reverse strand, counting down.
GCGTAAATCGTGTCGAGGGATTGTCTGAGTAGCTCGCGCCATTATAGCGCGAGCGTTACGAGTTGCCCGAGACCGATTTTGCCCTTAGCAAAGTGTTTCGAGCTTAGCAGCAGAGCCCATGAGACAAACTACAACTCATATTGACCATACCGTAACTAAGTTAGTAAGTTAAACTGCGATATATTTGTGCAAAAATCCTAAACTATTTTACCACATCCCCCAACTTTATGGTAAAATAATTTCTGTATGTAGGTTTTTCGCTATGCGTAGGTTTTATTATCAAATCTGACAGATAAGGGGTAAATTCTATGAACAAAAAGCTATATAAACTCATGGATTGGGCCAAGATCGAGGAGATCATCTATTCCGAATGCGATAACCCCGGCACACTTCTGGGACCCCATAAATCAGGCAATAACACCCTTATTCAGGCATATTTTCCCGGAGCTACCGATGTAAAAGTAAGATGGACAGCCCAGGAGGGCTCCAAAGATAAAAAGATAACCCAGATGGAAATAGCCGATGATGACGGCTACTTTGCAGTCCTTATTCCCGAAAAAGGAGTTACCGATTACAAGTACCTCGTCAAATACGACAGCAACGAATCCTTCGAAAAAGGCGACCCCTACAGACATTCACGCATTTTAAAAGACACAGATTTCAAGAAATTCCGCGAAGGAAAGCTGCTAAATGCAGGAGATATCTTTGGATCCCATATTATGGAGTATGAAGGCGAAACAGGTGTTTCATTTATTGTATGGGCTCCCGGCGCCATGAGAGTGAGCGTTGTTGGTGAGTTTAACGAATGGGACGGCCGCATAAATCAGATGACTCGCGTAAACAGTGACTACTTCGAGATATTTATTCCCGGTGATCTGGCCGGAATGAAGTATCAGTATGAAATAAAGCTTAAAGGCGATAAAGTATTTAAGAAAAACGATCCATATTCTAATATCCTTAAAGACGGTATATCGGTTGTATGTGCAGCTGACGACTTTAAATGGAGCGATAAGACATTCTTTAACAAAAAGAGAAATATTAAAGACATGATCATCTACGAGCTATCGGATGGTTATTTCTCATGCGATCCCAAGAAGCTCAAGAAAGAGATCGCAGCACTTATCAATAATATCAAAGATAACGGATACACCTACGTAATGCTTAATCCGTCAGATAAGGCAGATCCTTACGGCGGCGGATGCGGATATTTCTATATCACAGGCCAGGCTACGGGTTCATCCGCGGCATTAAAACAGCTTGTAGATTCCCTTCATGAGGCCGGAATAAGAGTGATCTTTGACTGGATGCCCGCAGGATTTTCATTAGAGGAAAGCGGTTTAAAATTTTTCGACGGAACCAGCCTGTACGGTCATCTTGATCCCAAACAGGGCCTGAGTGCCGACGGGAAGAGAGGCCTTTTCCAGTATGGCAGGGGAGAAGTAAAAAGCTTTCTGTTATCAAGCGGATTAAGACTTATAGAAGAATTCCACGCAGACGGGATCAGCATAGCCGGAGTGGCTCAGATGCTTTATCTGGATTACGGAAAAAGATACGGCGAGTGGGTTCCCAATATGTATGGGAATAATGAGAACCTTGAAGCAATTGATTTCATAAAGGAATTTATTGCTCAGGCCAAAAAGATCAATTCAAATGCGCTTATAATGGCCGAGGACAGCTCGACACATAAGAATATTACCGCAGGCGGAGATGAAGGTATCGGATTTGATATCAAATGGAATGAAGGATTCCTTTCGGAGTATTTTGACTACATCTCCCATGATCCTATAGAGAGAGGCGAGCAGCTGAGTGAGCTTACGGATGAGCTCGTTTATTCCTTTGCCGAAAAGTTCGTGATCCCTCTTTCCGACGGTCTGCTTTTAAATAATCGAGGAGTGCTTGATCTATTCCCGGGGAACGAAGCTCAACGCCTTTCCACATTAAGGCTGAGCCTTGCGTTTGCCTATATGCATCCCGGATATAAGCTTATCTCTCAGGAATTCGACGATTCCTGCAAGAGCCTTCTTGCCGAACTAAACGAGCTTTACCTCAATGAGCCCGCTCTCTGTGACCGCAATGATGATCAGGATAGCTTTGAATGGCTCAGTAACATGAACAGGGAGCAGTCATGCATCTCGTTTATCAGAAAGACCGACGACCCCGAGGAAATGCTTATTGCCGCAGTTAACTTTTCCGGCATAGAGCAGAGCTTTACAACCGGTGTTCCCTACGAAGGAAAATACAAGGAACTCATTAATACGGATGATGCTTCCTATGGCGGAACGGGTATTGTCAATGCACAGGTAAAACGTGCTATAGATAAACAGTCCGACGGAAGAGCACAGTCTATCACTGTTAAGCTTGCGCCGCTTTCCGTATCGATCATGAAATTCGTTCCTTACACGGAGACCGAGCTCGCAAAGGTTATTGAGGAGAGGATAAGGAGAAACACTCCTATTAAAAAGTCCGGTAAAAAACCGGCATCAAAGTAAGTCGAGGATTTTTAAATGTTTTTTACTGCAGATGATAATACAACGGCAGCGACTGTTTTGGCGGCAAACGAGGCCGATTCGGCCGAGCCCTTACCGCAGGCTTTTAATATAACGGATGTTCCACAGTACTTAAAAGGCAACTTTTTAAAAACATATTTTGAAAGCCTTATGCCCAAGGCACTTAATATGGGCGTAAGAATAGTGATCGCAGCTCTGCTTTTTTTTGTGGGATATCAGATCATTAAGCTGATAAGAAAAGGTATCAGAAAAGGCATGACCCGCGCCAAGGCCGATATAGGTGCGGTGCAGTTTATAGATTCCTTTGTAAATGCGCTGCTGTTTGTGGTCCTTATCCTTCTTATCGCGTGGGAATGCGGTATTGATGCGGCAAGTATTGTTGCTATAATCGGTTCTGCCGGAGTGGCAATAAGCTTAGCTGTACAGGGAAGCCTTTCAAATCTTGTGGGCGGTATACTTATCCTTCTTATTAAGCCCTTTACCGTTGGCGATTATATTGCCGATGCGGGCTCAGGCAAGGAAGGAACCGTAATCGAGATAAAGATCTTCCATACAAGACTTCGCACTTTTGATAATCAGATAATAATCCTTCCAAACGGTAATCTTGCCAATAATGTTGTTACCAATGTGACAAAAGAGAGCGAAAGAAGGATAGATATCACTGTAAGCATATCCTATGATGCGGATATAGATAAAGCAAAAGAAACGCTGAACAAGATGCTGGAGGAAGATCCTTCCGTGCTGAAAGATAAAGAACATCGTACAGTGGTTAACAACCTGGCTGAGAGCGGAATAGACCTGATAGTGAGATTCTGGGTAAAGACTTCGGAGTACTGGGATACAAAGTACAGGCTTACCGAGAATACCAGAAAGCGCCTTGCGGAGGCAGACATAAATATTCCATATCCCCAGATAGATGTGCATATGCGCGACTGATGATTTATCAGTAAGGTATTATACAGTTAAAATACAGTAAGCAAAATGCTTGCAATTCATAGGTAATATCTGTATAATATATTGAGTTGTGGATAAACCACCCCGCTGAAATAGCTCAGTTGGTAGAGCACTTCACTCGTAATGAAGGGGTCGAGGGTTCGAGTCCCTTTTTCAGCTGTAAAACACATAATGCGAGAGCCCTTGTGAATTATTCACATCAAGTGTCTCTCGCATTTATTGCAAGAATGAAATAGTTTAACACAGCAGAGGAATAAAGTATGGCTCAGCTTTGGGGCGGAAGATTCAAAGATAATACGGATCAGGAAGTATACGATTTCAATGCTTCAATCAGCTTTGATAAAAGGCTTATAGATGTTGATATCGCAGGAAGCCGTGCGCATGTCAAAATGCTGGCAAAGCAGGGAATCCTTACCGAAAAGGACAGGGATGCCATTTTATCCGGCCTGGACAGCATAGTTAACGATCTTAAAGCCGGCAGGATTGAGATCACCACAGAGTATGAAGATGTACACAGCTTTGTGGAAGCAGTCCTCACCGAACGTATCGGAGAACCCGGTAAAAGGCTTCACACAGGGCGCAGCAGAAATGATCAGGTTGCCCTTGATATGAGGCTTTACACCAGAGAACGTGCACAGGGAACCGACAGGCTTTTAAAAACGCTTCTCGAAAGCATTCTTGATACCATGAAAGAGAATACCGAGACATACATGCCCGGTTTTACTCATCTTCAGAAAGCACAGCCCATTACTCTTGCACATCATTACGGAGCTTATTTTGAAATGCTGCGCAGGGACAGAGGAAGACTCGCAGATCTTCTTAAGCGTATGAATGAATGTCCTTTGGGAGCGGGGGCTCTTGCGGGAACCACTTATCCCCTCGACAGGGATTTTACCGCAAAGGAGCTTGGTTTTGACAGGCCCACCAGAAACAGCATCGATTCGGTAGCTGACAGAGATTATCTGCTGGAATATCTGTTTACTCTTTCAACCATTATGATGCATCTTTCAAGATTCAGCGAGGAGATCATCATCTGGAATACAAATGAATACGGCTTTGTGGAGATCGATGATGCATTCTCCACCGGAAGCAGTATAATGCCTCAGAAAAAGAATCCTGACATAGCGGAGCTTGTAAGAGGAAAGACAGGGAGGGTCTACGGAGCGCTTATGTCGCTCCTTACGACAATGAAAGGTCTTCCTCTTGCATATAATAAAGATATGCAGGAAGATAAAGAGATCGCTTTTGATGCAATGGATAACTGTGATAATTGCATTCATCTGTTTACCGGAATGATCAGTACCATGAAGTTCCGCAAAGATAGAATGGCATCCAGTGCGATGAAGGGCTTTACCAACGCCACGGATGCAGCCGATTATCTGGTCGGAAAAGGCGTTGCATTCAGAGATGCTCACAGGATCGTCGGAGAGCTGGTTCTTGCATGCATAGACAAGAACAAATCCATTGAAGAAATGAGCCTTGATGAGCTAAAGAAAATCAGCCCGGTGTTCGATAATGATCTGTATGAGGCAGTGAGCCTTAAGACCTGTGTTGAAAAGAGACTTACCACAGGAGCGCCCGGCAGTGGGGTCATGAAAAAGGCCATAGAAGAAGCGGAGAATTACCTTAATGCTTAAACATTTTAAATTGTGTTTTTTAGCTTAGCCGCAAGGCGATAGCAAGTCTAGTATAGCTGTTTTTAAATAAATCGACTATATTTCAAAGTTATGATATAATCTCCATATAAGGTAATGGAGGTACATATCATGGGTAAAAAATCCGGTGCTATCATACTTACAGAGGAAGAACGTTCTTATCTTGAAACACAAATGCGTTCCAGAACAATTCAAGCACAAACTGTTCAAAGAGCCAGAATTCTTTTGCTACGTGCCAATGGCATTTCGATTGATTCCATAGCAGACAAAGTCGGAATCAATAGATGTAGCGTAATGCTTTGCCTTAAAAAGTACAAGGAAGGCGGCATCGAAAATGCATTATTTGACGCACCCGGGCGTGGTCGTAACGCCGAAATAACCGATGATGAAAAAGCCTGGATTATTAACATTGCTTGTCAAAAACCGGTTGACCTTGGTTATTCCGCAGAAACTTGGACCAGAGCCCTTCTTACAAAACACATCAATAAATATGCAGAAGAAGCAGGCCATGTACGACTTTCAACAATAAGTCAGTCAAAGGTGCGTACGATACTTGAAGAGGCTGATATCAAGCCTAACAAGATAACATACTATTGCGAGAATCGTGACCCTGACTTTGATCAGAAGATGCATAATGTGCTTTTGGTCTATAAGCAACTTTCGCTACAATTCGATGAAGAAGGAAACTACATCGGCATTGGTGAAGATGGCGAAAATGTACATGTCATTTCATACGATGAAAAGCCGGGTATACAAGCCATAGCAACGACATCGGATGATCTTCTTCCGGATAAAAAGCACAAGACCATTAGTCGTGATTACGAGTACAAACGGCTTGGCACTATATCTCTTCTTGCTGGAATCGATTTGCAAACCGGAGAAGCAATACCGTTGATTAGAGATTCTCATACCAGCAAGGATTATATAGAGTTTCTTAAGCTGCTTGATACAAAATATCCAAAGGGCGATAAAATTCGCTTGGTGCTTGATAATTTAAAGGTTCACACATCTGATGAAACAAGAAAATATCTTGCTACAGTACCGGACAGATTTGAGTTTGTGTTCACGCCCAAGCATGGATCATGGTTGAATCTTGTAGAAGGTTTCTTCAGCAAACTAACACGTCAATCATTAAAAGGTATACGAGTAAAAACCAAAAAGGAGCTTGTTTCTCGTATATACAAATACTTTGAAGAAGTAAACGCAGAGCCGGTTGTTTATCACTGGAAATACAAACTTGAGGAGATAGATCCCAGTGAAAAACTACAGGTAGAAAAACTACCTGTTAAAAAGTCGAGTTAATTAAGAACAGCTATACTAG
>DFKZ01000072.1:14612-23758 GCA_002373975.1 Lachnospiraceae bacterium UBA3632 | reverse complement strand
TTGCAGATCTGACAAATGCATACAGGATCGAAAACGGATTAAACGCGCTTAATTATAACGAATCACTGCAGAACGGGTCTGATACGAGAGCGCTTGAAACAATAGCCTCCTTCAGCCACACAAGACCGGACGGTACCAGATGGACCACGACTCTTCCGGAATGGAAATACGGCGGGGAGAATCTGGCAAGCGGACAAACAACAGTAGAATCCGCGATGAATGCCTGGAAAGAATCCGAAAGCCATAAAAGAAATCTTCTGTATGGCCTGGAAAGCGGTCAGACACCTTTCAAGGGTATATCGGTCGGTGTATTCCACCGAATTCTGTTTCCCTATGAAAACAAGCCGTATACACCATATGAGTATACCTACTACACACAGCAGTTTACATTCTATTGATCATTAGGAGAAGAATTAACATGAGAGAATTAAAGAAAAGAAACATAATAATAGTATCCGCCTGCATGCTGGCAGTTATGGGAATCGGGACTCATATGTTCCTGAGTAACAATGCCTTGAAAAAGGATCCTGACGGGTTGGTGACCGAAGAAGCGGCTGACATAACCGGAGAAGCAGATGGCATGACCGACGAAGACGATGGGCTGATCACTGACGAGCAGCTCTGTGAGGCGGATGTCACGGAACCTGACAAAATGACACTGCTTTCCCATTCATCCGCCGGTGACAGGATAAGCATCGGAAGCTACGAATCCGAAGATCTTGGCTGGATCGTGTATTACGAAGATGAAAACTGTCTTTATCTTATATCCGAAAAGGTGATCGACGCCAGACCAATGGAAGACAATGCCAATTTTGAGAAGCTTTCTGAAAACGCTGTCGAAGATGGATCTGAAGGTGCTTTGCTCACGAATCTGAATGAAATGATAGAGTCTTCCGCTGAGTATAACGGCAGGTTTATAGATACCAACCTGTGTAAATGGCTCAATGATGAATTTTTAAGCAGCGTTTTTCCGGATGATGTCATTGAACAAATGCAGGAATGGAACGGAGAAATCAAGGTCACGCTTCCGGATGATGATTTCGTGACAGAATTCAGTGATTATCTGTGGGCCGGATCAACACAGACCGCAGCGGAAAACGGAGCTGAAGTTTTTGACCCGGAGCCCTATATAGAGGTCGCAGAAGATGTGATCGACCCCTTAACGGGGGAGGTGATCCCGGCGGATGAGGTTATAAATTATCCCGGGCTTTTATATCCGGCTGAAGCTGAAGGAAGCGCATCATACGCCCTCAGCAGTGATATTACGGCCGGTAATGTAAGCGTCAGGTCATTCGGCTTTACAAGAAGAAACGCGTGCATATATGAAAAAGTTGGCGTAAGACCGATGATAAAGGTTTTGAAGATAAACGATTAAGACAGAGAGTCTGACGTAGAGCAAACGCGTCAAATCCGCATAAACACTGAACTTGACAAAACTTATGTGGGTTAACGCAGAGGAGTAAAACAAGTTTTTACTGGGTTTCGGGGATTCCGGCCGACTAGAATCACTCTGCCCAATTTTCAAGGTTTAATCCCTTAACCCTTGAAAATTCTCTTGTGTTGTTGGTAACAACAGTATATCCCAAAGATCGCGCATGTCCTGCGATCATCATATCAAGCGGTCCGATAGGTGTCCCTTTGTTCTCGAGATCAGCACGTATTGTTCCATATTCATTCGCTGCATTTACATCAAAGCTCATTATCTCGATATTTGACAAAAGCAGTGCCAGCGCTATTCTGTTCTTTTCTACAGCAGCACTTTTTTCTACCCCGTGAATAAGTTCCGCGTATGTCACTGCAGAAATACAGACATTTTCCGGTTCTGTTTCTTTCAGCTTTTGGAAAACCTTCTCCGGTTTATGCTTAATTGCATAAATACAGATATTTGTATCGAGCATGTATCTCATAAATCTTCACGCTCCTGTACAGTTTGAGATGCGCGACCTTCTTCCATAAAATCAGAGGAAAACATATCGATAGCATCCATGAAAGATTTCCATTTATCAGCTTTCGGCATAAGTATTACTATATCGCCGATCCGATTTATCATAACTTCATCCGACGAAAAACGATATTCCTTTGGCAGTCTCACAGCCTGGCTTCTTCCGTTTTCAAAAATCTTTGCAGTCATCAAAATAATCACCTTCTTTCCACTATAAGTATATATCACGATATATATCATGTCAAGTGCCTTATATTATAGCTCTATATAAAAATTTTTAGTTTTTTTTAATTTTTTAAAACCTTTGGCGATCCTTATACGTATTAATAGTAACAGGACCGGAAATGGCGCTCAGAGTTTGACATGGGGGAACGTAGGGGCGTATATTGAAATAAGCAAAAAAGTTGAGGTATATAAATGAAGGAATTAATCATTTCCGCAAAAAACGGTGATCCCGAAGCATTCGGAAGACTCTATGAATCATGCAGAAAAGCCGGACTTTCTATAGCAAAGCAGTTCGTCAAAAATGATACGGATGCAGAGGATATGTACCAGGATGCCTTCCTGAAGGCGATGGAGAATATCGATAGGTTTGACGAAAACAGGGAATTCGGGCCCTGGCTCAACACCATAATCGCAAATACCTGCAAGGATTTTCTGGGCAAAAAGCGCCCGATGAACTTTACTGATATGTCGGATGAAGAAACCGAATTTGTGGATACGATAGAAAGCACCGACGTAAGCTCACTCCCTGAAAGCGTGTATGTGCGCAAGGAAATGCTGCAGATCGTCGATGGGATCGTTGAAATGCTCCCGAATGAGCAGAAGGAAGCAACAGTTTTATTCTATTTCAAGGACTTTTCCGTTAAACAGGTAGCGGAATATCAGAACGTGTCCGAGGATACCGTTAAGAGCAGGCTGAATTATTCCAGAAAAAAGGTAGAGCAGGCGACGAAGGATTATGAGAAGAAAAACGGCATAAAGATATGTATCGCCTCCGTTATTCCCGCAATCCTTGTGCTTTATTTCAAAAACAACGCTTATGCCGCGCAGATTGAAGCAGCACTCGGTGCGCTTTCGGTTTCGAGCGGAGCGGCTGTGGTGGCAAAGGCAGGCACGGGAGCCCTTAAAGCCGGCACTTCAGCCGGGAAGGTAGCTGCGGCCAAGGGTGTCGCAGCGGCCAAAACGGTGGCAGCGGGTAAAATTGCTGCGATAGCAGGTGCAGGCATAATTGCCACTACTGGTGCCGGATTTGCCATTCATCATTTAGTAGAAAAAACTCCTAATGGTTATATAAATGATGAAGGATACTATGTCTTTGGAACGTATGAGCAGGACGGAGATGAATCCAACGGACCGGAGCCTATAGAATGGGAAATTCTTGATGAGAATGAGAACGGAACACTTCTCATAAGCAGATATGTGCTCGACAGTGTTCAGTATAATGAAACCAGAGAGGAAGTAACGTGGGAGAACTGCAGCCTTAGAAGCTGGCTGAATAATGATTTTTATAATACTGCTTTTGATGACGGGATGAAAGCAAGTATCAACACAGTTACGATAGATAATGAGGGTAATACCCTATTGGGGACTCTAGGGGGAAACGATACGAGCGATAAGATCTTTGCGCTCAGCGTATCTGAAATCTTAAAGTATTACAACTTTAATTCATATTATACGAGAAGTCATCCATATATAGAGAATGGGGATATAATAACGGCATTAACAGGATATAGTGAGCAGCTTATCATTCCCCCAACTGAGTATGCGATATCAAGGGGAGCATCTCATACTACAATGACAGATAATAGATACATTGAGTCACTTCCAGAGTATGGATACAGTGATTCTTGCATTGGGAAAACAGGATCCGATTGGTGGCTTAGAACCCCCTCCGATTATTCCCAGGCGTGCGTTGTCGGCCGATTTGGCAGAGGAGGAGCGAACTCCCTTGCCACGGTAGAATATACTCATACCGGTGTGCGTCCCGCTTTATACATAAACAGCTCAATTGAAATTCAGGAAGAACCGATTGCGGAGGAAGAAAAGACAGTCGAAGAAGAAAACACACCCAAGGGATATATAAATGATGAAGGATACTATGTCTTTGGAACATATGAGCAGGACGGAGATGAATCCAACGGACCTGAGCCCATAGAATGGGAAATCCTTGATGAGAATGAGAACGGGACACTGCTTGTAAGTCGCTATGTTCTCGATTGTGTTCAATATCATTTAGCCGAAGGAAGTTTGTATTGTACGGATTATGAAGAGTATCCAGATCAGGCATGGTGGGATCAATGGGATAACTTGACATGGGAGACTTGCAGCCTTAGAAGCTGGATGAATAATGATTTTTATAATACAGCCTTTGATGATGAGCAGAAGAAAAACATCAATACTGTTACGATAATTAATGAGGATAATCAGAGATTTGGGACACCCGGTGGAAATAATACGAGCGATAAGATCTTTGCACTCAGCGTATCTGAAATCTTAAAGTACTACGACTTTAATACATATTATCCGGAAACTGAGCTAGGATATAGTGAGCAGCTTATCATTCCTGCAACTGAGTATGCGATATTAAGAGGAGTATTTAGATGGTCAATAAGTAATGTACATTATACGGATGAAACAATATATGAAGCACTTTTAAAGCAGGGATACAGTGCTTCCTGCATAGGGAAAATAGGATCTTGTTGGTGGCTTCGGACTCGCGGCTATGCTGGTGCCGATGAGTGCATTGTCGATTTTAATGGCAAAGCTGGTGCGAACTGCTTTACGGCAACAGGCCTACACAACCAATCTGACTTGGTTGGTGTGCGTCCCGCTTTATACATAAACAGGTGACTACATTTAATGAAGGTTTTAAAAAATTTTTTAATTTTTTAAAACCTTTTGCAATTCTCATTCGTATTAATAGTATCAGAACAAAAAAATACTTTAAAAAAGATAAAAAGGAGAAACAAAATGGAAAACAACAACACTTATTCTAATCAGTCACAGGAAACATCTCAGGTTCAGCCGGATCAGCAGCAGGTGTACACCCAGCCGGTTTATCAGCAGCAGTCATATAATTACAGCCAGCCGAAGGGAACAACGAGCCCCGGCAAGGAAATAACCGGACTTATAATGGGAATAACAGCACTTATTGCAGGCGTTTTTGGTGTTATGCTCTGTTGGATCCCGGCATTCGGAATCATATGGGCGGTCGCCTGCTGCATTACCGCGATCATATTTGGTATTGTGACCTTTACGATTTATAAGAAGGTTCATGAGCAGGCTACAGTTATCACCAATAAGATTGAGATTGGCAAGAAACTTGCGAAAGCAGGAATAATCGTGGGCGCAGCATCCTTAGCGTTCAGTATTCTTATCATGATCGCCTTTGCAGGATGCGCTTATGGTCTTAGTTGCGCAACAAGCAATATGGATTTTGATTCTCTCATGAACGGCTTAAACTATTAATGATCCGCCCATAGCGAAAACAGAAAAGGAAAATAATCATGAAACTTAAGAGATTCTTATCAGTACTTATCGTAATCTCAATGATCTTCGGGCTCACCGCATGCGGCGGTAATGCCGGCCCCGTCAACAACGGCAAGCATGACGGTGAAGCCCAAGAGAAAGCTGACGACAGGGGTGACGAGGGAAGAGACGAAAATAATAATGATGTGATCGAGGCAGTGTCCGACCAGACCCAGGACGATCCCTCACCTGGAAACCGGTCGAAGAACTACGAGGCCGACTGGGATGGCACATGGCTTCCCTCCGAACGCTATAGCGGTGTGGAAAAGCTCGTTGTTGAGCCTTCAAAAGACGGGGTCGCCTTTCATCTCTATTACGACGGAAACGTAAAGGATTACTCCGGTAAAGAGGAGCAGGTGTATTACAACGACGGCTCGCTTACTTCTGCAACCGTTATCTCCGATGATGTGAGATTCGATTACACTATTAGAAGGTATGATGGTAGCTCTCTGATCACCTTTTATGGGGATCTGAATGGGAACGGCAGGTCGGGTTCTTATTATTTTTATAGGTTCACCGGTAACTGGAAGGAAGCACCCGCCGGATATGACGACAGTGACCACTACGGGATTCTCGATCGCAAGGACCCCGACGATTCGCAGTATTTCTATCCGGATACTGACGATTACATCATCGAGTATGAAGAGGACTCCTATATTAGCGACGTGTTGAAGACTTACACTAATTTCCCTTGCGAATTGTACACCATTTACTCATTCGACGAGAACGGGGAAGCGAGAAATAATAAACGGAAGGTTGTATTTGAAAATAGCGAAGATGCATCGAAATTGTACTCGGTCCTATCTTCCGGTCTTTACGGTAATTCGTATTATGACTATGCGATTTCGGAAAACATCGTTTACGTCACTCAGGCTTACTCTTGGACAAAGCTTGACTTGATTTACCGCACGATGTACACAGGCGTAAACTACATATACACAGACATAAAAGGTAAGAACCCTTTCACCGGCCTCCCGTATATTTGGTATTACTACCTCAGTAAGCCTGTTTCAACAGACCTTTTCAACCTTAGCCTTGATGACATTGTTTACTACAACAAGGTTTACGGCAAACATTACAGTACGGACAACAAGGATGTCTGGATTGATATTAAATTCGACCGGGGCAGACTGGCTTTTGATTTCAACAGCCCCGACTACAAGGTAAGCGACATGAATATGGTTAAAGTTGATGGCTTGAAGATATACACACTTACACGTTCGTCATCCCAAAACTTAGTCATCTTCCAGGTATACGAATTCGGTCCTGAAGAGGCAGTTATTACCAGGTATCAGTACTGTGTTGATGATGTAGAAAACAGCGGACTTACCCTTGATAACTTCATGAGTACGACTCCCGACAAGACCGTAACCTACACCATCGACATGACAAGTAAGAATGATAACTAAGGCCATAACCTGATAAGATAGAAAGCATTGCTGTAAATAGAAAAAAAGTGTTTACAATCCCGGTCGCTTATGGTAATATACCGATTGTGTGTTCAGCCTTCACTCGGATACAGGAAACTCCAACCTTATCTTAGCGAATGGCGGTTAACTAAAGTTTCTATAGGAGGAAAAAGAAATGATTACCAAAGAGAAAAAGACAGCGATCATGAACGAGTTTGCAAGAACTCCCGGCGACACAGGTTCACCTGAGGTACAGGTAGCAGTTCTTACCGCAAGGATCAAGGAGCTCACCGAGCACCTTAAGGAGAATCCCAAGGATCATCACTCACGTCGCGGAATGCTTAAGATGATCGGTCAGAGAAGAGGACTCTTAAGTTATCTTCAGAAGAAGGATATCGAGAGATATCGTGCTCTTATCGAGAAGCTTGGTCTTCGTAAATAATTGCAATCATCATGGCGGGGTCACACAGGTGGCTCCGCTATTGTTATGCCGCAAGAGATCCTTTGCACTGCCGCAGGCCGTATTTAAAATACTGTGGCAAGCTGTATATACAATAATGCTTGGAAATCTTCGTAAAATATGATATAATCATAAATCGGTAACTTGGGCGGAAGTCATTTCCGAGACCGCTGAAAACCGCAGCATTTATCTGAACTTTGATCCGCTGTTTTCAGTAGTTTCGGCAGTCTTCCGCTCCGATATACATTTTATATGCTGCAAAGCAGCAGAAAGGAGCAGTATGTCTTACAAGACTTACGAAATGGAACTTGCCGGACGTACCCTCAAGGTCGATATCGACCGTGTGGGCAAGCAGGCGAACGGATGTGCATTCATGCACTACGGCGATACCACCGTTCTCTGTACCGCTACGGCATCAGAAAAGCCCCGTGACGGAATAGACTTTTTCCCTCTCTCAGTAGAGTATGAGGAAAAGATGTATGCCGTTGGAAAGATTCCCGGAGGCTTCAACAAGAGAGAGGGAAAGGCTAGCGAGAATGCGATCCTTACAAGCCGTGTTATCGACCGCCCCATGCGTCCTCTTTTCCCTAAGGATTACCGCAATGATGTTACCCTCAACACGATGGTAATGAGCGTTGATCCCGATAACCGCCCCGAGCTTGTAGCTATGCTCGGCGCATCTATCTCCACCTGCATCTCAGACATCCCCTTTGACGGACCTTGCGCGATGACTCAGGTGGGAATGATAAACGGCGAATTCATTATCAACCCTTCTCAGGAGCAGTGGGCAAGCGGAGATCTTAAGCTTACCGTTGCATCCACCAAGCAGAAGGTTATCATGATCGAGGCCGGAGCCAACGAGATCCCCGAAGCCAAGATGATCGAGGCTATCTACAAGGCTCATGATGTTAACCAGACTATCATCGCTTTCATCGACAAGATCGTAGCAGAGTGCGGAAAGAAAAAGCATGAGTACACAAGCTGCGCAGTTCCCACAGAGCTTTTCGAGGCCATCAAGGAGATCGTTCCTCCTTCAGAGATGGAAGTAGCGGTATTTACCGATGAGAAGCAGGTTCGTGAAGAGAACATCAGAAACATCACCGCTAAGCTCGAGGAAGCATTTGCAGACAAAGAAGAGTGGCTTGCGATCCTCGGTGAGGCTATTTATCAGTACGAGAAGAAGACCGTCCGCAAGATGATCCTCAAAGATCACAAGCGTCCCGACGGAAGAGAGATCACCCAGATCCGTCCTCTCGCTGCTGAGGTTGATATCATTCCCAGAGTTCACGGTTCTTCAATGTTTACTCGTGGACAGACTCAGATCTGTGACGTTGTAACTCTTGCACCTCTCTCCGAGATGCAGAAGGTTGACGGACTTGACGACAACGTTACCGAGAAGAGATACATCCATCATTACAATTTCCCTTCATACTCCGTAGGCGAGACAAAGCCCAGCCGCGGACCGGGACGTCGTGAGATCGGACACGGAGCTCTTGCAGAGCGTGCCCTTATCCCCGTTCTTCCCAGCGTTGAAGAGTTCCCTTATGCTATCCGTGCCGTATCCGAGACTTTCGAATCCAACGGATCCACATCAATGGCTTCCACATGTGCATCATGTATGTCACTTATGGCAGCAGGTGTTCCCATCAAGAAGATGGTAGCCGGAATCAGCTGCGGACTTGTTACCGGAGATACCGATGACGATTTCGTTCTCCTTACAGATATCCAGGGCCTTGAGGACTTTTTCGGAGATATGGACTTCAAGGTAACAGGTACCACAGACGGTATCACAGCTATCCAGATG
>DFKZ01000072.1:536-14549 GCA_002373975.1 Lachnospiraceae bacterium UBA3632 | reverse complement strand
GGATATCAAGATCCACGGTCTTACCAGACCCATCGTAGAAGGTGCTATCGCAAGATGCCGCGAGGCAAGGCTCTTCATCATGGATAACTGCATGAAGCCCGCTATCGCTGCTCCCAGACCTACCGTTAACGAGTGGGCACCCAAGATCGTTTCCATTCAGATCGATCCCGAGAAGATCGGTGATGTTGTCGGCCAGAGAGGAAAGACCATCAACGAGATCATTGCCCGTACAGGCGTTAAGATCGATATCGATGATGACGGACGCGTATCCGTATGCGGAACCGATAAGGAAGCAATGGACAAGGCTATCGAGATGATCAAGATAATCGTCACCGACTTCGAGGAAGGCCAGATCTTCAAGGGTAAGGTTGTTTCTATCAAAGAGTTCGGTGCATTCATCGAGTTTGCTCCAGGCAAGGAAGGAATGGTTCACATTTCAAAGATCGCACGCGAGAGAGTAGAGCATGTTGAGGATTACCTCACACTCGGCGATATCGTTACGGTTGTATGCCTCGGCAAAGATAAGATGGGACGCATAAGCTTCTCAATGAAAGACGTTGCACAGCAATAAAGATATAAAGACCGCAAGGCTCCCTTTTAAAGGGAGCCTTTGTAGAATATAAGAATTGATTTACATAACACAAAGGCATGATTTACATAACATATATGCCGGATTTACATAAGTTTTTTGGAAATTTACATAACTGCTAAAAAGTGGTTTACATAAATGCCAAAATGGTTGACATAACACAATTTTGGTTTACATAAAAAGAATAGTTTACATAAGTAAGTAAAACACGGAACAGAAAGATTTTTCATAGGAGAAAAGTTTCAATGGGAAATGTAAGACGAGTATACGTCGAAAAGAAAAAGCCTTTCGCGGTAAAGGCAAACGAGCTTCACGAGGAGCTTAAGAATTATCTTGGAATAAACGTGGAAGAGGTAAGGATATTTATCCGCTATGATGTGGAGAATATCTCCGATGCCACTTTTGAGAAAGCCTGCAGGACAGTTTTTTCCGAACCGCCTGTAGACGATCTATATATGGAAACAATAGACATCCCCGCAGGTAGCCGAGTCTTTTCGGTAGAGTTCCTTCCCGGTCAGTTTGACCAGAGAGCCGATTCAGCTGTTCAGTGCGTTCAGTTCCTTAATGAAAACGAAAATCCCGTCATTCGCACGGCTGTTACCTATATGATAACAGGAAGTATTACGGATGATGAGTTTGACCGTATAAAGGGTTATTGCATCAACCCGGTTGATTCAAGAGAGACCGGCCTTGAAAAGCCCGATACCCTGATCGCTGTATATGATGAGCCCGCGAGCGTCAAGATCTTTGACGGATTTAAGGACCTCGATGAAAAGGATCTGAAGGAATTATACGATTCCCTCGGTCTGGCCATGACCTTCAGGGATTTCCAGCATATTCAGAATTATTTCAAAAATGACGAGAACCGCGATCCTTCCATGACAGAGATCCGTGTTCTTGATACCTACTGGTCGGATCATTGCCGCCACACCACCTTCTCCACAGAGCTTAAGGATGTTGAGTTCGGAGAGGGATATTACCGTTCACCCATCGAGACTACATACCAGAGCTATCTCGATACAAGGGAAGAGCTTTTTGCAGGCAGGGATGATAAGTTTTCATGCCTTATGGACCTCGCCACCATAGCTGCCAAGAAGCTTAAGAAGGACGGAAAGCTCGAAGATCAGGAAGAATCGGATGAGATAAATGCCTGCTCCATCGTGGTTCCTGTCGAGATGGACTACGGCGACAGAAGAGAGACTGAGGAGTGGCTTGTATTTTTCAAAAATGAAACCCACAATCACCCTACGGAGATCGAGCCTTTCGGAGGCGCGGCAACCTGCCTTGGCGGAGCAATAAGAGATCCCCTTTCGGGAAGAGGATATGTATATCAGGCTATGCGTGTCACCGGCGCGGCAGATCCTACAGTTCCGGTATCACAGACATTAAAGGGAAAGCTTTCCCAGAAAAAGCTTGTTAAGACCGCAGCCAGCGGATATTCATCATACGGTAACCAGATAGGTCTCGCTACCGGCTATGTCAAGGAAGTATATCACCCCGATTATGTTGCAAAGCGTATGGAGATCGGTGCGGTAATGGGAGCAGCTCCCAGAAGGAACGTTATCCGCGAGACATCCGATCCCGGAGATATAATCATCCTGCTCGGCGGAAGAACGGGACGTGACGGATGCGGAGGCGCAACCGGTTCATCCAAGGTGCATACCACCAGCTCCATCGAGACATGCGGCGCCGAAGTTCAGAAGGGTAACGCACCTACAGAGAGAAAGATCCAGAGGCTTTTCAGAAGAGCCGAGGTTACAAAGCTTATAAAGAAGTGCAACGATTTCGGTGCGGGCGGAGTATCCGTGGCTATCGGCGAGCTCGCTGACGGTCTTGTAGTTGACCTTGATAAAGTACCCAAGAAATATGCCGGACTCGACGGAACCGAGCTTGCCATCTCCGAATCTCAGGAGAGAATGGCTGTAGTTGTTGACCCCGCGAATGTAGATGCCTTCCTCAAGTATGCCGATGAGGAGAATCTGGAAGCTGTCGCCGTGGCAACTGTTACGGAGGAGCCCAGGCTGGTGCTCAACTGGAGAGGAGAGCCCATCGTTAACCTGAAAAGATCATTCCTCGATACCAACGGAGCCCATCAGGAGACATCCGTTAAAGTGGATATCCCTTCGGAGGAAGATAATTATTTCGAAAAGATTTCTATTCCCGCTGTAGCGGATGCGGTTACAAAGGAAAGCTTTGAACAGGCGTTTCTCGCCACTCTGCGCGATCTAAACGTATGTTCTCAGAAGGGCCTTGTGGAGATGTTTGACTCATCCATCGGAGCGGGCAGCGTGCTTATGCCCTATGGTGGCAAGTATCAGCTGACAGAGACTCAGTCGATGGTAGCAAAGCTTCCCACACTTGAAGGGACCACCGACACCGTCACCATGATGAGCTATGGCTTCGATCCATATCTTTCAAGCTGGAGCCCTTATCACGGTGCGATCTATGCTGTGACCGAATCAATGGCAAGGATCGTGGCAAGCGGAGGAGATGCTTCCAGGATAAGATTTACATTTCAGGAGTACTTCCGCAGGATGACATCGGATCCCGAACGCTGGAGCCAGCCTTTTGCGGCGCTTCTGGGGGCTTATGATGCCCAGATCGGATTCGGGCTTCCTTCCATCGGGGGAAAGGATTCCATGTCCGGAACCTTCAACGATATAGATGTGCCTCCCACACTTGTATCCTTTGCGGTAGATATTGCAAAAGACAAAGATATCATCACACCCGAGCTCAAAGCTGCAGGAGATAAGCTGGTACTTTTCAGAATTGAAAAGGATGATTTTGATATTCCCATGTATGAAGCCGTATCCGAGCTTTACGCCAAGATACATGAGATAAGCGGAAAGGGAATAATAAAGGCCGCTTATGCTTTGGACAGCAAGGGTATTGCTGCAGCCGCTGCAAAGATGGCATTCGGAAACGGATTCGGTGTGAAGTTTGATACCGGGCTTGATCTTGAGGAACTCTTTGAAAACGGACTGGGAAATATCCTGGCTGAGATTCCCGCAGACAGACTCGAAGCTCTTTCGGATATCGAATATGACGTTGTGGGAACGGTTACTTCGGAGCCTGAGTTTGCATTCGGAGATGAGAAGATCACATTGAGAGGTGCGGAGGAAGTCTGGACAGGCACCCTTGAAAAGGTATTTCCCACAAGGGCATCCAAGTCAAAGGATGCGGTGCAGAGCCCTGTTTACAAGGCGGATAGCATCTATGTATGCAAGAATAAGGTGGCTAAACCTACGGTATTTATCCCCGTATTCCCGGGAACAAACTGTGAGTATGATTCCGCCAGAGCATTTGAAAACGCGGGTGCAAATGTGGTAACAAAGGTATTCCGCAATATGACGGGATCGCAGATAACGGAATCTGTTGATGAATATGTAAATGCAATCGATAATGCGCAGATAATCATGTTCCCCGGCGGATTCTCCGCAGGTGATGAGCCTGACGGAAGTGCGAAGTTCTTTGCGACAGCATTCCAGAATGAAAAGCTCAAGGCAGCTGTTACAAGGCTTCTCAATGAAAGAGACGGACTTGCTCTTGGTATCTGTAACGGATTTCAGGCTCTTATCAAGCTGGGACTTGTTCCTAACGGTGAGATCACAGGGCAGAACGCAGAGTCCGCTACGCTTACGTTCAACACCATAAGCCGTCATATTTCGAAGATGGTTTATACAAAGGTTGTTTCGAACAAGAGCCCCTGGCTTGCACTTGCAGAGCCCGGTGCAACCTACTGCAGCCCTGCATCGCATGGTGAGGGAAGGTTTGTAGCACCTCAGGATGTGATAAAGAAGCTGTTTGAGAATGGGCAGGTTGCTACTCAGTATGCCGACTTTGACGGGAATGTTTCCATGGATGAAGAGTGGAATGTGAACGGATCGTACTGTGCTATCGAGGGAATCACTTCTCCCGACGGAAGGTGCTTCGGAAAGATGGCGCATGCAGAGCGTCGCGGCAAAGGGGTTGCGATCAACATTTACGGCGAGCAGGATCTGAAGATCTTTGAAGCGGGTGTGAAGTACTTCCTGTAAGATAAATATAATGTAAATACCGCCGATTATCGGCTTCTCTACGAAGGAGTAGGACCAAGGGGGAGGTGCGTTTAATCGGCGATTTTTTAGGAGATCATAATGAAGGCTTATTTGATACTGGAAGACGGAACTGTGTTTGAAGGAACTCACTTCGGCGCAGAAAAGGAAGTGATAAGCGAGATAGTGTTCAACACTTCGATGGCAGGCTACCTTGAAGTGCTGACAGACCCTTCCTACGCGGGACAGGCTGTGTGCATGACATATCCGCTCATAGGCAATTACGGTGTATGCTATGAAGATATGGAATCAAGACAGGCATGGCCCGACGGATTTATAGTGAGAGAAGTTGCGGAACATCCAAGCAACTTCAGATGTGACTGCACGCTTCAGCAGTTTATGGAAGAGCAGGGAATTCCCGGGATCACAGGCATCGACACAAGACAGCTGACCAGGATCCTAAGAGAAAAAGGAACCATGAACGGCTGCATTACAACGAATGAAAATTTCAGCATCGATGAGCTGACTCCGAAAATGAAGGCTTATACCACAGGCAAAGTGGTGGAAAAGGTCACCTGCCACGAAAAATATACGGTGATGGGATCAAAGGACCTTTCCGAGAACGGTCCGGTTTCCGGGCTTTCGATATTTGACAAAGAGGCTTTTGAGAAGGGGGAGAGAGAAAAGAGACCGTCCCTTGTGACCGAGCTTAACGGAGCAGGCCTCAAAGTTGCGCTCTTTGACTTCGGCGCCAAGAAAAACATAGCAGCTTCGCTTGCAGCCAGAGGATGCGACGTTACGATATACCCCGCACTGACAAAGGCAGAGGAGATACTGGCGGATAAGCCCGACGGGATCATGCTTTCAAACGGACCGGGAGATCCGAAGGACTGCGGACCCATCATAGATGAGATTAAGAAACTCTATGACAGTGACATTCCGATATTTGCGATATGTCTTGGACATCAGCTGATGGCACTTGCTACGGGAGCGGATACACACAAGTTAAAATACGGACACCGAGGAGGGAACCATCCCGTAAAGGATCTGGCAACCGGAAGGGTGTATATATCCTCTCAGAATCACGGATATGTGGTTGATACAGATAAGCTGGATGAGAAAACAGCGGTTCCGGCATTCATAAATGTCAATGATGGGACCAATGAGGGTCTTAAGTACACGGGAAAGAACATATTTACCGTACAGTTCCACCCCGAGGCCTGCCCCGGCCCGCAGGATTCCGGATACCTGTTTGACAGATTTATAAAGATGATGAAGGACAGATAATTATGCCTAAGAATGAAAATGTAAAACGCGTAATGGTAATAGGTTCCGGTCCGATAGTGATCGGACAGGCGGCGGAATTTGATTACGCCGGAACTCAGGCCTGCCGCTCTCTTAAGGAGGAAGGCGTGGAGGTTATCCTCGTTAACTCCAATCCCGCCACCATTATGACGGACAAAAATATAGCGGACAAGGTTTATATAGAGCCCCTCACGGTACCTGTGCTGGAGCAGATAATCGAAAAGGAAAAACCGGATTCCATTCTTCCCACCCTGGGAGGCCAGGCAGGTCTAAACCTTGGAATGGAGCTTGAAGAATCGGGATTCCTTAAAGAGCATAATGTAACCCTTCTGGGAACCACTGCAGAGACCATCAGAAACGCCGAAGGACGCCAGGAATTCAAAGACCTGATGGAACGCATAGGTGAGCCTGTGGCTGCTTCGCTTGTTGTTAAGAGCGTAGAGGACGGAATCAGATTCACCAACAGCATAGGCTATCCCGTTGTATTAAGGCCCGCATATACACTGGGCGGATCGGGAGGAGGAATAGCCCATAATCAGACAGAGCTTGAAGAGATACTCGAAAACGGACTCAGACTTTCCAGAGTGGGAGAGGTGCTTGTTGAGCGTTGCATCGCAGGCTGGAAAGAGATCGAATATGAGGTGATGCGCGACAGTGCAGGAAACGTTATCACCGTCTGCAACATGGAAAATATCGATCCTGTCGGAGTGCATACGGGAGATTCAATAGTTGTGGCTCCCTCGCAGACACTTTCGGACAAAGAGTACCAGATGCTCCGCACTTCTGCACTCAAGATAATATCTGAGCTGAAGATAACAGGCGGATGCAACGTACAGTTTGCCCTTCATCCCACCAGCTTTGAGTACTGTGTAATAGAAGTTAACCCCAGAGTATCACGCTCGTCGGCACTTGCCTCAAAGGCAACGGGATATCCTATCGCAAAGGTTGCCGCCAAGATCGCTCTTGGCTTTACTCTTGATGAGATCAAAAATGCGATCACCAAAAAGACATACGCATCTTTTGAGCCTGCGCTTGATTACTGCGTTGTAAAGATGCCGCGCCTTCCCTTCGATAAATTCATCACCGCAAAGAGAAGCCTCACCACACAGATGAAGGCGACCGGTGAGGTAATGAGTATCTGCAATAATTTTGAGGGAGCGCTGATGAAAGCAATCAGATCCCTTGAACAGCATGTGGACTGCTTAAGAAGCTATGACTTTTCATCCCTTGATGCGGAGGAACTCAAAGAGAGACTTAAGACAGTCGATGATATGCGTATCTGGGTAATTGCCGAGGCTCTCAGAAAAGGAATCGACTATAAGACCATTCACGAGATCACCATGATAGACGAATGGTTCATAGATAAGATAAACAGGATCGTAAAAACAGAGTACGCTCTCGAGGAAGTCAAAACATCCGGCAAAGAGCTGAGCGAAGAACTTCTGAAAGAAGCAAAAAGACTGGAATTCCCCGATAATGTGATCGCGCGTTTTACCGGCAAAAAGGAAGAGGAGATCCTTTCTCTCAGAAGAGAAAAAGGCATCACTCCGGTCTACAAGATAGTTGATACCTGCGCTGCGGAATTTGATGCGGCCACCCCTTATTATTATTCCGTATACGGCGGAGAGAACGAAGCCAGAAAGACCGAGGGAAAGAAAAAAGTACTCGTACTCGGTTCCGGACCTATAAGGATCGGACAGGGAATAGAGTTCGATTACTGCTCGGTACATGCCACATGGGCATTTGCTAAAGCCGGATATGAAACCATAATCATCAACAACAATCCGGAGACCGTATCCACCGACTTTGACATTGCAGACAAGCTGTACTTTGAGCCGCTTACCAATGAGGATGTTGAAGCTATCGTTGACATCGAAAAGCCCGACGGAGCGGTTGTACAGTTTGGCGGACAGACTGCCATAAAGCTGACGGAGCATCTTATGAGAATAGGTGTTCCCATCCTTGGAACCAAAGCGGAGGATGTGGACGCTGCAGAGGACAGAGAACTCTTCGACAAGATATTACAGGAGACCGGTATACCTCGCGCCGCGGGAGGTACTGTCTACACTGCCGAGGAAGCCAAGGAAGTGGCTAACAGGCTGGGATATCCCGTATTGGTACGCCCTTCCTACGTGCTTGGCGGACAGGGAATGCAGATAGCCACGAACGATCAGGAAATAGAAGAGTTCATGGAGATCATTAACCGCATAGCGCAGGATCATCCCATCCTGGTAGATAAATACCTGCAGGGTAAGGAGATCGAAGTTGATGCGGTATGTGACGGAACGGACATACTGATTCCGGGGATCATGGAACATATCGAGAGGACGGGAATCCACTCAGGAGATTCTATCTCGGTTTATCCCGCTCCCACTATCGGAAGGCTTATCAAGGATAAGATCGCGGAATACACGAGGCGTCTGGCAAAAGCACTACACGTAAAGGGTATGATAAACATCCAGTTTATCGCTATAGATGAGGATGTGTATGTTATAGAGGTCAACCCCAGATCCTCAAGGACCGTTCCTTATATCAGCAAGGTGACGGGGATCCCCATCGTTGACCTTGCTACGGAAGTGATCATCGGGAAGACGATAAAGGAGCTGGGATATAAGCCCGGTCTTCAGCCTGAGGCCGATTATTACGCAATTAAGATGCCGGTATTCTCTTTTGAGAAGATAAGAGGTGCGGAGATAAGCTTAGGGCCTGAAATGAAGTCTACGGGAGAATGCCTCGGAATATCAAAGAATTTTGACGAAGCGCTTTATAAAGCATTCCTTGGAGCCGGAGTGCAGCTTCCCAAGCACAAACAGATGATAATCACCGTAAAGGATGCGGACAAGGGAGAAGCCATCAAGGTGGCAAAAAGATTTGAAAAGCTGGGATATATCATCTATGCCACCAGATCCACCGCTGCCGCTCTTAACGAGGCCGGTATAAAGGCCAGAAAAGTCAACAAGATCCACCAGGAAAGTCCTACGGTAATGGACCTTATTCTCGGCCACAGGATAGATCTTGTTATAGACACTCCTACTCAGGGACGCGATAAAACAAGAGACGGATTCATCATCAGACGAAATGCCATCGAGACAGGAGTCTATTGCATAACTGCCATGGATACTGCAAATGCACTGGCTCGCGCACTTGAAAATGCGATGGCCCAGGAAAAACTGGAGCTGGTTGATATCGCATCTTTATAAAGCATCAAAACAAATAATATCCTGCTTTGCAAAAATAGTAATTTCTATTTGCGAAGCAGGATTTTTTTTGTATAATAGATTTGATTGGTGTACTTATGTAAATCATATAATTAAACTGGAGAAGGTTATGATCGAGCATAAAGTAATGGTCCTCGGATTAAAGGAAACATTCATTATCCGCGTGCTGGTAAAGAAGCTGAATGATGCGGGAATAGAGGCAAAGTTTGTACCGGCTACGGTTAATGACATCAATAATAACTGGAATAAATACTCACTCCTTACATACTATCTGGAATCGGGAGAAAGGATCGCCGGTGAAGTAACAAGGTTCCTTTGCGATAAGCTGATGGATATTGAGAACGACAGACAGCTTATCCTTATCGGTGACGCGGAAGATGCCAGGATCGCAACGGATAATCTTCCCGGAGAGTATCTTTATAAAGTGTTCCATCGCCCCCTCGACAATGAATCATACATTCAGACTGTGACGGAAGTATTCGGAAAGATAAAAGAGGGAGAGTTCAAAAAGAGAATCCTTGTTGTTGATGACGATGCCACATATCTAAGTCTTATAAGAGAGTGGCTTCGCGATGAATACAAAGTATCGATGGCAAATTCCGGTCTGCAGGCCATCAAATGGCTGGCGGGAAATAAGGTCGATCTTATCCTTCTCGACCACGAGATGCCTGTTACCACCGGTCCGCAGGTGCTCAGCATGCTCCGTGCGGATGAAGAGACAAAAAATATTCCGGTAATATTTCTTACCGGAAAGGGGGACAAAGAGAGCGTTATGCAGGTAGTGGCATTAAAGCCCGAAGGGTACTTCCTCAAGAATGTCACCAGAAACGAGCTCCTCGAAAAGCTTGGAGAATTTTTTGCAAAAAGAGGATAGCTTATCTTATATCCTTCCTGAGAAGTTTTTGTGAGAATTTGTTAAAGCCCGTGGTGAGGACTTCACCGGTGATACGTATCCGGATGTCATCATCACGGTTTATTATTTCATGACGGATAGATTCTATATCCGTGTAATCATTTCCTATTATTTTCTTAAACAGATAATTCGTCCTGTCATAGCCGCGGACGATCATGTTGTGGATGTTTTCCTTCTTAAAAATGAGAGAGTGCTTTACAAATGCGTCATCCGGGAATGTGAGGTGGATTATCTTGCTGTCAAAATTCCGGCTTTCAAAGCGATAACTGTAGGTATCGAAGTAAACGCAGATAATGTAATCGAGTTTCTTCGCCATAAGAGGATAAACCGGGATGTTGTCGATTATGGCTCCGTCGTAGTATCTGGTTTTGTCGATCTTGACTGAGGTGTTATAAATGGGCATGCTCACACTTGCTTTAAGATAGGGGCCGATCTTTTCCGGATCTTCCTTCCTAAGATTCTTATATACAAGCTTCATATGGGTATAGTCGAGGAGAGATATGTAGAAATTCCTGTCAAAGCCCTTCGAAGGGTTGTAGATTTTTTTTATATCCTCCTGTATGATGCAGCTTCTTAATATCTGGCTGATAAACAGACGATTGTCATCGATGCACAGCTCTTTCCACAATTCCTCTGCCTCGGCAAGCTTTCCCTGCTCAAAGGCATAGCCGTTAAGCACTCCGATGGAAGCGCAGCTCATGGAAGTGATCGCTTCCTTGGGAATGAAATTAGTTATAGCTTTTAAAACTCCTACTTCGTATGCGCCCTTTGCCATTCCTCCGGCAAGGACCAGCCCGACTTTAACTCCCATCAAGGAGCCTCCCTAAAACTTCTATTTCTCTATATATCGCAGTTGTCTGCAATGAGGTGTTTTCCTGTAGCCATAGTATCATAGCACAGTTCCCGCCAACAATCAAAGAAAATATGTATCGTAAAAAAATACTGTTTTTTGCATAATACTACTTGACATATTATACTATGCGATGTATAGTATAACGCGAAAGGAGGTATGCTGTGAAAAAGCGAAGCTTTTTTACGCGACACCTTGTGTCGCATCCGACACATTTCGCTTGCGAGTGAAAAGGTGAATACAAACGGATGCGAAATGGGAGGATAGAAGATGGAAATACAGTTAAAGCGGGGACTGCTTGACGTATGTGTCCTTGCAGCTATCAAAAATGAAGATTCCTATGGATATCAGATAATTAAAGACATCAGTCCTTATGTTGAAATATCAGAGTCGACATTATATCCGATCCTGAGGCGCCTTGAAACAAGCGAGCTCCTTACGGTAAGAAGTGCCGAGCATAACGGCAGGCTCAGAAAGTACTATCACATCACGCAGGCGGGGCTTGACAGGATCGAAGCCTTTAAAGAGGAGTGGAAAGAGATCATGATGATCTATAAATTCGTTACAAAGGAGGGCAAGGAAGATGAATAAAGAACAGCTTTTGAATGCCCTGAAGGAAAGACTTGCGGGACTTCCCGAGGAAGAATTAAAAAGATCGCTTGATTTTTATTCTGAGATGGTGGATGATCGAGTAGAAGACGGATTGTCGGAAGACGAAGCTGTCGCTGGCCTGGGAGAAGTCAAAGAGATATCCGACAGGATCCTCGAGGATATACCTCTTAAGAAGATCGTCAGCGAGAAGGTAAAGAAGATCAAACCCGAGAGAAAGCTTAAAGGCTGGGAGATCGCGCTGATAGCGGCAGGTTCACCCATATGGTTCCCGGTGGGACTGGCGCTTGGTATCACAGCTGCAGTGCTGGCACTTACATTCTATTTTGTTTTCTGGATACTGATCATTTGTTTTTACGTTATCGATCTGTGTCTGGTGCTTGGCGGTATCTGCGGAGTGGTTATGGGAATCGCCGCATTTGCAAAAGGATTGGGACAATATGGATTCATTCTTGTGGGTGCAGGTCTTTTCTGCGCAGGAGTATCGATCCCATTCTTCTTCCTGTGCAATATAATAGCGAAGGGGATGCTAAAGCTCAGCAAGAGTATAATCACCGGGATCAAATCCCTCTTTGTACGCAATAAGAAAGATGCGGAGGCGGACAGAAGAAATGAAAGCAAAAATGAGTCCGGATCGAAAACCGCGGGCGATAAGGAAGAGGAACCGGCAGCGAAGATCGAAGACAAAACAGTAATCACAGGTGATAATAAAGAACAGCCGGTGATATAAAAGGAGAGGAAAGATGAAAGGAAAATATATAGCACTTATAGTAGCAGGGGGACTCATGGTAGGCGGAATCGGGTTAGGTGCGGCAGCACTTGCAACCTCCGCGTTTAACATCGAGAACATTACCACCGAGGAGGAACAGATGGAAGAAACATTTAATATTTCGGAGAGCTTTAAGAATATCAGGGTGGAATCTGACAGCTGTAATGTGGAATACCACCACGCTACAGACGGAAAGGCCAGAGTGGATATTTCGGTTCCCAAGGGATTTGAGTATACCGCAGGTGTGGACAACGATACATTGAAGGTTACCGTCAGGGATGAGAGAACATGGAATTTAATGATCTTTTCATTCTCTAACCCCAAAGTGGATGTATATCTTCCCGGGAATGAATACGCAGATTTTTATACCGAAGGCAATTCGGGAAATGTTGTGGTTGAGAATGGATTTTTGTTTGATACCGCATATGTCAGCCTGACAAGCGGAAATATTAAGTTCAGCTCGGATGTAAAAGGAAATCTCGATCTCAGCGCAAAGAGCGGTAATGTGAACTGTGAGGATGTAAATGCCTCCAATACCAGGATCGAAGCCACAAGCGGAAATATCAAGGTGACCAATCTTAATACTTCAGAGCTTAATGCCAAGAATACAAGCGGAAATATAATCTTTAACAATATCAAGGCTGAAAATGTCAAGATAGACGGAAACAGCGGAAACACTTCTGTAGAGAAAGCGCAGATCGCAAAGAACCTCACCAGTACCCGCACATCCGGAGGAACAAAGTTTGATGATGTAGTGGTGGGAGGAGAGATTAACGCAAAGACTTCATCCGGAAACATCCATCTTACGGGATGTGATGCAGCGGTATTGGAGCTTAATGCTTCTTCGGGCATCATAAGTGCAGAGCTTCTTACCAATAAGGAAATAACTGCACACAGCAGCTCGGGTATCGTTACACTTCCGGGTGACGATGCGGGAGAAAAGAATGGTACTCTTCACGCTGAAACATCCAGCGGAAATATAAAAATCAAGGTTAGATAAATCTTTAAGTAAAATGGCATAAAAATCAAAAGAAAACGCAAGAAAAATTATGAAAGATTTTTCTTGCGTTTTTAATGTCCTATGATAATATAGATATGTGCGCTCAAAAATGGGTAGCGCTTGATCACGAATAATTTATGTTTTGTTTAGGAGGAAAAACGCAAATGGCAAAGAAGTGGGTTTACATGTTTAGCGAAGGCGACATGACCATGCGTAATCTTCTCGGTGGTAAGGGTGCTAACCTTGCCGAGATGACAGGCATCGGTCTTCCTGTTCCCCAGGGCTTTACTATCACAACTGAGGCTTGTACTCAGTATTACGAAGACGGTCGTAAGATCAACGACGAGATCATGGCTCAGACCATGGAGTATGTTAAAAAGATGGAGGAGCTTAACGGCAAGAAGTTTGGCGATCTTAAGAATCCTCTTCTTGTTTCCGTTCGTTCAGGCGCAAGAGCATCAATGCCCGGTATGATGGATACCATCCTCAACCTCGGACTTAATGATGAAGTTGTTGCAGCTATGATCGCAGGAAACCCCGATCCCGCTTTTGAGCGTTTTGTTTATGACTCTTACAGACGTTTCATTCAGATGTTCTCTGACGTCGTAATGGAAGTAGGTAAGAAGTATTTCGAGCAGCTCATCGATGCTATGAAGGAGAAGAAGGGCGTTAAGTTTGACGTAGATCTTACCGCTGCCGATCTCAAGGAGCTCGCAGAGCAGTTCA
>DFKZ01000072.1:211-469 GCA_002373975.1 Lachnospiraceae bacterium UBA3632 | reverse complement strand
AGTACAAGAAGCAGCTTGGCAAGGATTTCCCTTCAGATCCCGTAGAGCAGCTTAAGCTCGCTATCGAGGCTGTATTCCGTTCATGGGACAACCCCCGTGCAAACGTATATCGTCGTGACAACGACATCCCTTACTCATGGGGTACCGCAGTAAACGTTATGCCCATGGTATTCGGTAACCTTAACAACGAGTCCGGAACAGGTGTTGCATTCACTCGTGACCCCGCAACCGGAGAGAAGAAGCTCATGGGTGAGTTCC
>DFKZ01000072.1:0-124 GCA_002373975.1 Lachnospiraceae bacterium UBA3632 | reverse complement strand
ACGTTGTTGCAGGTGTTCGTACTCCCATGCCCATCGCACAGATGGAGCAGGAGTTCCCTGAAGCATATGCTGAGTTCATCAAGGTTTGCCAGACTCTTGAGAACCACTATCACGATATGCAGGA
>DFKZ01000051.1 GCA_002373975.1 Lachnospiraceae bacterium UBA3632 | reverse complement strand
AAATCTCTTCCCAGAAATCTATGTCTGTCGGATATTCAATTGGTGTCGATTTCTTATTGAATAAAGCTTCTTCAATCAACGAGAAGATAACTCTATTCTTGTCATAACGCTGTGTTTTATACTGCATATCTGCCATGAAGTGCTCTGATAATCTCCCTTATCGATTTTCTGCTTAATCGCCAAACTCAATGGACCTGATATAATGATGCTCTCGCTTTTCTTCAGGAGGGATTGTCATATAATCTCCATAGAGCGTCTTAAGATACATTTTGTATCCTTTGGGAATCGGGAGGATCAGGTTTTCAAACGGAACCCACTTGGCTTTCATCATCCACTCGCGACGATAGATTTCACCAAAATAATGCAGACGGCCACTGGGAATACCCACAAATTCCGATTTTTCATTTTGATATTGATTTACGCGGTCTACTTTGTCAAAGTATTTCTCGGATTTTCTGAATGATAAAAGCTTCCCTGCAAGTAAACAAACTTTTCTTCCAAAGCCAATTCTGCTATCACAAGAGCGAACAATTCGAAAACTTTCATATTCAAAAACCAGCCCGGCAATTATCCGCCAGAATTCCGAGCGAATTCCACGTATAAAACGCATCACAGGAGAATCCGGCAGGTCCTCAAGCACAAACACATCTATTGTCAAGCCATGCCGTAATCCGGATGCATCCCATATTTTCACCTTCGGGTTATCAAATTTTCCGCAGCGATATCCGCTGTGCGGAAGATGGTTCGGCGCACGAAATACGTACTTTCCCTGAAAGAGTTCATCGAAACGATCTTTCAAGCGTTCAAAATCTCTTCTTGGCATATTAATATCCATATCGTCATCCCAGGGAATAAAGCCTTTGTGTCTGATTGCCCCCAGCACAGATCCTCCACTGAGCGTCATGAATATACCATCTTCTTTACAGGTTTTAACAATATCTCCCACCATCTGTAGGTATAATTGCTGAACACAAGCAAGCTCATCGTCTGACAGCATTCGCACATGTGTATCATTCCGAAGCCGCTGATTAAAACGCTCTTTGTACTTATTCATAGGTCCTCTTCCTGTTCTCTTTAATGCATACCTGGGCCTCACCCAACATCCACCACTGATATCTCCATCGGATTGTTTATTCTTGGAACACCATGTTCACCTGCAAGCCCGCCGGAAATAATCATCGTTCCCCAGTATTCCGAACCTTTTCCGCCTCCGTAGTGATGCCAGTCAGTATCGGAATAAATCGGATATTCACCAAGATCGTACATTGGCCACCATCCCCACTCCGGGGCATACATGCCGCCTTTGAGCGGTATACGTATCAGCCCACCGTGAGTGTGCCCACACAGGGCGAGATCCAGACCACCGTCTAAAAATGCTCTATACCAGATAACAGATTCCGGATAATGGCACAACAAAACATTGATGCCCTCACGCTCTCGCAGGTCTGCCACAATGTTATTATCTTTTTTCTCCCAGTTATAATGAGTCGTGATGCTGCACAGATTCACAACATTTCCATCATCAAGTACGAACTGAGAAGTTTCATTTTCAAGCTGCACGGCACCCATCTCGCCAAGCGCCGCGTTTAGCTCTTCGTATAACTCCGGCTCATTGTCCCTCACGTCCCCCTCATGGTTCCCATCCACATAGTACACAGGCGCAATCTGAATGAGCCTTCGAGTGAGAATTTCAAGCGATTCCGCCGACTCTGCCGCACGGCTTCGTTCTACCATATCACCAAGGTATACAATTATATCCGGTTCTGCATTCTGCACCCTGCTGACAATTCGCTCCTGATTATTACCGAGCATACACCCGTGAAGGTCTGTGATTGCTACAATTCTTAGTTTGCCGGATGAACGAACAGGAACAGAATAATTATGAACATTTATAAGCTGACCGCGTATTAACCCGGTAAAAACTGCTATCACAATAGCGCCAAAGAGTATCGCCAGTGTTTTTAAAGCTATTTGAAGCTGCCCATTATTCAATTTTTGTGTTGATTCATTTATTTCTTTTTTGTTTCCTATGCTCATTTCTGGCTCTTTTACAGTTCCTCTCATATTTAAGCAAACTCGGATCACCCAGAATTCTCCACGCCCGGTAGACGGGAGGGAATTTGGCAAGCCCCCACATAACCAATCTGTCCCCTGCCTTAAGCTCAGGCAGATATCTCTCTAATTGTTTTAGCAGGTCTTTGCACTTCTTTTTGGTATCTCTATAATCCATCGAGAACATCTCACTATACCGGGCAGACAGAACACATTTATAGCAGCGTTTAATAATTCTTTCGCGTCTTTCTGCATCTTCAAGCGTCTTCAAATACTCTAATAGCACCGATGCTGCGCTCACAATGCCCCGTCCCATGGGAGAATTCGTTGCAGAACCCGGTCGCATATAATAGTAATACAACTTTGCATCAGTCATGCGAAACTTCATGTTGCCTCGGTATAAAAGTTCATTGAAACAGATATCTTCTGCCGGTTCAGTTCCCGAAATATATCTCAATTTGTCTATAACAGACCTCCGAATCAATCTTCCCCATGCATGTGTCCGCGCATGGTGATCCTCAAATACATCTTCAATCGATTAATACATTCCCAATCTGCCGG
>DFKZ01000131.1:7102-8378 GCA_002373975.1 Lachnospiraceae bacterium UBA3632 | reverse complement strand
TTCTGAATATAGAGTGCTTCATCTTCATCTATAAAGAATACTTCTGCACCGTTGCTGGTAATGGTGAAATCATATACATCATCTCTGATCTTGTCTGAGGCAGCTTTTGCACCGAGCCTTACTCTGTAAAGAGTATCATCCGAAGATGTATAATAAAGCACTGAAGCATTCTTATCTACCATGAAATAATCCATACCGCCGCAAAGCTTCTCACTCTGCCAGTCTCTGGTAAGCCTGAATACTTCGTAGGAATCACCGGTATTAGCATAGCAGACCTGATTTGCAAAGGTTGCAATAGGATAATGGAAGCAAAGAGTATAGCTGCTCATATTATCGGAAAATATAGTATTGAAACCTCTTGCCTGATAGCCGTTTCTTGATGTAACAAGATCCAAACCTGAATAAGATCCGCTGATCTTAACCTTATCTCTTCCTCTTTCCGAGATATAGAGTCCCGAATCAGTAGTAAACAGGATCTGAGAAAGATCATTGTTGAATGTGAAGTAGTATTCGGCAAGATCACCTGAAAGCTTGTTTGAATTGGAATTCCTGTCTGTAATATAAATAGCTTTTTTCTCGGGATCTGCATAATAAATATACTTCATATCATCCGAGATGGCTATGGGAAGAACGTCTCTGGTAAGTTTATAATCCTTCCTGCCGTTATAAGCATAAAGCGTATCATCGCCGTCATCTTCTATATTGAAAAGAAGCGCCTTTCCTCTAGGTGAAAGTACAGGGGTGGATGATACATCATAAGCAACAGTGTTCTTACGGCCGTTCTTGATGCTATATGTATACAGAGTATTGTCGTTATCAAGATAAGCAATAGTCGATCCGTCATACGACAGGGTGTATCTGCTGCTCTTTATGTTGTAATCAACGATATCCATCTTGTATGAAGATGTGGCATAGTACATCGTATCTTCATCATCCATCAGAAGAGCTACCGTATTGTCGTCATTCTGTTGTACGATATATACTTCGCCTTCAAACCAGTTCTTAAAATTCTTCTCATTATAGAAAATGTATGTAATATCCTCTGCGGGATCATAGAAAGTACTGAAGGATCCGGTTACTTTGCCGTTGCAGCCGCCGAGCTTGGTGGCTGCAACTATAACACCCACGATAATGGCGATGAGTAAGATCAATGCACCGCCGCCTGCAATAAACATCCATGGCTTAAACTTAAACTTGGACTTGCCCTCACCGTTAACAGTACCAGAGGGCTGAGCCTGATTAACAGGTGCAGCCTGAGGAATGGGAGCCGCCTGAG
>DFKZ01000131.1:0-7048 GCA_002373975.1 Lachnospiraceae bacterium UBA3632 | reverse complement strand
CCTGAGGAATGGGAGCCGCCTGAGGGATCGGTGCTGCCTGGGGAACAGTATTGGCCTGAGGTGCAACCGGTGCTGCCTGGGGGATCGGTGCTGCCTGAGGAACAGGTTCTACAACGGGAGCCGCAACTGGAACAGTTTCAGCCGCAGGCGCAGCTACTGTCACCCCGATAGGCTCGGCAGTATGCGGAATAGGATCCGGAGTTACGGGTGCCGGCGCAGGCTCTGCTACGGGAGCAGGCGCGGGCTCTACAACAGGTGCAGGTGCGGGCTCTACAACAGGTGCAGGTGCAGGCTCCACTACAGGTGCAGGTGCGGGTTCTGCTATGGGCGCCGACGCAGGCTCTACAACAGGTGCAGGTGTGGGCTCTGCTATGGGTGCCGGCGTAGGCTCTACAACAGGTGCAGGTGCAGGCTCTGCTACGGGCGCAGGCGCAGGTGCTGCTGCAGGAACTTCAAGTTTTGTACCACAGTTGGCGCAAAACAAAGCGTCATCATCGTTTTTTGTACCGCAATTTGGACAAAACATTTTAAATCCTCCTCTTTTTATATAAGACTGAATCACTCTTTTACAGAATCATTTTTTACTTCTTCGCTTATACTATTATCTTCTGGATTTATATTCTTCTTATTCTTTTTCTTAGCTGTATAGCACTTTTCAAGAATATTCTTTGATGTGGGACATACAAGGCAATAAATTCCGAAGGGAACAATAAACAGGCTTATCCACTGCGAGGTGGAGAAAGGTCCCCAGATCCCGCGGATAAGATCGCCGCGCCAGAATTCCAGAATAAACCTCAAAGTACCGTATAAAACAAAATATATACCCATGGGCCTGTAATAATACGGCTTAAGACCCTGTATAAACAGATTAACCAAAAGTATGATAAAAATCAATAGCAGTCCTATAGATTCGTAAAGCTGAATAGGCATTGTATAACAGCCTATCTGCGCATTATAAATATCGCCGTTATGGAATAATGCATTCGCTCCCCTGTCATAATATCCTGTCTCGGGATTAAGGGTTCCAACCACGCCGGTCACCTTATCCACAACTCCAAAACAACATCCTCCGAACACACAGCCGACTCTTCCGAGTGCGTGAAACATTGGAATAGCGGGAACGGATGTCATAAGCCATTCTCGGGTATCTTCCCGGAAAACCTTTGTGTAAACAATAAGACCAATAAAAATCCCTATCATGCCCCCGTAGAACACAATACCACCGGATAAATAGCTTTTAAACTTCTCAAAATCTCTGAACAAGTATTTTAAGCCTTCCATAGTATACTTTAATACTGTGAGCTGATACAGAATAAATGCAAATATCGCACCAAAACCGGCAGCAAAAATAATATATATACCCCTGCTGGAAAAATCATTCTTGCGGATACTTTTTCTGTTTACAAGAAAACTATACAGAAAAACAAGTAATAAACCTACATAAGCGATAACTCCATAGGTACTGATGGCTTTTCCGAAAATGACAATCTGTGGGCACATATCTGATCCTTTACAAACAAATTAATATTTTTATGAAAGTATTATCAAGAAAAACATATTTCGGCGGATATGAAAACAGACCGGTACTAAAAACAGTACCGGTCTGTTTTAGTTATCATATATTATGAATATGATGACAACGCACTTGCGCATCCAGCGGCGCCGGCTTGACAAGTAATGCAAGCACAAACTGTGATCCAAATTGCTGCGCCTGCAATACTGAGGCCGATACCTACCCATCCACAAATCTTACCTGCTTTATTGAAATTATTCTCTCCTCCCTGCTCAACAGCTTTCTTGGAAAGAATAACACCAACTATAGCAGGGGCTAAGCCTATACCATAAACCCAACACAAAACAAGTCCTGCGATACCGCATGCCATAGCCGCAATGCTTAAACCTTTATTATTGCTGTTCATCTTCTTTTCTCCTTTTCTTAAAGAAAGTATTAAATCAACATATAGTATGTTATCACAATTGCATCACAATATCAACGCTTTTTGAGAAAAAAAATTAAATTTTGTTAATTTTTCGGACTTTTCTTTTTTCCTCCCGAATAAAACTGACTTGTATACTTGACACAGGCAATTATATCGCTCTGATTATTCATTGATTTTACTGCGTTTGTCCACTTGGTCACATAGTCCGAAAGCTTCTTCATATACTCATCCGGCTCGATCTCCTTTTCGGCCACTCCTGTCAGTCCTTTTTCCCAGCTTGCCGTAAGGGATGGATTAAGTAGTGACCTGATCGAATGATCCACCGTATCGTATATGGCTTCGCCCAGTAAAGTAGGTGTAAGGATCTGTGTCTTTTTGTTAAGAGCGATATATTCGTTTGTCAGAAGCTTTTTGAGGATCTCGGCTCTGGTGGCACTTGTTCCGATACCGCTTCCTTTTATCTGGCTTCTCAGCTCGTCATCTTCTATGAACTGGCCGGCATTTTCCATCGTAAGGATAATGCTTCCGGAATTGTATCTTTTCGGTGGGGAAGTCTCGCCTTCCTTTAGCTCATAACCTTCAACTTTAACTTCACTACCGGGCTTGGCCTTTTTTAGTTCTTCAAGAAGGCCTGCATCATCTGTCTCTATCTCTTCCGACTCCGAAGCATTCTCCTTTTCATCCTTGGCTTCGCTGTCTTCCTTATCGTTTCCGGACTTTTTATCCTTATCCCCGGCATTCTCTTCAATGCTCTTTTTAAAGGAATAATCCATCACCTTAAGGTACCCTTCATCTTCCAGCACCTTAAAATTTGCAAAGAACTTTTCTCCCGCGATCTTTGTAACTACAGCGTATTTGCGGTACAAGGCAGGCGGATAGAATATTGCAAGGAAACGTCTTACGATCATCTCATATGCTTTTGCGGATGTCGGATTCAGCGATGAAAGTGCGCCAAGTCCCTGACCTGTCGGGATGATCGCATAATGATCAGTTATCTGCTTATCATTTACATATCTCGTCTTTTCAAGACCTTTGTACTGTTCTTTCTCAAGTATCTCCGTAGCTATCGGCGCACATATTCCATAACCTTTGAGTCCGCTCAGATTCTTCGTGATCTCCTTGGCTACAGCAGTGGAAAGTACTCTCGCATCTGTTCTCGGATAAGTAGTAAGCTTCTTTTCGTAAAGCTCCTGAGCAATTGCCAGAGTCTGGTCGGGACTTATCTTGAAGTACTTTGAGCAGTCGTTTTGCAGTTCGGCCAGGTTATATAAAAGAGGCGCATTCTTGGTTTCCTTTTTGTTGGATGATGAATCTATCACACAGGGGCGCATTTCTTCGGTGCCGGTTTCTGGATTGATACATGGCTTTGAAAGCGCATTTATAAGCCCCTGCGCATCCTCCTTTGTCTTGAATCCGTTCTCTTTATAAAGCTTGGGAGACTGATAGAAATGAGAACCTTCCACCGCTCGCCATTCACCTGTAAATGTGTGTCCGCACAATGAGAAATTACCTATAACTCGGTAAAACGGTGTCTTGGTGAATGATCTTATCTCTCGTTCTCTTTGAACAATGATACCAAGCACACAGGTCATGACACGGCCAACTGCTATAACGCTTTTGTCGCGTCCAAGGAATTCTTTGATCTTGTATCCGTATTTAAGGGATAGAGCACGCGTGAAATTGATGCCCATCAGATAGTCTTCTTTTGCGCGCAGATACGCCGCAGCAGAAAGTGCGTCATATTCAGACCAGTCTTTGGCTTCGCGTATACCCCTCAGGATCTCTTCTTCCGTCTGAGAGTCTATCCATACCCGGCGTCTTTCCTTATTGCCGACGCCTGCCATTTTATCGACCAGTCTGTAGATATATTCTCCTTCGCGTCCCGAGTCGGTGCAGATATAGATACGCTCCACATCTTCCCTGTTAAGCAAACCCTTTACTATCTTAAACTGCTTGGAAGCGGAAGGAATGACTTCATACTTAAACTCTTCCGGAATAAAAGGTATGGATGAAAGCGCCCATCTTTTCAGGGTTTCATCATAAACCTCAGGATAACTCATCGTCACAAGGTGACCAACACACCATGTGACGACGCTGTTTTCGCTCTCCAGATATCCGTCGGAGCTTCTCATATTCTCTTTTAAAGCATTTGCGAATTCCCTTGCTACGCTAGGTTTCTCCGCAATATATAGATTCTTACCCATCTAAAACTCAAACTTCGGTTTTACTGTCAAGTATTTTCTCGATCTCTGTCGCAGGAAGAGGTCTGCCCATATAAAATCCCTGTATAACATTGCAGCCTATTTCATTCAGATAGTTGTACTGCTGCTCGCTCTCAACTCCCTCTGCGATGGATTCGAATCCCATGTTGGAGGACATATTGAGAATCGATTCAATTATAATATGAGTCGAGTCGTTCGAAAGTGCCGAATCAACAAAGCTCTTATCTATCTTTAGAGTGTCAATTGGCATCTTCATCAGATATGAAAGAGATGAATATCCTGTTCCGAAATCATCCAGGGATATCTTTATCCCTCGTTTCCTGAGCTTGATCAGTTTATCGGTAACTATTTCAAAATCTTCGATAAGCACGCTCTCTGTTATCTCAAGCTCTATGTTTTGAGGATCCACTTTATACTTATCGATCACCTCGATAACACTGTCGACAAAATCGTCTCTCTTGTACTGAACCGCAGAGATATTAACAGACATTGTAAAGTCTATTTCGTATTTCTTCTCCCACTCGGCCAGCTGCTTGATCGCATTATCGAGCACGAAATTACCGATAGGAATGATCGAACCGTTCTTTTCGGCAATGGGAATGAATACAGAAGGAGCTATAAAACCCTTTTCTTCATCGCGCCACCTAACAAGAGCCTCCATTCCGCGGAGTTTCTTTGTACCGGAATGGAACTGCGGCTGGAAATAAACCTCAAAATTGTTGTTGAGTACAGCAGAATTAAGCTTATTCTCCATATCCACATTATGGAGGAATTCATCC
Organism: Lachnospiraceae bacterium UBA3632; assembly: GCA_002373975.1. GTDB lineage: Bacteria > Bacillota > Clostridia > Lachnospirales > Lachnospiraceae > AC2028. Next base: position 2,107 of record DFKZ01000131.1, on the reverse strand, counting down.
AGCATCCTGGCATCAAAGTAGATGATCTGATTATTGCCCATGGTCTTGCTCTTAAACATGGCAATATCGGCACAGTTTATAAGATCAAGAGCTGATTCTGCATGATCGGGAAATTCGGCAATGGAAAAACTTACACAAACCGATACTTCATGCCCTGAACTCATTTTAAAGGGCTTTTCAAGTCTCTTCCTTATTTTCTCGATAAAGCGCTCGATGGAATACTCACCATAGGGATTGTATATTCCGAGGCAGTATATGTCGTTTGAAAGATGAGATGCGATCACTCTGTCGCACTGGAATTCCTTGAGATAACCGCCAAACTGCTGAAGGAACTCGTCTCCTATGATCATTCCGAGACCATCATTTACCTTTTTAAAATCGTTTATATCGATCGTCAGGATCGCAACTTTTTCGTCATTTTCCTTGGCGCGGTCGATATAACCGTCAAGAAGAGTAATAAAATAATTGCGATTGTAGATCCCTGTCAGAGAATCATAATATGCCATGTAAAGAAGCTCTTCGCTTCTGGACATATCCCTTGTTATATCGATGACTTTGATCACCTTATCGGTAAGTACATCACCATAATAGATTTTTGAACAAATGATCCTGTACCACTTTTCGCCATGAGAATCAAGCACATCAATTGCTTCCTCATTACGGCTGAATACTTCTGAAAAGAAAATCTCTTTGATACGGCTTATTTTACTTGCATCAAAGAATTCAAAAAACCGGTCAAGATCCTTCGGCCCTTTTATATCAAAACCAAAGAATCTCTGAAAGGCTCCCATCGAGAAATATTTATCTTTTTCAACCGAATAATAGATAAACGAAAGCGAAGCTCTCTCTACGATGAGCTTATACATCCTCTCGCTTTCGCTTATTTTATTATTCACAGCCTTTAACATGTCAAGCTGGTACTGAAGATCATCCATCAAGTAAAAACCTCATTTAGTATATTGGTGGATAATCAGTTCTTGGCACTGATATATCCCTGAGCCTTTAACAGCTCAGCGCAGAGCACAGCTCCACCGGCCGCGCCCCTTACGGTATTGTGTGAAAGTCCCACAAACTTCCAATCATAAATGGTATCCTCACGAAGTCTGCCCACGCTGATACCCATACCGTTCTCGTAGTCAACATCAAGCGCAACCTGAGGTCTGTTATCCTCCTCCATGTAGCGGATGAACTGCTTGGGAGCGCTGGGAAGCTGAAGCCTCTGAGGCTCACCCGAAAAGGAAACAATCTTTTCAATAAGCTGCTCCTTGGTAGGCTTCTTATTAAACTTAACAAATACAGATGCTGTATGTCCGTTGAGAACGGGCACACGTATGCACTGGCTTGTGATCTTAGGTCCCTCAGCGGGTACGATCACGCCGTTTTCTATCTTTCCCCATATTCTGAGGGGCTCTTTCTCACTCTTTTCTTCCTCACCGCCGATGTAGGGGATGATATTTCCTTCCATCTCGGGCCAATCCTTAAATGTCTTTCCTGCGCCGGAAATAGCCTGATAGGTAGATACTACAACCTCGTAAGGTTCATATTCCATCCATGCGGTAAGAACGGGAGCATAGCTCTGTATAGAGCAGTTAGGCTTAACCGCAACAAAACCTCTTGTGGTTCCGAGACGCTTTTTCTGGAATTCGATAACCTGCATATGCTCGGGATTGATCTCGGGAACGACCATGGGTACATCGGGAGTCCAGCGGTGAGCACTGTTGTTGGAGACAACGGGAGTCTCGGTCTTTGCGTACTCTTCCTCTATTGCCTTTATCTCTTCCTTGGTCATATCAACAGCGCTGAATACAAAATCAACCTCGGAAGCAACTTCCTTAACCTGCGTAACGTCCTTAACAATAAGCTTCTTTACGCCTTCAGGCATGGGAGTGGTCATCTTCCATCTTCCGCCCACTGCCTCTTCATAAGTCTTTCCTGCGGATCTGGGGCTGGCTGCTACGCTTACCACCTCAAACCAGGGATGATTCTCAAGCAGAGAAATGAATCTCTGACCTACCATACCCGTTGCACCAAGTATACCGACCTTTAACTTTTCACTCATAATCTTTCCTCCAATCAGTTTATCTAGTATAGCTGTTCTTAATTAACT
>DFKZ01000079.1 GCA_002373975.1 Lachnospiraceae bacterium UBA3632 | reverse complement strand
CCGAATACCGGCGGCCCCGGCACGAACCTGATTTACATCTTCGGCATCATGCTCACCGGACTTGCAGGCGTTGGGCTGGTGATGAAGAGACGGAGAAGGAACGCGGCATAACGCATAAGAAATGCAGAGAAGTCAGTCACTTCGGTGGCTGGCTTTTCTCTTAGATGGGAGTTAGAAATACCTAACAACGAAAACATACATAAACAGATAAAAAAAGATAAAAACATTGCCAATTGCCCATATCTGTGATGTGTTACGTGCATCTGACATTAAGCGAATTGCAGACGTTGTCAAGACATGTGCAGAAGTACCTGGCTTTTCAGTGCTGGTAAAAAAAGAACAGATTGTTGCAAACAACTATGATTTAAACATTCCCCGTTATATTGATTCTTTTGAACCGGCAGAGCCATGGGATATTCATTCAATAATGTTTGGAGGAATTCCAAACACGGAACTGGATGGATTGAATGAATATTGGGACGCTTTACCTGGCATGAGACAGTAATGGTGTTCTGATCGAGCGATTCGATGTGACGGAATCCGTCTATTTCGCGCTGCTCTTTGAGTTTGACGGCGATATCAACGCCATCCGCCACGTGCTCTATAACTGTACAGTGGCAAGACCGACGATCGAGTCCTCTACGAAGGAAGCGAGCATTGAGCCGGGAACGGAGACACTCTCCATCACGGCAGACCCGAGGGAGGCCGGCCTTGTGAAGTCCCGCACCGGCGATGAAACCACCACAGCAACCTATAACAACTGGTACAAGAACGTGTATGTCCCGTCTGCAGGGGCCGGTGGCACCGGCAGCAGCACGAGTGGTACCTGATAGGAGGAGGGAAGCATGTTACAGAAAACAGTGAATATCTGCGGGAAGGACGATGGAGATTGAGGATCTGGAAATCTTCGAGAATGTCGCCTATATCATGGCCTTCCATGCCGATCCGACCATCCCGAAGACAATCGATGAGTGGCTGGAGCAGTTTGATATGTTCTCCATCTATGAGGTGCTGCCGGAGATCCTTGAGCTCTGGGGCACAAACCTCATCACGGATGTGGAGGCTAAAAAAACCAAAGAAAAGCAGCCGGGAAATAACGACGGCGCTCTTTCTTCTCCGGTGTCTGGAGGTCGGGCTTTCCCTTTCGGATCTCGACCTTCTCACCATCGGAATGGTGCTGGATATCTGGACGGAGAAGGGGAATGACGGCGAGAGATATGAAACGCAGGCAGAGATAAGAGAAGCAAATCAGCACGACTTTGATGTCTTTTGAGCATGAAAAATCCCGCCAGACCGTTGGCCCTGCGGGATCATTTTATTCGATTCCTGTCTGAATGATGTGTTCGACATCGCGCCCACCATAAAAGATGCGGACGATGCTGACGGTTCCTTCGTTATTATCCACCAGATAATAAACGATGAAATTATCAACCGGAAGAAAGCGCATCTCCATGGAAGCCCATGGATCCCAGTCTACGGTTGTGTGCCCTTCGGGAAAGAGGTCAAGGGAGCGGATTGCTTTACGAATCCGGTTCACCTGACCTTCAGCATTTTCCGGGGCAAGCTTCTCGAAAGCAATATAGGAATAGATGTCCCGCAGGTCATCGAGCGATTCCGGGGAGTAAATGATCTGATAGGTCATATGCCAAACTCCTTCTGGAGCATGGCATCCACTTCATCCGCAGAATAGCCCTTTCCAGCCTTCAGGGATTCTACTCCCTTCATCAGCTCAGCATCAAGTTCAGCGCGGGAAAGAGCACCGACTGCCACTGGCTTTCTGGACGGAATGCGCACATCAAACGGAATACCGTTATGCAGAACGATCTGGCTGTAAAGCATCTGGATAGCACAGGTGGGCGTGATTCCGAGCCTTGCAAGGATGGTCTCTGCATTGTCCTTTAGAGAGGAATCAATTCTTGCATATACAGGGGATGTGTTTGCCATAGTCATTCACCTTCCTTTCAGGAGTAGTATACCGCTGATTGCTTGCGTTTGCAAGCAAAATACAAAGTTACGGTTTAATGGAGAAAAAAATGGAGATGATCTGTAACAAATGCGGTGCGGTGATCCCGAAACCGGATCTTAAGACCATCCGGGATGGGGAGATCGAACACACCTATTTTTTATGTCGCGACTGTGGGGAAGCCTACCGGGTCAGCACGACGGACAAGCATCTGCGAAAGCGCATCGAGGATTACGACAGGATGTCTGCCCGCGTAAGGAATGGAACCTGCACAAAAGAATTTCAGAAGCGGGTGCAGAAAGTAAAGGAAGACAATGTACGAAGGAGCCGGGAGCTTGCAAAAGCCTATCCACTGGCTCCTTTGCTGCAGGCGGAATAAGGATGGAAAGGAGGCGCAGCGTTTATGGCAAATCGAATCAAGGGGCTCACGGTAGAGATTGACGGCAGTACGACCGGTCTTGATAAGGCCCTCAAAGATGTTAATTCTACCATCAGGAATACCCTGACCCAGCTAAAAGACGTGCAGCGCCTCTTAAAGCTCGATCCCTCTAATACTGAGCTGCTTTCTCAGAAGCAGCGGCTCCTTAAGGATGCGATCGGCGAGACCAAGGAGAAGCTCGAAACATTAAAGACCGCACAGGAGCAGGCAAAGAAGCAGCTCGAAGAGGGAACGCTCGGACAGGACAAGTATGATGCCCTGCAGCGTGAGATCGAGGAGACCGAGCAGTCCTTAAAAAATCTGGAGTCGCAGGTATCGACTACCTATCTATTGGTGCGGTCAACAGAGTCAGCTTATCTGTGGTAACGACAAAATTTGTTGAAAATTAATAATTATTATCGAATATCGACTAAGTGGCTGTCGCAATAGGAGGTTGCGACAGCCACTTTTGTAATTTCGAAGAACAGCCAATGGCTGTTTTTTTATATCCGGAAAAAATAAAAAAAAATCAAAAAAATAAAACCAAACTTCTCTTTAAATTGTCTCTTATATGTCGGGTGAAATGTGAAACGAAAAAATGCATTGCATCTGATTGCCATAAGAATAACACTCCAAAATAACATTAAAGATTCAAAACAGTAGAAAGGAAGTTTTACTATGGAAAGATTAACAAGAACCCTTCTTTACATTGCAATGGGAGCAATTCTCGCGTTCATGCTCTACAACCGGTATCCTGATGACATCTTTTTCGCAATTATCGCATTTGGCGTACCGGGTGGATACAGCTTTATCGGCAGACATTTTGGTCATATCTGTATAAT
>DFKZ01000043.1 GCA_002373975.1 Lachnospiraceae bacterium UBA3632 | reverse complement strand
GGACATATACCCCGATAACGGACTTCTGGAGAGTGGGGAAGGGAACCGCACGAAAGCTTTATGAGCTCGGGCTGTACACGCTGGGGGATGTGGCCAGATATTCGGAGACCCATGAGGACAAGCTGTATAAAGTATTCGGAGTGAACGCAGAGCTGCTCATCGATCATGCATGGGGATGGGAACCCTGCCTTATAGAGCATATCAAGGCGTACAGGCCGTCAGCCAACAGCCTGAGTAACGGTCAGGTGCTGACGCGCCCCTACAATTATGATGAAGGGAAGATCATCGTAAGGGAGATGGCAGATCACCTTGCCTTAGATCTTATGTCCAAAGGGCTTGTCACCGATCAGATAGTGCTTACCATAGGATACGAGCATTTGGCGAATAAAAGTGGAAAGCCGGTGGATTCTGATATAGAATATAGGGGAGAGATCTCCATGGACTGGTACGGAAGGATAATTCCGAAGCATGCGCACGGAACGGCAAATCTGTGCAGGCAGTCGGCATCCGCATCTATGATAATCGCGGCAGCCCTTGAGATATATGAGCGCACTGTTGACAGCTCTTTGATGATAAGGAGAGTAAACGTGGCCGCCTGCCGCGTTGTGGCGGAAAGGTATGCCGACAACGAACCGCCCGAATATGAACAGCTCAGCTTTTTTACCGACCATGAGGAAGAAACGCGCCTCAGGAAAGAGGAGGAAGAGCGGCTGGAAAAGGAAAAGTCGATCCAACTTGCCGAGATAAAGATCAAGGAAAAGTACGGAAGCAATGCTATTCTTAAGGGTACGAGCCTGTTGGAAAGCGCAACCGGAAGAGAAAGAAACCGTCAGATAGGAGGCCATAGAGCATGAGTGCCCTGGAAGAGAGAAAAAGAGATATCAGTGAATATGCTGATATAATCGATCATCCGCACTATCGTTCCAAAACGCGGAAAGCCATGCCTGTGGAAGACCGGGCGGCGCAGTTTGCATCTTTTGCCGCACTTGTGGGATACGAGGAACAGGCTGACGAAACGCAGAGGGGATTTACCGAGAGCATGATGCTGGGAGAGAATGTAGTTTTTGTCACCGCGGAGGAATGTGACCAGGAGATGATCGGGGATTATGACTGATAAAGAAATCGGAATGACCGGCAGAAAGGTAAAGACCGGAAAAATGATCAAGACAGTACTTCTATCCGTGATGACAGTGATGATGCTGGCACTTGTTTCGTGCGGCAAGTCAGGGAATGAAAGTATTGGCGATAAAAATCAGAGAACCGAAGCTGAGACAAAAGCCGGAACTGAAACTGAGACAGAGGCATCTTCGGATGAAGGAAACTCTGATGATTCTGATAGTATAGAGAAAGAACAGACTGAGGCAGAACCTTCAACACAGCAGGAAGGCTTAAATGAACAAGAGAAATCTGAAGAACAGATTGAGCAGGAACAACAGGAGGATAGCGAAATGAGCAAGGCAGCCACACTTATGTATCAGGGACACGCAAGTATGAGAATAACGACTTATGACGGAAATGTCATATATATCGACCCATTTATGGGAACCGGATATGATAAGGCTGCGGATCTTATATTGATCACTCACGGCCATTACGATCACACGCAAACCGATCTGATAGAGAATAAGAATGAGGGATGTCAGACCATCACATGGAAGGAGGCTCTAAAGGACGGAGAGCATCAGAGCTTTGATCTTGGCTTTGTGAGTGTCGAAGCGGTTGAGGCAGGATACAATAAAAACCATAATGTGAAGGAATGCGTGGGGTATATTCTCACCTTTGAAAATGGCATAACTTTATATGTTTCGGGCGATACTTCCACCACGCCGCAGATGTCCGAACTGGCAGACAGAAATCTTGATTACGCATTCTTCTGCTGCGACGGTGTGTACAACATGGATGTGAACGAGGCATCGGAATGTGCTAAACTTGTTAATGCAAAGCACAGCATTCCTTACCATATGATACCCGGCAACAATTCAAACGGATTTGATATTGATGTGGCAGAAAGCTTTGATGCTCCCGGAAGAATCATTATCGCACCCGGCGAGGAACTGGTGCTGGAATAAAGGCTATCAGACATTTTTTTCGATAAAACTTGCTGACGTACAGAATTACTTGACATTTGTCAAGCAATTCTGTATTTTTGTATTAGAGAGATTTACATTTCTCAAGGGGTGTTATTATGGATGATATTATCAAAGAATTAAAAGATATGAGATATTTGAAATGGACTCAAAGCCGCAAATCTTCCGGCACGGCAGGATCCTTTTTGAAATCTTATGATGATTCGGGAAAGATAAAAAAGTATTATAAGCTTTCAGATTATGATCCGATTAAAGGAATAGTCGGACATGAGTGCATAAACGAGATCATTGTGCAGAGGCTTCTGAGACTTTTGAGTATTGATCATCTAGAATATACACTGATTCATGCGCTAATAACTATCGACGGAAAGGAATATGAAACTTTTCTCTGCGAATCTGAGGACTTTAAGAAACGTGATGAACAAAAGATTAGTCTGGAAGATTTCTATCTGATGGAGCGAGAAGAAGAGAATCCGTACGAATTTTGCAGGCGAATGGGATGGGAAAAGTATATCTGTGAGATGCTTCTAATCGATTATCTGGTTCTTAACAGGGACAGACATGGTGCAAATATTGAAGTGCTGAGAAATATAAAAGAGAAAACCCGTCGCCTTGCGCCATTATTTGATCATGGGCTTAGTCTGGTGTGCAGATGTCAGAAAAGAGAAGAGCTGGAAGATTTTGATATTATGGCTGACAGGAAGGTTCAGTCATTTATTGGAACAAACAGTGCCCTGACGAATATCAAAATGATACCTCGGGAATACCTGAGAAGTCTTCCTAAAATAAATGAAACGGATTTTGATGGTCTTTTCGAGGGCCTTGATGATGTTATGGAAAAAGAATACATTACAAAGATCAGGGCCATGATATGGGAAAGGTGGTGCAGCCTTGATCGTATTTGAGATATGTGAAAAGAGAAATAAGAACGAGAGCATTTTGGGATATCTGTTTTATTATGAAAGAAGCAAAAGATTTTTTGCTGAAATCTTAAATGAAACTGATGAATGGACCGCTCCTTTTATGTTTTCCGGGCATGTAAAAAAAGGAATCTACAGTATTGATTCCGAATGGAGCGGAAAGTTTGTAAGGCAGAGGATCATTCCGCCGGATCGTCAAAACCTCGGAAGCATTTTAAAAGACAACAATCTGAAAAGCTATGACGAATTAAAACTCCTTCTCCTCAGCGAAGGAAGATGTGCACAGGACGAACTATATCTCAAAAGGGTTTCGGAAAAAGATATCCTTCCGGAAATAAAGGAAAGATTTGAACACAAAGTACTTGAGGTTATGGCATTAGGTGAAAGCAAAGTATTGGTGTTTTTCAGAGATAAAGAAAGCAGGATTATTGACCTGCAGAAGCTAAAAGGTAATGACAGAGCGTTCGCAAATGTTCTGATGGATAAAGAAGTATTTGAAAATGTTCGAGTCTCCCCCGGAGGAAACGGAATTGAGTGGGGAGAAGAAAGGTTTATACCTGCCGAACTCCTAAGAAAAAAAGGAAAGAAGTCAGAGATAGGGTTTGAGGATGTAAAAGTCTTTATTAAAACAAGGCTTTATGATACGGCGGACCTTACGGAATATCTTGGTTGCTCGCGCCAATATATAAAGCAGATGGCGGATAAAGGAAAATGTGCTGCCGTGCGTGAGGCATCTAATACAAATTTGTATTTTAAAAGCAGATTCGAGACAGAAACAGGCTGATGTAAGTGCATCAGCCTGTTTTCAACCACCCGTTGAATGACATGATGGGTCATAGAGGCTAGAATAAGATTTGGAAGGACAGACAAATATGGATAAAATATACATTGAAATTGATGAAGATAAATTGAAAAAATATAATATTTCTCTTTGTAACGCTAAAGAATATCTGGACAAATTATTTGCCAAAATGAAAATGGAACGAGATATGGAGGGATGGTTTATGAAAAACGCTCATGCTTATGAATTTAGTGAAAGGTTTTGAATCGTGGATTTGACAGATGGTTTCTGGAAATGACAATGCGCCTGTATGCTGAGGATGTACGCAATTCCTATAAAATACCCGGTTCTGTGATGAACGTAACTGATTCTAAGGTGCTTGGCGCCTTTTCAACTACGCTTTTGATAGAGAGGGAAGCTCTTTCCTGCAGGTATAACAAAGCAGGAAAGGAGGTTAAGACAGTCGAACAGGTAGCAAAAATTCCCCAGTTTGCTTGTAAGCCGGAATATATAGAGGGTATTTTTGAAGATTTTGATGGTTTGGTTGAATCCGCTGATGAGGATTTCAAGAAAACCTTCATCAAAGTCTTTCACAGCAAAACAAGGACAGAGGATGGTATTAACTGGGCCGATTCGGGAGAAGAAATATATGCTTCCGATGATGTTCTCTCCGAGGATGTGATAAGGCAGTTACTGTCATAACAACCGAATAAAAAAATGAGCCTTAACCTGTGGTTGCTTTTCCGCGGTTAAGGCTTTATTATTTTAGTTGTAGATGCGTTTTGTTTGTGTTTTTCTGCGAAAGGAATGAAATATTTATGTTCAATAAACACGATAAAACCCGCGATGAATTCATGCTCGATGGAATATTTGCCGACGACGGTTACGACTGGTGGTGGCATTCATTTACGGGGATAAATGAAAAGACGGGCGAGGAGAAAGCATTTTTCATAGAATTCTTTACCTGTAATCCGGAACTTGGGTGGGCACGGCCTGTTTATGGTCAGCTCCCGGAAAATAAGAAAAAAGGTGTCTGGCCGTCATATCTTATGGTAAAAGCCGGATGCTGGGGTGAGGATGCTGCGCAGCTCCACAGGTTTTTCGCATGGAAGAATGTGAGGCTTCATGCCACGGCACCTTTCAGTATTGAAGCTGATGACTGCTATGCTTCGGAGAGGTATCTGCGAGGGAGTGTGAGCGTTAGTGATGAAGAAGCGAAAGAACATCCCGAGTATATGTCGGATGCCGGCGAGATTAAGTGGGATCTTAAGGTCAACAAGAAGATCGCGTTCAATGTCGGCTACGGCGCGAGCAAGCTTTTCCGTGATCTGAAGGCCTTTGAAATGTACTGGCATGCCGAGGGAATGAAGACAGGCTTTAGCGGGTACGTTGAATATAACGGGGAAAAGTACATCGTCAGCGAGCACAATTGCTACGGTTATGCCGACAAGAATTGGGGCGAAAACTTCACAAGCCCATGGATATGGCTTTCTTCAAACTGCATGACGAGCAATATAACCGGAAAGAAACTTGAAAACAGTGTGTTTGATATAGGCGGGGGAAAGCCGAAGGCATTTGGGTTTGAATTCAACGATAAGCTCTTGGGTGCTTTCTATTATGAGGGTAAAGAGTATGAGTACAATTTTTCCAAATTCTGGACTCTTCCGGGCACGCGTTTTAAATGCGGGGAGACAAAGGACGAGATAATCTGGCAGGTCAACATGGATAATGCGACCTCAATGATCCGCACTAAATTCAGATGTAAAAAGAAAGATATGCTTCTCGTGAATTACGAAGCTCCCAACGGAGAAAAACGTCACAACAGACTCTGGAACGGCGGTAACGGGACCGGAAGGATACTGCTTTACAAAAAGATCGGAGAAGACAGATTAAGGCTGATCGACGATATAAATGTGACTCATCTTGGATGCGAGTATGGGGTGTATGATAAATAAAAACAGAACCACAACATATATCGAAAAAGATAACGTGGGATTTCTTCAGTACAAAAAACTGAACGAATACCCATGGCTTATGAACGCATTTTCGACAAGAAAAGGCGGATTCAGCAAGGGGCAGTATGCCGAGATGAATCTGAGCTTCACTGTCGGTGATGATCCCGAAACTGTAAAAGAAAACTTCAGGATTTTCGGAGATGCGATCGGCATAAAAAGAGAGCAGATGGTATATGCCGCGCAGACTCATACCAATAATGTCATGAGAGTGGATCCTTCCTGCAAAGGGATGGGTGTTCTGCATGATAGAAATTTCGATAACATAGACGGTCTTGTTACAGATGATCCCGGAGTGTGCTTGGTCGGTTCTTACGCGGACTGCGTGCCCTTATATTTTGTGGATCCGGTGAGACACTGCATAGGCCTTTCACATTCGGGGTGGCGAGGAACCGTGACAAAAATCGGAAGAAACACCATCGAACTGATGCGAAAGGAATTCGGGACTGATCCCAATGACCTTATTTGCTGCATCGGACCTTGCATCGAAAAAGAGTGCTATGAAGTCAGTGCAGATGTTGTCGAAGAATTTAAAAAGGCATATACATCCGCGCAATGCGACAGAATATATATGCCTGTAGAAGGAAAGGAAGGGAAGTATCTTCTTGATCTTCCTATGGCCAACTGTCTCCTTTTAGAGGAGTGCGGTGTAAGACCTGAGAATATCATACTTCCTGATCTCTGTACTTCATGTAATAAAGAACTACTTCATTCCCACAGGGCAAGCGGTGGGAAAAGAGGCGGTATGTGCGCCTTTTTAATGATAAGAGAATCGGATTAAGGAGTCCTCGGCAGGGGGCTCTTTTTTCGTTGAAATAAGAGAAAACACTTGACATACACGAACAACCGTTCGATAATATATGTGTGATATCAGATACTATTACGGCTGAGAAACAGAGCGCAAAGACAGGTAAACTGCTTATGGATCGGCATTCGGAGAGAAAATATATAGCGATCGATCTCAAGTCCTTCTACGCCTCGGTGGAGTGCGTCGAAAGGGACCTTGATCCGCTTACGACAAATCTCGTTGTCGCTGATGTGAGCCGCACGGAAAAGACCATCTGTCTGGCCGTTTCCCCGAGCCTTAAAGCATACGGGATCCCCGGGAGAGCCAGGCTCTTTGAGGTGGTTCAGGCGGTGGAGAGGATCAATGCACAGAGAAGGATTGCAGCGCCTCGTCACACTCTGGAGGGAAAATCATCATCTGCCATCACCCTTAAGGAACATCCCGAGATGGAGCTGGATTATATCGCTGCCACTCCCAGGATGTCCCTCTATATGAAGTACAGCACGGAGATATATAAGATATATCTTAAATATATAGCGCCTGAGGATATTCACATATATTCCTGTGATGAGGTGTTTATGGATGTCACGGCTTATCTTAACACCTACAAAA
>DFKZ01000122.1:37095-72632 GCA_002373975.1 Lachnospiraceae bacterium UBA3632 | reverse complement strand
TATATCGGGAATGATATTTGTTGCTGGTAACAAAACAAATCAATAATTATGAAATGAATTAAACTTTTTAGGCCCCAAAAGTTTAATTCATTTTTTTTTTGCTATTATACATGGGTATTTAAAAAATGAATTAAACAATGTTAAAAATTTAACATATTTAAAGGCTTATCCTATTTTGGAAAATATATTTATACAGATGACAAAATGACATTTCTACTTGAACCAACCAGTAAGTATAATATATTTTTTAGTATTGCTTAAAAATGCCAATGGCTACCAAATGAAATATAGTGTAGTGTTGAATTCATGCGAAAAGTATGCTATCCTTATGGTAAGTGGAATGGAGGATGACAAGTGAAGATTAATAGTATCACTGTAGCAGGCTTTAAAAACATAAAGAAGACTCGGCTTGAGCTGGATAGCATTTGTGCTCTTATTTCTACGAATAACTATGGAAAATCAAATCTTATGGAAGCTATAGATTTCGGATTTGATTTTATCCATGAGTCACGTAAGGGTAGAAAGAGTATGATGTCATGGATAAAAGGAATTCCTCTGTGTACTGTCATGCAGGATGATGAATACTACTTTGAGGTTGAATTCTGTGATGAAGTGCTTGCAGAGTATAAGTATGTTAGATATGGCTTTTCATTTAAATGGCACAGAGATGATGATACTGGTGAAGTGATTACAGATGAATGGATTGAATCACGAGAAAATACCAGCGTCAGATACAATTCCTTCTTAAAGCGTAATGAAGGGAAATATCGAAAGGGCAAGGATACAGTAGCTTATAGAAAGATTGATCTTGATGATTTACAACTGGCAATAGATGTATTGGCTCTTTTGGAAGATATTGATATTTTAGGTGTAGTTAAGGATATACATGACATTACATTTAGAGTATGCTCGTCGTTGGATTTGCGTGATAGGTATCAGCCATCTCCGCTCGAATATATAGAGGACGAGGAGGATATTATAAGATTTGATGATGCAGATGTTCCCAAAGCTTTGTTTGTATTAAAAAAGAAAAATCCAGAGCTTTACGAATTATTTGAGGAAGCAGTACTTACGCTATTTCCTGATTTTGCATCTATAAGCTTAAATGAATTCACATTGGCTGATCAGAATATGGACAAGCATATTACTGTTAAGGTAGGTGATAAAGAAATCACATCTGAAGAAATGGGAAAGGAGATTCCGTTTAAAATACGAGAGCATGTTTATAGGTTGTTCGTGAAGAGTGAGTTTATGAATCAGCCTGTAAGTATGGCAAATATGTCAACAGGTACAAAGAGAGTAATATGGCTTTTGACTAACGCTTTTGTTGCTAATCTTGTTAAGGCAGGGATAGTTGGGGTTGAGGAGATTGAGACTAGTATACATCCTCGAATGATTAAAAATTTGCTTGAAATCATTAATGATGCTTTAGGCGATGCGCCACTTATTGTTTCTAGCCATTCTCCATATCTTGTACAATACCTTAAACCAGAGAAAATATATGTAGGTGTTCCTAATGCTAATGGGGTGGCAGAATTTAGACGTATTCAAAAGAATAAGATCAGAAATATAGTATCAAATGCTCGTGATTTTGGTCTTTCTGTTGGCGAATATCTATTTGAACTTTTATCCGGTGACTCAGATTCATTTGAAATATTAGAGAGTTATTTGGAGGTGAACTGAGTTTGGGAGATTATACAAGGGGGATAGCCTTTGTCTTAGAGGGGACAACAGAGAAGGTTTTTTACAGAGCTTTCTTGAAGTGGCTTGCAGATCATAATAATTGCTCTTTTGTGAAAGGTGATAATCTTGACAATGGAGATATTTATTTTGTATGGAACAATGGCTCTGAGATTATACTGATTAAATTTAATATTGTCGGTACCGTTACACAGGTATCGCATTCCGGAAAGTGGTTTGCCAACAAATGTGCTAAGAAATACAGGATGCCATGGAAAGTTTTTTTGTGCTATGACACTGATAGTTCGGAAAATGATATTACAAAATTTTATCAGGATGATTGGAAACTGTTGCGTAAAGATTTGGTAAAGGCGAAAACAGAGGAGATTGTTGATCTTGCTGCCAGTGCGGACATTGAGGATATCATGCTGTATGATGTGGAAGGTATCTGCAGATATTTGGGAATAGAAGTACCTAAAAAGCTTACCGGTAGAAAAGGCAAGGCAAAAATGAAAGCATTGTATCGTTCATGTGGTAATACATATCATGAGGGAGATAGGGCTGAGTCTATGGTAGAGATGCTGGATTTTCAAAAGATTGTGGACAACTCACCATTAGACTTAGAAAAGCTAGTTGCTCTATTGAATACCCGGGCATGAGTGCTCGGGTTATTTATTATCGGAAAGGGAAAACGTTTTCGACTCATCACCTCATATTTGTTTTTTTAGAGTATAATATACTATTAAAATAATCGTTATAGTATAATATACTATAATAAATAACCAGGTGAGGATAAGGGCTTATTCATTTATGCAGTTTAATAGCTATGAGTTCATATTTTTTTTCTTGCCGATCACGGTATTGCTATACTTTCTGGCCAATCGAATAAAACCGATTGTAGGAAAGCTGGTAATAATAGTTTCAAGTATAGTCTTTTATTCGTATGGCAGGCTGAACATGCTTATATATCTTGGTATTAGCGTGTTGATCAATTATGGTGCTGCGCTGGTAATCAGGAGATTCAAGATTAAAAACAGAGTGATAATGGCCCTGCCGATTATTGTGAATGTCGGCTTATTGCTCTATTTTAAGTATCTGAATTTCGCGATCACAAATATAAATACTATATTTGGTAAGGATATCGGACTTCGCAATATAATTCTGCCGCTCGGCATATCATTTTACACTTTCCAGCAGATAGCTTATATCGTCGCAACCGAGCGCGGAGAGCTTGAAAATAACAATATAATCGATTACTTGGCCTATATTCTGTATTTCCCCAAGCTTATCATGGGACCGATCATCGACCCGGTAGATTTTATTTCACAGATCAACCGGGATGATAGAAAAAAGCCCGATATAACCAATATCACTACCGGTATAAAGATATTCAGCCTGGGCCTTATCAAGAAGGTTCTGCTGGCAGATACTTTTGCCAAAGCCGTTTCGTGGACATATACGAATATAGATGCTGCCACCGCTATGGATTGTATTCTGCTCATATTGTTTTATACTTTTGAAATATATTTTGATTTCAGTGGTTACAGTGATATGGCAGTGGGCGTATCTTCCATGCTCAATATCGATCTGCCCATCAACTTTGACTCCCCCTATAAGGCAGTTTCGATCAGGGACTTTTGGAAAAGGTGGCATGTATCCCTTACAAAGTTCCTTACCAAGTATATTTATATTCCCCTTGGTGGATCCCGCAAAGGCATAGTTTTTACATATGTAAATATCCTCATAGTTTTTATGGTAAGCGGGTTATGGCACGGCGCGAATTGGACCTTTATCTTATGGGGAATCCTTCACGGCCTGTTCTGCTGCTTTGACCGGATTTTTGAAAAGCTTGAGGAAAAGGTATTCATGCCAATCAGGTGGGTATGCACCTTTGGAGTTGTGGGTGTGCTGTGGCTGCTGTTTAGTGCGCAGAGTGTAAGCCAGTGGAAAACGATCCTGTTAAAGATTCTGTCAATGCAGAGTACGGCAGTGAGCACCGGATTGATCGATTCATTTAACCTGGTTGAGAATAGGTTCATTTATAATATTTTGCATTTGAATTCTTTGGTGGGAAGGATTCACGGCTTCAACATGTTGGTGTTTGTGCTTGTGGCATGCTTTATCTGCTTTGTTCCCGAAAACAATTATAAGAAAAAAAGCAGCTTGAGTGTAGGATCCTTAATCCTTGCAGCCTTTTCTTTCGTTTGGGGAGTTCTGTGCCTGGGGACGGAGTCGGAGTTTTTGTATTTTGGGTTTTAAGAGGAATTTATGAAGGTAAAGATATGGTTGATCGGCTGGTCGATCATCGTTTCCGTAGCATTAGGGCTTTTAGGCTTATGGGTATATAAAGTGGATCCTTATTTCCATTATCACCTGCCCGATACGGAGAGGTATTATTATCCGCTTGATTATCAGCGCGGCCAGAACGACGGAATATTAAGAAACTTTGATTATGATACAATAGTATGCGGCTCATCTATGATAGAAAATATCAGAACCTCCGAAGTAGATGAGGTTTTTGGATGCAATTCGGTAAAGGTACCTTTTAACGGGGCTTCCTATAAGGAAATAAATGATAATCTGAAAAATGCCTTACGTTATAACCCTGATGTAAAGACGGTTATCAGGGCACTGGATACAGGAAGATTCTTAGATCCCTGGGATGCCATGCCCTATGACCCGGTGGAATATCCCACATTTTTATATGACAATAATCCTTTTAATGATGTAGCTTATCTGCTTAATCGGGAAGTACTGTTTGGCAGAGTGTATCCGATGTCGGAAGAAAGCAGGGCTGATGGCTTTGAAGGAGGCATGACTTCTTTTGACGATTATTCTAAATGGTCGCCTTGGATTAAATGCGGAATTAACACTGTTTGTCCGGATGGTATAACTGTTTCGGAACCCCAGGAAGCTCTGCATCTTACTGATGAAAACAGGGCTGTCATTGAAAAAAATATAAAAATGAACATTACGGATCTGGCTGATGCGTACCCGGATGTGCAGTTTTATTATTATTATTCCCCCTACAGTATTCTGGCATGGAATATATGGTATAATGCCGGTTCTATTTACAGGATGTTTGAGGCGGAGAAGTATATCTCAGAGCTTATAGTCGCGCATGAGAATATCCACCTTTTTTCATTTAACAGCAGGACGGACATCATCACAGACTTTAATAATTACAGGGATGAGGGTCATTATGGCCGCTGGGTGAACAGCCTTATACTGAAGTGGATGCATGACGATCAGTATAGGTTAACGGAAAGTAATTATATGAAACGCGTAGAGGAAGAGCTGGATTTTTATACATCTTTTGATTATGCCGGGTTGAATGGTCAGGAAGATTATGAAGATGATCTGTATGCAGCGGCTTTGCTAAATAAAGAGCTTACCGGCGCTGAGCCGCTGGAAATATCTGACGAAAGGTTTGAAGTGGATCTGGATGAAGGATATAACTATCTGGTGTTTGATTGTCAAAAGCGTTCGGATAGTGGAAGGCTTGAAGCTTACGTCTATGGCGAAGATGGATCCGAGGTAGGCAGGATCGAAAAAGACTATTCCGAATTAGATAATGAGATCCATCAATATGTGATCGATTTATCTGCTGTCAGTGGGAAGGTCACTGTAGAGTTGGGCAGTAACTTACCTGATTCTGCGGGCGGTTCCGAACCAGATTATCAGTTTAGCAATATATTTATGTATTAATTATCTAGAGTGGGTTAAATGCGGATATAAGGAGTAAGTTTGTTATAATGCTTGAAGACGACAATAAAAAGAGAATCGGATGCTCCGGCAACAAAATAAATCTGATTATCACGATCCTGATCGTAGCCGGATTTGTTTTATCGCTTATTCCGGTTTTATATATCTCGCGCTATGCCCACCCTCTTTTTGATGATTATTCGTATTCCGCAGGAGTAAGGAAAGCGATAGTTGAGCACGGAGGCATTTCACAGCTGCTTCACAGCATTATAGATATCGTAAGAAGCACCTATAAAAACTGGCAGGGAACTTTTTCTGCTGTATTTTTGTTTTCACTACAACCGGCGGCCTTCAATCCGTCCTTATATTTTATTACGTCTATTGTTCTCGTAGGATCACTTGTTTTTTCTAATATCTTGTTTTGGGATGTTTTTACCAAAAGATTCCTCAAAGTATCTTCGAATTATTCTGTTCTTATACCACTGATCATTCTGGAAATGCAGATTCAGTTCGTTCCTTATATTCAGGAAAGCTTTTATTGGTATAACGGGGGTATTTATTATACTTTTTTCTATGCTCTTGAAGTTGTGTTGATTTCTCTGCTGTTTATTATATGGGAATCTGATAATAAACACATTGTACCGTTGACAATACTTTCCGGATTTATCGGGATGATCATAGGCGGAGGAAATTACTCAAATGCGTTAACTACAGTCATGTTCCTTGTTTTGGCTGTTATTTTAGGGCTCCTTTTCAAAAAAAGGAAAGCAGTAGATTATGGGATCATACTCTTTTTTACACTTTTCGCCTTTATAATTAATGTGGTTGCACCCGGAAATCGCGTAAGGGCAGCTAACAACATTTCTTTGTCTGCATGGAAAGCAATACTAGCCTCACTTAAATACGCCTTCGAATGTATAATTAAGTGGACTCATTTACCGCAGATAGGGATGCTACTGTTGTTGATTCCCATTTTTTATATTATCATAAAGAGGACAGATTTTAATTTCAATTATCCATTAGTGGCGATTGTGCTGGGATTTGGCTTTTTTGCTGCGCAATCTACACCTCCGTTTTTTGCCATGTCCAGTCAGGGGGCACAGCGCCAGGTTAACATGTACTATTATAGCTATTACATGTTTATGACGCTTGGAGTATTCTATTTGGAGGGTTGGATAATCAAGCGATCCGGAGGGAGAATTGCTCTATCAGATCGGGTTAAGAAGGTTCTCTTATATGTTTTTGTGGGCATATCATTGATCTGTATAGGTGTGGGAACACTCAGATACGGTATAAAGAATACCACATTTGGAATAACATATCTGGATCTGAAATCCGGAAGAGCTCAGCGATATGATGAGGAGTATAAAAGGATTGAGGAATTAATACTGGACTCCGAAGGAGCTGTTTATACAACGGATATCAACGAATATCCCAATTCATTCTACAGGTTGAACCTGAGCAGAAAAGGAGATGTTGGATACTGGATAAACATATCCATGGCAGATTATTATGGGGTGGAGGCTATATACCTGGAAGAATAAAAGAGATCCCAGATCTGATTTGTTCGGATCAATAGGGAATAAAACCTGTGCATAGGATTTTAGAGACTTTGTGATGAAACGAGCAGGATCAAAAAACGAAAAGATGGTATTCCGCATTATTCTGGTGCTATTCATTTTGGCTGCGGGACTTGTATCTATAAAGCGCATATTTATCGGACTGGATATTGATGAGCAGTATGCAGTCTCTTTGGTGTACCGGATTGCGAAGGGGGACGCGATTCTCAAGGAGGTGTGGGAGCCTCATCAGACTTCGGCACTTATCATGCTGCTCCCGGTATGGCTTTTTATGAGGATGACCGGCAGCAGTGATTATCTGATCCTTTTCCTGCGTGGTTTGTCCGTGCTGATCCAGGGCGTGGTAGCTTTATATTGGTTTATCGCTTTTAAGGAAAAGGCGGGCAGGCTTATTTCGCTTGTTTCTGCTTTTCTGTTATTCCTTATTACTCCCAAGTTCATTCAAAGCCCGGAATTTAACAATATGCAGGTGTGGTTTTTTGTATTAACTTGCCTATTTACCATTAATGGTATCAGGAAAGGAAAGGCGGTTTTATTCCTTGTTGGCGGCTTCTTCCTGTTTTTAGAAGTGCTCGCCTATCCTTCGTGCATGTTATTATTCATTTTTATTACGGTTTATCTCGTAATACGGGTGAAGAAGCAGGCATTTTTACTCGCACTTCCGTCAGTACTGGGAGGCGCGGGATTGCTCTTATATGCCGGTTTGAAGCTGGGATTTGGGAATCTGCCCGCCTATGCCGGATATGTGCTTAGTGATGGCGCCCACTCCAAGGGACTTGTTTCTAAATTCATAGGATATCTGTCAGAACTTCCGAAGGTGGCACTGTTTGTTCTTATCTATGCCGTTATAGCTGCATTAGTTGTCGTTGTTATAAAAGCTATTAAACACTTGACGGGAGCTGATTCTTTCCGACCTGATAAGAAGGATTTGCCGGTATTTTTTGCTATTCTGAACACAATAGCATTCATAGATCAGTTCCGGTCGTGGCATTCAAAACAAGCATTTATTACATATCCCCAGTATTGCTATTTATGCCTTTTTCTTTCCGGCTTGGTTTTATTCCTGGCGGGCGGCAAGGAGATTAAGGAAAAGTGGAAGGATGAGTTCTTCCTTCTGGGAATTGGGAATGTAGTCGCCCATATAGCGGTGATGAGCCTTACGAATCTAAGCGTCCGCGCGACATTTATTCACCTTATTCCGGGGTGCGCGACAGTAATGTTACTATTTGGGGATATTTGCCGGAAGCATGTAGAAAATAACGACGTGGATAAAGCAGTTGTCGACAGGAATGCAAGCAGTGCCTTTAAAGTTGGTTCTATCACAGGTATTCTGATGTGTGGTGTGATCCTGTTTGTTGCCGTGTATGGTGCCGGAGTCATAGTCCGCACCAGCAATGAAGGCCGTTACAATGATATTCGCATGGAGTATAAAAAGGTTATGTATGGCCCGGCGAAGGGAGTATATTGCGAGTATCTGGAGGGGTATTCACTTAATAGCAAGTATGAGCTTCTTTCAGCCAATGTTCCTTCCGGAAGCAAGGTGCTGTACATCGGAACCGACAACCTGCTCTATATGGCGGGTAACTATGAGGTATGCACCCCCTCCACCATCAGCACTCCGGAATACGGCAGCAATCTGAGGGATTACATTAGTATCAATCCGGAAAAGAGTCCGAAGTACATCATGGTGGATAGCAATTACCTGGATGATGATGCAGTTATGGGAATTTTAAACGATTTGTTTTCGCCGGAAAGGATTGACGGAAACGAATATGCGGAAGTATATTTAAGCTTATAGATTATACGAAAGGTTCAGAAAGATCTGACGGAAGCGTACATGTTTTTTATAGTATAATATACTATAATATTTGCCTCCATAGGGTTGCTGTTTAATTATGCACAGATTATACGAAAATAATGATATAGTGGTTTTCTGGGATTCGGACAAGTGCTATCACGCCAAAAGGTGTGTTACAGGCAGCCCTAAGACCTTTGATATTAACAGAAGGCCCTGGATAGATATGAGCCTGGCAGATAATCCTGAAATCTGGCAGACGGTATCATCATGCCCTTCGGGTGCGCTGAAATGCCTGTATAAGCACGGAATAGAAGTGCGTATGGATGAGGGCTCGCAAAGAAGCGTTGCCTATGATGGTGAGGTGGAGATAGGGGAATGCGATTATCAGAGGACTGACTCGGGATGGGTGATCGTCCACACAGGTGTCAGGCCCGAATACGAAGGCAAGGGCATCGCTAAGCGCCTGGTATATAAGGTTATTGAAGCCGCAGAGCGCGCCCATGTCGGGATAGAAGCTACCTGCTCATATGCTGTTAAGGTGCTGAAGGAATAAGAGATAGATATTCTTTGCGGTGTACTTATGCCGTTTTTTTTAGTATAATATATTAGTTGTTGATACACGTTATGTGGAGCATTCAGGAGGGTAACATTATGGCAGAAAACAAATGGAGATGCAGGGCAGAAGATCTTAAGGGTACAGAGACGGAAAAAAATCTGCAGGCGGCTTTTGCCGGGGAATCGGAAGCGCGCAATAAATACACTTTCTTTGCTTCGAAGGCGAAAAAGGAAGGATATGTGCAGATATCTAACATATTTGCAGAGACAGCTGCAAATGAGAAGGAGCATGCTGAAATCTGGTACAAGATACTTACAGGTATCGGAAGTACCGTAGACTGTCTCAGGGAGGCTGCGGAAGGCGAATCCTATGAGTGGAAGGAAATGTATCCTTCATTCGCCAAGACGGCCCGCGAGGAAGGCTTTGACGAGATCGCAGAGCTTTTTGAAGGTGTGGCAGCCATCGAGAAGGAGCATGAGGAAAGATATCGCAAGCTCCTCAAGAATATCGAAGATAAGATAGTTTTCTCACGTGATGGAGACTGCATCTGGCAGTGCAGCAACTGTGGCCATATCGTGGTTGGTAAAGAAGCACCTGAAGTATGTCCCGTGTGCAACCATCCCAGAGATTACTTCCAGCTTAAATCCGAAAACTATTGATGCGGATTCTGAGTTATTAGATATACAGCATAAAAGGAGATCGCCGACTATTGAAACAGCGGGTATCTGATTATATAGCTGATTTTCTTGTGAATAACGGAATAACCGATGTATTTACCGTAACCGGTGGCGGAGCAATGTACCTGAATGATTCCTTTGGGCATCATTCGGGGCTTTGTTGTACATATAATCATCATGAGCAAGCCTCGGCAATGGCCGCTGAAGCATACGCACGCATAGATAACAAAATAGCTGCCGTGTGTGTGACAACAGGCCCCGGAGCAACCAATGCCATAACAGGAGTTGTCGGAGGGTGGATGGATTCCATCCCCATGCTGGTCTTTTCCGGACAGGCGCGATATGCCACGACGATACATGCCTCGGGGCTTAAGCTGAGAACCAGAGGCATTCAGGAATTTGACATAATCGGCTCCGTATCCAACATGACCAAATACTGTGAGCTGGTAGATGATCCGATGCGGATAAGGTTCGTGCTGGAGAAGGCTTTGTTTTATGCCATGGAGGGACGCCCAGGTCCGTGTTGGCTGGATATTCCGCTGGATGTGCAGGGGGCAGTGGTTGAAACGGATGATCTGATCGGATTTGACCGCCCTGATCAGACAGATTATGTGCCTGATTCCGTGATAAGTGCGGTATTGGACAGGATCAGGGCATCATCCCGCCCGGTACTCTTTGTGGGTAACGGAGTGCGCCTTGCGGGAGCCCATGAAAAGTTTCTGGAACTGGCAGGGAAACTTAACATACCTGTGGTGACAGGTATGAGCAGTGTTGATGCCATAGCATCCGACCACCCGCTTTATGTGGGGCGCAGCGGGAGCACAGGTGACAGGGCAGGGAATTTTGCGGTACAGAATTCTGATCTGTTCTTCTCGATAGGAAGCAGGTTAAGCTTTATTCAGACGGGATTCAATTACGAGTCATGGGCCAGGGAAGCTTATAAGATCGTAAATGATATAGACGATCAGGAACTTGAGAAAGACAGCATAAACGTAGATATGAAGATATGCTGTGATTGCGGTGCTTTGATCGATCTGTTGCTGAGTGCTCTCACGGAGCCTTTGGAAGAAAAGACAGA
This sequence comes from Lachnospiraceae bacterium UBA3632, assembly GCA_002373975.1. Taxonomy (GTDB): domain Bacteria; phylum Bacillota; class Clostridia; order Lachnospirales; family Lachnospiraceae; genus AC2028. The sequence goes on along the minus strand of DFKZ01000122.1, from coordinate 61,558 downwards.
TTGGGCCGATCGGTGCAGGGGATGGAAAAAGAAGTACCCTGTGGTGCTTGAAAAGCATAGAATGGATCCCAAGCCCAATATATACGTATTCTACGATGAGCTTACCCACAGACTGGGAAGCGATGACAGGTTGGTCATAAGCGTGGGAACAGCAAGAGTGTGCGGAAGCCAGGCCGCTTATATCACAGAGGGGATGAGAGTGATAATAAACCCCTCCACGGCTGCAATGGGATACTGCCTTCCCGCCGCTATAGGTGTGTGTGTAGCATCGGACAGAAAGAAGACATATCTGGCAACCGGTGAGGGAAGCTTTCAGATGAATATTCAGGAGCTTCAGACTATAGTACAGAATAAACTTCCGATAGCGATATTTATATTAAATAACCAGGGATATCACTCCATCAGAATGACGCAGAAGAGCTATTTTGGCGAGCCGCTGGTAGGGGTAGGTGAGGAAAGCGGGGACCTGAGTTTCCCCGATGCGGGTCGGATTGCGACAGCTTACGGGCTGGATTTTTGCAGATGTGAAAAAAAAGAGGAGCTGAGTGCTGCCATAGATTGGGCTATGCAGAAAGATAGCGCATGCATATGTGAGATCATGCTCTCAGCCGATCAGATAGTGGAGCCAAAAGCAGCAAGCAAAAGAACGGATGATGGGAAGATGGTTTCACGTCCACTGGAAGACATGGCCCCTTTTTTACCCCGGGAAGAGTATTTGGGTAACCTGCTTATTAAAGAATGGGGGAACCGGGGCTGATGAATAAGAGGATAGTTGTTACAGGTGCCACCGGAATGATCGGATCGTCGATCATTGAAGAGTATTTAAAGCATGACGTGGAAAAGGTCTACGCTGTGATAAGGCCGGGCAGCGCTAATCTGTCGAGGATTCCGGTTGACAACAGAGTACAGCTTGTGGAGCTTGCCTTGTCGGACTATTCTGTTCTCAAGTCCCGTATTCCGGAAAAGTGTGATGCGTTCTTTCATCTGGCATGGGACGGGACGGGTATGTCAAGGGATAAAAGTACCGCCGGACAGGCCCAAAACATCGTGTATACTCTCGAAGCATTAAAGGCTGCTGCGGATATAGGCTGCCATCGTTTTATAGGGGCTGGATCCCAGGCAGAGTACGGCTTGACAGATGTGGACAGGATAAGCGAAGACTGTGTGACAAAGCCTGTTACTGCCTACGGCATAGCAAAACTTGCTGCGGGACAGCTTGCAACGCTGGAAGCCGGGAAGCTTGGAATTGACTGCTTTTGGGTGAGAGTTTTCAGCGTGTATGGTATAAATGACAAACCCTCATCCATGATAAGCACAGCAGTACGCAAGCTTATAAATGGAGAAAAGACATCTTTTACACCCGCTCTGCAGAGGTGGGATTACCTTCACAGCAGTGATGCCGCAAGGGCCTTTTATATGATAGCCGAAAAGTCAAAGGGCCGTAAGGTATATAACCTGGGAAGCGGGCAGGCGCGGCAGCTTAAGGATTATATATATGCTATCAGGAATATAATCGATCCCCATGCGGATTTGGGAATAGGTGACATACCTTATAAGGGCACGGAGGTAATGAATCTGTGTGCCGACATATCCGCGCTGAGAGAGGATACGGGATGGACTCCCGTTATCCCTTTTGAAGACGGAATAAAACAGATGGTTGATGAACTGTCCCGAGATAGAGCAAAATCATAACAGGATACAAAGATGAAAAAAATAAGTGTACTTATAGCCTGCTATAACGAGGAAAACAATGTGGTCCCTCTGGCACATGATATCGTTAATTGCTTCGCAGAAAAGCTTTCGCAGTACGATTACGAGATCGTCTTTATAGACAATCACTCAACGGATGCCACCAGGATGCATCTTAGAAAACTTTGCGGGGAGAATAAAAAGATAAAGGCGATCTTTAATGCGGCAAATTTTGGACAGATGCGGTCACCATTTTATGGAATGAAGCAGACCACCGGGGACTGTACCATCAAAATGTGTGCCGATTTTCAGGATCCCGTGGAGATGATCCCGCAGTTTGTTGAGGAGTGGGAAAACGGCTATAAGGTGGTGGTAGGGATTAAAAACAGAAGCAAGGAAAATCCTGTAATGTATCTGCTGAGGTCGATATATTATAAGATGTTTGCAAAGCTGTCCAGTGTGGATCATATCAAGCAGTTCACCGGATTCGGCCTGTACGACAGGTCCTTCCTTGATATAGTGAAGGAAATTAATGATCCTATGCCTTATTTCCGCGGGATTGTGGCGGAATATGCCGGCGAAAGGAAGGAAATCTATTATACCCAGCCCAAGCGCAAAAGCGGTAAAAGCAAAAACAATCTGTATTCCCTGTATGATGTGGGAATGATCGGACTGACTTCATACTCTAAGACCCTGATGCGTATTTCGATCATGATCGGCGGACTCTGTTCTATAGGAAGCTTTCTGGTGGCACTTGTTTATTTTGTCATAAAGCTTATTTACTGGGACAAGTTTTCCATCGGCATAGGACCGGTGCTGACAGGCCTGTTTTTCCTGATGGGTGTGCTTTTTATATATCTTGGAATAATGGGGGAATACATACTTACCATAAATACCAGAGTGATGGGACGCCCTCTTGTGGTTGAGGAGGAGCGGATCAACTTTGATGAGTGATGTGCTGAGTATAGTGAAGATGACAGGGATATTAATATGAAAACAGTGATTTTAGCAGGTGGATTCGGGACCAGATTCTCCGAACAGTCGGAATATAAGCCAAAGCCTATGATCGAGATAGGAGGCATGCCTATCCTATGGCACATAATGAAGGGGTATTCTCACTTCGGGTTTAACGAATTCGTTATCTGCGCAGGGTACAAGCAGCATATCATAAAGGAGTGGTTTGCGGATTATTTTATCCACACCTCCGATATAACTTTTGATTTTACTCAGGGGAATAAGATCACCATTCACAACCAGCATCTGGAACCATGGAAGGTTACTGTCGTCGATACGGGGCTTAACACCATGACAGGCGGCAGGATCAAGCGGATTCAGAGATATATCGGAGATGAACCTTTTTTTCTAACATACGGTGATGGCGTGTGCGACGTGGATATCAACAAGCTGCTGGAATTCCATAAATCCCATGGAAAGCTTGCAACGCTCACTTCGGTTATACTTGAGCAGCAAAAGGGAGTGCTTGACATAGGCGGAGATAATGCGGTTCACTCTTTCCGTGAAAAGAGCAGCGGTGACGGCTCTCCAATTAATGCCGGGTTTATGGTGCTTGAACCGGGTGTGTTTGATTATATTCAGGGAGATGATACTGTATTTGAAAAGAATACGCTGGTAGCTCTGGCGGACAAAGGGGAATTGATGAGTTACAGTCATCACGGATTTTGGCAGTGCATGGATACAAAAAGAGAAAGAGATATGCTGGAGAAGATGTGGGACTCCGGCTCCGCCCCCTGGAAACTCTGGACATAAAGATGGATAAAGACATCAATTACAGGAAAAACCTGATCTGGAATATGGCTGCTTCGGTGGTGAATGCTGCCGAAGCCGTGATAGTGATAATGGTGGCATCCCGTGTAAATATCCGGGAGGAATCCGGGATGCTTACGCTGGCTTTTTCGGTAGCCAACCTTTCTATGATGGTAGGGAAATTCGGGATAAAGAATTATCAGATATCCCATGATGGATTTGACATCGAATTCGGCAGGTTCCTGCGCCTTCGGCTGATCACTGTTTTGATTATGATCGCCGGTGTGGGAAGCTTTCTTACCTTTAATCTGCTTGGAAATCGCTATTCGGCCGGTAAGGCGGTCATTATTCTGTGTGTATGTGTCTGGTACGTGATAGAGGCATTTGAGGATGTGTTTGTGGCTCATCTTCAGGCAGACGGCCGGCTGCATGTTGGAAATAAGCTTTTTATATTCAGGTGGACACTTATTCTCTCCACTGTGGTGGCAGCTGATGTTATTTCAAGGAATCTGATCCTGGCGCTTGTACTGGCGGATATAGCGGCAGTGGTGGCCGAGGCTGCAGGGCTTGCGGTGATCATTTCAAGATTCCGGATAAGAACGACTATAAGAGGGATGGAGGTTAAATCTCTTCTTACCGGGAATCTGCCACTGTGTGTCTCCGATCTGTCATACTACTACCTGACCAATGCATCAAAGTATATAATAGATGGCAGGATGGATGATGTATCCCAGGCCGTTTACGGATACATTACGATGCCGATATTTGTTGTATCACTTTTAAACAGCATAATCTATCAGCCAAGGCTTATGGGATATGTATCCGATATACGGGAGCACAATGTATCGGGGCTTGTAAAGAAGATACTTAGGCAGATCGCCGTGATCGTGATAATCCTGGCTACGTGCCTTGTGGGAGCATACTTTCTGGGAATACCGGTGTTATCCTGGCTGTACAGTATGAACCTGTCTGACTATAAAGCATATCTTTTGATGCTTATAGGAGGCGGAACTGCGCTGGCTTTGGGCGGATATTTTGTGACGGTGCTTGTGCTTCTGGGGAAAAGAAAAGCAATAATGGTTATTTTTCTTATAACCGCGGTGTTTTCAACAATTATTACCGATGTTCTGGTGGACAGGCTGGCTCTGGCCGGTGCGGTATACGGTTTTATTGTTTCAATGGTACTAATGGCCGGTGTTTTTCTGGCTCTTTTGATAATCACCCTTAACAGGCTGAAGAGGGAGAAATTGCAGCATGTCTGATTGGAAAACGGAAGAGGAAGCACGTGAAAAGATAAAGTCTCTTGTGGCGGAGTATTATCACGATTTCAAGGAACCCGTGGAATCAAAAGAAGGCTTTAAGCCCGGGGACAGGATAAGCTATGCTTCTCGCGTATATGATGAAAAGGAGATGCAGTCCCTGACGGATGCCATGCTTGATTTCTGGCTTACAACGGGTCGCTTTTCAGATCGCTTTGAAAAGGAATTTGCAGCCTGGATAGGTGTAAAATGGGCGCATCTGGTAAACAGCGGATCGTCCGCAAATCTGATAGCCTTTATGGCGCTTACCGCTCCGGAACTTGGAGAACGCCGGATAAAACCCGGAGATGAAGTGATCACCGTGGCATGTGGTTTTCCCACAACCGTTACTCCCGCACTTCAGTACGGGGCTGTTCCGGTATTTGTGGATGTTACGGTGCCTCAGTACAATATAGATACCGATCAGCTTGAAGCGGCTCTGAGCCCCGGGACAAAGGCTGTAATGATAGCACACACGCTGGGAAATCCCTTTGACCTGAAGGCGGTGAAGGCATTTTGCGATAAGCACGAGCTTTGGCTTGTGGAAGACAATTGCGATGCTCTGGGTACAAAGTACACAATAGACGGAGAAACCCGTTATACCGGCACTTGGGGAGATATAGGAACATCTTCATTTTATCCGCCTCACCATATGACTATGGGAGAGGGAGGGTGCGTATATACCGATAATGCGCTTCTTCACAGGCTGATCCTCTCGTTCAGGGACTGGGGGCGCGACTGTATCTGCCCTTCCGGGCAGGATAACTTCTGCGGTCACAGATACGACGGGCAGTTTGGAATGCTTCCCAAGGGGTATGATCATAAATATGTGTACAGTCATTTCGGATACAACCTTAAGGTGACCGATATGCAGGCTGCGGTGGGTGTTGAGCAGCTGCGAAAGTTTCCTTCATTTATCGAAAGAAGACGTCATAACTGGTCGAGACTGTATGATAAGCTTGCAAACAGTAACGCAGCCGACAAGCTGATCCTGCCGGAACCGGCCGATAATTCAGAGCCCAGCTGGTTTGGCTTCCTTATTTCCGTAAAGCCGGAAAAGGGAATCAACAGAAATGATGTAACAAGATATATAGAGGATCACAATATTCAGACCAGACTTCTTTTTTCCGGAAACCTGATAAAGCATCCCTGCTTTGACGGGATAAGAGGAACCGCTGCATACAGAGTGGTTGGTGATCTTGCAAATACGGATTTTATAATGAATAATTCATTCTGGGTGGGTGTATATCCCGGAATGACTGACAGGATGATAGACTATATGGCTCAGATAATTACAGAGGCGGTGGGATAATGAGCTTTGATGAGTTAAAGGCATTCTACGCAGGAAAGAGAATATTTCTGACCGGACATACGGGATTTAAAGGAAGCTGGCTCTGCGTATTATTACGTATACTGGGTGCTGAGGTGTATGGTTTTTCCCTTGCTCCGAATACCGAGCCGGATATGTTTGATCTGCCCGGAGTAGCAGATGGTATCCACCATACGGTGGGTGATATCAGGGATTTGGATGCGCTGGAAAAGGCATATAAAAACGCCGATCCGTATGCGGTATTGCATCTTGCAGCCCAGCCGATAGTAAGAGAATCCTACAAAGAGCCGGTATATACCTACGAGACCAATGTGATGGGGACGGTGAACATACTTGAGTGCATGAGAAGGTATCCCGGAGCGGTAAGCTTTTTGAATGTTACGACAGATAAAGTGTATGAGAACAGTGATATACCGGATCATGCATTCAGAGAAGATGAAAAGCTGGACGGTTACGACCCTTATTCAAATTCAAAGAGCTGCTCCGAGCTGGTAACTCATTCATATAAAAAGTCATTTTTTTCGGATGCAGATGCTCCCGCCATATCAACGGCACGTGCGGGGAACGTTATAGGCGGCGGAGATTTCGCCAAAGACAGGATAGTGCCGGATTGCGTGCGTGCTACTATAAAAGGAGAGGGCATTATGGTGCGCAATCCTGATTCTACCAGACCCTTTCAGCATGTGCTGGAACCACTGTATGCGTATTTATTGATCGTTATGGAACAGGCAGGGCACAGATCCTTAGCGGGTTATTACAATATAGGCCCCAAAGAAGAGGATTGCATAAATACCGGCCGCCTGGCTGATGCCTTTGTTAAACACTGGGGCGAGCCCGCTGCTTGGAAAAATATGGCGGAACCCGGTGCTCCGCACGAGGCAAGTTTTCTTAAGCTTGACTGTACCAAAGCAAGGGAAGCCTTTGGCTGGGAGCCTGTGTGGAACGTGGACAAAGCTATTGAGAAAACGGTAGAATGGTATAAGGCGTGGAACGCAGGGGAGAACATGGGAAAATTCACCGAGATGCAGATAAAAGAGTTCTTTGAGCTTGAATAATTACACTGAAATCAGAATAAGGAGGACACTATTATGGATCCCAAAGCGATGTTTAAACTGTCATATGGATTATTCGTTCTGACTACAAAGTTTTATAACAAGGATAACGGCTGCATTATCAACACGGCTATCCAGGCTGCATCGGAGCCCAATCAGATCAGCATCTGCGTGAATAAGGCCAATCTTACCCACGATATGATAATGCAGAGCAAGGAGTTTACCGTGTCAGTTATCAGCCAGGAGGCCAAGTTTGATCTGTTCAAGCGCTTCGGCTTTGCGTCCGGCAAGGATGTGGACAAGTTTGAAGGCTTTGGGAACAAGGTTAAGCGCGGAGCCAACGGCATTTATTACGTGACCGAGGGAACCAACGCATTTATATCCGTCAAGGTTGAAAAGACTCAGGACCTTGGCTCACACACCATGTTTGTCGGAACCATTACGGATATGGAGGTGCTTTCATCCGCGCCTTCAGCCACTTATGCATACTATTTTGAGAACATTAAACCTAAGCCGGAGAAGGTGGGCGAGACTCCCAAGGGCGAGACCATCTGGCGCTGCAGGATATGCGGATATGAATATGTGGGTGAGGAGCTTCCCGAGGACTTCATCTGCCCCATTTGCAAACATCCCGCAAGTGACTTTGAAAAGGTAGTTAAGTAGTACCCGAGGAGGGAATTAACATGAGGGTAAAACCTCGCATTTTCAAAAGTATAGCTGCATTTTTCATGCCCCTTATCATATGTTTTATCTACCTGCTGATAAGGGGTAGTTTTAATTTGTACCTTCCGGACTCCTACAACAACGATTGCCTTTTCTACTACAAGCTGGTGGAAGGTATCGTGAATGGGGGAATAAAGGGCTTTTTTGGCTTTAACGAAAGCAGCGCCCTTATTGGCGGTTTTGCCGCATGGAATCCTGCGGTTGTAATGCCGTGGGTTATATTTGGATTTATTTTCAGATGGGGATATCTTTCCGTCTTTTTCTGTAATGTTCTTTTATTCTCTGTTGCGCTTGCGGCATTTACTTATCTGACCGATCTTTCTGTCAAAAAGCTGGTTTCGATCGGCGTGATGCTTCTTCTTTTTCCCAGCATTCCCATACATTTATTGAATGCTTTGCCCGAGGCGGTGGTTACTTCTTTTGTGATACTGTATCTGGGGTTTGCGGTGAGGGAGTGCAAGTCGGGCAAAACCCCGGTGGCTGCCTTTGATGACGAAAAAGAGGATATTTTAATTGGGAAGAGCATCTCAAGAAAGAATAAAGCCGCTTTTATAGTAGATATGGTGGGTATGCTTGCATGTAGTTTCTATCTGACATTGTGCAGGCCGTATATGATCCTTCTATTTATCCTGCCGGTGTATTTTGTACTTAAACAGGTTAAGAATGGAAAGGCGCTCAAAGTAAAGACTGAGGCATTACAAAGCCGGAAAACCGGGATAATGGAAAAGAAAACTGCAATCCTGTGGTTGGCTGTATGTTGCGCCGTGATATGTCTGTCTCTCATAACCTATTTTGTTACAAACCATTTTTTCACGGCAGCATATTTCGAGCCTCTTTTCAACATGGACATCCTGAAGATGTTCCTGCATGGGAATTTCTCGGAAGGCTTCTGGATGAGTGTGAGCGTATCAAAGAGGATGCTGAGCGGTATAGGCAACTATATCGGTGATGCATTTTCATTCGGTTTCACAGCAGGAACTCATTATGTGATCACGATTGTCTGCACTTTGATCTTGCTTGTTCAGATCTTTAATAAAAAGAATAAGTCCCTCAGACCGGTTTATTTTCTGTATATACTTACATCAGTTCTGCTTTTCCCTGCGATCATCCTCTTTCTTCAAAAGGTCAACGAAGGCGGAAGGCATGTGTGGTTCCTTGCGGTGATCGGAATAATTCTGGTATCATTATCGGAGTGGGATGTGAGGGGAATCGCATCGAAAGCAGTGATTGCGGTGCTCCTTCTTGCATTTGTGGTTCGGGGAGGGCTTTATCCCACGGATTATGATGTGCCCTTCAGGCAGGAAGGCAGCGAAGAAAAGATCGCTTTCTGGAAGGATACCTTTGAAAAAGAGGGTATGATGCCTGCCGGGGAGAAGGGCTATGACAACACCATCATCTGGGTGTATTATGATCATGATGATACCGGAAAGATGGTTGTGACCGACTATAACAGCCTTTATGCCGTTCCAGCGGGAATGGGCATAAGCTGCTGCATGCCGGAATATGTTCTTCCAAATATTGATTCGCTTAAAAGCAGATATATCGCCACGGATACGAGAGGCAGAGTGGCCAAGGCTTTGGAAGAAGAGGGCCTTACCCCGCTGGCTGTAAGGGGAGAGTTGGCGGTGTATAAGCTGAGATAAGCCGGATGACGGAAATGATTTGAGCGGTTGTATGGCAGGATTAAAAGGTTGATCAAAGCTGTAGGATATGAAACTATCGGGAGTATTAAATAAATTTAATCTTGAAAAGAGAAGGATGGTGATCGTCGGGATCATTTCCGCGCTTCTCTCACTTTTCTTTGTGTGGGGATATCAGATCGAGAATTACCGCGAGATATGGATATCACCTTTGGTTATTCTTGCTTTTCTGGGGATACTTTGCGCTAATTTCTGCATTATCAGCCTTTTTTATGCGCTGCTTGACGGGAGGTTTTCCGGAAAGATCATGTCCCCCAATAAAGCTGCCTTCGGAACTGCTTCAGCTGAGAGCAAGACTATGTCGGAAGCATCTATAAGCAGAAAAAGCCTTGTTTCGTGGAAGGTCTTCCTTATCAGCTTCGCAGGCATCTTCATCCTCTTTTCCATAAGCTTTATGGCTCTGTACCCGGGGCTTTTTGTTTTTGATGCTTCATGGCAGCTTGAGATGTACCGCTATCACAAGATATCGGAGCATCAGCCCGTACTCCACACTTTGATCCTGGGCTTTTTTGTGGAGCATTTTAAGAGCGATGACTGGCATATCAACAGGGGCGTGGTGGCTTACACTGTCATTCAGTACCTGCTGGCATCGCTTGTGATGGCTTATGCAAACACATTTATCTATAAAAAGACCAGGCGGATCCTTCTGCTTGTGATAGGTATCATTTTTTACGGCATGTTTCCTGCAATTGTGCTGCAGGTGATGTCGTCGACCAAGGATTCGTATTTCCTGATAGCGATCATTTTGCTTGTTACCCTGTGCCTGGAGGAGTTTACCGGGAATGCAATGAGCGGGTTTTCAGGGGAAGCAAGAAATGAAACCGGAATTAAAGCCGGTGCAGGTAATCGTAAGAGAAATGCGAGAATCATGCGGATCGTAAGGCTTGCTCTGATCATTCTATCCGGCACGCTGGCCGCAATCTTCCGAAATAACTGCATCTACGCAGTTCCGTTCCTGATCATTCCGCTTTTTATATTCTTTAAGGAAAAGCGAAGTGAGACTTTGCTGATCACTGCAGGTATCGTCATTCTTTTCGCAGCTTATAAACTTTTGCTTGTTCCATCTGTCATCGATGAAAAGGTGGACGGGAGGGAGTTTTATTCCGTTCCCGCTCAGCAGATAGTCAGAATATACAAGGATAATGATGCGGAAATAACGGGAGAGCAGAGAAATAAGATTGAGAGGCTTTTTGCTCCCGAGGGACTTAATGAGTATCAGCCCCGCATTGCCGATAAGACTAAGGGCGCTCTTGATATGGAGTATTATAAGAACCACAGGAGCGAGATAAATAAGCTTTATTTTGACCTGATAAAGAAAAACCCGAAGACTGCTTTTGAAGCATTCCTCGAGCTTTCATGCGGTATGTGGTATCCGGGCTGCAGGCTCACCATCTTTGATGATGGCAGGTACGGTTACTGGGTTGTTGGGTGCTATCCTCCGGCTGTGATGAATTCGCAGCTATCACCACTTCTTGAGTATTATAAGCTTTTTAATGATTCGTATTTTGTTACGCAGAATCCCATCTCATCGTTGCTTTTCGCACCGGGCACTTTCTTCTGCCTCTTTGCGGTGATGTTCGGCTATGCAGTCGATAAAAAGAGGAAGGATTTTATTTCGGTATTTATCTTTATCCTGATGCTGTGGGCCACATATTTGCTGGGGCCTCTTGCGATGGTGAGATATGCGATATACCTGTTTGGAATAGTTCCGTTATACTCTTTATTGTTTTTAGAAAAGAAATAAGATCTCGATAATACCGAATGCCGCCGGCAAACTCCTATTTGTTTGCCGGCGGCATTTTTATTATTCAATACTGTCAAGGAATCTTGCCAGTTCTCTGCCCAGCACGAATCTGCCGTACCTGTTAAAGTGCACTCCGTCCTGCAGGAATTCGTTTATATTCTCTTCGGTTTCACCCAGTTCAGTTGTTATGTCAAATACATAGGCTCCCGAGCTTTCGGCCGTATCCTTAATCGCATCGCGGTAGCTCTGAAGGGGCTGCCCGCCTTCCTGGAAGGGAGCTATTCCGAAATCGGCGAAGGATATGATACCGGGGATCATTACTACTATGGTGCTGCCGGGATATGCTTTTTTAATCCTGTCCATTCCGGATCCTATAGCACCGGAGTAGGTATATTCGTCCAAAGGGTCCTCCGGGTTTGACACAGCAAATGCGCCAAAGTAATCATTCAGGCCAAATTCAATTATAAATACTAACTTATCATTTCCGGCTTCTTTTATCTGCGTATCCAGTGAATTGGCATCCGAAAGCTGATACTTAAGGATATCGGAGTATTCATCCGGATTTTCATCTTCATAAATGCACTTTGATGCTGATGCTCCGCCGATGGCCAGGTTTATTACCGACGCACCTGACAGGCTTGAAAGTGCGGTTCCTGCATTTGATGAGCCTCTGTTGTGATCGAAAATGCTGTCACCGAGGATAACAACCGTGGTGTCGTCAAGGTTGTAGGTCTCAGGAGGGTTTTCGGTATAGCTTAGGGCCGCTTTGAGATAATCCGAAACCTTTGAAACAAGGTCTTTGCTGTCAGTCTGATAAAGCCCCTGCAGAAGTTCTTTTATTACGTCGTCCATTATGTCGTCACGCAGGCACACATCGGAACCTTCCGCAAAGAGGTAGGGATTTACGCAGAGCCACTTCTCCGAACCGTAATAATTTATATGCAGATTTGCGGCAGATTCAAGGTTTGCCACGAATTTTTCATATATATCAAGTATCCTGCCTGCGTCCTCCTCAGTGGTGGGGCGGCTTACGCTGTATCCGGGAATGAGCAGTTCAAAATTTACTTCCGGGTTTGCAAGAGCGGGGAAATTGATGGTTTCGTCAATATAATCTTCAAATGCGGAATCATCTTTGCCGCAAAGCTCCCACATAAGCTCCGGATCGGCCCCGAAGTAGTAGTATTCTGTTTTTTGGCTGCGGAAGATGATATCGTTATATTTTTCAAGGCAGATAAGGCTGTCATTTTTATCCATGCATCTGCCGGAGAGGAAGGTCTCCCAGAGGGTGTAGCGTTTGATTATGGCAGGATCGAACTCCGAGATGTCATACATTGATACCAGATATGCCGTATACTTTTTACCTTCAAGTTTAGACAGGTCTGAAAGGAGTGCGTCATCCGTAAGGAAGGAAATGGTCTCGTAGGAATAGAGGCTAAGGTCCGCATTCTCGACAGCTTTTTCGGCAAAGCGTAGTCTGAGACTGTTTTTGAAGCTCTCTATTGTGGCTGCATCATAGATGGCATAGACTGTTTCGGTTTCGTCAAATGCACTTGTGTCAATATCTGCCGCATCGGGGGATTCTATCATGATCCCTTTTACTTTTCCGTTTGATACCACGGTCAGTGCATTTGTGATTTCTGCTGTGGTGAGTACGCTCCCGGCACTTTCTTCGCTGTTTCTTTCGACCTCTTCACAGATGGGCTCAAGTGATGGCGCAAGGTCAGCGAGGGGTTTTTGAGGGATAAGTGGGAGGCTTGAAGCTGAGTAATTTCTGTCATAGTATCCCGCTATGGCGAAGTACCCGATCATGGCGCCGGCAAGGGCAATACCTACGGGAATGACATATTTTTTTATGGCAGGATTGCTCTTTATGGGAAGCCTTGGAACTGCCAGGATGCATATCACGCAGCCCAGGATTATGTAGATAATGGCAAATGCTGCCAACACCAGGACCGAGGATTTTAAAAGTGCACCCTGCCAATGGGTGTAATCACCTTTCAGGAACAGCTTCAGCGGGAAGCCCGGGGAGAGTATCTTTCCCGCTATTTCCTCCGTTAGCACAGGCTTAAATGATACTATGTGAACGATTAGGGGAATGACCGCACCGATAAGGGGAAATGCGGCAGCTGTAAGGATTTCAACTATTCTGCTTGTTATACTGTTTTCTGATATTTTATTTTCTGAGTTTTTTCTAAGATTTCGCATATCTAAATAATACTATTATTTTTTCTGATTCTCAATGTGAAAATATTTATTAGTCAACAGACGATAATCAGCATCAGGTTATCGGGAATAGTCTCTTGGGAGGAATCTTAAGAATCGTTCATAAAGTGATGAATTTTGGAGCCATCTGTGGTAAAATCAATTATGTATGTGTGTCTGCTATTTATGCGGCAAAATTGTGATTTTGCCGTGGCGGACAACAAGCTTTGAGAAGGAGAGAAAAAGGATTTGGACAAGATTGCGGTACTGATCCCATGCTACAATGAAGAGCAGACCATCGGGAAGGTTATAGCCGATGCAAAGGCGGCCCTTCCGGAGGCTGTTATTTATGTATATGACAACAATTCCAAGGACAGGACAGCCGAGATATCGGAGGCTGCCGGCGCTGTGGTAAGGCATGAATACAAGCAGGGCAAGGGAAATGTTATAAGGCGCATGTTCCGCGAGGTTGATGCGGAATGCTATCTGATGATCGACGGAGACGATACCTATCCCCTTGACTGCGCCCGTGAGATGGCTGACAGAGTGCTCACTCACAATGCCGACATGGTGGTGGGAGACAGGCTTTCCTCCACATATTTTACCGAAAATAAGCGCCCCTTTCACAATTTCGGAAACAGTCTGATGCGCTGGAGCATCAATTCCCTCTTTAAATCCGATATCAAGGATATCATGACGGGCTACAGGGCTTTTTCTTATGAGTTTGTAAAGACATTCCCTGTGTTTTCCCAGGGCTTTGAGATAGAGACCGAGATGACCATCCACGCCGTGAACTACAAGATGCAGGTGGAGAACGTGATCGTTGAATACCGCGACAGGCCGGACGGCAGCGTATCCAAGCTGAACACTCTTCCCGACGGAATGAGGGTGATCAGGAAGATGCTGGTGCTTTATAAGAACTATAAGCCCTTTAACTTCTTTGGGCTCTTTGCTCTTTTACTTTTCCTTGTGGCTATAGGCTTTATGGTGCCTATAGTTATAGAGTTTGTGGAGACTGGGCTGGTTCCCAGGTTCCCCACGCTCATCGCCTGCGGCTTTTCGGGCTTGGCTGGAGTGATGTCATTTTTTGCGGGGCTTATGCTGAACGTGATCGATTCCAAGGACCGTAAGGACTTTGAATACAGATATACCCGCGTGCACGACCATAAGAATTCAATGATCAGAAGGGATCGTGAAAACAAATGAGAGTAAGCTACGTAATACCCTGCTACCGCTCGGAGCAGACGCTCCCCGGAGTGGTAAAAGAGATAGAAGAGACAATGAACGCCCTTGCGCGCTACGAATATGAGATAGTGCTCGTAAATGACTGCTCGCCTGACGGAACAGCAGGTGCAATTAAGCAAATGTGCGAAGAAAAGCCTTTCATTCACGGGATATCATTTTCCAGGAACTTCGGCCAGCATGCCGCGCTGATGGCAGGCCTTCGCGCCACTACCGGTGATTACGTGATCTGCCTCGACGATGACGGGCAGACTCCCGCTTCGGAGGCACCCAGGCTTCTTGATAAGATCGAGGAGGGATTTGACGCAGTCTATGCCCGCTATGAGCATAAGCAGCATTCGGGCTTCAGGAATTTCGGAAGCAAGGTCAACGACCTGATGACCAGAGTAATGCTGGGAAAGCCCAAGGATCTGGCGGTTTCCAGCTATTTTGCCGTAAGAAGATTTATCGTGGAGGACATGATAAGGTATGAGTATTCTTATCCCTATGTGATAGGGCTCGTGCTCCGCGCCACCAAGAATATCACCAACGTGGATGTGAATCACAGGGAGAGGGAGATCGGCAAATCCGGCTACACCTTAAGTAAGCTCCTTGGGCTGTGGTTTAACGGATTTACCGCCTTTTCCATAAAGCCCCTTCGCATTGCCACCTGTATAGGCGTGGTTTCTGCGGCAGGGGGATTCCTTTACGGAATATACACTATAGTTAAAAAGTTTGTACTTCCCGATGTGGCGGTGGGATTTTCCGCGCTTATGAGTGCCATTGTATTTTTCTGCGGGATGATACTTCTGATGCTGGGGCTTCTGGGAGAGTACATCGGAAGAATGTATATCTGCATGAACAATTCGCCTCAGTATGTAATCAGAGACAGATGGAATTAAGGAGCGGTATTGCATAAATGAAGAAGATAATAGCGAGAATTATATCAATCGTTCTTTTTTGTGCGATACTTTGTGGCCTTCTGAGCTATGCTTACAGTGCTCTTCGCTGGAAAGATACCACCGAGGAGTATTTTTCGTCTTTTGATCAGCTGTACGGAACGGATAAGGGACTGATCGATGTGGTATTTGTGGGCAGCAGCCACTGCTATGACAGCGCTTATCCTGCATTTTTCTGGGAAAACGCGGGGATTTCGGCCTTCGATATGGCGGTTTCCGCCCAGGACAGGGATTCGTCATATCATCATCTTAAGGAACTTCTTAAAGATCACGACCCCAAGGTGGTGTTTCTTGAGGTATACGGCCTCACCTACGACGAGCAGCTTCTTGAAGGAAACACATACAGGAATATTCTATCCATGAAGAGTTCCCTCAACTCCTTTGAACTGGCAAAGGATTACTTTGGCAGATACGGAGACAAAAAGGATATTCCGGATTATGTTTTCAGGTTTCCTATCCTCCACACCAGATATCGTGAGCTTCAGAGAAAAGACTATGTCACTTACGCTCCGAACGAATATGTGAGGGGTGAGCATGTAACCTGGGATACGGAAAAAATCGAATACTACGGGTCGTTTTCATATGAATATTCTCCCGCACAGCTTGAGGACAGTCAGGTTGAGTGGCTTGATAAGATGTGTGCCTTAAGCCGTGAGGAAGGTTTTGATCTTATCCTATATGCGGCGCCTTACCAGACCACCATACCGGATCAGGCATTTTATGACGCGGCCTCGGATTACGCTGCGGAGCATGGGATCAGGATGATCGATTTTAACAGAAACACAGATATTTCCTTTGATCTGTCAACTGACTTTCTGGATGTATTTCACACTAACGCAAGCGGTGCGAAAAAGATAGCCGATTATCTGACTCCTTTTTTG
This sequence comes from Lachnospiraceae bacterium UBA3632, assembly GCA_002373975.1. Lineage (GTDB taxonomy): Bacteria > Bacillota > Clostridia > Lachnospirales > Lachnospiraceae > AC2028. Next base: position 44,995 of record DFKZ01000122.1, on the reverse strand, counting down.
AAGGAGAATTATGACCTGACCGATCACAGGGGTGATGCAAGGTATCATCAGTGGGATGAGGACCTGGCCTATGTGAACAGGATTAAAGATATAAAGTACCTGAATACCGAGGAAGATCCGTCAGCATTTTTTGAAAGGCTTGCACAGATGGATGATGTAACTGTCGTGCTAAGCTTAGAGGAAGTTTTCGGGTGGAGATATTTTGAGAATTTTTATGATTCGTTTGCACTTTTCGGAATAAGTAATGAGGACTGCGAAAAGGGCGGGAAATGGGTTGTTTGCAATGGTGAAGGAATAAAAGTAAATGATAACGACCCTTCGCAGGCGCCATATTTCTTAGAGCTTGGAAAGCATGATACCCTGAGGGTGCAGTATGTGGATACTGTTGCGCCCGAGAATATAATGATAGGCACCGAAGGCTATTCTGCCAAAAACAGATGCCTCCTTGTTTTAATCTACGACCACACGACAGATGAAGTGGTGGCGGAAAGGAGGTTTTAGCCGATGCTTTTTAATTCAATCGACTTTTTGATATTTTTCCCGATAGTAACGGCCATATACCTTATTCTGCCAAAGAAGGTAAAGTACATTTGGCTTCTTATCGCCAGCTTTTATTTCTACATGAGCTGGAACCCGAAGTATATAGTGCTGATCGTCTTTTCCATCGCAGTCACCTATGCGATGGGGCTTATCATCGAAAAGGCAAAGAAAGTATCCGCCAAAAAGTGGGTGCTGGGCCTCGGAATAGCGGCGAATCTGGGCGTGCTGTTCCTGTTTAAATATCTTGATTTCTTTTTTGACAACATGAACTCCCTACTTTCTGCCGTGGGAATTCACGCGGTGGAAAAGCCTTTTGACTTTTTACTTCCCGTGGGAATCTCTTTCTACACTTTCCAGGCCATCGGTTACTGTATCGATGTGTACAGGGGAGAGATAAAGGCGGAGCGGAACATCGCCAGATATGCACTGTTTGTAAGCTTCTTCCCGCAGCTTGTGGCGGGGCCCATCGAGAGGAGCAAGAACCTTTTATCCCAGCTTAAGGAGATGGGGGAGAGAAGGCTATGGACCTACGATGGCATTGTGTCCGGCTTTGGAATGATGCTATGGGGCCTTTTCATGAAGATGATGATCGCTGACAGGGTCGGGATCTTTGTCGATGCCGTTTACGATAATCTGTTCATGACAGGCACGGTGGAAACAGCTGCCGCGGCTGTAGGATTTTCACTTCAGATATATGCTGATTTTGCCGGTTATTCGGCTATCGCAATAGGTGCCGCACGAGTTATCGGCATCGACCTTATGGAGAACTTCAATACCCCGTATTTTTCAACGGGCATTGCAGACTTCTGGAGAAGATGGCACATTTCCCTCAGCACCTGGTTCCGCGATTATCTGTATATCCCCTTGGGCGGTAACAGAAAGGGAAAATTCAGAAAGTATCTGAATCTGCTTATCACTTTCCTTGTGAGCGGCCTGTGGCACGGCGCTTCCTGGACCTTTGTTATATGGGGCGGTATCCATGCGGTTTATCAGATCATCGAGGATCTGTTTAAGCCTGTAAGAGAAAAGATAGATAAAGCTTTAAACGTGAACAGATCAGCCTTCAGCTATAAATTCGGTCAGATCTTTTTCACATTTATACTTACCACATTTGCATGGATATTCTTCCGCGCCCGCTCAATAAGCGTGCTTGGAGAGTTCCTGCGAAGGCTCTTTACCAAATGGGATCCCTGGGTGCTTTCGGATGACAGCATCTACAGCTTCGGCCTGGATGCAAGGGAGATGATCATACTCTTTGCTTCCGTATTTGTGCTGCTCATAGTATCCTTTGTCAGATACAAAAAGGAAGCTGATATCGGCGAGATCCTTCTTCGCCAGAACAGACCATTCCGCATTATCGTGTTCATCCTGCTGATTATGACCATCATCATCTTCGGCGAATACGGAATCGAATTCGATTCAAATAAATTTATATACTTCGACTTCTAAGCAATCTGACTTGCGTATTTTGCAAGTCAGATCGACTGCAAAATGATTCTATTTGCAGTCGAAGACGAAGTCGTTGCGCAATTCGACACGTACTTTGTGTCGAATTGAATCCTTATTCTTTTATAGAGGTTATATGTCTTTTACCCATTTACACACCCACACGGAGTATTCGCTTCTTGATGGGTCTAACAAGATAAAAGAATATGTCTCCCGCGTCAAGGAACTCGGCATGACTGCTGCCGCTATCACCGACCATGGCGTTATGTACGGCGTGATCGACTTTTATCGCGCCTGCAAGGATGCCGGGATCAATCCAGTGCTGGGCTGCGAGGTGTATGTGGCACCCGGCTCCCGATTTGACAAGGAAGCTGCCCACGGTGATGACAGATATCATCATCTTATTCTGCTTGCGGAGAATAACCTCGGGTACGCAAACCTCTGCAAGATAGTAAGCCGCGGCTTTACGGAAGGCTTTTACTATAAGCCCCGCGTGGACAAGGAAGTGCTCAGGCAGTTCCACGAGGGCATCATCTGCTTATCGGCCTGCCTTGCGGGCGAGATTCCCCGCGCAATCGTAGCAGGAAGACCGGATGAGGCAAGGCGCGCTGCTGCGGAATATCTCGATATTTTCGGTGAGGGAAATTACTTTTTCGAGATGCAGGATCACGGCATCCCCGCCCAGCATACCGTAAATATGGAGCTCATGACCATGAGTAAGGAGATGGGTATTCCTCTCGTGGTCACCAACGACTGCCATTATACCTATGCTGCAGATGCTGATTCTCACGATATTCTCATCTGCCTCCAGACGCAGAAAAAGGTCACCGACGAGGACCGCATGCGCTATGAGGGGGGCCAGTATTACGTAAAGTCGGAAGACGAGATGCGTCTTCTTTTCACATACGCTCAGGATGCCATAGACCGCACCCAGGAAATTGCCGACAGATGCCATGTGGAGATAGAGTTCGGCGTGACCAAGCTCCCTCAGTTCGATGTGCCGGAAGGCTATGATGCATGGACATATCTCAATTACCTTTGCACCAAAGGGCTTCATGAAAGATACGGCGATGACGAGAATGCTCCCGCAGGCGATACGGGGCTTACTCTTCGTGAGAGGCTTGACTACGAGCTGGGCGTTATAAAGAAGATGGGCTATGTGGAGTATTTCCTCATTGTCTGGGACTTCATAAATTACGCCAAAGAACACGACATACCCGTGGGACCGGGGCGTGGAAGCGCAGCGGGATCCATCGTGTCATATTGCCTTAAGATAACAAACATCGACCCCATCAGGTTCAGCCTGCTTTTCGAGAGATTCCTTAATCCCGAGCGTGTGTCAATGCCTGATATAGACGTTGACTTCTGCTACAATCGCAGGCAGGAGGTCATCGATTATGTGAGTGAAAAATACGGCCGCGACAAGGTCGTTCAGATAGTTACCTTCGGTACTCTCGCAGCAAAGGGCGTGGTGAGGGATGTGGCCAGAGTTATGGATCTGCCCTATTCATTCGGGGACCGAATTGCAAAGCTCATTCCCAATGAGCTTAATATCACACTGGATAAAGCTCTTGAGATGAATCCGGAGCTGAAAGAGCTGTATGATACGGATGAGCAGGCCAGAAATGTGATAGATATGAGCCGCCGCCTTGAAGGCCTTCCCAGGCACACTTCAATGCATGCGGCAGGCGTTGTGATCTGCCAGAAATCGGCGGACGAATTTGTGCCTCTTTCCTGCGGAGCGGACGGAAGTATAGTGACCCAGTTTACCATGACCACGCTTGAGGAGCTGGGGCTTTTGAAGATGGACTTTCTGGGACTTCGCACCCTCACCGTGCTGCATGATGCAGTGAATTTTGTGAAGGAGACGGAAGGCGTTTCGATTGATCTCGACGGGCTGGACATGAGCGATGAGGCGGTGTTTGATTCACTTTCCGGCGGACATACGGAAGGTATCTTCCAGCTGGAATCTGCCGGGATGAAGAACTTCATGAAGGAGCTCAAGCCCAAGAGCCTCGAGGACGTGATAGCGGGGATCTCCCTTTACCGCCCCGGCCCCATGGACTTTATTCCCAAATATATCGCCGGTAAGAATAACGGTGGAAATGTTGAGTATGAGACGGAAAAGCTGCGTCCCATCCTTGCACCCACATACGGCTGCATAGTTTATCAGGAGCAGGTAATGCAGATCGTGCAGGATCTTGGAGGTTACACCCTCGGTCATGCGGATCTGGTGCGCCGCGCCATGAGTAAGAAAAAGCAGCATGTGATGGAGGTCGAGAGGGAGAATTTCGTAAAGGGCTGTGCCGAGAACTCCATAGATAAAAGTATTGCCGATCATATCTATGATGAGATGATGGATTTTGCAAAGTATGCCTTCAATAAATCTCATGCGGCCTGCTATGCGGTGGTGGCCTATCAGACAGCGTTTTTAAAGCATTATTATCCTGTGGAATTCATGGCAGCGCTCATGACTTCCGTTATAGATAACCCCAAGAAGGTGTCGGAATATATACTCGTGTGCAGGAAGATGGGGATTGAGCTTTTGCCGCCGGATATCAATTACGGCGGAAGCGGATTTTCCATTTTCAAAAAAGAGGACGGCACCAAAGCTATAAGATACGCACTTACGGCGCTGAAGGCTGTAGGCAGGCCTGTTATAGATGCTGTGGTGGCAGAGCGTGAAAAGAACGGCCCCTTCAAGGATATAGAGGACTTCCTTACAAGGACAAGCGAGAGTGATGTGAATAAGCGCGCCATAGAGGCGTTTATCAAGGCAGGAGCCCTCGATTCCCTGGGAGGGACCCGCAAGCAGTATATGCAGGTTTATTCCGACATCATCGACAGCATCAGTAGCCGCAGGAAGAATCAGATGTCCGGACAGATGTCGCTCTTTGATGTGGTGGGGGAAGAGGATAAAGATTTCTTTGAAGTTAAGCTCCCCAATGTTGGTGAGTACGACCAAGAGCTTAAGCTGGCGCTCGAAAAGGAAGTGCTGGGAATATATGTAAGCGGCCATCCTCTCGAGAATTATACCGGGATAATGGAAAAGTACGCCAATGCGCTTACCACCGATTTTGCCCTTGATGACGAGACCGGGCGCTGCTCGGCATCGGACGGAGCAAGAGTGACCGTGGGCGGAATGGTGACCGGAAAGACCGTTAAATATACCCGGAAGAACGAGCCCATGAGCTTTGTCACCATCGAGGACCTTGTCGGAACTGTTGAAGTAATTGTGTTCCCAAAGAGCTACATGCAATACAATTCCGTGCTCGCGGAGGATGCCAAAGTGTTTATCAAAGGCCGCGTGAGCGCCGAGGAAGATAAAGACGCAAAGCTTATATGCGAGGAAGTGTATACTTTTGAGGATATATCCGATCCCGCCAAGGCTGCGAGATTGAAGAACGGAGGGTCAAAATACGGGAATAACTCCGGTTTCGGCGGCTCCAATTATGGCGGCGGTAATTCGCAAGGTTATTATTCCGGAGGATATGCCGGTTCTGCGACGAATCATGCAGGAAATGAAGCGGGAAATGTGTCAGGAAATGGAAATGCGGGAGCGAATCCAGGGTCGTCCGGCTCTCAGATTCCTAAGAATGGATTATTTGTAAGATTCGCAACACGAGAAGAGTATGATTCTGCAGAATCCGAACTCCTTAACATGATTTCCGATTCCGACGGAAATGATGATGTGATAATATATATAAATGAACCGAAGAGCATAAAAGTTCTTCCCCCTAACTTACGCGTAAATGCGGATGAAACTTTGGCTGAAAAGCTTAAAGCAAGATTTGGAGAAGGAAATATAGTAGTAAAATAAGGAAAAGCCAACATGGAGAAACTTGCAATCAACGGCGGAGAACCCGTCAGAAAACAGAAAATATTTTATGGACGCCAGTGGGTCACAGAGGAAGATGCCAAAGCAGTATCGGAAGTCCTTACAAGTAATTTCATCACTTGTGGCCCTAAGGTCGAAGAAGCCGAGAGAATGCTGGAAAGATACACCGGTGCGAAGCATGCGGTGGTTGTTTCAAACGGAACGGCGGCTCTTCACTGTGCCTGCATTGCGGCGGGTGTAGGCCCCGGGGATGAAGTGATCACCACTCCCCTTACCTTTGCGGCCAGCGCAAACTGTGCGCTGTACTGTGGCGCGACGCCTGTTTTTGCTGATATCGATATCGAAACGTACAATATCTCCCCGGCAAGCATCAGAGAAAAGATCACCGACAGGACTAAAGCTGTCGTTGCAGTGGATTTTACAGGCCAGGCCGTACAGCTTGATGAGATAAGAGCTATCTGCGATGAATTTAATCTCGTGCTGATAGAGGATGCAGCGCATTCCATCGGTACTTCTTATAAGGGAAAGATGGTTGGCTCGATAGCGGATATAACCACATTTTCATTCCATCCGGTTAAAACGGTAACTGCCGGAGAGGGTGGCGCTGTTCTCACGAATGATGATGATCTTTACAAGAAAATAGTGCTCGCTCATGCACATGGTATTACACGCGATGACGATCTTATGGAGGAAGCTCCCCACGAGGGCCCATGGTACTACGAACAAATCTCACTGGGGTATAATTACCGTATGACAGACTTTCAGGCAGCACTGCTTATCAGCCAGATGAGCCGCATAGAAAGTTTCAAGGCACGCAGACAGGAGATAGTCAAGAAATATGACGAAGCATTTAAGGATGAGCCGGCTATCATAGTTCAGAAAGAGATACCCGAATCCGACACATGCAGGCATCTTTACATCATCCGGCTCGACCTTGATAAGCTTAATTGCACCCGCGCAGAGTTCTTTAATGCAATGAGCGCCGAGAATATACAGTGTCAGGTTCACTACGTGCCCGTTTATTTCTTCCCTCATTACAAGAGGCTGGGCTACAAACAGGGCCTTTGCCCCAATGCTGAAGAAGTATATAAGGGTATCATGAGCATCCCCCTTTATCCCATGATGAGCGATCAGGATGTGGAGGATACCATACATGCTGTCAAGAAGGTTGAACAATTCTACCTTAAGTGAAAGAAATGGAGATAATATATGGAAAACATCATGACTAACCGCCTTGATCGCGGTTTCTTCAAATATCAGAAGGAGTTTGAAGACAAGGCCCTTGAGGTGCTCCGCGGAGGATGGTATATCCTCGGCAAAGAAGTAAGTGCTTTCGAGCAGGAGTTTGCCGATTACATCGGTGCTAAATATGCTGTAGGCCTCGGTAACGGACTCGATGCATTGTGGATTGCATTCCGTGTGCTCGGGATCGGAAAGGGCGACGAGGTTATCGTTCAGGGTAACACCTACATCGCCAGCGTAATGGGTATCACCATCAACGGTGCTACACCTGTATTTGTGGAGCCTGACGAGTATTTCAATATCGATGCTTCCAAGATAGAAGAGAAGATAACCGACAAGACTAAGGCAATACTTGTTGTTCATCTCTACGGACAGGCTTCAAATATGACTCCCATTGTGGAGCTTTGCAAGAAGTACAATCTCCGTCTTGTTGAGGACTGCGCGCAGTCGCATGGTGCAAAGCATAATGGGCAGACCACCGGTACCTTTGGAGATATCGGATGCTTTTCATTCTATCCTTCCAAAAACCTTGGCGCATTCGGAGACGGCGGTGCGATAGTTACCAATGATAAAAAGATCGCCGATGATGTTAAGGTGTTCAGAAATTATGGAAGCGAGAAGAGATACTACAACCGCGTGGTTGGAACCAATTCCCGCCTCGATGAGATCCAGGCAGGTCTTCTGCGTGTAAGGCTTTCACATATGCAGGAACTTGAGGATGAGAAGAGACAGATCTGCAACAGATATCTCAGTGAGCTTAACAATCCTCTTATAGAGCTTCCAAAGATCCGAGAGGGCTCCACACATATCTGGCATCAGTTTGTAATAAGATGC
>DFKZ01000122.1:0-36982 GCA_002373975.1 Lachnospiraceae bacterium UBA3632 | reverse complement strand
ATTATTCATTACCCGATTCCGCCTCATCTTTCCGAAGCATATCAGTATCTGGGAGTTAAGGAAGGCTCGCTTCCAATCACTGAAAAGTACGCGAAAACCGTACTCTCAATTCCGCTCTACAACGGCATCACCAAAGAAGAGCAGGACTATGTGATCGAGGCACTGAATGAATATAGTGTATAGGATATTTGCTTGCTGATATAGCGGTGAATTATTGACGAAAAAGCACTTTGGGTGTAATATTAAAGCATAAAAAGAGGTGTCGCCGGAATCACGGTTGACCCTCGGTTAATGAGTTAAGAAGAGATAACCATTATCCTTGGTCAGGGCGGTTATCTCTTTTTTTATGAAAAAAATGTTGACATTTATGATGGATATGTTAAAATACATTTGAACGGTTATTCAAGTGTTCAAACATAAGCATTATAAACCACATACATAAACAAATAATTCAAATATCCGGAGGGCAAAGAAATGAAAAAATCATACAGTATCGAGGTTGACTGTGCAGCATGCGCTCAGAAGATGGAAGATGCGGCAAACACCGTAGAGGGTGTAGCAAAGGCTACGGTCAGTTTCATGACTCAGAAGATGAATGTAGAGTTTGCCGATGGCGCAGAAGAAAAGAAGGTCATGAACAACGTTCTTAAGGCCTGCAAAAAAGTTGAGGACGATTGCGAGATCGAATTCTGATTAATTCATAGAAATCCTGCAATAAACAAGCGATCAGATAGGAAAAGTATTCTTTTGAGAGAGCGTAAATAATGAATAAGAAGCAGAAAAAGGTATTAAAAAGAATAATAATCACTGCGGTGCTCCTTGCCGTGCTAATGGTGTTTGAGGAGGTATTCCTTGCGGAAACGGAAAGCGGATACAGGTTTGGAGCACTTGGAGAGTTTTTCGGAAAATACGGTATAATTCTGCTTCCTCTTTATCTCATCCCTTATTGGATAATAGGTCACGACATTCTGAAGAAGGCTTTAAAGGGAATAAAAAACCGCCAGGTGTTTGACGAGAACTTCCTTATGGCAGTGGCAACAGTCGGAGCATTTGTGTTGAGCGCTGTAACAGGCGGTGAGCAGGGCGGCTATTCAGAAGGCGTTGCGGTTATGCTCTTTTACCAGATAGGCGAGCTTTTCCAGTCTGTTGCGGTAGGAAAAAGCAGAAGAAATATTGCCGCGCTTATGGACATTCGGCCGGATTATGCTAATATAGAAGATGAGGCCGGCGAGATTCAAAAAGTGTCACCTGACGAGGTACATATCGGCGATGTGATCGTGGTTAAGCCGGGAGAAAAAATCCCTATCGATGGCGTGATAGTATCCGGAAACACCAGCCTTGATACCAAGGCTCTGACCGGAGAAAGCGTGCCCAGGGATGCTGCCTGCGGCGATGCGGTTATAAGCGGATGCGTTAACCTGAGCGGTCTTATCAAAGTTAAAACGACCAAAGAATTTGGCGAATCCACAGTATCAAAGATCCTTGATCTGGTGGAAAACTCCAGCATGAAAAAGTCCCGCTCTGAGAATTTCATCGCCAAATTTGCCAGATATTATACACCTGCGGTTTGTTACAGCGCACTTGCACTTGCGATCATACCTCCGATCATCATTCTGATAATGCGAGGCGGATTCGCCCTTGGCACCGGCTCGGCAGCAGGCATATCTGTAGCTGTGTGGGCTAAAGAAATACTGGGAGCATGGGTGATAAGAGGTCTTACATTCCTTGTTATCAGTTGCCCCTGCGCCCTTGTCATTTCCATCCCTTTAAGCTTTTTCGGCGGTATTGGTGCCGCGGGAAGCAGAGGCGTGCTTGTAAAGGGCTCGAATTATCTTGAGGCACTTTCTAAGACGGGCATTGTGGTATTTGACAAAACCGGAACCCTCACCAAGGGCGTGTTTGAGGTGACAGGAATCTATCCGGCACTTTCGGATGGAAGCTTTTTTGATAAAAACAGATCCGGTGATGCCAAATCGAATGCAGATGAGTCAGAAAAAGACTTATCTGTGGCTTCTCCGAAACAGGAGCTCCTTAAATATGCAGCTCTTGCCGAAAGCTTTTCGGATCATCCTATCAGCAAATCCTTAAAAGAAGCTTTTGCGGCGCAGAATAGCATCGAAAATGTAGAGCAGGATGAAGCCATAGATGGTCATGAGGAGGAAACGAGAAAGCCCTCAACTACGGTGAAAGCCGAGACAGATGTAACGGATGTTGAGGAGATCAGCGGACACGGCGTGACCGCAACTGTCCTCGGACACAAAGTGGCAGCCGGAAATATCAAGCTTATGAAAAAGCTTGGGATAGAGACCGGTCCGGATGAGTATCCCGTGGGAACCATCGTTCACACAGCAATTGACGGGCTGTATGCCGGATATATCGTTATCTCGGATGTGGCAAAAGAGACATCAGCGGATGCCATATCAGGGCTTAAGAAAAGCGGCGTAAGGAAAGCGGTAATGCTTACCGGCGACCTTAAAGCGGTAGCGGATAAGGTTGGTGCGGATCTTGGACTTGACGAAGTATATTCCGAGCTTCTTCCGGCCGATAAAGTCACTCACGTTGAGACGCTTCTTTCCTCCAAGAAAAAGGGTGAAAATCTCGCTTTTGTGGGCGATGGAATAAATGATGCACCGGTTCTTTCAAGAGCTGATATAGGCATTGCAATGGGAGCTATGGGCTCCGATGCTGCTGTGGAAGCAGCAGACATCGTGATCATGGATGATGATCCTGCGAAGATCTCGCTGGCGATGAGGATTTCAAGGAAATGCCTCAGAATAGTTTACGAGAATATCGTATTTGCCCTGGCTGTAAAGTTTGTGTGCCTGATTCTGGGAGCCCTCGGTATCGCCAACATGTGGATCGCCATATTTGCCGATGTGGGCGTTATGGTCATCGCGGTGCTGAATGCGATCCGCTGCCTTAGGGTAAAAAAGACGTGACCTGGGAGTTTTACTGATGAAAAAGCGTTCTGCTTATTTTGTATATATCGTTTTTGGTTTTCTGCTCGCCTTTTTAACTTACTATTATGTGTTGGGCGAGCTGAGAAACGGTTATTCGGATTATGGCGGACACGCTTATATTTATCTTCCGCAATTCTTTTCTGCCGAAACCTTTATGTCGGGGTTAAAGGCAGTTCCGTATTGCATGTGGCACCTTATTGCTCTGTTTTTATACAAAGTTGCCATGGTGCCGCTTGATCCTGCATGCGCATACACTTCATGCATTTTTGCACTTTTTTCATATTTCGTTGTTATCTTTATTCTTGATAAAGTAAGCGAAAGAGCCGGAAGGAAGCTTTCAGGATTTGAGAATGCTTTTTTATCGGTTTCTTTTTGTATCATACAGCCGATGTATTTTTACTGGATCGGAAGGGGAGAGAGATACCTTGGAGTGTATTCTCCCAATCCGCTCCACAACCCCACGCTTATGTGTGCCAGAGGATTTTCTCTTCTGGCTTTTTGCCTTGTTTACGATATTTGGGGAGCCCAGGAAAATCCAGAGTATAAAGGGCTTTTTTTCAAAACTGAAAACGGTCTGAAAAAGTATTATATTTCACTTGCTGTGGTGCTTTTCTTTTCAACTATGGCAAAGCCTACTTTTTCGGAGTGTTTTATTCCGGCCGTAGGGCTTATAATGCTTATTAGACTGATCAGGAAACTTGCGGGAAAAGGAGCTGACGGAAAGCTGTATCTTAAGCATTTTCTGTTTACTTTTCTCTGCGCGGTTCCGTCGCTTTTGTATATAGCCATCCAGTTTTCCATGTATTTTATTTTTGGCGGAAGCTACGGAGCTGACGAAAGCAGCCTTATTGTTACGAAGTTCGGTGAAGTCTGGGCTATGTATTCCGATAATATAGGTTTATCTGTGCTTATCGGAATGGCATTTGCATTTTGCATGGTTCTGGTGGATACGAGATTTTTCATCATGAATGATTTTGGAAAGCTTGCATTGGTGGTGTATGTCACCGGCTTCTTCGAGGCAATGCTTCTGGGAGAATCGGGCGGTAAGCTTCCTCATGCGGACTTCTTATGGCCCATGATGTCAGGCATGCTGCTTATGTATATCGCATCCCTTTCAAGGCTTGTGTATCTCGGGATTCATGATAAAGAAAACAGAAAGCTGAAAACAGCTTTGTTTATTGCGTGGTTTATTTTTGCGGCTCAGGTGCTGAGCGGAATAGTTTTTATTTTTCAGGAGGCTTTATGAAGAAGATCATCCCATATATAGTTCTTGCGGTGGTTATGCTGGGGATATTGCTGTTTCCGGTCAAGACTGCAGCCGAATATGTCAGGATAGAATTCCCGGGAAATGAAAACGGGATATTAAAGGGTGAAACCTGTTCACTCTACTATGCAACGGCGGCTCCCGACGCGTTTAACAACGATCAGAGAGTTGACTGCAAAGTGGATAATGACAGGAAATATATAGAGTTTAAGCTTGATGGTGAGCTGAATAATAATATCAAGGGCCTAAGACTTGATTTCCCCGGGGAAGAGCAGGTGTTTGCCATCGCAGGTATAAATGTTAAGAGCGCAGGATTTGTGAAAAAGAGATTCAATCCCTGCAGCTTTTTTGAGGATAAGTATATCCTGAAAACCAACGATATCCCGGAAACTACTTCGCTCAGAGATGGCGATATAGTATTTATTTCCACGGAAGGAGAAGACCCCTATATAGTATTTACGGATGAGGCGGTGGCAAAGCTGACTAAGAGCTTTGATCACTTTATCTTCACCAAGCTGGTCATCTGTGCGTTTATCGCGGGCTGCTTTTTCTCTTATGTGAAAGATCCCTTTAAACTCCGCAACATGAAACAGGGGGAAGAAGAGTGAAGCTGAGAAAGATCAAAAATTCGGAATATGTGATATATATCGCCTTCGCACTGCTGATCTCTTTCCTGACATATATCTACGTTTTCAGCGAAATGAAGAATTATTACACGGATTACAGTGCGCATTCAAGAGCATACCTGTCGCTTTTCTTTTCGCGGGATACCCTGGCGGAAGGTTTTATGGCTGTACCATACTGCCTGTGGCATCTGATAGCGCTTTTCATGTATAAGGTCATCGGTGCACCGATTGAAGCATCTGCGGCTTATTCAGCGATTTTCTTTACTTTGCTGAGCTATCTTATCATTCTGTTTATCCTTAACAGGGTAAGTGAGAATTCGGATGTTTCATCTTCGTCGGACGTTTTTTCCGCGCTGAAAAATGCCTTTATTTCAGCGGGATTATGCATAGCACAGCCTCTGTACTTTTACTGGATCGGAAGCGGTGACAGATACAGCGGAGTGTTTTCTCCCAACCCGCTCCACAATCCCACAAATATGTGCGTAAGGCCGTTTTCTATCCTGGCTTTTTGCCTGATCTGTGATATCTGGGGAGCGCAGGAAAACAGTTCCTACAAGGGAGTGTTTTTCAAGGTGGAAAATGGATTAAAGCGGTATTATGTATTGCTTTCGGTTACGCTTTTCATCTCCACTCTGGCCAAGCCCACTTTTGATGAGGTGTTTATCCCGGCTGTGGGAATAGTTATGCTCGTAAAGCTTATTGCAAGGCTTGTTAAAAAGAGCGATGACAGGAAAGAGTATGCAAAGAACTTTTTGTACACGTTTTTGTGCGCCGTGCCTTCGCTTGTCTTTATAGCGGTGATGTTTTTTGTTTACTACACTCTTGACGGGAATTATTATGATACCGGCAGCAGCGTGGTGATAACACAGCTCGGCGAGGTGTGGAGCCTTTATTCCGACAATATAGCGCTCTCTGTTTTCCTGGGCATGGCGTTTCCGCTTTATATGCTGCTTATCGATACGAGATATTTTATCAAAAACGACTTTGGCAGGCTGGCGCTTATCACCTACGTGATAGGATTTGCGGAAGCAATGCTTATCGGCGAAACCGGCCGCAAGATGATGGATGCGGATTATATCTGGCCCATGATGTCGGGAATGCTGCTCATGTATTTGGCATCGCTTACGAGGCTGGTTCATCTTGAAAAAAAGATCGGCGAAAACAGGAAGCTTCAGATCGCAGTGATCATCGGCTGGATATTGTTCCTGGCTCATGTATTTTGCGGAATACTGTTTTTGAAAGCGAAGATCGGAATGTGGGGATAATTCTTTCCCACAGGATCAGAAGGAAAGGCAGCAGGGGAAATACTTGTGGAAAGATACGAAGTAAGAACTATCTACGGGAAAACAGATAAGGATTATGTGATCACGGCAAAGGTGCCCGGTTCGAAGAGTATCACGAACAGGGCACTTTTGATAGCTGCGCTTGCTAACGGAAAAACTGAGCTTAAAGGTGTGCTTTTTTCCGATGATTCCAGGCATTTCATCGACTGTGTGGAAAAGCTTGGAATAGAGCTAAATGTGGATGAGGAAAAAAAGACAGTCTCTGTTACGGGACGCGGACGGAACTTCCCGTACACAGACGCTTCGCTTAATGTGGGGAGTGCCGGAACTGCGGCAAGATTTTTATCCGCGGCTCTCGGAGCTGTGGGTGGAAAGTATTATCTTGATGCCTCGGAGCAGATGAAAAAAAGGCCAATGGCGCCGCTTCTTGATGCTCTGACGGAGCTTGGCTGCAGGATCACTTTCGGCGAAAAAGAAGGGCATTTTCCTTTTACGATAGAATCTGCCGGGTTTGATAAAAACAGGATAAGCGTGAATATCGATAAAAGCTCACAGTTTTTGAGCGCGCTTCTTATTTCTTCGGTTGCCTCCGGGAAAGAAATGGTCATAGATGTGACCGGCTCCCACGGAATGGCCTACGCGGACATGACCGTGCGTATGATGGAGCAGTTCGGGGTGACGGCGCAGAAAAATGTCGAAAGTATAAATGACAGTGATCAAGATGGCAGTGCTCAGACCGGGAGTGAAAAACAGGGCAGCTGCAGGGGATTGAGTTATAAGATTCCAGGAAATGTGTCATATAAGGCGCGCGTTTATGATATTGAACCGGATGCCTCCGCGGCGGCCTATTTCTATGCCATGTGTCCGCTTTTGAATGCACCTGCTGCAGTCCCCGGAATAAGGAGGGATTCCCTGCAGGGGGATGTGGGCTTTCTTGATATCCTGGTGAGAATGGGCTGTGAGCTCAAGGAATACGGCAGGCTTTCGGGCGAGGAGAAAACCCGGTTTGAAAGGGCTGTAAATTGTTCGGAAGATGAAACGCGCTGCCTTGAGCGCGGTGATGACAGTTTGGAAAGCAATAAGGATGGATTAAAGGGCGATAAAGATGGGCTAAGAAGCGATAAAGATGCAACACTGAGCAGTAAAGATCTGGTTTTATTCCCACCTTCAAACGGTGTTTTTCACGGGATAGATGTTGACATGAGTGCCTGCTCCGATCAGGCCATAACCCTGGCAGCTATAGCTCCCTTTGCAGACTCGCCGACAACCATTACCGGGATCGGTCACATCAGACTGCAGGAGAGTGACAGGCTTTCCGCAATTGAAACAGAGCTTCGCAGGATGGGGATAAAGACTGAGTGCGGAGAGGATTATATCAGGATTTATTCCGGGCTTCCCAAGGGCGCTGTCGTTCAGACATACAGCGATCACAGGATGGCCATGGGCTTTTCACTTATAGGCCTTCGCGCAGAGGGCGTTATCATTGACGATCCGATGTGCTGCGCCAAAACTTTTGAGGAATATTTTAAAGTACTTGATACCTTGTCATTGAGGGTGCTAAGCCGATAATACATGATGATAACAGGCGAGGGCTCTGTGCCGAAGGGCACGGAGCTTTTTTAGTGAATAAAAAAGTGTGTCCCTGAGGGTATAAAAAGAGCGATTTTACTTGATAAATAAGGTAGAAAGATATATAATTATTTAGATTTTTTGATTAACGAAACCAAGCAATACACAGGAGAGCGGACAATATCCGTCCGAAAGGAATTAACGATGTCAGACAAAATGGAAACAATAGCAGTCCTTACAAGCGGCGGCGATGCGCCCGGAATGAATGCGGCAATCCGCGCGGTAGTGCGTACCGGAATTGCCAGAGGGCTCAAAGTAAAAGGTATTAAAAAGGGGTATGCAGGTCTTCTCGCAGAGGAGATCTTTGATATGAAGCCGAGGGATGTATCCGACACTATTCAGCGCGGCGGTACAATTCTTGGAACCGCAAGATGTCTTGAATTCAAGCAGCCTGAGATCCAGGCCCACGCAGCGGATATCTGCCGTAAACACGGCATAGACGGAATCGTGGTTATCGGTGGAGACGGTTCATACAGAGGTGCGCAGGCACTTTCCAGAAACGGTATCAACACCATCGGTCTTCCCGGAACCATCGACCTTGACATATCCTGTACCGATTACACCATCGGATTTGACACCGCAGTCAACACAGCGATGGAAGCTATCGATAAGGTTAAGGATACTTCATCATCTCATGAGAGATGTTCCATCATCGAGGTTATGGGTCGTAACGCCGGATACATCGCACTCTGGTGCGGTATCGCAAACGGCGCGGAGGACATCCTTCTTCCCGAGAAATACGATTTCAATGAGCAGAACATCATAAACAACATCATTGAAAACCGTAAGAAGGGTAAGACTCACCACATCATCATTAACGCTGAGGGCGTAGGTCATTCACAGTCCATGGCCAGACGTATCGAGGCTGCTACAGGAATCGAGACCAGAGCCACCATCCTCGGATACATGCAGCGTGGCGGAAGCCCTACAGCAATGGATCGTTACTATGCATCCATCATGGGAGCAAAGGCAGTGGACATCCTTCTCGAGGGTAAGACAAACCGCGTAGTTGCTCACCAGCATGGTGAATTTGTTGATTTTGATATCGAGGATGCTCTTGCAATGAAGAAAGAGATCGATCCTTACGAATTTGAAGTCGCTAAGATTCTATAAGCAATCGACATCAGATGAACAATAAAGAATTGCTCAGCGCAGCCAACAAGAAAATAAAGCAGCTTCAGGGATACAACCGTTCATCCAAAAAGAGGCGGGAAGCCGGAGTGTTTGTGGCAGAGGGAATAAGGCTCTGCCGGGAAGTCCCGGATGAGTATCTCACGGAGGTTTATCTTACCCCTGATCTAGAGGGTGAGGCAGATGCCCTCAAAGCTCCGTATTTTCTTGTAGACGGCGCTGTTTTTTCTAAAATATCGGACACACAGACGCCCCAGGGAATCCTGGCACTTTGCTCCAGACCGGAATATCGGTTTGAGGATATCCTTGGAGACGGGACGAGACCTCCGCTGGTGGTTGTTCTCGAGGACATACAGGACCCGGGGAATCTCGGTACCATCATGAGAGCATCGGAAGCTGCGGGAGTGACAGGCGTTATAATGTCGAGGGGCTGCGCGGATATATTTTCTCCCAAGGCGGTGCGCGCCACCATGGGGTCCATATTCAGGGTGCCCTTTATTGTGACAGAGGATATCGGAGCGAGCATTTCGGAGCTCAGGGAAAAAGGCGTGACAGTTTATGCTGCTCACCTGCAGGGATCCGAAGATTATGCTAAGCTCAATTTTAAAAAGCCCTCAGCATTCCTTATCGGTAATGAGGGGAACGGATTAAAAGACGAAACTGCCGCGCTTGCGGATAAAAGGCTTTTCATCCCGATGGAAGGCCAAATAGAATCACTTAATGCTGGAGTCGCCACTGCGGTGCTGGTGTATGAGGCACACAGGCAGAGAAAGGAATAAAACATGAAAATTGGATTTATCGGACTCGGAAATATGGCTAAGGCCATCATAGGCGGAATACTTAAGGAGAAGATCATCCCCGCAAAGGATATCATCGGATCCGACAAGTCCGCGGATATGTGCAAAAAGGCTGCAAAGGACCTGGGAATAACAGTTTATGATTCAAACGTAAAGGTGGTGTCCGAAGCGGACATACTCTTCTTTGCGGTAAAGCCTCAGTTCCTGCCCGAGGTTATGAATGAAATAAAGGGTTCGATCAAAAAGAGCACCGTTATTGTAAGTATCGTTGCCGGAAAGAATATTGCGTTTATAGAGAATGGACTGTCAAATGCCGAAAAGGCAACCGGAGCTGCCGGAAAGACAGCAGGAAAAGCAGCCGGAAAAACGGGAGAAAAGACGAGTGGTTCAGACAAGCTCAAGATCGTGCGCACCATGCCAAACACCCCCGCACTTGTAGGTGAAGGCTGCACAGGTGTATGCCCCAACGGGAATGTGACAAAGGCAGAGCTTGATAAAGTATTAAAGATCCTTTCATCCTTCGGCAAGGCTCACGTTGTGCCCGAGAGATTGATGGATGTGGTGGGAGCTGTGAGCGGAAGTTCACCCGCATTTGTATTCATGTTCATTGAAGCTCTTGCAGACGGAGCTGTTGCAGGCGGAATGCCCAGGCAGCAGGCTTATGAGTTTGCGGCTCAGGCAGTGCTTGGCAGCGCAAAGCTTGTGCTGGAGAGCGGCAAGCATCCCGGGGAACTCAAGGATATGGTCTGCTCGCCTGCCGGCACCACCATCGAAGGTGTGCGCACCCTCGAGGAATGCGGTATGCGCGCCGCACTTATGGACGCGGTGCAGGCGGTACTTGAGCGCACCAAGGAATTATAATTAACAAAAGGGATATACCCAAATGGATGATTACAAAGAAGTAGAAGATATAAACAGTATAGATAACAAGCCGGAAGAAAAGAGTGTATCTCCACAAGATGCGGCGACGGAAGGTGCTAACCCGGAGAACCCCAACACCTCCGACTACGAGGATGTGTGCTTTGTATGCCGCAGACCCGAGAGCAAAGCGGGAGAAATGTTCCACCTGCCCAATCATATCTCGGTGTGCGCCGATTGCATGAGGCGCACCATGGAGACCGTCAGCGAGTTTGATTATCAGGGAATGTTCACCCCCACTCCGAATGGCGGATATTTTGGAAATCCCTACATGAGCAACGGAATCAGTGGCAATGAAGCAGGCGGCGATGGAAAAGGCGGCGACGGAGAAAGCGGAGATGGCGAAGGACCGGGTTACCCCAGGTTCAGCTTCATAAATCTTGCCAACCTGACCGGCGACGGCGGCATCCCCAACAAGCAGAAGCTAAAGAAAAAGAAGGATAAGGGGGAGCCCATCCTGGATATCAAAAACATTCCGCCTCCGCACAAGATCCGCGAGAAGCTGGATGAATATGTGGTGGGTCAGGATCATGCAAAGAAGGTTATTTCGGTAGCTGTTTACAACCACTACAAGCGTGTGGCCACCGGCACCATGGACGATATCGAGATCGAAAAGTCCAACATGCTTATGATCGGTCCCACAGGCTGCGGAAAGACATATCTGGTAAAGACTCTTGCAAGGCTTCTTGATGTGCCACTAGCCATAGCGGATGCAACATCCCTTACCGAGGCGGGCTACATCGGAGACGATATAGAGAGCGTGGTTTCAAAGCTTCTGGCCGCTGCCGACAATGATGTGGACAGAGCGGAAAAGGGGATCGTATTTATCGATGAGATAGATAAGATCGCCAAGAAGCAGAATGCAAATGCAAGAGATGTGTCCGGCGAGAGCGTGCAGCAGGGAATGCTTAAGCTTCTCGAAGGCGCTGATATAGAAGTTCCCGTAGGGGCTTCCAGCAAGGGCGCTATGGTGCCCCTTGCCACTATAAACACCAGAAACATCCTGTTTATCTGCGGTGGTGCTTTCCCCGATCTTGAGGACATCATCAAAGAAAGACTCACCAAGAATGCACTTATAGGATTCGGTTCAACTCTCAAGACTGCTTTTGACAAAGAAGATATTCTGTCAAAGGTCAAGGTTGAAGATATCAGAAAGTTCGGAATGATCCCCGAGTTTATCGGCCGTCTTCCGGTTATATTCACTCTCCAGAGCCTTACCAAGGAGATGATGGTAAGGATCCTGAAAGAGCCCAAGAATGCCATATTAAAGCAGTATGCAAAGCTTCTTGAACTCGATGAGGTTAAGCTTGTATTTACCGATGATGCCATGGATGCCATCGCGGAAAAAGCCATGGAGCAGGATACCGGCGCAAGAGCACTGAGGTCCATCATCGAAGAATTCATGCTCGATATAATGTATGAGATTCCCAAAGATGACAATATCGGCACGGTGACTATCACCGGAGATTACATCAGGGGAACCGGCGGACCCGTGATCGGTCTCAGAGGAGACGGGACACCCATGATCGAGGAGAAGACAGGGGAGTAGGATAAGAGGGGAGTAAACTAGGATGGGGAGTAAACTAAGATGGGGGAATAAACGAGGATGGGGAGTAAAAATAAGATGGGGAGTAAGTTAAAATAAGGAGTTAAAATGAGTAAAGCTAAAATAGTTGTGGCGCTGGGACATGAGGCGCTTGGAAATACAACTCTTGAGCAGTGGGATGCGGTTAAGGTTGCTGCAAAGTCTCTGGCAGACCTTGCATGCATGGGCTATCAGCTCACCATCACCCATTCAAACGGACATCAGGTGAGCATGATCCACAAGGCCATGACCGAGTTGAGAAGAGTATATATCGATTACACTCCCGCACCCATGTGCGTGTGCTCCGCCATGAGCCAGGGATATGTGGGATATGATATTCAGAACTCACTCCGTGCAGAGCTTATAGACAGAGGAGTTTCAACTCCCGTCAGCACCATTCTTACGCAGGTTGTGGTTGACCCTTATGATGAGGCTTTTTATGAGCCTACCAAGGTGATCGGAAGATTCATGTCTGCAGAGGATGCGGAAACTGAGATAAAGAAGGGTAATTACGTAAAGGAATATCCCGGAAAGGGCTTCAGAAGAGTAGTTGCTGCGCCCAAGCCCGGGAAGATCGTTGAGATAGATGCCATCAAGGCACTGGCCGATGCGGATCAGATCGTTATTGCCTGCGGTGGCGGCGGAATTCCTGTGATAGAGCAGAACCATGCTCTAAAAGGTGCATCCGCGGTCATCGAAAAGGATGCCATAGCCGGAAGGCTTGCGTCCGAGCTTGAATCCGATGCTCTGGTGATCCTTACCGGAGTTGAGTATGTTTACACCGATTTCGGAAAAGAAACTCAGGCGCCCATCACCGAGATGAATGTCGAAAAAGCGAAAGAACTTATCGCTCAGGGACAGTTCGGCGAAGGAAATATGCTTCCCAAGATTGAAGCTGCCATCGATTATCTTGAGAATAAGAAGGACGGAAAAGTAGTCATTACCTCCATCGAAAAGGCAGCGGAGGGACTTAAAGGAAAGACCGGTACCGTGATCCGGGCGTGATGTTATGAAAAAAAGCCTGAAAAACGACAAAGTAATATATGTAATCTGCGCCGGTGCATTTCTGCTCCTTTTTGTTCCGGTGCTTTTTGCCGTTATATTGGGTGGAAACAAGTTCGAATATGAAGCAAACAACAAGATAGTTACAAGCTTTTCAAATCCGGTGCTTCTTCTTTTCGGGATTCCGCTTTTTGTGTTAATATGTTTTCTGATCTTCTGGGGGATGAAGCTTCGCGTCAATGAAAAGAAAAAGTGCTTTTTCATATTTGCCGGCCTTCTTGCAGTGTACGCGCTCTGGTATGTGGTTAATCTTAAGATCTGCCGGATGATCGTGTACGGAACGGGCTGGGATGTGTCGGTGGTTACCGGCACGGTATATGATCTCTGGAATAATCAAAAGGTCGGAAGCGACACGTATTATTCCATTTATCCCAACAATATCCCGATCCTCTGGCTGCTTCACAGGATATATGAAAAGGCTTTTACGCTTAAGAATTATCCTTATTTCCCGGAATTTCTGTGGATACAGATACTGTGCGTGATGGAATCGGTTACCGGAGTGGTGCTCGGTGCGGCGGCTTATGCAGCCACTAAAAAGGCAGTACCTGTTATCGTATCAGGGATCCTTTTTTTGGCGCTCTGCGGAGTATCACCGTGGACGATCATTCCCTACACGGATTCGTTTACGATAATCGCGCCCATTTTTGTGATATGTTTATATATCATATATACTAAGACAGATAGCAAGCTGAAATACCTGCTGATCCCCTTCATCGAGATCGCCGGGATAGCAGGCGGGCTTCTCAAGGTTACCAATTATGTGGTGATAATCGCCATCGCTTTTGTTGAGATCGCAAGATGCTTTTTTGATATAAAAAAGAGATGGAAAGCGCTCTGCGTAATTCTTCTTCTCTGCGTTGGGATGTTCTTCTCCCAGAAGATGATGAATGACAAATTCATCAAGGATACCGGTGCTGAGATCAATAAAACAGTATCCGTGAGCTGGCATCATTATTTCTATATGGGCCTGATGGAGGGAAGCACGGGTTCTTATAATCCGAAGGCGGCTTCAATCCTTGGAAATTATGAGACTCAAAGGGAAAGACAGAAGGATGAACTTCGCCTTGCCGGAGAGATCATAAAGAGCAGAACCTTTGGACAGAATGTGAATTTCGCACTCCGCAAGATGGTAATGACTTTCAATGATGGGTCCTTTTCCTGGAACTGCGAGGGAGGCATGAGAAACACCGAGTACAGGAGCATTTCGGAGAGTAGTTTTAAGCCTGCCATGAAGGACTTTTTCTGGAGTGGAGGAAAGAATTATAAGAGCTTTCTCACCTACAGCCAGTGGATTTGGATATTCGTGATGATAGGCGTTCCGGGAGCGTTTTTCGCCGGGTTTGATCTTATAAAGAGTAAGAAAGACAACGCATTATGGCTGGCGGCGGCTTTTCTTTCACTGCTCGGGAACTTCCTGTTTATACTCTTATTCGAAGCCCGTGCCAGATATCTTATAAGCTTTCTGCCGGTGTACATACTGCTCGCGAGCCTGGGATACTGCAGGACGGCGGAGACTGTGGTAAAGGCACTGAAGAAAAAATAATGAATAAAGAAGAACTTGCTTTATGGAAAAGTAAATATACGGATATTTCGAGCGACATCTACATACGCCCCATGGAAGAAGCTGATGTTGACAAGTGGGTGGCATGGAGAAATTCGGACCTTGTAAAGGGTTATTACATTTACCGGGGTGAATTCACAAGGCAGTCTCAGCTTGATTGGATGAAGGCAAATGTGGATACCGGGAAGGCCTGTCTTATGATCATCTGCCTGATGGAAGATGACAGACCGATAGGTTGTGTACAGATAAAAGATATAGACCGTTTTCACAATAAGGGTGAATATGGTATATTTATAGGTGAGGCTGATGCGCAGGGAAAAGGATACGGAAACGCAGCCGCAAAAATGATGCTGCGCTACGGCTTCGAAGAACTCTCGCTCCACAGGATATATCTGGAGGCGATAGAGGGGAACGAGCGTGCAATAAAAAGCTACGAAAATGCAGGCTTCGTTAAAGAGGGGATACTGAAGGACAATGCCTTTATAGACGGAACATACAAAAACATTGTCTGGATGGGAGCAATCAATCCGAAGGAGAATTCTTAATGAATATTGAAGAAAGATATAAGATTTTAAGCTTTCCCGACCTCGGTGACGAGAGAGGGAATCTGGTAGTTGTGGAAGGCGGAATACAGATTCCGTTTGATATAAAAAGGATCTTTTATATCTATGGATCGGATGATACCGTAGTAAGAGGCCAGCATGCGAATCTGCGCTCGGAATTCGTGCTTATAAATGTGGCCGGGACCAGCAAGGTCAAAGTTGACGACGGAAAAGAAACCAGAGTGATAGAATTAAACCAGCCCAGAATGGGAGTGTATCTGTCGAAGATGCTCTGGAAGGAGATGTATGACTTTTCGGCGGACTCAGTGTTGCTGGTACTCTCAAACGAGCATTATGATGCAGGCGAGTATGTGAGAGAGTACGATGAGTATCTCAGATTATTAGGTCATTGATACTACGGCGGGTATGGTAGATCATCAATTAATAGCAGGACGATATTCAGGCAGGGGATATTATAGGTAAGAGCGGGGGCATAGGAGTTAAGATGAGTAAGATTTCAATTGTTGTACCTGTATATTATAACGAGGATACGCTTGAACTGCTTTATGAGGATATGAAAAACAAGATCCTCGATCAGCTGGGCGACTATGAGATCGTGTTTGTGGATGACGGATCCGGCGATTCTTCATGGGAAGTGATGAACCGTATAAGGGAGAAGGATGAAAACGTCAAATGCGTCAAGCTCTCCAAGAACTACGGCGAGCACAGCGCACTTCTGGCCGGCCTTTCGGAGTGCACCGGAGACTGCGCTGTCACCAAGCAGGCTGACCTTCAGGAGGATTCTGCGATCATACTTGAGATGTATGAGAGCTGGAAAAAGGGTAATAAGGTGGTTCTTGCCATAAGACAGGAGAGGAAGGAAAATCCTGTAAAGGTTTTCTTCGCAAACTGTTATTATGCAATCGTGAGACGGATGATCAACAAAAATATGCCTAAAGGAGGCTGCGACTGTTACCTCGTTGACCGCAAGGTTATAGAGGTGCTGGAGAGACTGGATGAAAAGAATTCATCCCTCACCCTTCAGGTTATGTGGGTTGGATTCAAGACTGACATGATCTATTTTGTAAGACAAGACCGCGAGATCGGAAAATCCCGCTGGACTCTCTCAAAGAAGATCAAGCTTGTTGTCGACTCCGTGATGAGCTTTTCCTATGCTCCGATGCGGATTATGATGGGTGCCGGAGTGGTATTTGCCATAGCGGCGCTTGGTGTTATGATCGCTGTTCTGGTAGAGAAATTTACAGTCGGAACCCCGGTCGCAGGCTGGGCTTCTCTTATGTGCGTTGTACTGCTGGGATTCGGTGTGATAATGATAATGCTGGGCGTGCTGGGAGAATACATCTGGCGAACCCTTGACGCCTCCCGGAACCGGCCTCCCTTTATCATCGAGGAAGTTCGTGACACAAAGAATGCTTCTGTAGAGAAAAATGAAGGATAAGAGCAAGAAGGAAAAAGCTGAAAATATAATAATATGTCTTTTGTGGGCAGGCGCGATACTTGTTTCGATAAAGAGCATTTTTACCGACTTCGGAGCGGACGGTGCGTACCAGATAGCCATGTCGTACAGGCATATAAGCGGCGATGCGCTGATGCTTAAGATGTGGGAACCCCACCAGACTTCTGTATTTTTAAACGATATACTTTTATATGTATATCGTTTATTTGTGCCGTCTCTTACCGGAGCTGTGCTGTATATTCAGCTTATGGGAACGCTCCTTTTTGCGCTTATAGGGTATTTCATTTACAGGGGTATCAGAGAATACACCGGCAGGTTTATTGCGAGTGCCGCATGGATATTTTTAATGGTATTCCGTGCAAAACAGGTGCCCACCATAGAATTTGCAAATCTTGAGATAGCCACAGGGGCGGTAGCGTTTATTCTGCTTTTAAGCTTCGTAAAAAGGGGAGAAAAAACAATACTTCTTCCTTTTATCGCTCTGTCTGTTTTCTTTCAGATTTTATCTTACCCGACCTGTATACTGAGTGCGGTGTCGGTCGTTCTGTTCTTTATTTTCTGCACGGAAAACAAGTTGAAAAACAGCCTTATTTTTATGGCATCTCTGGCTGCATTCGGTCTGTCTTTTGCACTGTATTTTGTGATAAAACTCGGCCCGGCGCTGCTGATAAGAATTGTTAAAAACGTATTCCTGTCGGACACTCATTCTGAGTTTAAATTCGGAGGTTACTGGAACGGATTCCTGATTATGATTGGGGCAGTAGCAGCATGCGCGGCTGCAGGTACCGTTGTATCGCTTGTAATAGCAGCGATACGCGGGAAAGTGAGAAAAGCGTCTTCCATCGAAAAATCTGCAGGAAACGACATAGAAAACAGCACAGAATCTGGCGCCGGGAAGTATTCAAAGGAAACTGCGAGATTAGATATTATATCTATGGCAACAGTAATCTCGGCTGCGCTGTATGCTGCTCTTGAACTTGTCATGCTCATCCTCCAGAAGAGGCTGGGAACCGACTGGATGTGCAGCATATACATCCTTCCTTTTATCCTTCTGATTGTGGGATTATTTGGAATCAAAAAACTCGATGCTGGTGAGAAAAAAGTATACCTTGCGGGCGTACTTTTATCCGCTTCATCATTTTTTGCCACCATGATGCTCACGGACCTGGGAATGATCACCATCGTGGCATACCTGATATTGGCGGCAATAGTATCATTTATACCTATCAGTAAGATGATCCGGGATCACAAGGTATTTATAACCCTTATTCTGCTGGCAATACTTCTCCACAGGGGTATTGTGATCTGGGGTATCGGAAACACCAACGGCCGCGTGCATATGATATGGGAAGCTCAGAATTTTATCAGACAGGGTCCCGCTGCAGGCGTAGTGTGCGATCACTTTAACAAAGCCTATACAGATACGAACATCGAGGAATTTAAGGCGATCATTCAGCCTGAAGACAAAGTTTTCTTTGTGGGAGAAGACCTCATGGACTCACTCGTTTACGTGTACAGCGGAGCCGAGATATCCAACTATTCCACCATAGACACTCCTCTTTACAACCAGTGCCTTGAAGAATACTTCGAGATCAATCCCGAAAAAAAGCCGACGCTCATTGCATCGGCATCATGGTTCGGTTCATCCTCCATCCCGGAAGACAGCTACGTTATGAATTGGATCAGGGAAAATTACCACCTTGTATATGATGGTAGCTATTGGCAATTCTGGAGATGAATGACTGATAATGAGAGATTGCCACATGTATATGCATAAAAGCAATGTGTCCGAGGCCAGCACTTGCTGAGAGCAAGCGCAGCGATGCTCGAAGCTAGTACTGCTGCTTCGAGGACCCATAGCCGAGAGGCGGTGCTTGTTGCATATACATGTGGCAATCTCGTAAGGTAGTCTTATTTTCTTTTTGTCAATTCAAACCAGAAATATTTAAGCAGCTTCTTCCCGGTCGCAAACGCCTTAAAATGGCTGTCTCCGGCAATCCTCTGTCTTTCCTTCGTAGGAAACTCTATCCTTTTTAATCCCAGACGATAACTTCTGCACACCATCTCGATATCGATGGAAGGTGACATATCCGTTATATCACACCTCTTAAAAGCATCCACAGTCATTCCCCTGAATCCGTGGAGTGAATCCCAGATTGTATTTCCTTCCCGTTTAAAGAAAATCTTTGCGGCCAGAGCCAGGCAAAGCACAAACCATTTGCGGGGCTTTAAAAACTTATCGTCTTCCTCGTTTCTGGCGCCCTTCATCATGCGGCTTGCCACCACAAACTCGTATCCCGATTCGAAGTATTTACGGAATTTGTAAGTGTCTTTAACCGGCACACTTCCCTTTGGATGGAAGAAAACAAAGGCATCGCAAGTGCAGTGATCCACGGCATCCTTGCAGGCCTGATTGAGACCTTTAGCGGTCTGCTTATAAACGGGGATCCCCTGACTTTCAAGGTATTCCACGGTTCCGTCGGTGCTGCCGCCGTCTATACAATATATTTCTTCAAATTTTGTCCTGTCGATCAGAGGAACATCATGCTTACATCCGTCAAGCTCGTTCCATGAGATCAGACAAAGTGCTATTCTCATGCCTGTTTTTCCTTTTTATCCACGCATTTGCGGGTGGTAATATATATTATACCCTCTGCAAAAGCACATACGAAAAATGTCCTGAAATACGATGTCACTCCCGCAGGCATCACAACCGCGATTGCGAGAGCCTGAAGGAGAAGTATAAATGCAAAGAAGGCAAATGCAAGACTTTTTAAATTGCTCTGTTTATCTTTCTTTTTTGCATTTCCCCCGAAGAAGTAAAACGCCTCCCTTATCAGTATAAATACTTCAAATAGCGAGATACATACAAGTATAGCTGTCTCCAGGTATATCTTTCTGCAAAAGCTGTTAACAGCAGTTTTAACTTGATCGAAAGCTGCCTTAACCTTCACACGCAATGAATTATTATACCATACATTTACTCCCGGCGCATCAAAAAGGTCGCTTTTTCCGCTTTCCCAGGAAGGATAATCGTATTCCGGATAATCTCTGGAAAGAGGCATGTTTCCGTGGATCTTTTCAATATAGTCCCGCTGTGTCAGGTGATACACCACCTTCAGCATCCCTATCTGTGTGAGGACGTATGCCTTGGGATTGTGAAGAACAATGCGGTGAAACGCTTTGGTGTAGGCTTTTCCGTCCTCAAATGACGTGATCGACTGGTTTATATCGATGTGCCCGTTAAGCACATTGTTGCGTCTGTATCCTTCCATTCCGTAAAGCCTCAAAGCTTCTATCGGAACCACTTTATCGATTGCTGCAATGTCACCTTCAGCTCCCTCATAGGTCAGGTTCGAATCCTCGCGGTTAAAGGTGTTATGCAGCACTGCAAATGAATTGATAATACTGTAATCACTTCCGTAATATTTCATGTCGCCGATCTTTTGTGGGATGAAAAATGCAGCAAATGCGATGATAAATGACAGGATAAAGGGGAGTACGCTTGCAATGCGGGATTTTCCGCTGTGATCAAGGATGTTGTCTGCTTCAGTCTGTCTGCCGGCGTTGTCACTGATAAATCTTCTTACGAGCAGAAATGCCGCAGTCAGTCCGCCCAGAATGATCCCTTCCGTGCGCCAGATGCAAACGAAAGCACATAGGATCAGAAGCGTGATCAGCTCCCACTTTTTATATGCTCTTTTTTCAATAACATCGAGCAGCACTTTGGAAACCAGGAACAGACAAGTGAGCGCATAAAGCTCCGTACGGTACGGATCGCTCATAAGTATGTAGCTCTCCGGGACCAGAAAGAGGGTAAAAACGAGATAGGATGCGGCTTTCCTTTCGGGGAAAAGCTTTCTTATTCTGACTGATATATAAGCAAGGTCAAACACGAAAAGTGTCCACTGAAGGAAAGGTATCGCCAAAGGGTTTGGGAAGAACATCAAAAAGGCGCAGTATACAAATGAAGTGTATGCGCTGTGCCAGTAGTCCGGGACAAAGCGGATCGCATCGGCGTATGTGACAAGGTTATCGATGCTTCTGAAAAGGCTGTCCGGCCACATGAATATAAGAAAGATAAAACCGAGCACAAAAAAGGCCGTAAAGAGCCTTATCTGAGGAGACTTTTTAAAGCATGATATCACGTGAAAAACCAGCTTCCAGAAAAGGAAAATGATAACCCCGGCAAAGAGCTTGGAGATGATGTATCCGACTACCCTTTCGGCGCCGAAGCTTATTATGTCATTCTTGGAAACAGTGGTGAGAAAAGACTCATTCGCATCAAAAATGAGTATGATCCTCTCGTATGCAAAAGATGCGAGAAAATGCAAAACAGGGATAAGATATAAGAGTTTTGAGATTTTTCCTTTTGATGCGCTCATGGACTAAAGATACCACACTTTTAAGATTTTATGAATATTTTCCTTAAAAATAGACAGAAAATGGGATTTGAGGTAAAATATACACTGTATGTTCAGGAGGATGAAAAAATGAATATAGTATGTCTTGATCTCGAAGGAGTGCTTGTTCCGGAGATATGGATCGCATTTTCACAAAATACCGGTATTCCGGAGCTTTCGAGGACTACGCGTGACGAGCCCGATTACGATAAGCTCATGAAATTCAGAATAGGGATACTTAAGGAGCACGGACTCGGACTTAAAGAAATACAGGAAACAATAGCAAAGATTGAACCCATGGAGGGTGCAAAGGAGTTTCTCGATAAGCTTAGAGAGCTTACCCAGGTGGTGATCATAAGCGATACTTTCAGCCAGTTTGCAAAGCCCCTGATGAAGAAGCTTGGCTGGCCCTCGATCTTTTGCAATGAGCTGATAGTAGCGGATGACGGAATGATCACCGGATATAAGATGCGCTGCGAGAAGTCGAAGCTCACCACGGTAAAAGCCCTTCAATCATGTGGATTTGAGACTATCGCAAGCGGCGACAGCTTTAACGATCTTGCTATGATAGAAGCGGGTAAGGCGGGATTTTTGTTCAGAACCACAGATGCCATCAAAAAGGATTACCCTCAGTATCCTGCATTTGAGACATATGACGAATTATATGAGGCGATAAAGGCGGCTTTATGAGGCGTATTTTTAAAAAGCTGAAGAATCTGCTCGATAAAAAGCAGAAGAGGCAGATGGCGGGGCTTCTGGTCATCATGACCATAGGTGCCTTTTTGCAGACCCTCGGCGTGGGAATGCTGGTGCAGGTGGTCAATGTTGTCATAGATCCCGATGCCGTGATGGGCGGCAGGTTCACCGGCATGGTCTATGATCTGCTTGGATTTAAAAGTTTCAAAACGTTTTCGATCTTTACAATGTCAGCGCTTATATTTGTGTATATAGCAAAGAATCTTTACCTGTATATGCAATATAAGCTGACATATTCTTTTATTTACAAAAATCAGTTCAGAACCTCAGAGAGGATGCTGCGCAATTATGTCCGCAGGGGATATGAATTTTTCCTGAATGCGGATTCTGCGGTGGTGCAAAGGAGTATCACCTCAGATGTCAACAACATGTATGCACTTATCCTTTCGCTTCTTACCATGTTTTCCGACGGTGTGGTTTCCCTTGGTGTTATAGTATTCTGCCTGATAAAGAGCGGACTTCTTACGGTGATACTTGCGGCGGTCATGCTGATCGTTATGTTTATTGTTAAGAAGGTGCTGCAACCCATAATGCGCAAGGCAGGAAGCGACAATCAGGAGTATTACAGCGGCCTTTTCAAATGGATATCACAGATAGTGCTTGGTATAAAGGAAGTAAAGATCACCGGACGTGAGAAATACTTTGTAAACAGATATAACGAAGTGGGAAAAGGATATGTGGACGCTGTAGGGAAATACAGCCTCTACTCCAACACTCCAAAGCTCCTTATAGAGACAGTGTGTGTGGGCGCAATGATCGGATACATGATCGTGCTCGCTGCGATCGAAGCACCCACAGGGAATATGATCTCGGTATTTGCCACAGTCGCTGCCGCAGCGCTGGTGCTTCTTCCTGCGGTAAACAGGATAAACAACCAGATCGGTTCCATAGCGTATCTCGAGCCTTTCTTTATGAATGTCAGCGACAACCTGCAGGATGAGATAGGCGACGATAAGGTGGATCTTACCTTTGCAAACAGTGAGATAAAAAAGCTCCCCGTGGAGAAGGGAATATCGCTTAAGGGGATCACCTATGCTTACCCGGGCACCGATAAATATATTTTTGAAAATGCGGATATCGATATTAAAGTCGGAGAATCCATCGGTATCGTGGGAGCCTCCGGTGCGGGAAAGAGCACCGTTGTGGACATTCTGCTGGGACTTCTTATTCCTGAAAAGGGAGAGATATTTGCCGACGGAGTGAACATCACCCAGCGTGATGCGGAGCCCGGAAGCGAAAAGATGAAAAATTACAGAAGATTCCTTTTGAATGTGGGATATATTCCCCAGATGATCTACATGCTGGATGATACCATCAGAAAGAATGTGGCATTCGGGATCGAAAAAGAAGATATCGATGAAAACAGGCTTTGGGAAGTGCTTAAGGAAGCACAGCTTGATGAATTCATAAAGTCACTCCCCGAGGGGCTTGATACTGCCATAGGAGAGAGGGGAATAAGGCTCTCGGGCGGTCAGCGTCAGAGGATAGGCATAGCCAGAGCTCTTTATCACGATCCTGAGGTGCTGATACTTGACGAGGCAACATCCGCACTCGACGGGGACACCGAGTCCGCCATTATGGATTCGATCAACTACTTCAAGGGCAGGAAGACCCTTATAATAATCGCCCACAGGCTCCAGACCATAGAAGGATGCGACCATCTGTACAGGGTGGAAGAGGGAAAGATCACTAAAGAAAGGTGATACCAAAGGAGCAGTGATTGGACAGTAACGCAAACACGGAAGAAAAAAAAGATATTAATACCGGCGCAGCTTCGCTGCTGCCCATAAAAGCCATCATAACTTTTATTGCTGCTGCTGTGATGTTTGCCATAGTTTTTACGGCCTTTTGCAAAAAGGAAAAGGCGGATAAAAGAGACTATGCCCCTTCGGTGGTGATAATGGGTGACAGTATCATGGCCTATTATCAGGATGAAAGGTCGGTGGCTTCAAATCTTGCGCAGCTGACGGGAGCGGAGGTGTTTGATGCTTCATTCGGCGGCACCTGTTTTTCCTATCAGGACCGTGACGGACGCCTTGATAACTGCACTGATGCATTTTCGATAGCGGCGCTCACTCAGGCTATAGTATCAAACGACTTCAGATATCAGTACACTTCGGATATCAGAGCCAGCGCTACGGAGTACTTCCCCGAGAGGGTTAAGAGGCTGGGAGAGGTTGATTTTTCCAAGGTTGATATTCTTATCATAGAAAGCCTTGCAAATGATTATCACAATTCAGCAAGGATCAAAGCCGGATCGGATAAGTATGACGAATACACCTACGAAGGCGCTATGAGAAGCGTGATAGAGTCCTTCAGGAAGAACTATCCGGATCTGCGCATCATAATAGCAGCGCCACCCCAAACCTTTTACAAAGATGCGGAAGGAAATATGATCTCCTGCATGGAAAAGGATTTTGGCGGAGGCACGGAAAAGGATTATCTGGAAGCCCAGAAAGAGATCGCATCGGAATACGGAGTTGAGCTCCTTGATCTTTCCGGATGCTACGGAGATATAAACGAGGAAAACTGGAACGATTATTCCATAGACGGTCTGCACCCCTGGCCATGGGGAGCGGAAAAGATCGCAGAGTGCATATATGATTTCTTATGATCGGTCACATGTGCGGATAACTGTGCGGTATTCAATGTACATATTTGATTATAAACGGAGAAAACCGGGATGACATTCACGGGGTGCATCGAAAAATTAAAGACAGCACTTAAGAGCGTGCCGGGAAGTGCATTTCTGGCGGCGCTTGTAGGCGGACTCATCGCTCATATGATAGTGATCACCAACAACTGGCCTAATCACGACGGGCTTGCCAGCGAGTACTTCGACCAGAACATGATCACTTCCGGAAGGTGGTTCCTTGGAACAGCTTGTGGCATTTCAAGCTACTTTGCGGTGCCATGGATCATAGGCCTGCTGGCGTTTCTATACCTTGCCTTTGCGGCAGGAGTTACGGCATCGCTTCTTGAGCTGAAGAGCCGTATTGCAGCGGTTTTTACAGGGCTTTTGATGGCATCATTTCCTGCGCTCGCCTCGGGCTTTGCATATATCTTTACAATGGACGGATATATGCTGGGGCTTTTGTGCGGAGTGCTGGCGGTGTATTTTACAAAGAAGTATAAGACGGGCTTTATCGAGGGAATGGTACTTCTGGCATTATCCCTCGGCTCCTATCAGGCTTATCTTCCTGTGGTGATAATGCTGTGCATCTTTTGCGTATGCATTATCCTTTCGGAAGAGGGAAAGATAAAAGATAAGATCCTGAAGAGCCTTAAGTTCCTTTATATGGGTGCAGGCGGAGCGGTTATCTACTATGTGATGCTGCGGGTGCTTCTGCTGATTCAGGGGAAGACTCTTGATACCTATCAGGGGATCGATGAGGGGCTCGGCGCCGGTGCATCCGGCTTTGGGATCGCCGGAATGTATCGCGACTTTGCAGCATTTACCGTAAGGTCGGGAGTGTTTGTTCCGAATCTTTTTGCGGCGGTGGCGCTGGGACTCCTTACGGCGGCATTCGTGGTAGTGTTGGTGGGAACATGCGTAAAAAAAGGCTGGTTTAAAAAGCCTTGGATATATATTATCGCCTGCATTTTCTGCATGATCCTGCCGGCAGTGATGAATATAGTGATGTTCGTATCCGGGAATGTAACATATCATGCGATAATGAGATATCAGTGGGTGCTTATCCCCATAGGAATGATAGCATTCTGCGACAGATACGGTGATGTGTTCGGAAACGGAAAAGCCATGAAAAAAGATATTTTCCTTTCATGGATAGTGGCTGTGGGCGCAGGAGTGCTGATCTTTTGCTATATCCTTTCCGACAATATCGGATACACAAATCTTCAGAAAAAGTATGAGAGAACTTATGCTTACTGCGAGAGACTCCTCGACAGGATAGAGCAGACAGAAGGGTACTACCAAGGTATACCGGTAGCCATGATAGGTGTTGTGAGCACGGATGAATATCCCGAAGCGGACCTTACAGGGGCGGTTACGGACGGGCTTATCGGCCTTAACGGAGATTATCTTCTGTACAAGAACCGCGACTATGGGTACTTTATTAAGTATTATCTGGGAGCGGAGCTTAATATCATCGAGGGCGATAAAATAGCGGAAATATATAACAGCCCCGAGTATGTGGCAATGGACAGCTTCCCGGGGAAGGATTCCGTCAAAGTAGTAAACGGGATCATGTATGTTAAGACCGAAAATATAGATAAAACCCTTCGAGGGGAGAAATAGATATCACGCTAAACAGGTATCATCACAGGAGAGGAAAAGTGCCGGAGCTTTCAATAATCCTTCCTTCGTACAACGAGGAACAGAACATCGAAAATACATATAATACGCTGACGGAAATATTCGGAAAAGAAGAGCTTAGCTATGAGCTTGTGTTTATCAGCGACGGCTCCACGGATGCCACATATGCGGAAATCTGCCGGATGATGCAGAAGGATAACCGCGTTAAGGGAGCGGAGTTTTCCAGGAATTTCGGGAAGGAAGCGGCTATATTTGCGGGACTTGAGATATCGAGCGGAGATGCAGTGGTAGTGATGGACTGCGATCTGCAGCACCCGCCACAGGTGATATTCGAGATGCTGGAAAAGTGGAGAGCAGGAGCCGAGGTTGTGGAAGGCATAAAGTCAAGCCGCGGCCGGGAGAGCATCTTTCACCGTGCGGTAACGGGAGTGTTTTACAGCATCATGACCGGCCTTATCAAGATGGATATGAAGGCTTCATCAGACTTTAAACTACTGGACCGAAAAGTAGTAAATGCGCTGCTTGAGCTCCCCGAGAGAGATACCTTCTTCAGGGCGCTGAGCTTCTGGGTGGGATTTAAGACCGAGAAGGTATATTATGACGTGCAGGAGAGGCAGTTCGGAAAGAGCAAGTGGTCCACCGCGAGCCTTATCAGATATGCGATAAGCAATGTGACAAGCTTTACCACCCTCCCCCTCAAGGTGGTGAGCGTGGTGGGAACCGTATTTGTGATACTGAGCATAGGGCTTGGGATACAGACTCTTGTGAGGTTTATCATGGGAACGGCTGCCACAGGCTTTACCACGGTTATACTGCTAATCCTTCTTATCGGAGGGCTGATACTTGTAAGCCTGGGAGTGATCGGCAATTATCTGGCCAGAGTGTATGAGGAAGTAAAGGGAAGACCCAGATATATAATCAGCAATGTGACGGAGAATATCCCCACGCACATGTATTTAAAAGGAGAATGGAAAAAGAATGATTAACTTTAACGTACCGCCTTACATTGACACAGCACTGGATTATATCAAAGAATGTGTGGCAAACCAGAAAATATGCGGTGACGGGGCATACACCAAAAAGTGCAACGAATGGATCGAGAAAAGAACGGGCACCACGAAGGCGCTCCTTACAACATCCTGCACTCATGCAACCGAGCTGGCAGCGATCCTTAGCGGAGTCGGCCCCGGAGATGAAGTGATTATGCCTTCGTACACATTCGTTTCAACGGCGGATGCTTTTGTGTTAAGAGGCGCTGTTCCGGTGTTTGTGGATATCAGGCCCGATACTATGAACATTGACGAAAAGAAGATAGAAGCAGCCATCACTCCCAAAACAAAGGGCATCGTGCCCGTGCACTATGCGGGAGTTGCCTGCGAGATGGACACCATCATGGATATCGCAAACAGACATAATCTGTGGGTGATCGAGGATGCGGCCCAGGGAGTCATGTCCACGTACAAGGGAAAGGCTCTCGGAACCTTCGGAAACTTCGGAGCATTCAGCTTCCATGAGACAAAGAATTACAGCATGGGCGAGGGCGGAGCGCTCCTTATCCGGGATGAAAAGGATATAGAAAATGCCGAGATCGTGCGCGAGAAGGGAACAAACAGAAGCAAATTCTACCGCGGACAGATCGATAAATACACCTGGGTGGACCAGGGATCGTCCTACCTCCCCAGCGATATGAATGCGGCATATCTCTACGCTCAGCTCGAAGTGGCGGATAAGATAAATGACGCAAGATTAAAGCTATGGAACAGATATTACGAGAGACTCAGCGTGCTTAAGGAGGCTGGAAAGATCGAGCTTCCCACCGTACCCGAAGGATGCGTCCACAATGCGCATATGTTCTATATCAAGGCAGCTGATCTTGAGGAGAGGACCGCTTTCATCGACTTTATGAAGAAAAATGAGATCCTCACTGTATTCCACTATATTCCGCTTCACACCGCACCTGCCGGAGTCAGATTCGGAAGGTTCGACGGAAAAGACGAGTACACCACAAAAGAGAGCGAGAGACTTGCCAGACTTCCGCTTTATTACGGCCTGAAAGAAGAGCAGGTTGATCATATCTGCGATAAGGTTTGTGAGTTTTATAAGTGATGAAGGATAAAAGCATATTCCGGGGCATTCTCGAGAAGTTTCTGTACATCGGATTCACGTTGCAGATAGGGTTCGGGATAGCCTGGATCATCAAAAACATAGGCTATGTTCAGCTTTTCGGAGAGAGCGCAGATAATGTGGCTGTCTCCGGAACCTTTGTGTGCAGTATTTACACAGGTGTGCTGTATCCTGCATTTCTGCTCCTTATAAGAGCTGCCGGAATGGCGATGGGACTGCCCTGGTACAGCATTATCTATATTTTTCAGCTTGTAATAGCGTTTATATCCGTTCGTATCTTTCTGAAGGCATTCGGGGAAAAGAGATACAGCGGCTTTTTCTACACCTGGGCAAGCCTGGTTATCACTACGTTTCCGCTGATCCTGCAAAACCATCTGGCCATTCTGGGCAATTCCTTTACCATGAGTTTTGCTCTCCTTGAGCTGGCCTATGTGAAGCACTCCTGGAATGCCGAAAGCCTGAAGGGAGAGGGCGCCGGAGGAAGAACCTTTTCCTTTGATATGGGAAGAGTGTGCCTGTTCTGGCTGCTTGCTTCCCTGATGGAGTGGGATTATCTTTTTATCGGCGCGGTCCCTGTTATTATTCTTCTTGTAAGAGCAGTGATCATTCTATACAAAAAACGTCCCCGGGGAGCGTTGTTCCCGGTGCTTATAAGCATTTTGTTCGCAGTGCTTATAGTGGGGATGTACAAGCTTACCGAGAGCAGACAGGAGAAGACTCTTCCGTCGGAAAGCATTGAGACAGCCCTGTTTGACAGGACTGCATGGACTGCATATATAAGCAAAAGATGGACATGGAGAGAGGACCTTGTATCCCTTGTGGGTGAGGAGATGCTTGAAGAAGCAAGGCTTCACCGCGAAAATGTTAAGCTCGTGATCGAGCCTGAGATAGAGAAAAAATTGGGGACCAAAGAAGCGAAGGCTTATTACCGGCAGGCGTTTACTGAAGCCATGAAGACAAACGGCGGAGAGATCCTGCACATTGCTTCCGTGGATCTTGCCGGATATGTGATCCCGCCCGTGATAACAAGACTGCTTTTTTCAAAGGATACTTTTATTTCATTTAACTCGAGAAATTACGATATCATGAAAAGGAATGCTCCCGTGCTCACAAAGTGGTATGTGGATTATTCGCTTTTCTGGTTTGCGATAGCTTTGATGGAAGGCTGCATACTGTGGGTGCTCAGGATGTTTAATGCCATACGGGACAAAAAGAAGGCAGCAGTGATCCCGCTTCTTATTCCCGTGATTTTCTGCGTAATGCTGTCGGTAAGAAACACGTTCCTCGGATGCGGAATGTATGATTATAAGCTCTCGGGAATTACCACTGCGATGTGGCTGGCAATTATTGTTTTCAGCGCCGGAGGAAACCGATGACTGTGTTTTCTGTTTTACTGTCAATTTTATGGCTTATCCTTATTCCGGCAGCGGTCGGGAGTGCGTTTGATTTTGGACGTGGGATAAGGGAAAAGATCGCCTGGAGCTGGCTTTTCGGACAGCTCTTTCTTTGGTCTGCCTTTCAGGCTATTGCTGTGTTTGAGGTATCTAAAGGCAATTCCTTCTCGGAACTGAAGATGATATATTTTGTGCTTGTGATGGTATCAGTCGGGATATCCGCGGTTATTACAGTAACAAGATCGGTTATAAAAAAGAAAAAGGGTGAGAACGTCTTTGGTGAAAAAGGTGAGAGCATAAGGACTTTTTTCGGAAGTCTTGATACTCTGAGAAAAGCGCTGTTTATCGCAGGATGCGCGATCATTCTTACCGAAACGGTGCTGCTTGCGGTTCTTTCCTATGCGGACGGAGACGATTCTTATTATGTGGCAGAAACCACCATGACCGCGGTATCGGATAAGATGTATTTTGCACTTCCCTATACCGGGAGAGGAGCGCCTCTTGACATAAGGCATTCTTTTGCACCTTTTCCCACCTGGCTTGCGTTCATATCGGTGATAACCCGGACGGTTCCTGTGAGTATGGCTCATGTGGTTTTTCCGGTTATATCTTTGCCAATTACTTATGTGCTTTATGCGCTTTTCGGGAAGGAGATCCTGGAAGAAAAAAGCAAGGAATTGCCGGTATATATGTTTTTTACCGCGCTGCTTATACTTTTCGGATTCTATTCTTATATGACTCCCGAAAAGTTCCTTTTGACCCGTCTTCGCCAGGGTAAGGCAACACTTGCATCCCTTGTCATTCCCATGATAATGATGTGCCTGTACATGGTGCTGAAGAATCTGCGTGACAATAAGAAGACGGACTTTAGGGTTTACATTTTATTATTCATGTTAAATATCGCAGGATGTATGTGCAGCAGCCTTGGCGCAGTGCTATGCGCGGTACCGCCGGTTTTGTGCGCGGTATTTTCGTGGATCGCTTATAAAAGATTCAGGCAGGTGCCGTTTCTTTTGTTAAGCTGTGCACCCTGCGCATTTATGGCAGCATTTTTGAAATTCATGGTATAGACACGCGAAGAATAATATGTGGCAACTTGTAGTGAACAATTTCAGAGAGTATGTGGGAACGGGCTTTATAATAGTCCTTTATCTCTGCGCCCTCGTATACCTTCTGGTCACCGAAAAGAGGAAGGAGAGGAGGATATTCTTTGTCTATATGCCGCTTGCGGTTCTTGTGATCTTTTTCAATCCTCTTTCGGCCCGCTTTTTTTCCGATTCCACGGATGAAAACATATATTTCAGGATACTGTGGCTGCTTCCGGTGACGGTTACGCTGGCAGACTTTTTCACGGAACTGTTTCTGCGCTTTAAGGGAAAAACGAGGATAGCAGTGCTGGCCATTGAAGTGCTGCTTGTCGTGGCCGGCGGAAGACTGATGTATCTTGATGACGGCAGGCTTGATAATCATTATGAGGTCGCGGAAAATGAGTATCATGTGCCACAGACGGTGGTGGATATATGCGACAGTATAACAGTGCCCGGAAGGGAGATAGTGGCGGCATTTCCCAAGGAACTTTTCCTGTATGTGAGACAGTACACTCCCTATGTGGTGATGCCCTACGGCTGGGATGATGTAAAGAAGGCGGGGTACAGTGCAACGGTACCGCTCAGGGGATATATAGAAAACGGAGGCGCCCCTGCCGAAGAGCTGGCAAGGCTCGGACACGAATCGGAATGTCATTACCTGGTGGTACCGGAAGAAAACAGGCCGGAAGGTGACATGTCAGAATACGGATTTACTGAAAGTTCTGTGATTGACGGATATATAATCTATAAAAGCGATATCCAGTATTTTGGATTGTGGGATGAATAAAACAGACCCTTTTTACGGGGTCTGTTTTTGCATGTTATTGATTTAGTACGACCCTGACAAAATGTTTTCGATGCGGCGTAAACACGAGGCGAAGACTATTCATCTTCACCGGAATTGTTAAAGTAATTGATGGCATAGACGAGCCTGTCGATAAGAAGGTGCCTTCCCTCGGAATTGAGGTGTACTCCGTCTGTGAGATATTTGCTGTAGTTCTCTTCATTTATGGAACCAAAGTAGTTATCGATAAAGCTTGCGGTTGAATGGATCTGTACAGCGCCTCCGACAGACATGGCAAAATCCGACGGCGACTGCCCTTCAAAGGTGCGATGAAGCTCTGCACTTTCGGGGTTTCCGTCGGCATCCTTGAACTCATTATAATAAGGCGACATGCAGATGATCCTGGTGCCCGGCATGAACTTCTGGAACAGGTTGATAGCCATTCGGAGGTTGCCGCTGGTGGTATCTTCCTTTGCTTCGATCTCACCCACGCTTAAGGGGTGATCCATATAAAAATCCGTCAGATCATACATAAATACGATCAGATCAACGGAGTCGAGATCAAGGTTTGCAAGGGCGTATCTAACATCGGGAAATTCCGGCGGCAAGGCCTCGCCGAGCAGAGCCTGAGCTTCGTCGAAGGTGTCGTTTACTTCGCCGGGGAACAGCGTGAGTACGCTCATGTAATAGGGCGTGAATACATTCATGGGCTCGGAGAGTATGTCGTCGGCACTGGTCTCGCACATGTAGCTGCCGCTGATGGCGCAATTGATCACCTGAGCACCTGTCTTTTCGGAAAGAAGAAGCGCCATGGAATCGGAATCGCCGCGGCTTGATGCGAAAGGATCATTGCCGAATACCAGGATCTTTTTAACATCCTGCTTCACGCCGAAGCCGTTTTCGTCCATCAGCGGAAGGATCACATCGTAAGTGCTGACACCCAGCTCTGCATCTATGTTTTGTGAATATACCTCAGTGGGAGGCTTTACCGGATTGATCCATGCTCTGATGCGCAGCACCGCAAATATGA
Source organism: Lachnospiraceae bacterium UBA3632 (assembly GCA_002373975.1). Classification (GTDB taxonomy): domain Bacteria; phylum Bacillota; class Clostridia; order Lachnospirales; family Lachnospiraceae; genus AC2028. Next base: position 4,292 of record DFKZ01000122.1, on the reverse strand, counting down.
TAAGTGCCACGATCACGATAGCAGGGATCACTATCAGTATGATAGGTATATGTTTTTTGTTCATTTTTCTGACCTGCTTTGATGTTATTTCATAAAATGTCAATTTATTATAACATGCCAAAACGGTTTATTATCTTAATAATTCTTAAAGAACGGAAAGGGTGATAAAGGTTGATATATAGTGGTTCGTATGATAAAATTACTATATCTATGGGTAAAAATTCAGAGAGGAAGAAAAAATGATACGAAACGACCGCGACAGATATTATGACAATGATGCTGATCTTCGTGTGGAAGATGAGTACATTGACGATGAATTTGACGGGTACGAAGAAGATAGCGAATACGAGGAACGCATGGAGGAATCGGATTACGAGGACGATCCCGAATATGACGATCGCATAGAAGCATCGGATTATGAGGACGATTCCGAGTATGAAGATAGACCGGTGCAAGAAAGAAAGTCCGGATATGAAAATGCTCCTGATTACGTTGAATATGTGGAGGAGCCTTCGTATATAAGAACAGGATATAGCGAGTCGGAATATGATGAAGATCTCGATGATGAGTACGAGGAAGAGTCTCAGGACGAATATGCCGAAGCGGACGATACTGCCTCCGAAAGTTACATGGATCCCCGCTTCGGTAAATACGACAGGTCTTCGCAGGAGGATAACTACGGAAGAGACACCAGAAAGGGTTATGTAAGACCCACAGGGCATAATCGCTTCGAGGATATAAAGCTGACCGATGAGGAGATATACGACGACGAGGAAGATGGTGGCGAGTACGCTTCATCAGGTGCGGCGCTTAAGATAGCCATCGCTTTGGCGGCAGCAGTGCTTGTACTTGTTGGAATCACCGTAGTTTCTCTGGTGATGTTTAAAAAGAATGCAAATAAACCCCTTCCCGGGGCAGCGGACGTGGTTGTAAACACGGAGCTCATGGGCGCGGGAGCGCAGCTGGGTGATATTGACCTTATCGGAAAACAGGGCCTTTTGGCAGCACTTGACGCAAAACGCGCAGAGGTAAAGGCGCTTGAAATCGCTGCTGCAGAGGAAGAGGAAGAAGAGGAAATTAAGGAGTACAACGAAGGTGAGATCGATAATGATGTGACGATCTCTCTTGAAACGGTTACCGTCCTTAAAGATCTCAAGGTAAAGGTCATCAACAAAAAGACAGGAAAGCTCCTTGCGAACATTCCTTTTTCCGTAACGGTTTCGTATCCTGACGGATCATCCAAGACCTGGACCGATGATGACAAGGACGGAATAATCTATTACACCGACCTGAAGGCCGGAAAATACAAGGTTCATTTCAATGAGCTGACTGACGAAAAATACGCAGGATACGTGCTCCCCACGGATGTGAGCGCGGATGTCAAAGATAAGATCGAATACAAGGCGGTTGACGTCGACGACGAGATCCTTGACGCTTCTCAGGTTAACGAGAACAAGGAGGATACCGCAAGAGGCGGTGCGGATACCGGCGGTGAAGCCATCGCAAACACTGTTGAGTGGGTTGAAAGCACCACCAAGGAAGTATACGTGGAAGTTGATAAGAGCAAGATCGCACTTGCGGTCCCTGTGGCAAGCCTTGATTATGCGGGCGCGAGAACATACAGGACTACAGCGGATGGAGGCGCTACCGACCCTGCCACCACTTATACCCTTTCACTCGATCCACAGGCAGTCACCATTCAGCCTCAGGGAACTGCGACTGTAACCGCAACAGTAAATCCTGCCGGCCCTTCGGTCACATGGACATCAGGAAATGAGGCTGTAGCTACGGTTTCAAATGGCACCATAACCGGCGTGGCAGCAGGGACAACAACTGTTACGGCTACAGTTGACGGAACAAGCACCTCACAGACAGTACAGGTTACGGTAGAGGCACCGGCACCGACGGCTGCCATCACCATAGCAGGCACCGCATCGGTAGTTGCCGGAAAGAGCGCAGCTCTGGGAATTACATACACAGGAATGGATAAGAGCGAGATATCCATATCAAGCTCTGATGCAACTGTAGCGACTGCTTCCGTATCGGCAGACGGAACCACGATAGTGATCAACGGATTAAAGGCTGGAACTGCAACTCTTACACTTTCAAAGAGCGGCGGAGCAGGCCTTGCAACCGTTACTGTCACTGTTACCCAGCCCAACTACGGAATCGCCCTCGGGAAAGCCACTGTGGATCTGTACAGCGGAAAGAGTGCGACTATAGCCATGACTCTTACCAATCTGGACACTTCAAAGATTGCGGCTTCGAGCAATAACAACGGGGTTGCTACCGTTACCGTTAACAGTGCAACCCAGATCACAGTCACCGCAGCTGCCGTTACAACCAGCGGCTCAGCTACGATCACCATTCAGAAGAGTGATGATCCTACGATCAAAACCACTATTACCGTAAATGTGGTGGGATCCGGAACGGCCATAAAGACAGCCGATGGCAAGGATGTATTTGTTGCCAATTCCGACGGAACATACCGCGCGGCCACCTACGGGGACTATGTGGCGGGAGCTAAACTGTTTGTAAAAGACAAAACCTACACCGGATGGCAGACCATCAACGGACAGACATATTATTACAAAGCCGACGGAACCTATGTTACCGGCGAGCAGGTCATCCAGGGAGTTGTATACAACTTCGACAGCAAGGGTTGCCTGCAGGTAGGCGGAGGCGTTCTCGGTATTGATGTATCCAAGTGGAACGGAAGCATCAACTGGAGCAAGGTCAAGGAAGCGGGAGTAAGCTTTGTTATCATCAGAATAGGTTACCGCGGATCCACCAAGGGCGGACTTATAGATGACTCAGCATTTAAGGCCAATATAGAGGGCGCATCGAATGCAGGCCTTAAGGTCGGAGTATACTGGGTTACCCAGGCTGTGAACGAGGTTGAAGCAATCGAGGAAGCATCGGCAGTGCTCAGCCGTATCTCGGGTTACCGCGTATCCTACCCCGTATTCCTCGATGTTGAGTCCAGCGGAGGCCGCGGAGATGCCATAGACAAGGCTACCAGAACGGTTGTCTGCAAGACCTTCTGCCAGACCATACAGAATTCCGGTTATACCGCAGGTATTTATGCGAACAAGAACTGGATGACAAATTATATCGATGCTTCACAGCTCACAGGCTATAAGATCTGGGTGGCACAGTATTACAAAGAGTGTACCTACAAGGGCAGTTACTCAATGTGGCAGTACAGCGACTCCGGTTCCATAAACGGAATAAGCGGAAAAGTCGACCTGAACCTGTCATATCTCGGATATTAATAAGCGATTTTTGGAGGCGAATATGCGTACATATCTCGTTACAGGAGGAGCCGGGTTTATAGGTTCCAATTACATTCACTACATGTTCAAAAAATACGGCGATGAAATCCGTATCATCAATGTCGATGCGCTCACCTACGCAGGCAATCTCGAGAATCTCAAGGATATCGAGAATAAGCCTAATTACACTTTTGTAAAGGCCAATATCTGCGACAAGGAAGCCATCGCAAAGATCTTTGCGGAAAATGACATCGACAGAGTTGTTCATTTTGCTGCGGAGAGCCATGTTGACAGAAGCATCAAGAATCCTGAGGTGTTTGTTCAGACAAATGTACTGGGAACCGCTGTAATGCTCAACTGTGCTAAGGCTGCATGGGAAAATCCCGACGGAAGCTTCAAAGAGGGAAAGAAATTCCTTCACGTATCAACCGACGAAGTGTACGGATCACTTCCGGATGATGAGAATGCGTTCTTCTACGAGACCACTCCATATGATCCGCACAGCCCTTACTCAGCAAGTAAGGCCAGCTCGGATATGCTCGTAAAGGCATATATGGACACATACAAGTTCCCTGCGAACATCACAAACTGTTCCAACAACTACGGGCCTTACCAGTTTCCCGAGAAGCTCATTCCTCTTATCATCAACAACGCCCTTCAGGGAAAGAAGCTTCCCGTTTACGGCGACGGAAAGAATGTACGCGACTGGCTGTTTGTCGAGGACCATGCAAAGGCCATCGATATGGTGCAGGAAAAGGGCAGACTTTTCGAAACCTATAATATCGGCGGACACAACGAGAAGCAGAATATCGAGATCATCAATATCATCCTCGAGACTCTTCAGGAAATGCTTCCGGATTCAGATCCCAGGAAGGCTCATATCAACAAGGATCTGATCACTTATGTAGAAGACAGAAAGGGGCATGACCGCAGATATGCCATCGCACCCGACAAGATCAAGAAAGAAATCGGATGGGAGCCGGAGACGTACTTCAAAGAGGGCATCAAGAAGACTAT
>DFKZ01000133.1 GCA_002373975.1 Lachnospiraceae bacterium UBA3632 | reverse complement strand
ATCGGATAGTCTCCCTGTGATGCGAAGATTCTGAATCTCTCGGAACAGTCTTCATTCCATGCTCCGGAGTAGAACGGCCTGCGCAGATTTTCCCCCGCATGATGGTACTTTGCATCAGGGTTTATCCGGGCCGCGTATTCTTTATCGAAGGATGTCCTTCCGGCCACATTGCCGGTCAGTTTCAGGGCTTCCCTTTCATTCTCCGCACGGACAAAGAACTTTTGCTGCTGCTCATATATCGAATCCTTTTTAAGTGTATCCCGCAATGTGTGCCTGAGTATTACATCTTCGGGAAGATGGGCAAGGTATCTTTCGGCATATTCCGTGCATATTCCCTGCAGGCCTATAAGCAGGCGTGAAGGGTCGTTCAGAGCTCTGGCCGCAGCCAGGGTGTGAGGATATTCCGTCCCGAAGATATGCACTATATCCGGAGCGCAGTCCTCAAAAATATACGCAAAACGTTCCTCCAGCATGGGATCTGTAACGGATTCTTTGGTGGTATCTTCCACAAAGCCGTAAAAGTCATCTCCGCACATCACTCCAAACTTCCCCGCGCCGCATCTTTTGGCATCTTTTGCACTCATGGGGAAAGCCACGATCAGTTCAAATTCCGATATGTTGTTTTGATTTTTTCTTATCAGGCTCTCATATAGAGCGCTTACCCAGCCTTCCTTGTGGATGTCAGGTAAGCCCAGCGCCTCAGCGGCGGCTCTCGGAACCAGATTGCAGATCCATAGTATTCTCATATTTCTTTACATCATCATCCGCTGCCGTGTTGGTTACTGCTTTTTCGGCACTTTCGCCTCTCTCCGCCCTCTCCGTATAGCCTTCGCTTTCTTCGTACTTATTCTCGGCCATTGCGGTGTATAGTTCTTTCATGGCGGTCATCTGCCCGGGGTCTACTCCCTCGGTGGAATCAGGCCAGAAAAGTATCTTGAGTGTAAGGAGCATCAGCTTAAAATCAAGCAGTACCGAATAATTCTCGATATATATAAGGTCAAGCTTTAATTTATCATAGGGCGTGGTGTTGTACTTTCCGTACACCTGAGCGAATCCCGCGAGGCCTGCCTTTACTTTCAGCCTGTATGCAAACTCAGGCATGGTCTGCTGGTACTTTTCGATTATCTCGGGGCGCTCGGGGCGCGGCCCTATGAATGACATATCGCCTGCCAGTATATTGAATAGCTGCGGCAGCTCATCCAGCCTGACTTTTCTTATGATCTTTCCGACCGGTGTAACGCGCTTATCGCCTATATAATAGAGTCTCACGCCGTCCTTTTCCGCATCCACTCTCATTGATCGGAACTTGATTATATTAAAGTGCTTTCCGCCTCTTGTCACTCTCACCTGCTTATATAGGATAGGGCCGCGATCGTAAGCCTTCACTGCTATGGCTGTGATCAGCATAAATGGCGATGTGACCACGATAAGTATCAGCGAAAAGAGAATGTCGATAGCTCTTTTTATGAACCTTTCCTCCATGGTCATGCAGTATTCCCTGGTGAGAAACATTGGGCTGTCGAACACATGGAGCGCTTCCGCGCCTTTAAGTATCACATCATTAATCTTGGGAAGCAGGTAGAATCTGATGGAGTGACCGTAGCAGAACTTTATTAAGGGCTTTCTGTCGGATTCTGCGATATCTCCCAACACCACCGCATTGCATGTTCCGTCCTTAAAAAGCCTCATGATTGTTTCGCAGAGCTTTTCCGTTCCGGCGCTCACATGGATCTGCTCGGTTATAATGTATTTGTCGGTTCTTGTAAGGAATTTATCCTTGAGTTCCTTGGGATCCCGGTCCCCGTAGATGAGAAGGAGCTTCCGCGGCGGGAATATATGCCTGTAGAAGAAGTTGGCCAGGTTGATGTATACAAATACAACTATGAACTGCTCCAAAAGCATCACTCCAAAGAACTTGGGGTTGAATATCTTTAAGGCCATCAGGGATATCTCGGCGTAGATAAGTATATCCGCCATAATGGTGGCAAATATCTGTGAGAATATGATCTCGGCGTTTTTGAGATATCCGAGCCTCATGCCGCCGTACATTTTGGAAAAGAGGAAAAGGATCACGAAATACACAGCCACTTCCAGCATGTGACCTTTGATCCAGAAAGGCTGGTTCCTGCCCTCGATGATATCGACGCGGAAATTGAAGTACCAGTGGTAGGTAAATACAGCCGTCTCAAGAAGAAGGCATACAAACACAAGAGAGAGATTTATCAGTCTCTTGAAGCTTTCCATTTTTAACAATCTGTCCTGAGTAGACATATCGTTTCCATCCCTTGCATTTATTGATAAACGGACGCAAAACGCCTTTTATATTCTACCATATAAATGCAACAAAATCATCCAAAAACCTTCGGAATGATTATTAAGTTTCATTAACTTTTGATAAATGGGGCTTGTTTGTGGTATTATGGTTGATGTGGGCAGATGTTCTAAGCTCGCACATGGATTTCGACAAATACTACGCTGTGAGGTCATCATGAGCCTTCTATCGGTCATAGTGCCATGCCTTAATGAGGAGGAAAGCGTTCCCCTCTTTTATGATGAATATTTAAAGGTCGATCCCGTCCTTAAAGAGCGCGGGGTTGAGACTGAGTTTATCTTTGTGGATGACGGCTCCACCGACGGAACTGTTGATGCAGTGCGCGCTCTTAAGGATAAAGATGAGCGTGTGCATCTGGTATCCTTCTCCCGTAACTTCGGGAAAGAGTCGGCCCTCTACGCAGGATTGCAAAATTCCCGTGGGGATCTGGTTGTTTTCATGGATGCGGACCTGCAGGATCCGCCTTCACTTCTACCAGAAATGCTGGACGGAATAGACGAAGGGTTCGATTCCGTGGCCACAAGGCGCGTTAACCGAAAAGGTGAGCCGCCCATCAGAAGCCTTTTTGCCAGAGCCTTCTACCGTCTGATGCGCAGGATATCAAATGTGGAAATGATGGACGGAGCCCGTGATTACAGGCTTATGTCCCGTCAGATGGTAAATGCCATCCTTGAGATGTCGGAATATAACCGATTCACCAAGGGAATATTCGGGTGGATCGGATTTAAGACCAAATGGCTCGAATATGAGAATGTTAACCGGGTGGCAGGTGAGACCAAGTGGAGCTTCTGGAAGCTGGTGCGCTACTCCATCGAGGGTATAACCGCCTTTTCCACCGCGCCTCTTACCATTTCGTCCGTTGTAGGGCTTTTCTTCTTTGCATTTGCCTTTATCATGATCGTATTCATAATCGTAAGGAAGCTTATATTCGGAGATCCCGTATCCGGCTGGCCTAGTCTGGTCTGCATCATACTGTTTATCAGCGGCGTGCAGTTTTTCTGCACCGGTATCCTGGGGCAGTACCTGGCCAAGACCTATATGGAAGTAAAAAACCGCCCCATCTACATCAAGAACGAGAAAAACTGCTTCTGAAACGAAAATTTATAGGATGTTCACTTTCAGAAACATCCGGAGAAACCTCATTTAAGGAATCTTATATAGATGAAAATTATTTTGCTCATCTTATTCTTAATAATATGCCCCATGCTGCTTGGCATGGGGATAGTTTCTCTCTCGGGGAGTTTTCCGGCTATTAAAAAGTCAGGGGCCTCGGGATATTCTGTTTCTTCGGGGAGGGATTCTTTGAAAGGCTCCGGTTCAGGAAAATTATCATCTAAAAATGGCCGGAAGTTTATCTTATTTGAGCTGTCCTCCCTGACGGATTCTTATTCCCTTGGAGTGCTGATCCTCCTTCTGATCGCAGGTATCTCCAATTTTATATCATGGTTTCTGAGTCTGAGCGTAGCATACGCCTCGAGGGTGTTTGCGCTGCTCCTTATTTTAGTGCTCACTGTAGGGTATTTCATCACTATAATCGCAAGTTTTGCCCGGTTTAAGGCGACGATTTCGGTTGGAGATAGCGATTCCAAAGCTGAAAGCAGTTCCGAGGCAGACGCAGCAATTGCAAGCGCCCCCGCAGACAAGGTTGTCAAAGGTGGTGCCGGAGCAGAAGCTCCCTCTAAGCCTCGCTTCCTTACCCCACTGCTCATATCTCTCAGTATCATACTAAGCCTTATACCTATTGCATATATTATATTCTCCACCCCGGATTTTCATGGCGATCAGACTCTCGAAACTGTCCGCTCCTTCCTTCACACTGGGCAGCTTTATAGCGTAAATCCGCTTTCCGGGCTTCCTTATGCTAC
>DFKZ01000071.1:1834-6706 GCA_002373975.1 Lachnospiraceae bacterium UBA3632 | reverse complement strand
GAATGCGGCGTTTTCTCGCCCAAAATTATGGAAGCATTCAGACAGTCAAGAGTTAAATTTGAAAAGGTTATAGATGAGCTCGGACACGTGGGCTCGCTGAGCGAGGATGAAGAATAGAAAGGGGAAATGACATGCTTGAAGAACTGAAGAAAAAGGTATATGAGGCCAATATGGATCTCCCGAGATACGGGCTCGTGACCTTCACCTGGGGAAATGTCAGCGGAATAGACCAGGACAGCGGACTTTTCGTGATCAAACCGAGTGGAGTGGAATATGAAAAACTGACTCCCGAAGACATGGTCGTAATGGATCTGAACGGAAACAAGGTTGAAGGAAGATATAATCCCTCATCCGACACGGCAACTCACCTGGAGCTGTACAAGGCTTTTCCCGAGATAGGCGGAATAGTTCATACTCACTCGTCATACGCTACCAGCTGGGCACAGGCAGGACGCGACATTCCGTGCTACGGCACGACTCATGCAGATTACATATACGGGCCGGTGCCTTGCCTTAGATGCCTCACAAAAGAGGAGATAGATACCGCATACGAGGAAAACACCGGACACCTGATAGTCAATGAGTTTAAACGTATGGGTAAGGATATTATGGCAGTGCCTGCATGCCTCTGCAAAAACCACGGACCCTTTGCATGGGGCAAGGATGCACATGAGGCAGTCCACAATGCCGTTGTTCTCGAGGAAGTAGCGAAAATGGCATACCGCTGCGAGACCATCAATCCCAAGGTACAGCCGGCACCGCAGGAGCTTCAGGATAAGCATTACTACCGCAAGCACGGCGCGAACGCATACTACGGACAGAACAACAACTGATAGGTTTTAAGCAGTAAATGATAGGCGGATTATTTCGCAAGGATATATCATAGATACACAATCAATAATTATTATAAAGGAGTAATGCAATGGACAATCTTGAACTTAAGAAGCATGCAAATGATGTCCGCAAGGGTATCGTGACAGCCACCCATGCCGCTAAATGCGGACATCCGGGCGGATCACTCTCCTCTGCGGATCTTTACACTTTTCTCTATTTTGAGGAGATGAATATCGATCCCAAGAATCCTGCTAAGGAAGACAGAGACCGTTTCGTTCTCTCCAAGGGTCATACAGCACCCGGACTTTACTCGGCACTTGCTTACAGAGGATTCTTCCCTGTTGAAGATTTAAAGACCCTCCGTCATCTCGGATCATATCTCCAGGGACATCCCAATATGCATATTCCCGGAGTGGATATGGCATCCGGATCCCTCGGACAGGGAATAAGCGCCGCAGCGGGAATGGCTCTGGGAGCAAAGCTTGGAAATAAAGATTTCCGTGTATATACTCTGCTTGGAGACGGTGAGCTCGAGGAAGGTCAGGTATGGGAAGCAGCGATGTTCTCGGGCTTCAGAAAGCTTGATAACCTCTGTGTGATCGTCGATAATAACGGACTTCAGATCGACGGACCCATAGATCAGGTATGTTCTCCCTATCCTATCGACAAGAAGTTTGAAGCCTTCAACTTCCACGTGATCAATGTGGATGCTCACGATTTCGATGCGCTCAGAAATGCATTTAAAGAAGCTAAAGAGACAAAGGGAATGCCCACCGCGATCATCATGCACAGCCTTAAGGGTAAAGGAGTATCTTTTATGGAAGGCAGCGTAGAGTGGCACGGAAAGGCACCGAATGATGAAGAATACGCCGTGGCAATGGCGGATCTTGCTAAGATAGATGAAGAACTGGCAAAGGAGGGCAATTGATCATGGCAGACGTAAAGAAAGTTGCAACCCGTGAAAGCTACGGAAATGCATTAAAGGAGCTGGCTGAGGAATTTCCGGATCTTGTAGTACTTGATGCGGATCTGGCAGCAGCAACAAAGACAGGTATTTTCAAGAAAGCATATCCCGATCGTCACATCGATTGCGGAATCGCAGAATCAAATATGATGGGCGTGGCAGCAGGTCTTTCACTTACCGGAAAGATTCCTTTCTGCAGTTCATTTGCAATGTTTGCGGCAGGAAGAGCTTTTGAGCAGGTAAGAAACTCCATCGGATATCCTCATCTTAATGTTAAGATCGGCGCCACTCATGCCGGAATCACAGTAGGAGAGGACGGAGCATCCCATCAGTGCAACGAGGACATCGCACTTATGAGAACCATTCCCGGAATGGTGGTTATGTGCCCTGCAGATGATGTTGAAGCAAAGGCTGCAGTACGTGCCGCTCTTGAGCACGAGGGCCCGGTATATATCCGTTTCGGACGTGCGGCAGTGCCTGTTATCAATGACAGACCCGATTACAAGTTTGAGATCGGAAAGGGTACCGTTTTACGCGAGGGTAAGGATGTTACCATAGTGGCAACAGGTATCTGTGTGGATTCGGCACTCGGTGCTGCCGAGAAGCTTGCAGCGGAAGGCATAAGTGCGGAAGTTATCAATATCTGTACCATCAAGCCTCTTGATGAAGATATAATCGTTGCAAGCGCAAAGAAGACCGGTAAGGTCGTTACCGTCGAGGAGCATTCGGTTATCGGAGGCTTAGGAAGCGCAGTTTGTGATGCTCTTTGCGCAAAATGCCCCACTCCCGTCAGAAAGATCGGAATGCAGGATGTGTTCGGCGAATCCGGAAGCGCCGGAGAGCTCGTAAAGAAATACGGACTTGATGCTGACGGCGTGTATAAGGTAGTAAAAGAGTTCGTATAGGAGACTGCCATGAGCAGGAGTAAGTTGATGTCTCCCTCAATACTTGCAGCAGATTTCTGGAAGCTGGGAGAGCAGATAAACACAGTCGAAAAAAACGGAGCCAAGTGGCTTCATATCGATGTTATGGATGGAATGTTCGTTCCATCCATATCATTTGGTATGCCCGTGATCGAAACGATCCGCAGAAGAACGGACCTGTTTTTTGATGTGCATCTTATGGTGCAGGAACCCGAGAGATATTTTGAGGAATTTGCCCGTCTGGGAGCAGACCTGATAGACTTTCATCTTGAAGCCACAGAGGATGTTCCGGGATGTATTGAAAAAATTAAGTCCCTCGGGAAAAAGGTGGGAATAGCCATAAAGCCGGATACACCGGTGAGCGAAGTGATGCCCTATGTAAGGGATGTGGATCTTGTCCTTGTAATGACTGTTGAGCCGGGATTCGGCGGGCAGAAGCTTATAGGAAAATGCGTGGACAAGGTTACGGAACTTCGCGTGGTTACGGACCGCATCGGTCTTGATGACATAAATATAGAGGTTGACGGAGGGATCACCATAGACAATATAAATAATGTGACGGATGCGGGAGCAAACATAATCGTTGCAGGATCTGCCGTATTTAAAGGTGATATTGCCGAAAACCTCAAGGCATTTAATGAAAAGCTAAGATAAAGGAGATTTATTTATGATTCCCGAATACAGTTGGTGGCATATTTTTGATTGGGAGATGCCTTTTTTGCAGTCACTGCAGAATATGCACTCGGCACCTCTCGACGTGATCATGAAGATTTTTACGTATCTGGGTGAAGCCGGGATACTCTGGATCGCGATCAGTTTAGTACTTGTAATTATACCTAAGACACGTAAGTGCGGCTTTACCATGGCTCTAGCCATGGCACTCACATTCCTTATAGGAAACGTCATTTTGAAAAATGCCATTGGCCGAGGAAGACCCTGCTGGGTGGATCAGAACGTGAAGCTCCTTATCAAACTCCCCGATGATTATTCATTCCCTTCGGGCCATACAATGAACGGTATCACGGCATCCTTATGTCTGTTCTTCTATTATCATAAGGCAGGTATCGGCGCGATAGTTGTGGCATGTATAATCGCTTTTTCGAGGATGTATCTTTTTGTTCACTGGCCCACCGATATCCTTGCAGGCTGCCTGCTCGGAGCTGTCGATGCGGTAATTTCCTTCTTTGTAGTAAAGAAGATTTTTGAAGTTGTTGAAAAGAAGATCGCCGAAAAGAAGAGCCGTCAGGCATAAAGCTTTTTGCGATGAATTCTTCAAAGCCGGAAGAAGTTAGGAGTATTAATGGCCTTTAATTCAATACAGTTTATTATTTTCTTTCCGATAACAGTATTGATATATTACGTGATACCACACAGGGTCAGAAATATCTGGCTTCTGATAACCAGCTATTTCTTTTACATGTGCTGGAATCCCGTCCATGTGTTCATTCTGGGCGGGGTTACAGCCGTCACGTATTTCTGCGGAAGACTTCTTGAAAAAAACAATAAGAAAGTGGGAAGCAAAAAACGGGCAGATATCATCCTGGCACTGTGTTGCGTGGTGAATCTGGCTGTTTTGTCTGTATTTAAGTATTCGGGATTTGCCATATCAAATATCAATCATGTTTTTGAACTGCTACATCTGAATACTCCACTTAAGACACCGGATATTCTTCTTCCCATAGGAATATCCTTTTATACATTTCAGGCGATCGGATATATTATAGATGTCTATCGTGGGGAAGTGCAGGCAGAAAAGAACATTATCAGATATGCGACCTTTGTGGCATTTTTTCCGCAGCTTGTAGCCGGGCCGATTGAAAGGTTTTCAAATCTTTCCAAACAGTTTACCCGGGAACACAGATTTGATTACGAAAAGGTCAAAAGCAATTTATTGTTAATGCTCTGGGGCTTTTTTCTGAAGATAGTTATAGCGGACAGAATAGCGATATATGTGGATTGGGCATATGGAAACCATGAGATCCTTGACGGATGGTATCTGATCGTTGCATCAGTCCTGTTCGCAATTCAGATATACTGTGACTTTAACGGATATACTTTGATAGCCCGCGGCGCTGCGGGCGTGATGGGATTCGAACTGATGAACAACTTCGATTCACCCTATTGTTCAACAGGAATAAAGCAGTTCTGGGC
>DFKZ01000071.1:0-1707 GCA_002373975.1 Lachnospiraceae bacterium UBA3632 | reverse complement strand
AAGGTGCGCAAATATATCAATCAGATGATAGTATTCCTCCTGAGTGGTTTATGGCACGGAGCAACCTGGAGCTATGTGGCATGGGGCGGACTTAATGGGGCGTATCTGGTGATCGAGGACGCATTGCAGCCGGTCAATACGAAGATCTGCAGACGCCTGAACATCAAAAAGGAAATGCTCTGGGGCAGGATAATAAGAGCAGTTATAACTTTTGTTCTTGTCGATATCAGCTGGATACTGTTCAGATCAGGCGGAATCGGGACCGCCTATACGATATTTCGTAAGATATTTTCCGCAAAAGATGCGAGTATACTGTTTGGAAAAAAGATATATGAGGGCGTGTTAGACGGTCCGGGATTTTACATTATATGGATCACGATACTGATTCTTCTGTTTGTTGATGTTTGTCACAAAAAAGGATTTCATTTCCGAGAATGGCTGCAAAAGAAACGAATATGGTTCAGATGGATCGCTTATTTTGCATTGGTCTTCTCCATATTGATCTTTGGTATTTGGGGAAGCAGCTATGACGCATCAAACTTTATTTATTTTCAATTCTGATCAGGAATAAGCCGGTGAAAAATAGAGTACATATCATTATAAAAATCATAGTGTTTATTGTGATATTTGGCGTACTGTCGTCCCTGTTGACAAAGCTGCTTATAAGAAAGGAAGAATACGGTAAATATCAGGAATTCTATTCCGAAAAAGACAGGTTTGATGTACTCTTTTTTGGGTCCAGCCGGATGCTTGATGCCGTATGGCCTATGGAATTATGGAAAGACTATGGAATAAAGAGCTATAACATGGCTCAGCACTCGGAAACGCTTGCGAGATCCTACTGGTCTGTGTTGAATGCCATTAAATACAATAAGCCCAAGGTGATAGTGGTGGATGTTTCACTTTTTGCGGGCCAGACCTATATCGATAAAGATTCATCAATGGAGGATAAGGCATATCTTCATAATACGCTCGACCATATGCCAATGAGCATTATCAAGATTAAAGCCATAAATAATCTCTGCTCATTTTCGGAAAGAGGAGAATATTTATTTCCGCTTGCGCTGTATCACAGCAGATGGAGTTCCCTTACAAAAGATGATATTATTCCGGTGCGTAGCCCTATGAAAGGGGCGGAGGTGAGAGATAAAACAGAACCTCAACAGTACAGCCCATGGCCGACTGAAGAAAAGTCGGAAGTGTTCTTATCGGAGGGACTGAATCTAGACCGATTGATAGATTTATGTGAAAAAAATGATATTGAACCGGTGTTTGTATGTCTCCCGGTTCCCGGGGCAGACTACTATACAACGATCAATTCCTTTGAAGATTATTTTCAAGAGAGGGGAATACCCTTCATCAATTACTGGAAAGATGATTCTTTGTTTGATTATGAGAAGGATTTTGCCGACGACAGCCACTTGAACAGATCGGGAGCTATAAAACTGAGCGGAGCAATCGGGAAATACCTCTCTGAGCACTACAGCTTTGATCATGAAAACAACAAAACCGATGATGAGTGGAACCGGGAACTGAAGGAATATATGGAGCAAGTGCACTAGAGATTGAAAAAGAATATAAAAATATGTGAATAAAAAAGGATTCCGCCTTCCGGAATCCTCAGAATAATACATCGGGGCGACGTGATTCGAACACGCGACCTCTACGTCCCGAACGTAGCGCTCTACCAAGCTGAGCCACGCCCCG
>DFKZ01000037.1 GCA_002373975.1 Lachnospiraceae bacterium UBA3632 | reverse complement strand
GTACATGGAGCAATACAAGTCCGGTTATAATGCGGCTTTCCGTCCAATGAGAGAGGCGCTGAACATTAAACCATATGACTGGTATCATGACAGTAATAAGATACTGGATAAGTCCTCAGATATATTTATTCTTAGTGCTGTTCAAATGTATATGAATGAAGGTTTTAGGATCGTTAAACATGACTATACGAGATTTAAGGAAAAAGGTCGAACATGACATATTTCGTTGAAGGTATACAGGGAAGCGGCAAGAGCACGCTTGTAAAGCTTATTTCAGAGAGATATCCGGACCATAAAGTTCTCGAAGAAGGAGACTACTCTCCGGTGGAACTTGCATGGTGCGCGTATATGGGTATGGAAGATTACCGGGCCGCACTGGAAAAGCATTCTTCTCTGAAATCTGAGATAGAAGCAAAAACACATTTTGAAGATGATCATGTGGTTGTTTGTTATACAAAGATAAGGACCGAAGACCGTAGCTTTTATCAGGCGATGGAAAAATACGAGATATATAATGGCCGTGTACCCTTTGAACAGTTCAAAGACATTGTTTTAGGGCGTTACGGCCGATGGGACGGGGCACCTGTAGTTACTGAATGCGCTCTTTTCCAGAACATCGTGGAGGACATGATACTGTTCCGTGATATGACGGATGAAGACATCATAGATTTTTACAGAGGAATTAAGACTGCTATAGGTGATAAGCAGATCCATATCGCTTATCTTAAGGCGCAGCCGGATGATATCAGAAGGAATCTTGAGACAGCACGGCAGACCCGGGTCGATGATAAAGGCAATGAAGTCTGGTTTGCGATGCTCTGCGACTATTTCAACAACAGTCCCCATGCAGTCAGATGCGGACTCGAAGGCGAAGACGGCTTAGTCAGGCACTGGACTCACAGACAGGATCTTGAACTCAGGATATGCGAAGAACTGTTTCCCGGCCGGTACACGGTGTTGCCCTCGAAATCGTACGGGGAAGATGATATTGATAAGTTATGAGAAGCAGGATGTATATTGTCAGAGCAGAAGCAGATCAGATAGAAAAGATCGTGGATATGTCTGTCAGAGCATTTGAGACAGATGTAAATGTCGGTGGAACAAAAGGTGACTGCCCGCCCGGATTCGATTCGATAGAATGGCATAAACAGATGGCCCGTGAGGGGCATTTGTATCAGGCAATGATAGGAGAAAATCTTGTAGGGGCTGCCATTATATTCCCGGATGAAACAGGAAAAAGCGTATACATCGGCAGGATCTTTATTGACAGCGTCTATCACAGAAAAGGTTACGGCATCCGTCTGATGGAATGCATAGAAAAGAATTTCCCTTATGCTACTGAGTTTGATCTGGACACCCCTTGCTGGAATGAGCGGACAAATGCGTTTTACGAAAGATTGGGGTATCGTATCATAAAGGTTGAGGATGGGTTCAATTTTTATCGGAAAAGAAGATAGATCAAAAGGATATGCATGAATAATATCAAAGCAGCAAAAGAAACAATAAAGATCACAGAGTGCGGATCTTACGAAGTGTCCGGCAAGAAGGTTGTGTTCAGTAAAGAAGAACACAACTGTGTTACCGTGTATTCTCCGGAGGACGGTGAGAAACTTCTTGAGAAATATGCATCTATTCCTTCTGGCGGCAGGGTCTGCACGTTCAAGGTCATCAACTCGGATTCGTTCGAAGCAGCACGTGACATGGAAAAGCCATTCGTCATGAACTTTGCCAATGCCCATAATCCGGGTGGCGGATTTAAACTTGGCGCAAATGCCCAGGAGGAGGCACTATGCAGATGCAGTACGCTCTATGCATCGATCTCTTCTCCCAAGGCGTCTGAGATGTACCGTTACAACAATACACACGTTTGCATGGTCGAATCGGATTACATGCTCTTGTCTCCGAATGTGCTCGTATTCCGCAATGCATCGCTTGAATTACTTGCTGAGCCTTTTACGGCAGGCGTCATCACGGTTCCTGCTCCCAATAAAAGAGGCGCGGCAATGCTTGCTCCCGCCGATCTTGTTGAGGAGACCATGCTAAGGCGGATCAGGATACTTCTCCTGATTGCCGCAGATAACGGATACAGGAATCTCGTCCTCGGCGCATGGGGCTGCGGTGCTTTCGGTAATAAGCCTCAGGACGTGGCGGAGTGTTTCAGAAAGGTCTTGATCGACGAAGGGTTCGGGCGTCTTTTCGATGAAGTCAGATTCGCAATATACGGCCCCGAGAACGGAAATAACATCACGTGGTTTAGGAAAGTGTTTTGTGAGAAATAGTTCCATCCCTATTGCAAACGCACAGTTTTATAGAGGAGGAAAGTGAGAGCGTATGAAAATATTAATATTCAATGGCGGACCACACAAAGGAAATACATGGCGGCTGACTATGGTTGCAAAGGAGTATATCCAGAAAATTGATACTACGGTTGAGTTTTGTGAAGTGCATTTATCGGATATAAACCTTCCATTCTGCACAGGCTGCAGTAACTGTTTTCGCAAAGGACATAAAACTTGTCCGCATCATAGTAAAATGCAGCCAATAATAGATATGATTGAAGAATGCGATGCGGTTATTTTTTCTATTCCCTGTTTTCAGGGGCATTTGCCCGGAATTATGAAAAACTTTACAGATCATATGGCATTTATGCTGCATCGGCCGAGATATTTCAAAAAGAAGGCTCTTATAATCAGTACAACTGGAGGGGTATCTGCTCAGAGTACAACAAAAGCCTTGGCAGCGACGTTGCCTGGGTGGGGCTTTAATAAGTGTTACCAGCTTCCGATAACTGCACTGAGCTGGAACGACTACAAGCCAACAGAAAAGGATATGCGAAGAACATATGATATCACGAAGAGATTTTACCTTGATGTGAAATCCGGAAAAGCACATGTTCCGGGAGTGGGCGTGCTGATACCGTTTAATCTATTTCAGGCCATGTACATCGGTAATAAGGGTGAAAGAGAATATCCGACGGAAGATAATAACTTTTGGCCGAAATACAAAGGCATGAGATATGCACCGGATATACCAATGACGCCTTTTAAACGAGTCATAGGTTGGCTTATATATCAAATCGGAAAGCAGCTTTCACAGACAATGGTGATCACATATAGAAAATAAACTAACAGAGGCTGGCAAATGCCAGCCTTTGTTGTGCTTTCATTCTAGATTTCAGATGAATTGTATTATGACTCAGACTTCTTTTGAAAAACTTGTCCCATTTGACCCTCTCCCATTGGCTTAATAGTGAAGAGAGGTTTACAGAGGAAGATCATCAATGCACATGTAATAGACTCCGAGCCGCTTGATCTGAGCCTTTACATCATGCTTGATGCGAGTCACCTCATAAGGCTTCCTTTTTAGCCTAGCCAAAGCATTATCCGTTCAAAGAGAAGCACTTTGCGGAGAAGGTTCTTGATGC
>DFKZ01000021.1 GCA_002373975.1 Lachnospiraceae bacterium UBA3632 | reverse complement strand
AGTATAATTTGTGGAGAGTTTAGGATAAATCTTTATTTCTGCGCGAGTCGAATTCCCGCGCAGTTTTTTTGCCTTACAGGAAGGTTTGATGTACTTTCCTGTAAGGCAAAACAAAAACCGGCGCCATATCGGCGCCGGTTTAATTATTCATTCGATATATTTATGCTTTATCAAAGAGTGAAGAATGAAACTGCCTCGGTGAGGTGCTCGTTAATAGCACGCATCTCCTGAGTCTGTGCCTGTGTATCGGTACATGCAACCGTTACTGTCGAGCAGCTTGCGGATACTTCCTCCGCGCTTGCTCCAAGCTCTTCTGAGATAGCTCCCAGATCGGTAGTTGCATTGGTGAGCTCGTTCTTGATTGAATCAAGCTCTGCAGCCATATCAGAGATGGAAGTGATTCCTGCTACAGACTCATCAACAGCACCGGAAAGAACTGTGAACTTGCCCTGGGTTTCTGTGATGTATCCTCTCTCGGATTCGATGATACCCTTAACCTTTTCGGCAACCTGTACTGTCTCGTTAGAAATATCGGTAACCTTCTTAACGATATCGTTGATCTTTGCTGCATTTTCGGAGCTGCTTTCAGCAAGCTGCTTGATGCTCTCCGCAACAACCGCGAATCCGCGTCCTGCCTCTCCTGCTCTCGCTGCCTCGATGGAAGCATTGAGTGAAAGGAGCTGTGTCTGGCTTGCGATATCATCGATCATCTGAACGGATTCGGAGATATCCTTAACAGCATCATTTGTAGCACTGATCTTCTCGCTGATCTCGGTAACTGCCTGAACGCTATCATTGCTGGACTTAAGCACTGTATCCATATACTCGGAAGCTTCGTTGTTTGCTACCATGATCTCGTCGGAAGCATTCTTGAGAACTGCGATGTTCTCGTTAAGTCTCTCGATATTATCACCGAGCTCGATAGCCTTCTCAGACATGTTCTGAGCGGATTCGGCAACGCTCTGTGATGTCTGGGCCACCTCATTGATAGCCTCGTTGATCTGACTTACACTTTCAACATTGTGAGTGGTCTTTTCATCAACTTCAACAACGGCAACCGCAAGGTTGTCAGCTGAAGTTACAACTGTTCCTACTGCTCCGTTAAGAGCTTTAGCCAAAGCACCGGTGGAGTCGACCATGGAAATGATCTCTCTTACATGGCTCTTGGCATTGATAGAAACATTGAGTTTTCCTTGAGAGAGCTCTTCGCTTACATCTGCGATCTGCTTCATAGGAGTTGCGATAAGCTTTGCAAGGAAGAATGCAACCAGTGCAAATAAAATAACAACTCCAACCGCGATAACTACACTCGTTGAGATAACTTTTTTCTCCGCGGCTTCTACTGTAGCCATGGGTTCGCCTGCAAACGACATGCCCCAGAATTGATCATTCTGATCATATATAGGCGAATAGAAAACAAAGTATTTTTGACCGTTTATTACGACATTATTTTTGGCAACGGTCTTTCCGGACTTAACAGTCGCATATATGGCATCATCAGCGGTGGTGCCGATATTCCTGCCGAAAGGTCCGTCAGCTTTTTTAAGGGAAGTGATAAAACGTTCATTTCCCTTAAAGAGCGTTACATCAATGTCGTTTGCCAAAAAGCTGTCAACATAAGCAAAGCTTTCATCATCCTGAGACAAAATATCATTGTCGATATCATACTCAAAATACTTGGCAGACGAAACACATGCAACTTCAAGCTTCTCGTAAGTATTCTCTTCCATGTGGGAAGAAAGGGTTGATGCCGATACGATGGTAAGCACCAGTGCACCGACTAAAAGCGGCGCAAGCGCTATCAGTATAAGCATCATGTAGATCGAAATTCCTCTTTTTTTCTTCATCTCTTTTTACTCCTTGTTAATAGATTAGTATTACATCCGTGTAATACCTTTTAGAACTCTTTGGTACTATATAGAAATGCTATATAAAAATATATAACAGAACTATCATAACACAATTGACGTGAAAGCACAAATAAAAAAGGTAATTGATAAATTATTGTCTATATATTCACTCGATTATCAGAATATTCATTTCTCTGCAAAATCTACAAATGATATATTCAGCGATACGAAACCTGATATTCCGTTAACGCTTCCCTTTCTGCTGTACTGCCACATGGAGAACTTGTAGGGGTAGTCGGGGAGGTCTCCCTCCTGCTTAAGCCAGAAATCATATTCTGTGAGCTTTGACAGGTCAACTTCCTTTATAAGCCATTCCTTATCGCCAAAAATGCAGCCGGTAAAACCGCTCTCCGTGATCTTTTGAAGAAATGCAAGTGCAATTTCGGTTTTCTCACTCTTTGAAAGAGCCTCTATGCGGGCTGTATCATTGTCCACAAATCCCATATCAAATGCCACGGGGTATTCCAGATGATATTCGCCCACGGAATCAATCACAAGCTGGGCTTCTTCCTGTGCTTCCTCTACAGTTATAGCCTGGGAAGAAAAATAAACACCCACATCAAGCCCCGCATCCTTGGCGCGCTTGATGTTGTCGAAGAAATATTCGTCCGCTATTATCTGACCTGTACCGTATCCCCTTGCTCCAAGGCGGATCATCACGTAATCGATACCGTCTTTTTTAACTTTATTAAAATCAATATAATCCTGATATTTGGAAATATCCACACCGACATATGACACCTTGGTACCGTCGACATAGTACTCCATCCTGTTATCCTTGCATATCAGGTTGGTGTAGTCGTAATCCGATTTGGGAAGATACTGCGAGATGGTTACCCATTCTTCCTCTCCGTCACGGTTAATTACAAGTGTGTGCTTGCCGTCGTTGGACTCGTCGGTTTCGGCTTTGCTGTCCGTGGTGTCCTTACCGTTTTTATCTTCTTTACTGTTTTTATCGTCTTTACTGTCCTTATCTTCCTTGGATGACGACTCTTTATTTATATCGTCATTTTTGTCTCCATCCTTAACTTTTTCACCGTCTTTTTCTTCATCGGACTGTGAATCGTCTTCGGTTTCTTCGGGATAAGCATCCCAAAAATCAAGCTCATCCGGAGAATTTACTCCGGATGATTCCGGTTCAGGCTCTTCGTCAAGCACAGAGGAAGTTCCGTCTGCTTTTGACATAGCCTGCTCTATAGTCTCGTCAACCTTACTGTCGATGGTTTGCGAAATTTTTGTGAAATCTACTTTCTTGTTTTTTTTCTTAACCGCAGGCACCACGGCGATGGCAAGTATGAGCACAACTGTAAGGCCTGCTACGGCTACTACCGCACCAAGCTGTGGTGTTATTTTGTTATTGCCGGGGTCTTTCAGTTTCATCTGACTTTACACCTCTCGACTACCGCCTGTGACTGAATATAATTACACTTTGAGAAAATGATCCGAAACAGTTAACAGTTTACGGATTCATTATGATCTTCTTGGGGCATTTGGATGCACATATGCCGCAGCCCACGCATTTGCTCTGATCTATCACCGCATGATTATCCACAAGCTCTATTGCAAGTTTCGGGCAGTTCCTTACGCAGATCCCGCAGCCGATGCAGCCGACCGAGCAGGCTTTCATTGTTACAGGGCCCTTATCCTTTGAGCTGCAGCCCACAACATATTTTGCCTTGTAGGGGATAAGAGAAATAAGATGCTTGGGGCAGGCAGCCACACATTTACCACAGGCTTTGCATTTTTCCCTGTCAACAACGGCCACGCCATTTTCGACATGTATTGCATCAAAGGGGCAGGCCTTTACGCAGGTTCCGAACCCGAGGCATCCGCTGTTGCAGCTCTTGGGACCACCGTTAGGAACAAACTCCAGCATGCGGCAATCCTGCGCACCTGTGTATTCATAATCGGTATTAGCCTTTTCGCAGTCACCCTTACAGGCAACATAAGCTACCATCTTTTCGCTCGATCCGGCATCTACACCCATGATCCCGGCAATTTTTTTACCAACGGCCTCTCCGCCCACAGGGCAGCCGTTAACCGGTGCCTCCCCTGCAGCTATGGCTGCAGCAAGCCCGGAACATCCCGGGTATCCGCATCCTCCGCAGTTATTTCCGGGAAGAGCTGCCAGCACCGCTTCTTCCTGCGGATTAACTTCCGTCTTGAATGCGATTCCGGCGATACCGAGGAAAAGCCCGACAAATACTCCTACCGCTGCCACTATCCCGGCAGCTATAAGGATTCCTGTTATATTCATCCCTCTTTTCCTCCCTTAAAGTAATCCCGAAAATCCGCAGAAAGCTATGGCCATGAGTCCTGCCGTTAAAAGAACGGAAGGCATTCCTTTAAAGCTCTGCGGAATATCGTTGTATTCCATCTTTTCTCTTATTCCTGCAAGGATCACGATAGCGATAGTAAATCCCAGCGCAGTCGCAAATCCGTTTACGACTCCGGTGCCTATGCCGTAGTTTTTCTGCACATTGGTGAGTGCAACACCCAGCACTGCACAGTTGGTGGTAATAAGGGGCAGATACACACCCAGTGCTTCGTAGAGTGAGGGTATTGCCTTCTTTAAGAACATTTCGACAAACTGCACCAGCGCCGCTATTACGAGTATGAACACGATAGTCTGCAGGAATGTGATATTAAGCGGTATAAGAATGAATTTGTAGATGACTCCGGCTACGGCGCTTGCAAGGGTTATTACAAATATTACCGCCGCGCCCATTCCGGCCGCAGTCTTTATCTTCTTTGAGACGCCCAGAAAGGGGCAAAGACCCAGGAACTGGCTGAGCACAACGTTGGAAACCAGCGAGGATCCCACCATGAGGATCAAAAGATCTCTGATACTTGTGATATTATTCATCTTTTTCTCCTCCTTCCTTTTCTTCTGTCTCTTTCACTTCTGCTTTTTCCTCTGTCTCCTCCGGCTCGTCGGTTTTAACCTCTTCCGCATTATTTTCTTCGGTTACAGCACCCGCTTTGTCTTTGACTTTTTTTTCAGCTGTCTCTTCGGATTTTTCTTCGGATTTCTCTTCGGCCTTTTTGGGTTCAGTCTTTGCTTTATCCTTCTTCGCCGCATTTACCTCGGGATTCTTAACGGGAGCACCCGCATCATAGAATCTCTTTGAGCATGCGGTATCGGAACAGGAAGCACAGTCCTCGCTGCATCCGGAGCCGACCTTGGAAACGTCTTTTCCTTTGGCGGCGAGCTTATTCTTAACGAAATTCTGAATGGCCGTAAGCATTGCGAGCACAAAGAACGCCCCGGGTGCAAGCACAAAGATATTTATATTCACATATCCGTCCGGAAGAATGTGATACCCAAATACCGCACCGGTTCCGAGCAGTTCTCTTACCGCACCGATTATAGTGAGCGCTATGGAAAAGCCTATTCCCATTCCCAGTCCGTCAAAGAATGACGGGATCGGTGGATTGTGATATGCATAGCTCTCGGCTCTTCCGAGGATGATACAGTTAACGACTATCAGCGGGATATATACGCCAAGTGCCACGTTAAGTGAGGGCAGATATGCCTCCAGAAGAAGCTGTACCATTGTAACGAAGGATGCGACTATAACTATAAAAGCCGGTATCCTCACTCTGTTCGGGATAAACTTCCTAAGCAGCGAAATGATAAGGTTACTGAGCGCCAGCACCGCCGTAGTGGTAAGTCCCATCCCAAGCCCGTTCATTGCGGAAGTGGTGACCGCAAGGGTAGGACACATTCCCAGTGTAAGAACGAGGGTGGGGTTTTCTTTTATAACGCCGTTAAAGAGGCGTTCTGCAACACTATTCTGTTTCATCTACAGTCACCCTCCCCTCTGCTATGGCTTTTTCAAAGATCTCGGATGCCGCTTCAAGGCCTCCGTTTACAGCATTTACAAATGCTTTCGTTGTGATGGTGGCACCGCTTATGGCGTCGATCTCATTACTTTCGGTCTTTCCGGTCTTGGTATATGTGAAAAATTCCTCCTGCTTTCCCGCAAACTGGGGAACAAGCACTTCTCCCGCTCTCATTCCGAGGCCTGCGGTCTCGGATATGGACAGGATCGATACTCCCTTGAGCACTGATGGTGTTTCAAAGGGATCCACGCCGATATAAAGCACGATATCTCCGCCGTATCCTTCGGATGATGTAGTCTCTATCACATATCCCTTAAACTCATTTGAAGAAGTGTAAGCCTCATATACAGTACCTATGCTCACACCGTTCTCCGACAGATCCGCCGAAACATTTCTTCCCGGCTCGTATTCTATTTCCTTAAAGTCTGAAGCATCCGGCATTACCTCGCTGCAGGCTCTGTTGATCGCAAGCTGCTGCTGATATTCGCGGGGCTGTTTGGTAAGCTCGTATACAAATCCAAGCAGTAAACCTGCCACGAGAGTGATCGCAATAAGCGCTCCCGCTTCCTTAAGCATCACGGTGTAATCTTTGGGGGATGCTTTAGCTGTTTTGGAAGATCCTGCCATATCACTTCACCCCCTTCTGCTGTGCCTTAAAGGCCTTGCGGGTATATCCGAAAGGAATAGGCGCAGTTACTTTTTCTATAAGCGGAACAATGAGGTTTCCGATGATGATCGCATAGGAAACTCCCTCCGCACCGGGGCCGAATATTCTGAACACTCCCGTAAGCAGTCCAAGGAATATTCCGTAGAATATCTGTCCCCATTTTGTGATCGGCCTCGTGGTATAGTCGGTAGCCATGAAGAAAGCTCCGAGCATAAGTCCGCCGCCCGAAAGGTGTGCGGCGATATATCCGGGATCGGCTCCGTGACCGCCAAATACCATGATAAATGCCACAAATGATATAAGGTAACTTGCAGGTATGCGCAGATCTATCACTCCCACAAGGATCAGGAAGCAGGCACCTATAATGATCGAGATCATGGATGTCTCACCGATGGTTCCGGCCGTTTTACCGATGATCATGTTCTGTATATTGATCTCTTCCCCTGCCTTCAACGCCGCAAGAGGAGTGGCTCCCGTAAAGGCATCGGTCTCAAATGCCGTCATTGCACTCGGGAACGAAATGAGCAGAAAGCATCTTGCCGCAAGTGCGGGATTCATGAAATTCTGCCCGATGCCTCCGAACAGCATTTTGACAACAAATATTGCAAACACAGATCCCAATGCCGCCATCCACAGCGGAATGGTTACCGGAAGATTCAGTGCCAGAAGCAGGCCTGTAACAACTGCGGAAAGGTCCGCTATCGTCTGCTTTTTCTTAAATATGAGATTTGATAAGAACTCGGTGAGAACAGCCGATGCAACACAGGTTGCAACAACAAATGCGGCTCTTATACCGAAATTAAAGATTCCGAAGCCCGTGGCAGGCATAAGGCCTATGATTACCATAAGCATGATGGAACCTGTGGTGACCTTCGACCTCACATGAGGATTCGAGGATATTTTATATAGCTTTTCAACGTTTTTTTCTTCAGCCATTTTACGTTACTACTCTCGCTCCCTTCTGTTATCCGCTTTATTCATCGCTCCTACTTTTTCCTCCTGTTTGCAAGCTCGATCTTTCTCATAGATTTGATGCTTTGCGTAAGAGGCCTCTTTGCAGGGCAGATGAAGCTGCAGCATCCGCACTCGCAGCATTCCATTCCTCCCCCCTTTACAAAGCCTTCCATATCGGAATGCTCCGCACAGTCGGCGAGGCGGCTGGGCATCACTCGTCCGGGGCAGACATCCACACATCTTCCGCACTTTATGCAGGCCGTAGGCTCTGATGCAGCCACTTCATCTTTTGTAAAAGCAAGAAGCGCTGTCGACGTCTTGGTGGACGGTGCATTAAGATCAAACATCGAAAAGCCCATCATAGGGCCGCCGCATATGATCTTTTCGGGCTTTATCTTAAAGCCGCCGTCAGCGTCAAGTATCTCCTGATAGCTGATCCCAATGGGAATCTTAAAATTCCTGGGATCGGCAACCGCATCACCGGTAACCGTAACGATCCTTTCCATAAGCGGCTTTCCGAGTACCACCGCGTTGTAGATCGCCACAAGGGTATCCACATTATCAACTATACATCCGGCATCTGCAGGGAGCATGGTGGAGTTGATCTTTCTACCGGTGGTGGCGCTTATGAGCATGCGCTCCGCGCCCTGGGGATACTTGGTATATACGCCCTTTACGGTTATTCTTTTATCCTCGTGGGTGAGCTTTTTAAGAAGAGCTATGCAGTCGGGCTTATTCTCTTCGATGGCTATAATGCCGTGTGCATTGTCAAAAAGCCGAAGAAGGATCTTCATTCCGCCCACGACCTTTTCCGGCTCCTCGAGCATTCTGCGGTAGTCGCTGGTAAGATAAGGCTCACATTCTGCGCAGTTTGCTATAACGTAAGAAATATTTGATGGATCCTTGGGAGAAAGCTTGACATGCGTAGGGAATCCCGCACCGCCCATTCCGACGATACCGGCATCCTTTACCGCATTTATTATCTCCTCGCTTGATGAAAGGTTCCAGTCCATAAGAGCATTATAATTAACCTCTTCATCAAGCTCATCGTTTTCGATGATTATGCTGTTTACCATATCGCCTGTCACAACCCGCCTTGGTTCTATTGCAGTGACTGTACCCGATACGGCTGAAAAGATCGGAGCCGAAACAAAACCTCCCGCCTCTGCGATCTTCTGCCCGCGAAGCACTCTGTCACCTTTTTCCACAACAGGCACCGCGGGAGCGCCTATATGCTGCGAAAGAGGGTATACCAGCACTTTTCCGGCCTTTAATTCTGTGATGGGCTTGTCCTTTGACAATTCCTTTCCTTCGAAAGGATGAACACCTCCCGAAAACGTAAATCTGGGCATCTTAATCTCCTACTGATATTTTTTGTGTGAAAGGCACTTAAAGCCATTTAAAAACAAAAACACACCATTGATTATTGTACTCTTTTTCTCAAAAAAATACCACTATATTCTTGCCTTTAAATGTGATATGATACTAGGGTCGAAAGGTCATAAATGCGAGTTATGCTCGCATAAACAAGCATTTTGACCTTGAGACCCGAACAAACATGAGTAAGCAGCGATTTCCTTGTTCGCAAGGAAATCAGCGGATTACGAATGGTTGTAGGATTGCGGGAGTTTCGAAGAAACGAAGCAATCCGCTGTATCATTAGAGGATCGGTACAAGGGTGGGAACAGGAGCCATATAATGAAGATTTCAAAAGAAACCCTGGAAGAATTTGATATTGATTATGATATTTCGCGCCTTGCGCCTCCCGAAGAGGTGGTATTTCTCGATATAGAGACTACAGGATTCACGGCACGCAGTTCATATCTGTACATGATAGGCTGTGCATACTATTCGGAAGGGCGTTGGTGTACCATACAGTGGCTTGCCGAAAGGTATGAACAGGAGGTGGAAATACTTAACGCCTTTTTTGAATTTGTAAAAGGTTTTAAGTATGTAGTTCATTTTAACGGAAATCAGTTTGACCTTCCTTATATCACGCAGAAATGTGCCCAGCTGGGGCTTGACTGCCCTCTTGATGATCTCAAGGGTATAGACCTTTATAAAAGGATCTCTCCCTGTAAAGTATTCCTCGGGCTTTCAAACTGCAAGCAAAAGACCATGGAGAAATTCCTCGGTATCGACCGCACCGATGCTTTCAGCGGCGGCGAGCTTATCGGGGTTTATCATGATTACGTAAAAGATCCGTCCGAATTCTCAAGGAACACTCTCCTTCTTCACAACGAGGATGATCTTAAGGGAATGCTCTCCATTCTTCCGATGCTTTCGTATCACGACCTTTTCAACGAGAGCGTACATGTAAAAAAAGCATCCGCAGAGACCTACACGGACCGTGCCGGTGAGACCAGACAGGAGCTTATTCTTATCGCAGATCTGCCCGTATTTCTTCCAAAGCCCGTCACCGCTTCGGCTAACGGATGCTATTTCCACGGAGAGGGATCGGAAGGTTCTTTCCGCATTCCCATCTACACCGAGGAAATGAAGTATTACTACGCAAATTACAAGGATTATTACTATCTTCCCGAGGAGGACGTAGCGCTTCATAAATCCGTGGCTTCATTTGTGGATAAGGATCACCGCACACAGGCTACGGCTTCCACCTGCTATACCCGGAAGGAATCCCGTTATCTTCCCCAGTTCGAGATACTTTTTGAGCCTATCTTCCGCCGCGAATACCGCAGTAAGGAAGTGTTTTTTGAGCTCACCGATGAATTAAAGCGCGACCGCGCAGCATTCACAGAATACGCCAATCACATATTACAGATGATCGGCACCACCTACTAAAGAGGCCGCATCCTCGCGGAGCGTTTTCACATTACAGAATGGTTTGGACAGATATATATATACCAACAAAAATAAGCCGGGAGAACCCCGGCTTATTGCTTTTGATTAAAAGAGCTGCATACTGATTGTCAACAGTTATGATCACATCGGCTTCTCATAGAAGAATGAATTCTCTCTTCCGTATCCGATATCTTTGTAGTTAAGTATCTGCTCGGTACTTCCGATAAAGAGATATCCTCCCTTTTTGAGGGAATCAAAGAACTTCTGGAAAACTTCGTCCTTAGCTTCATCCGTAAAGTAAATGATAACATTTCTGCAAAGGATGAGGTTACAATCGGTAGGATACTTATCCTTTAAAAGATTGTGCTCATGGAATTCAACCCGGGACTTGATCTCATCGGAAATCTTGAAAGAAGGCCCTACCTGAGTGAAGTACTTCTTCTTGAATTCTTCGGGAACACTTGCGATACTCTTTGCATCGTATAGGCCCACTTTAGCCTTGGCCATGACTGTCTTATCAAGGTCGGTGGCATAGATTTTTATCTGATTTATGGGAATATGCTTTGAGAGAGCCATTACAAGGGAATAAGGCTCGTCCCCCGTGGAGCATGCCGCGCTCCAGACCTTAAGGTTCTTTCCGAATCTCTCAACCAGCTTCGGAAACACCTTTTCATCCATAAATTTCCACTGTTCGGGGTTACGGTAAAACTCCGAGACATTTATGGTGATGTAATTGATAAATTCATCAAATCTTTCTTTGTCCGTCTTGAGAACGGCCACATATTTATCATATCCCTGAATATTATTCTTGGAGATAAGAGTGTCAATACGACGCTTCATCTGACGCTCCTTGTAAGCATTCAGATCGATCTGTGTCATCTTGAGCACTTCTTTTTTGAGATATTCGTAATCGTATTCCATAGGTTTTCTCCCTTCGGATTCCTTTACATTGATCGTATATTTCTCTTTAAAAGCAAACTGGCGGCTGCAATGATCTTTCCGCAGCCGCCGGTTGTTATTTCTTATTCGTCTTTCGCTTCATCCTCGGATGCGATCACTGCGTCGATATCAACCGAAACAACATCTTCGTTATCGTCCTTCTTGGGATCCGGCGCTGTCAGAGCTTTGATGCTCAGCGAGATCTTGTGCTCTGCCTCATTGAAATCAACAACCTTGGCTGTAATTTC
This sequence comes from Lachnospiraceae bacterium UBA3632, assembly GCA_002373975.1. Taxonomy (GTDB): domain Bacteria; phylum Bacillota; class Clostridia; order Lachnospirales; family Lachnospiraceae; genus AC2028. Next base: position 41,445 of record DFKZ01000021.1, on the reverse strand, counting down.
CTGTCCGACTGTAAGAGCATCGCCGGGCTTCTCGATATGATCCTTGGAGATCTGTGATACGTGAAGGAGTGCATCCACTCCGTCAGCCAGCTCAACAAAAGCTCCGAAATCGGTCATTCTTGCAACCTTACCGGTAACAACATTGCCGATAGCATACTTCTCAGCTGCATCCTTCCAGGGATTCTGATCGTCAAACTTGAGTGAAAGAGCAACCTTATTTCCGTTGATCTCCTTGATAAGAACATTGAGCTTATCGCCGATCTTGAAGACCTTCTTGGGATGCTCAACTCTGCCCCAGCTCATCTCTGAAATATGAAGCAGGCCGTCAACTCCGCCGAGATCGATGAATGCACCGAAATCGGTAACATTCTTGACTGTTCCCTCTACAACATCGCCCTCGTGGATCCTCGCAAATACTTCCTTCTGAAGTTCTTCCTTCTTGGCTACAAGAAGCTGCTTTCTGTCACCGATGCAACGACGCTTTCTGGGATTGAACTCGATAACAACAAATTCGATCTCCTGATTCAAGTACTTGGTGAGATCTCTTTCGTAAGTATCGGATACGAGACTTGCGGGGATAAAGATCCTTGTCTCATCAACGATAACGGTAAGACCGCCATCCTGTACCTGTGTAACGACAGCCTTGAGGACCTCTCCGTTGTTGAAAGCCTCCTCGATCTTCTTGCTGCCGCGCTCCTGCTGAAGGCGCTTATATGTGACGAGCACCTGTCCGTCACCGTCATTCACTTTAAGAATCTTAACTTCGAGGGTATCTCCGACCTTAACTACAGTCGTAAGGTCAACGCTGTTGTCATTTGTGTATTCATACTTTGTAAGAATACCGTCAGCCTTGTAGCCGATGTTAAGAATGATCTCTTCAGGCTTAACGTCGATTACAGTACCTTCTACTACCTCTCCCGTATGAATTGTTTTGAATGACTCTTCCAGCATTTGTTCAAAAGTAAGTTCCTCTGACATTATTTTGAACCTCCTCGATTAATTTTTGCGGGGTGGAAGCCCCTGCGGTAATACCCACCAGATTTGCCGACTTTATCTCCTCCATATTCAGCTCATCCGGCGTATGAACGTAATAAGTCTTTTCACATTTGCTCCGGCATATTTCGTACAGTTTCCCGGTGTTGGAGCTGGTGCTGCTTCCTATCACGATCATAGCATCGGCTTTGGCGGCCAGCGCTTCTGCCGATCGTTGTCTTTCATCCGTAGCGTTACAGATTGTATTCACAACATTAACATTGTACCCTTTTTTTTGTAAAATTTCAATAATTTCTTGATATTTCTTGTGATTAAATGTTGTTTGAAAAACAAGTGTATATCTTTTTCCCTCTTCGGGAACAAATCTTTCAAAGTCAGAAACGTCTTTGAGTACTGTGTTTCTTCCTTCCGACCATCCGCATATACCCGCAATTTCGGGATGATCCGGGTCTCCCGCAATAAGGATTTCGTCGCCGTCTTCCGACCTGTCTCTCACCGTTTTGTGGATCTTTTTTACAAAAGGACAAGTGGCATCCACAACCTCAAATCCCTTTTCTTCCAGCTCAAGATAAATCCTTTCCGGTATACCGTGGGCTCTTACAACAATGATCGCGTCCTTTTCGGGCACCGCTTTTTTGAGCGCTTCCTCATCCGCGATGACCTTCACGCCTCTCTCCTCCAGTTCCCTCACAACCTCCTCGTTGTGCACTATCGGACCATAGGTATATATCGGTCTTCCCGTCTTCAGTTTTTCATACACGGTATTAACTGCCCGTTCCACTCCGAAGCAGAATCCCGCATGCTCGGCAAGTTGTATTTCCATGAATCGTTTATATTCTTATGTTTTAATTCGCTATATTTTTAACTTGTATTAATCAGGTTTTTTTCCGCGTGTGCTATGTAATCCGGCAATGTGTCCGAGGCCGGCACTTAGCGAAAACGAGCTCAGCGAAGTTTGAGCTTAGTACCGCTGCTTCGAGGACCCATAGACGAGAGTCGGTGCCGGATACATACACACGCGAAAAGAAACCGTCACTTAGTTTAGTTTAATGTTAGATTAATCCACATATCGTATCAACAACTTCTTCGATACTCATATCCGACGTATCCACAAGACGTGCATCCACCGCCTGCTTAAGCGGTGCGATCTCCCTGTGCATATCCTGATAATCCCTCTGCTCGATATCCGCCTTTATCTTCTCGAAATCAGCCGCCTCCCCTTTCGCAACCAGCTCATCGTATCTTCGCTTTGCACGCACATCACTGCTTGCGGTAAGGAACACCTTGAGCTGAGCATCCGGAAGCACCACCGTTCCGATATCGCGCCCGTCCATTATACAGTCATTTTCACTCGCAAGCTTTCTCTGGAGACTCAGAAGATGCTCTCTCACAGCGGGATTGGCGGATGTTTTGGAAGCAGTGTTACCCACCTCTTCCGTGCGCAAAAATGCATTAACATTTTCACCGTTAAGATACACCACCTGCACTCCGTCCTCGTACCTGATGGTGATATCCGCTTCCCTACATACCGATGCTATTGCCTCAGCGTCTTCAAGATCTGTTTTCTGCCTTAAGATGTACAGCGCTACGGCACGGTACATTGCCCCGGTATCAACATAAATTAGATTCTTCTTTTTGGCTATAAGCTTTGCTATTGTGCTTTTTCCTGCGCCTGCAGGTCCGTCTATTGCTATATTCAGTGACATTTTACTCTCCTGTGCTGCTTCCTGCAGCGTATCCCGTGGACCATGCGATCTGAAGGTTAAAGCCTCCCGTTAACGCATCCACATCCAGCACCTCACCGGCAAAAAATAATCCCTTTACTATCTTCGATTCCATAGTGGCAGGATCGATCTCTTTTACGGAAACTCCCCCCGAGGTTATGATCGCTTCTTCCGGCCCTGCGGATCCCGTAACGGTAAGATGCAGTCCTTTAAGATTCCTTATAAGTTCGGCTCTTTCGGCCTTTGTGATATCATGCACTTTTTTATCTTTATCTATTCCCGACTCGGAAACTACCACCGGAATAAGACTCTGGGGAAGAAGTGCCGAAAGTGCATTTATTATGTTCTTGTTTTCGTTTTCCGAAAAATCCCTCAGCACTCTTTTATCAAGCTGTTCTTCCGAAAGCGCAGGCTTAAGATCGATAAATGCATGTACATCATTCATCTTTTCAAAATCCGTATAACAGCTTGCAGTGAGCACAAGCGGTCCGCTTATTCCGTGATGGGTAAACAGCATCTCTCCGAAGCCGTTTGATATCTCTTTATTACCGTTTTTTACGATCAGGGATACATTTTTAAGAGAAAGCCCCGCAAGGTTTCCCGGCCACTTTTCTTTGGTGATGAAAGGCACAAGTGATGGCCTTGGTTTTACAACGGTATGCCCTGTCATTTGCGCAAATCTGTATCCGTCTCCCGTAGACCCCGTAAGAGGATAAGTGAAGCCTCCCGTGCAGACTATCACAAAATCCCCGCCGATGGGCATCGTCTTGGATGCGGTGTGGTTTGCGTTCTTTTTTAACACTCGCACACCCACAGCTTTTCCTTCCCGGACTATGATCTCCCTCACCGAAGTATTTAAACATACTTCCACATGAGCTTCATCAAGCAATCTTTCAAAGGCTTTGATCACATCCGATGATCTGTCGGAAACAGGAAAAACCCTGGCCCCTCTTTCCGTTTTAAGCGGGCATCCGGCGTTTTCAACCATATCCATCACCTCTGCGGAATTAAACCCGTAGAAAGCGCTGTAAAGGAACTTTGGATTACGGACCACATTCGCCAGAAGTCCCTGCTCATCGCTGTCATTTGTGAGATTGCATCTTCCCTTCCCGGTGATAAAAAGCTTCTTTCCGAGTTTTTCATTTTTCTCAATAAGAAGCACTTCATTTCCGTTTCTTCCGGCGGCTACGGCTGCCATCATTCCGGCTGCTCCGCCTCCGACCACTACAACTTTACTCATCGCCGCGCTCTTTTCTTCTCAGGGAATAGCCCAGAATGGGCTCATCATTTATAAAGTTGATCTCATCATTGAGATATACCTGATAATTCTCCCACACCTCTTCAAGCATTTTCAGATCGTTGTTTACGGCTTCGGGTCGCTTGATGCAGAGGGCAACGACTATGGCATTTATAACGCTTAAAGGCGCAACGAGTGAATCAACGATAGACACCATATCGCTCCTTGCAAGCAGGTTGCAGGACGAATACAGATTCATGGGTGAATGAATGGTATCGGTGATGGCGATCACTTTGGCATTCCTGTCGTTGGCAAATTCCATCGCCTTCAGAGTACGCATGGAATACCTCGGAAAACTGATCCCCACAAAGCAGTCCTTATCACATATCCGGAGCATCTGCTCAAAAGTCTCGGTAGTGGACGTGGAGTTGAGCAGTACAACATTTTTCCTTATCATATTGAGATAGAAATGCAAAAAGGCCGCAAGAGGTGCGTTGCTTCTGAGTCCCATAATGTAGACAGTGTCGGCTTCAAGGAGCATATTTACCGCCATGTTGAACGCGTTGGTGTTAAGATTGTCGATAGTATCCTGTATCTTTTCAATATCGGATGTCAGCACCGAACGCACTATCTCCGACTGCGAGCTGCTTCCGTATCTTTCGTCGATGCGCTGCATTTTGGATATCTTGCCGCGCACGCATTCTCCGAGGGCCTTCTGATATTCCGGGTAACCGTCAAAGCCGAGAGCCATCGCGAATCTGACGACCGTGGATTCGCTGACGCCTATAGCGCTTCCAAGCTTCGCCGCAGTCTGGAACACAGCTTCATCGTACATATCGAGAACATATTCCGCTATTTTTTTGTGGCTCTTGCTCATAAAGGGAAGTCTTTCCCTTATCAGTGCAAGAACATCTTTTTCTGCTGTGTTTGGCACCTTATACACCTCAAATACAACTGCCGGCTTTGCCTAATCTCTTCCGCTTTTCCGGCTTCTCTTATTCTCGTACATATACTCGTCCGCGCGTTCGGACATACCCTCGATATCATAGCATCCCTTGGACTCGCAGTAGCCGGCGGAAAACCGTACCGTAAGCTCAAGGTTATCCGCAAGTAATACTCCCACAGTATCCTGATTGGCAAACACCGCGTCGATATCAGGCTTAAGCTCCTCGCCGCTGTCATATCCGTAAAGAAACAGCACAAACTCATCTCCGCCAAGCCTTGAAACAAGCTTCTTTTTAGAGCCGATACCGCTTATGATCTCTGCCACCTTCTTGAGATACATATCTCCGATACCGTGTCCGTATCTGTCGTTGGTTTCCTTAAGGCCATCCGCGTCGATCATAAAGAATGCGCAGTATCCCGTTTCCTTTTCATTATTGCGCAGGGTCTCCAGCCTTGTTTCAAGTCCGCGCCTGTTAAGAAGTCCCGTAAGAGCATCCATATCGCGCTCTTTTTCAATTCTGTGTCTGTCATTTATCTGAGCCGTGACATCGGACAGGACACCTACGATCTCTCCGTCGCGGCTTACCTCATCGCAGTAAATATATACGGATCCGGATACTCCATCCTCTCCGGTTTGACTTATCTCATAGACACTCTCGTTATCGCCTTCGGGGGTCCTGCGAAACTCCCGGAGCTTTTCCTTGAATATGCGTTTTGAACACATTCCGCTTCTGTCAAGTCCAAGTATATCCGCCACATACTCCGTATATCTTACCTTCGACGAAGTGTTCTGATACTCGTAGGTTCCCATCAGAACCCCGGTCTTTTTAAAGATGTACGAGAGCTTTTCGGTGTTGGCAAGGAGGCTCCTTACCATGGCATTTATATGACTGCTGAGCTCGGAAAACTCGGTGCTGCTCTCAACCGATACTTTCGTGTCAAGGTCGCCGTCGGTTATCTTTCTCAGTTCCCCGTTTATTTCATTTGTGGCATCAAAAACATATTTCCTTATATGCTGTGTCACTGACAGGATAAGCGCAAAAGATACCAGCATCAGCCCCAAGAGCAAAAGAACGATCGGGAGCGTCACATAATCAATCATTTCCCAGATGGGAATAACAAAGGCTATAACACTTTCACCCAAAAGCCTGTATGCCACAAAACAATGCTTCCCCGAAACCGTATTGTTCTCGTAAACAACGTGTTTGCCGTCAAGAACTTTGGGCGGCACGCGCAGTCCCACCTTCCCTGCGCTGTCATCCATTGAAGGGTTTGTCGAAGCAAGTATATCTCCGTTTTTGGGATCAATGGCATACAGAGACACATCATTATCGGTCAGAAGTATTGAGAATATATAAGGCAGTTCATTCTTTTCTCTCAGCCTCATGATGCTGACCGGATACATTCCCACCTGGACGATAAAACTTCCGCTCTCGTTCCACAGAGCCGAATACTGTACAAGCTTTCCCTCCGCTGTATTCGGTGTTATATCCTGAACAAGCTTAAGCGATTTATCCGTAAGCAAAGGCTTAAAGAAATTCATCTGCTCGCCGGAATCAAAGCTGTATCCGTAATACTCCGGATGAGTTCCGAAAAAGATCACACCGTTTTCATCAAAAATATGGATCTCGTCCACTCCCATAAATGACGCGATCTTTTTCAATTCATCAATATCCTCAAGAATCGAATTGTCCTGATCTATGATATAGGCTATCGCCTGAGCATTTTTTATGCAGGACTCGGAATAATCCTCCATGGTTCTTGTGAGGTTTTCGTTATTCTGTTCAAGAATCCTCTCCATCTGCTTAAAAATGTTTTCTGCATCTACCTTTGTCCGCTCGATGGAGGCAACGACCTGAATGACCACATTGATCAGCATGATCACCAGCATGACTATTAGCGTTACTTTTCCGAGAAAGGCCGCCAATATTCTTTGTAAAGACCTTTTATCCCTCATGATCTATCCTGTTACTCCGCAATATTTTATCTTATCTGCGCATGACAGCTGTTTCTACTGTGAAAATGATTCATATGATTTTTCCAACAGCGATATTGTTTCCTCATCGGTGAGGTCATAATCGCCTGTCAGGGTCATGCATGCCGCTCCGTGAATGAATATCCACATCTTCATGAACATTGCTCCCGGGTCGGCACATCCACGGCTTCTGGCAAGATTGATCTCTTTTACAACATTTCCTTCGGTACCGTTTAAAAGCTCATACATGCTCTTTCCGCCCTTTACGCCTTTAACGAAAAGGAGCTTGAAGTAATTCTTCTCTTCCCTTGCAAATGCTATGTAGGTAAGCCCCAGATTGGTAAAAGGAACCGAGCTGGGCTTATTTGCAGCCTTATAATAGTCGAGGAAATAAAGGATCGACTTCTCGTACACCGCATGCTGAAGCTCGTCCATATTCTTATATACTCTGAAGATGGGCTGTGTCGAGCATCCTGCCCTCTCAGCGACCTTTCTTGCAGTAATGCTCTCAAAGCCGCCTTCCTTCACCATTTCAAATGCGGTGTCCAGTATCATTTGTTCAGTAACAGATTCTTTTCTTGCCATTGTATTTCCCCTTTATTTATCCAGATGTTTCTTTATCATTTCCTGCAGTGCTTTTACTTCGATCGGTTTGGACAGATAGTCGTCAAAGCCGGACGAGATATACTGTTCCTTTGCCCCTATTATGGCATTTGCCGTAAGTGCGATAACCCTGGTCTTTTCCGGCAGCAAATTCTCTTTCTTCATATTTGCGAGAGTTTCTATTCCGTCCATTCCAGACATCATATGATCAAGGAAGATTATGTCGTATTCCTTTTTGCTTACCGCCTCCAGTGCCTCGGGACCTGATGAAGCAATATCGCACCTGATCTCACTCAGCGCAAGCAGTCTTGATGCCACTTTAAGATTCATCACATTATCGTCTACAACAAGCACTTTTGCACCCGGGAATTTAAGATCTTCCGACTTTTTAACATGCTTTATCTCCTGCGGTCCCTGCTTGTATGTACCGATCGGATTCTCGTCTTCTATTCCCTGCTTCAGCGTGAACGAGAAGGTTGATCCCTTGCCGTACTCACTCTCAACGTTGAGCGTTCCTCCCATCATATCGAGAAGCCCCGTCACTATGGACAATCCAAGCCCGGTTCCCTCTATATTGCGGTTACGCTTTTCTTCCAGTCTTGAGAAGGATTCGAACAGCTTCTTCATATCCTCCTTGCGGATACCTATTCCGGTATCCTTTACTTCCACATAGAGCAAAACTGAATAAGCGTCACGCTCCTTCTCCCCGACGGTGAGGGTCACGCTTCCCTTTTCGGTGTATTTGATAGCGTTGGTGACGAGATTCAGGATCACCTGCGAAACTCTTACGTCGTCGCCGTAAAGCTGTGAAGGCAGGCATTCGTTTACAGACACCTTAAGGTTGAGCCCCTTTTCTCTCGCCCTTACACTGACAGAACTGATCACGCTGTTTATCATTTCCGCGGTGGAGTATCTGACAGGCACGATCTCCATCTTTCCGTCCTCGATCTTGGAAAAGTCAAGGATGCTGTTAATGAGCATCATAAGACTTTTACCGGCATTCTGTATATTGTCGGAGTATTCAAGAATTCCCTTATCCGAGCACTCTCTCTGGATGATCTCATTCATTCCGAGAATGGTATTGATAGGCGTACGTATCTCGTGGGACATCTGAGCAAGGAAATTGCTCTTTGCCTTGTCGGCAGCTCTTGCCGCATCCGCCGCCTTTTCCATTTCCGCACTGTGGATCCTCTCCGTGGTCACATCGGCTATAAGTATATAGAACCCGCATATCCTGTTATTATCCCTCATGTAATCGGGATGAAGCTCATAGATCTTGCCATCCTTTTTAAATGAGAGCGGAGTTTTTGATATCTCGTAATTGTAAAACCTGTTAAGACATGTAAGGATGTCGGTATATTCCTTATTATCGCGGCTTAAGTGGCTGTCGGCTTTGGCCCTGACAAGAGAAGGTATTATCTTTTTAGCTGTATTATTGCATACCAGATAATGCTTTTCTCTGTCAAAGCATATCAGACCATCCTCACCGTTTTCGATAAGACTCTCGGCCACACCTGCCGAGATGCTGTACAATCTGAGGCGCTGATAGAGAACCAGAAAAGCAAACTCTGCCGAAACATAGAAAGCAGGCATTACCTCGATCGGCGTACCGGTCGCTTTCGATACCATTCTTCCGCCAAGAAAAGCCATCACACTTATGATGTCCACCACGATCAGGATAATAAGATTGCGCAGCGACACCTCGGGATGCTTGACAACACACACGATCAGTGCAATAACGCTCGCCATCATAAGGCCTATCATATAGACATAGAACACCGTGTGCATCGGTCCATAATCCTTGATCAGATATGAAACACCGTTCAACTGTGCAAGCTCGGCACTTTTGTAAAAAATGGGCAAGTGCCCGATGGTAAGAACAAACCCGAAAAGGACAGAGCTAAGCGAAAGAAGAGCCGCCCTCACCCATGAACGGACCTTGAAATTGCAAAGCGACAGGATCCCCATAAAAAGAAACATATGAAGAAAACATCCGCCCACATAGGTCAGCTTTGTGGCATTGAGAGCACCCTCAAGGGTCTGCGCTCTCGCAAGCCACGTGTATCCGGCATTTACTACGGGCACAAGAGCGAATGTAAAAATGAATTCCGATGATGAACTCTTCCTCCACTGAAACATAAAAAGTATCTGCATCAGTCCGGAAAGGATCACGGATACTGTATAAAAAGTATGAACCATATTAAATACCCTCTGAATAAATCCTCTGGATTATATGATAACATACGATATGTATTATTTCCATAGAAAACTACAAAAGACCACCGATTTTTTCGGTGGTCTTTTGTACAAAAATCACAGTATTAAACAGGATATGCCTTGTTCTGGGTATCTGCCTGAGTCATATCGACTTTCTCCTGCTGAGCCTGACGATACTTGAAGAAGTCGGTAGCAACCTGAGGGAACAGTGCATAGGAAAGCACATCCTCGTCCTGCTGCTTCCACTCCTTCATCTCGCTTTCAAGCTTATCCATCTCGTTTTCGAGATTATCGGCAAAGCGTCCGGTAAGTCTCTTTTCCCCGGGGATAACCTTGTCGATTACTTCCTGGTTCATGGGTTTAACGGTCTGACCGTACTCACCGCGAAGGACTGCCTTTGTCTCCTTGGTAGCCATCTTGTATCTCTCGCCCATAAGAACGTTAAATACAGCCTGTGTTCCGACGATCTGTGAAGAAGGTGTAACAAGAGGCGGCTCGCCCAGGTCTTTACGCACGCGGGGGATCTCCTCGAGCACTTCACGGTACTTATCTTCCGCATTCTGCTCCTTGAGCTGGCTTACCATGTTGGAAAGCATTCCGCCGGGTACCTGGTAAAGAAGTGTCTTGATATTAACTCCGAGCACCTTGGGTGAAAGGAGTCCGTTCTTTAAGCACTCATCCCTGTAGGGAGCGAAATAATCGGCGATCTCCGCAAGAAGATCCTGATCATATCCGGTATCATAAGGGGTGCCTCTGAAGGTCTCGACCATAACCTCTGTAGCGGGCTGTGAAGTACCCATCGCAAGAGGGCTCATTGCACAGTCGATAACATCAACGCCTGCCTCAACAGCCTTAAGGTATGTCATCGAAGCAACACCTGATGTGTAATGTGTGTGGAGCTGGATAGGAAGCTTGGTGTTCTCCTTCATGGCCTTGATAAGCTCGGTAGCTCTGTAGGGAACAAGGAGTCCTGCCATATCCTTAATGCAGATGGAATCGGCTCCCATCTCCTCGATTTGCTTGGCCATTCCTGCCCAGTACTCGAGAGTATATGCATCGCCGAGGGTGTAGGAAAGAGCAACCTGTGCGTGGCCTCTTCCCTCCTGCTTCTTGATCCTGTTGGTGGCATTTACGGCCTCCTGGAGGTTGGGCATGTAGTTGAGGCAGTCAAATATTCTGATGATATCGATTCCGTTTGCGATGGACTTCTCAACGAATGCATCAACAACGTCATCGGCATAAGGTCTGTATCCTAAGATATTCTGACCTCTGAAGAGCATCTGAAGCTTGGTGTTCTTGAATCTGTCACGAAGCTTTCTCAGTCTGTCCCAGGGATCTTCCTTTAAGAATCTGAGGGACGCATCAAATGTTGCACCGCCCCAGCACTCTACGGAATGGTATCCGACTTTATCCATCTTCTCGGCAATGGGAAGCATGAACTCGGTAGGCATTCTTGTAGCGATAAGGGACTGATGTGCGTCACGGAGCACCGTCTCCGTAATCTTTATCGGTTTCTTTTCTATATCTGCCATTTTATATTCCTTTCTCTATATCAAAAGACTCCAAATATTGCCATGAATGTTCCCGCTGCAACCGCTGTTCCGATAACTCCGGCCACGTTGGGTCCCATCGCATGCATGAGCAGGAAGTTGGTGGGGTCTGCTTCCGCGCCGACCTTCTGAGATACACGGGCTGCCATAGGCACTGCGGAAACTCCTGCCGATCCGATAAGAGGATTTACCTTACCCTTGGTCGCAACACACATGAGCTTTCCGAACAGCACTCCTGCCGCGGTTCCGAAAGCGAATGCGATAAGTCCCAGCGCAACGATCTTGAGTGTGCTCACATTCAGGAATGACTCTGCGCTGGTGGTTGCTCCTACGGATGTTCCGAGGAGTATAACAACGATATACATCATCGCGTTTGATGCAGTCTCGGTAAGCTGTCTTACCACGCCCGATTCCTTGAAAAGGTTACCAAGCATCAGCATACCTACAAGAGGTGCTGTGGTAGGAAGGATGAGACATACAACTATGGTGATGATGATCGGGAAGAGGATCTTCTCGAGCTTTGATACGGGACGAAGCTGTCCCATCTTAATCGCGCGCTCTTTCTTGGTGGTTAAGAGCTTCATGATGGGGGGCTGAATGATGGGTACCAATGACATATACGAATATGCCGCCACAGCTATGGGACCCAAAAGCGCCGTCTGGCCAAGCTTACCTGCCAGGAAGATGGATGTAGGGCCATCCGCACCGCCGATGATGGAGATGGCTGCTGCAGCCTTGTCATTAAATCCAAGTGCGATAGCTCCGAAGTATGCTGCGAAAATACCGAACTGTGCAGCAGCTCCGAGAAGGAAGCTCTTGGGGTTAGCAATAAGCGGACCGAAATCGGTCTGCGCTCCTACGCCGAGGAAGATCAGCGAAGGAAGGATCGCAAGCTCATCCAGCTTGTAGAAATAATAGAGCAGTCCGCCCTGTCCGTTTGCCGCACTCTCGGCGCTTCTGATGATATCGGGATAGATATTTACAAGAAGCATTCCGAATGCGATCGGAACAAGAAGAAGCGGCTCAAACTCATGGCGTATCGCCAGATATAGGAAAAAGCAGGCAACGAGTATCATCAGGAAGTTACCCCAGGTAAGATTGAGGAACGCCGTCTGATGGAGCAGGTTGCTCAGCGTATTAGCTATGTAAGCCATAAATTACCTCCAAACAGCAATTAGTTAAGGGTTGCAAGACAAGCGCCTGCCTCGATAGCGTCTCCGACTGCTACATCGATGCTGGCTACGGTTCCGTCCTGGGGAGCAACAACAGGGATTTCCATCTTCATGGCTTCGATGATAACAACTGCATCGCCCTTCTTAACTGCGTCTCCGACGTTCTTTTCGATCTTGAATACTTTTCCTGCAGCTCCGGCCTCAACCTTTACGCTGCCTGCTCCTGAAGATGCAGCCTTGGGTGCTGCTGCGGGAGCTGCCTTGGGTGCTGCCTTGGGAGCAGCGGGTGCCTTTGCGGGAGCGGGAGAAGCACTTCCTGTGCCCTCTTCTACTGTAACATCATATACATTTCCGTTTACGGTAATGGTATAATTCTTCATCTGGTTTTTTCCTCCGTTTTAATTGATTATCTGTATCTTCTTCTGATCGAACGGACAACGAATCCGTCGGCAGATGTGCCCTCACAGGCAGCTATGGCCGCTGCTATTACCGCAACCAGCTCCGTATCCGCGGTCTCGTTTTGCGTCTCGTTTTCGATGATCTGATCTATCGCGTTATCTATGCCTGATGTCGCTGCGTTCTTCTGCTGCTCGGCGAGCTTTTTCTTTTCAGCGGACGCTTTCTGGATCTTGGGTATAAGTCCAAACAGGCTGATGATAAGGCTGATCAGTATGAGAACAATAAACACCGTTCCCATTCCAAGAAGAGTGTTAAGACCCGCTTTGCCCATCTTGTCAGACATTGTGAAATCCTGATTGATCGATGCGGCTTCAAGCTTCATGAAAAGGTCATTGGAGAAAATAACTTCAATGTTTGCATCTCCCTTTTCGCACTTAACCGGTACATTGACCACTATCTGATCATCATCGATATAAGCAGTTGCTTCGCCGTACTCATAATTGCCGGCCCCATCCTTACTCATCGCTCCGAGGGTCTCTTTTGAACCTTTGAAGCTGTTTATGGCATTGTAAAAGCCATAGCCGTCAACTTCAAATCCAAAGACCTTCTTGGCGTAGGCAGCAACCTCATCCATGGTGAATTCATCCCAGGGAATCGGCTGATACTGCATCTCGTACTGATCCATGGTACCGTCGGAAAAAAATCCGAGTGACGGTATCACCTGACCGAGTGCGTACTCCTTTGCAGTCTCGATCTTTTCGGACTCGAACTGTGTGAGCCCGCTCTTCCCCGAACATGCACTTAGGCATACAGCACTGAGGGCGGCAGCTATAAAGATAATAAATTTCTTCATTCTTTCTCCGCCTTTCTTAAATGGTAACGTGCTTCTTATCGTAGGAATTCTCCTGCTTTGAAAGGAGCATTTCGAATGCACCTATCACATATTTTCTTGTATCAGCAGGCTCGATGATCTGATCGACATATCCTCTTCTTGCAGCACTTGTTGCACCGAGAGTAAGCTCCTCATATTCCTTTGCCTTCGCATCGATCACATCGCTTCCCTGACCTTCATACATGATCTTGGCCGCAAGCTTTGCATCCATGGTTCCGATCTGGGCGTTCTTCCATGCGATGGTGATATCTGCTCCCACTGCCTTGGAGTTCATAACGTTTGCTGCGGTTCCGAAAGCTTTTCCGATCACAACATTAACCTTGGGAACGGTTGCTGATGCAAACGCTGCGGTGAGCTTTGCTGCCGCTCTGGCAATGGTCTTCTCGGATGAAACGGTTGCTGCGTATCCGGTAACGTTTGTGAGTGAAAGAATAGGAATCTCGAATGCATCGCAGAATTTGATAAACTCTTCTGCCTTGTAGCATCCGTTGGTGGTAAGAACAGTTCCGAACTTCTCTCCCTCCATATCTCCGTCGGGAAGGATCTCGCTTCTGTTTGCAACTGCTCCCACGGTAACTCCGTCAAGTCTGATAAATCCGGTTACCATCTCGGAAGCAAATCCGGGCTTGATCTCAAAGAAATCATTGTCGTCTGCGATAACTTTAAGCGCTTCCGCGGTATCTCCCGCGAAACCTTCGAGGCTCTCGAAGCTGCGGTTTAAGTCGTCATCGCACTCAACATCGTTTACATCATAATTATTTGCGGGAAGGAATCCTACGAGGTTTCTGATGCCTGCATAAAGATCTTCTTCACTGTCCACCACATCGACAAGACCTGCTTCGATGGACTGGAATGCTGCGGAAGAAGTATCGTTCTTGTCAATCCTGTTGCCCTCAAGAGCATTGGGGGAGTTGACAAAAAGCTTAGCATTATCCTTAAGCATAAAAGTAAAGTCTGTAAGTGACGGGAAGAGAGCAAGGCCTCCTCCGCATGTTCCGACTATAGCGGTTATCTGCGGTACAACACCAGATGCAGAAACCTGTGCGGCGTACACCTCACCGAAAGCGTTGAGGGCATCTGTCGCCTCCTGAAGTCGTAATCCTGCACAATCGATGAATCCGATCACCGGTGCACCCATCTTGAGCGCGAGATCATAAATATTTACTATCTTGCGCGCATGCATTTCTCCGATGGTGCCGCCGAGAACAGAAGCGTCCTGGCTGTAAACGTAGACGAGCTGTCCGTCTATCGTTCCGTAACCGGTCGCACATCCGTCCGAGGGCATATCGGCAGGGGTTAAGTTGAAATCTGTAGCTCTTGCGGTAACAAGACCACCTATTTCAACAAAGCTGTTGTCATCGAGCAGATTATTGATCCGTCCGATAGCTGTTTGCGTAGTGCTCATAGGTTTTCCTCCGTATATATAATAATGTCGGGAATCTCTCACAAATAAAGATTTTCCCCCATTTTCACAATCTTTATAATTGTATCACAAAAAAAGCGTTTCGCAAATAGCGCGAACCGCTTTTTTTATTCATATAATCTCTTTTTTTTATCAGATGTCCAGCTTGAGCTGAACTTCTTCTTCAGCCTGCTTTTTAAACTCTTCCACCTGCACCGGATTGATCTGGGGGAGTTCATCTATGCTGCGCACTCCGAAGCTTCTCAAAAACTGCTCCGTGGTTCCGAACAGGAGCGGCTTACCCGGTGCGTCAAGGCGTCCCAGTTCCTGAATAAGATCGTATTCAAGAAGTTTGTTTATGGCATGATCGCAGGCAACGCCGCGGATCTTCTCGATCTCTATCCTTGTTACGGGCTGCTTGTAAGCAATTATGGAAAGTGTCTCCAGCACGGTGTCCGTGAGCTGGAATTTGGGCGGAGCTTTTGCGATCTTGATAAGATACTCGTATATTTCAGGCTTGGTGCAAAGCTGCACGGAATCCTCAAACCATGTGATCATGATTCCCCTGTCAGCAGCCTGATACTCCTCCGACATCTCCTCAAGGATCTTTCTCGTTTCCTTTTTGCTTTCTTCTATCACATCCGCAAGGCGCGATATCTGCACGGCTTCTCCCATGGAAAACAGCACGCCTTCAAGTACTTTTTTTGATGTTTCTTTATCCATTACTTTTAGGATACGGAAAAACTATCCCGCATTTTCCTCCATGAAATTTGAAGTTATGATTATATCGTCAAACAGATCGTTCTGTCTGATCGTGATCTCACCGTCATGCATCATCTCAAGGATGATAAGGAATGTGACTATTATTTCGGCACGGCTGTGCTGGCTCTCGAGGAGTTTTGTAAAGGAAAAGGTCTTGTGAGTCTGGGCAAAAGCTCTCACATAAAGAGTCTTAAGTTCCATGTCCACTTCTTCCTTTTCGATCTTGCCGTACCTACTCCTGATGGGATCGATACGGTCTTCCTGTCTCTTTACTATGGTCTTGAAGAGCTCGTGCAGTTTCTGGAGATTCATATCTCCTATCAGTTCCTCGTAGTCAACGGGAGGAACATATGAAAGCACCTCTTTGGGAAGATCCTTTTTCCTGTAAAACACCGTGGCTGCATCAACCTGTCTGTCCCGGAGTTCATAGGACATATATTTGTACATCTTGTACTCAAGGAGTTTCTCCACCAGTTCGGATCTGGGATCGATCTCCTCTCCTTCCTCGTTAACCTCGGGAGGAAGCAGCATCTTGCACTTTATGTCTATGAGAGTGGCAGCCATTACAAGGAACTCACTCATCACGTTCATGTCCTCGGTCTCCATCTTTTTGATGTAATCGAGGTACTGCTCCGTGACAAGCACGATGGGAATATCATAGATATCGATTTTGTTTTTTTCTATCAGATGAAGCAAAAGATCCAACGGACCTTCAAACACTTCAAGCTTTACAGGTATAGCCATTGTTTGATTCCTTATAATCACAGGGCGGTTTCGTTTTGCTGTTCGTCGCCCTCAAAATCCACTATCACCAGATCGCCGGGGTTAAACAGCCTTATGGGTATTGTGTGTGAGCCCAAACCTCTCGAAACGATCATTGTTGTTTTTTCTTTTTTATATTCGCCCTGATAATACTTCGGGAAAAACCTGGCATTGGGCGAAAGTATTCCTTTTTTTATGAACGGTATCCTTGCTATTCCGCCGTGCACATGACCGGAAAACACCAGCTCTGCTCCGTAGCTTACATAGTCCTCGAAAAAATCGGGATTATGTGCCAGCAGGATGTTACAGCTGTCCTTTTCGGGAGCACCCAGCTCCGCAAGCAGCTCTCCTTCTTCCATGGGAACTATTCCCATTCTCTTATAATGCTTTTTGTTTATCTCCGAGCCTATTACGGTCACTCCGTATTCCGGGAGTGTGATCCTGTCATTTACCAGAAGCGTGATCCCGGCCTCCCGGATCGATCTGCAGAATTCATCATAAGAATCCCCATAGTTATCCCGGTAGATATCCATGCGCATTTCGTGATTTCCGTTTGCATAGTAAATGGGGTATTTTTCCGCAAGCCTTGCGAGAAAAGAAACTGTGTCTTCAAACTTCTCTCCCACATGGCCGTTTATCATATCTCCCGCAATAAGGATCATATCTGGTGAAAAGCTCTCTATTCTCGAATACAGCTTATCATTATCCCTGCCATATTTCTTATTGTGGAGATCCGCAAGCACTGCCGCACGGAATTTCTTTTTTATTTTTTTGTCCTTATACACATAATTACTGACGGTAAATCTGTTGGTATCCATAACGGCCACCCACAAAAAGAAAAGAACAAGTACCGCCAGCACTGTGATTATTATATCTTTGACCATTAGAAATTGTTTATAAAAAAGCATGTTGCTCGCAACATGCTCGCGCCGAGCGCGGTTGCATTTATGCAACATATACCTTACGCGCGAGTGCGCATCCATAGCGGAGCGCTTTTAATGATATAGGAATTTCGGAGAAATTTCCTATATCATTAAAATATCATTAAAAAACCCCTGACATCCGTCAGG
This sequence comes from Lachnospiraceae bacterium UBA3632, assembly GCA_002373975.1. Classification (GTDB taxonomy): domain Bacteria; phylum Bacillota; class Clostridia; order Lachnospirales; family Lachnospiraceae; genus AC2028. The sequence goes on along the minus strand of DFKZ01000021.1, from coordinate 23,742 downwards.
GGGTAAATGCGCACTTAGTTGAATTTACGCTTTCTTGCAGCCTCAGATTTCTTCTTACGTCTGACGCTGGGCTTCTCGTAATGCTCACGCTTACGAATTTCCTGCTGGATGCCTGCCTTTGCACAACTTCTCTTGAAGCGGCGAAGTGCGCTGTCCAGAGATTCATTCTCTTTTACGATAACACTTGACAATCTTCTTACCTCCCTTCAGCCCCTTCGACTGAACGGGTTATTTGAACTGACTTTGCGACAATCCGAGAGTTATTATATCCATAATAGCTGGATGTGTCAATAATTTTTTTATTGGGCGATCTTTTTGCAGATCTCCTCAAATGACAATCCGTACGCGATGGTGTAGGTGCCGGGCTGGATAGTCCTGTCATATCCGTGCTGGATCATGTACCTGTTAAGATCGTCCGCATTGTCGATAAGGCCTGCATTTTTGAGGATTGAGCATGCAGTCTCGGAGGAGGCACCGCCGTTGATCGTGATGGTGGCAGTTCCCTCTTTAGGCGTAGTCTGCTCTTTTGCCGGCTCGGGTTCTTTTTCCTGGGGCTCGGCAGCTTCCGCCTCTGTTTTCGTTTCGGCTTTTGTTTCCGTATCTGTCTTGGTTTCTGTTTCTGTTTTCGTTTCTGTTTCCGCCTCTGTTTCCGTTTCGGTTTTCGTTTCCGTTTCCGCCTCTGTTTCCGTTTCGGTTTTCGTTTCTGCTTCCGCCTCTGTTTCCGTTTCGGCTTTTGTTTCTGTATCCGGCTCTGTCTCCGTTTCAGCCCCGGCTTCGGTCTTGTTTTCGGTTTCTGCTTTGCTTTCTACTTCTATTTCGGTCTCGACTTCTGCCTCGGTTGTCGTCTCTGTATCCTTATCACCCACCGCATCTGTCAGGGAGTATGAATTTGCCTCCACCATTCCAAGCTGTGCGGCGCGCTCTTTTATCTGGGCGTCAGTCATTTCACCGTGATTATTCTTCAGATTGACAAGAGCAAGTATCAGGGCGGTCACAGCCATTCCGATACCAAGGCCCCTTAAATAAAATCTAAGTTTGCTGTTCATATATACCTCACCTGCCGGCATGCAGTCCGATAATAAGTGATACTTCTCCCACACCCATTCCGAGCGATCTTGCTATCTCCACATCCGTCTGACCAAGCTTATGCAGCGCTATAACCTGATCCTGCAGAGCCTGTTCGGACTTGTTTTCATCACTTAAGGATGATGGATCGGGAAGGGTGATTCCTTTCTGTTCAAGGTCTTCATCTGCCTGTTCGATGGCAAATTCGGCCCATTTAAGTGTCCTGACTTTAGGCTCTCCTTCGGGGGATTTTTCCTGCTTAACCGCATCCGATATATTTCCCTCTGTCTTAGTGCCTATAGGGGATACATCCACTGTCTCGGGAGCAAGGCTCTTAAAACTGCTTACGGCCGCCTCTGCCTCTTTTGTGCTTTCGTGGGCAGCTTCCGCTGCTTCGGCTGCCGCCTCCGCATTTTCCTTGACAGTCTTTGCCACCGCAGATGCTTCCGAAACAGTGGATATCAGATCGTCATGCTTATTGTTGAGCATGTCATAAAGAAACATAACTTCTTTATGATTCTTGTTTATCTCGTCAAGCACGGTGTCGGAATACTCATTAACCGCCATTATCTTTTCGTTGGATATGCGTTCAAGGCTTCTTTCCGTTTTTTCCTGGGCGTACTCGATCGCCTCATCCACCACATTGTCTATATGTGAGCGCAGATCATCTATCTCGCCCTTAACTTTCGATCTTACTTCATCGGTGATCATATCCTTTATATCATCCGATGTCTCCTGCTTGTTTACAGGTATGATAAAACTCAGTACAAAAATTACCGCGCCCCCGATAAGGAGCGCAATTTCCAATGCTGTCATACTATTAATCTCTCCAAAAAATCATTTAAATCTTCAGATCAAAACCGCCGCCCATGGGCCCTTTAACGACCACTTTATCCTGCGGCTTTTCGTGACGGTTTTCACGCCTTGCGCTTCCGCCGTCTCCGTAATATTCATTCGATCCCTTTTCACGGGCATCGGGATCCTTGCTGTTCCATCTGCTCTCGGATGTGTTCACCACCTCGGTATTCTGCTGGGTTTCCCTGCGGTCCCTGGCAATGCCGAAATTGTTCTGATCTACATCGTTTTTTACATCTTCATTATGTTTGATTATAGTATAATCCTGCGCTCGCACGATAGGCGCAATATCCATTCCTGCCATAATAATACCTCATTACAAAGGAAGCATCTTTACTTCACCGCCCTGTTTTTCAAAGCGGCAATATCTGTAACTGTCGTTTACCCTCATTGACAGATCGCCGATAACGATCGTGGCTCCGGGATAAACCTCTCCCGTCACACGAACCGACGCAGTCTTTATCTGGGCAAACATTTCGTCCAGTTCCTTGAGCTCCGCACTCTTTTCTTCGAGTTCCTTTTTCTTCTGTTCGAGAAGAGCTGCACTCTTTTTCACATATTCTATCTGCTCGGGCGTAAACCTTGCACCTTTAGCCTTTTTCTCGGTGAAGTTCTGTATTACCGGCTGTGTATTCTTTATCGTTTTGACTATTTCGGATACTTCTTTCTGAGTGTCGATATACTTTGTCTTGAGCTTGGGATTGACGCCGACCTCGACAACTGTAGGCGCACCCATAGTGGATCCCAGAGTTCTCACTTCAACTACGCTCTCGGCCTGCACACGTCCGCCGGTGATAAATCCCTTTTTACCGGTTACCCTGATATCGGAGCCGGACTGAACATTACTGTGAAGGATCGATTCGGTATCAATGAATCCGCCTGCCTCGACAGTGGAGTTTTCGATAAATTTGGAGATAACGTTCCCCCCGGCTTTAAGAACTCCCTTGCTCATTCCCTTCATTCCGCGGGCAATAGTGATGTTACCCTGAGAAATGATCGTGGCGCCCTCAACTACACCGTTAACGATAACATCGCCTGTCGCATTGATCTCAAAATTGGTCGCAACATTTCCGTTTACTTTTACGCTTCCGTCGTACTGAATGTTACCGGTGGAATTGTCAACATTTTCCACCTCATATACATTGGAAACAAATACCTGATCGCCCACAAGCATTACGTGACCGTTAACTTTGGAAGTGAGCGTGAGCCTGTCCTCCGACAGAGCGATGTTGTTTCCGAAATGATGATGCAATGTGCGCACATCACGGGGTCTTACTGTATTGCCCTGGATCGTCGTTCCGGGATCGCCTTTATCCTCTGGAATGATCCGTGCAAGTACATCTCCCTCTTTACAATGGTTGAGCATATTCAGATGGAAATAATCCACGCTTCCGTCTTCAGCCATTTCGGGGTGTGCAGAAATCTTTGTGTTGAAATAGTATTCCATCCGCGCATCGCTGCCGTGGCGCGGCTTGACGCCTCTTGCAACAGGTACCTGAATTCCGTAGAATCCCGGGCCGTCAAAATGCTTATTGATTATCTCTTCCTGTATTCCGAATCTTATCTGGCGATAAGCAAGGTCTTTCAAGAACTCTTCTTTGGACATTCTCTCGCCGGTATCCGATGCGGGAATAAACTTTGCGACAGCGAGCATATTATCCGGCGCGATGGTCAGGGTATACTGCTCTGCCACCTTGGGACATTCATATTTTCCAAGTGTAAGCGTCACGTCTTCGCCTGATTCCGCTGCGTTTTTTACCTGACTCATATCGTATTCAACCGAGGCTCTGTCAAGGTAATTAATAAGCTCCTGCGTCACAATCTTTTCGCCCCCGTCCTTAGGCGCAAAAAGATGGACGCCAAAACCATCCGGTACGTTAACAAGTTTAAAATACGCGTTCTGCATGGTTTGCGTCCTCCTAAGATGTAAGTATTCCCATATATGCCCCGAGCTTTGTACGCATCTTTCCTATAGCTCTGGTATGGAGCTGGGATATGCGCGACTCGGATACTTCAAGTATATTAGCGATCTCTTTAAGCGTCAGTTCCTCATAGTAATACAGAGTGATAATCTTCTGTTCTTTTTCCGTGAGAAGTTCCAGAGCCTCTCCAAGCATTTTCATAAGCTCCTGCTTCTCTATGTTTTCCTCGGGAGAATCAAAGTGAGCGGTGGTACCGCCATACCCCTGGGGAACATCGCTTCCGGATTCCATAAATTCGTCAAGAGAAACAAGCCCGGTTATCTTCATCTGAGACTGCCAGTCATAAAACTCATCCTCAGATATACCAAGGCCTTCGGCGATCTCCATATCCGTCGCCTGTCTGCCCTTCTCCTGTTCGATCTTCTTCATGACCGCATCGATCTGTTTCTGCTTCTGCCGGATCGTGCGTGGTATCCAGTCCATCTTCCTGATCTGATCAAGAATAGAACCTCTGATCCTTAGGCTGGCATAAGTCTCGAATTTGACTTCCTTCATGAAATCAAACTTGTCGATGGCGTCTATAAGACCGAAGATCCCGTAACTGCAAAGATCTTCGTATTCAACATTATATCCGAGATACATACTGAGTCTGCCGGCTACAAGCTTAACCAGCGGCGCAAATTCCAGTATGAGCTTCTCCCTCACCTCGGGAGATTTCGTCGCGGAATATTCATCTAACAGTTTTTTTCTTGCAGCTTCATCCATTGGCTACATCCATCCCTCAAGTGGCAGTTTCTCCGGGTACTTCTTCCTTTTCTTCGACCGTACCCTCTTCCCTGAGCGCCTGCTCCTGCGCCTCCAGTCTAGCCTTTTCCTCTTCTTCGAGCTTCTTCTGATTGGCAGCCTCAAAACGTTCTATCACATTTATAACGATCGTTCCGACAAAATAAAGCACTGCCATAACAGCAAGCAACCATCCGAGCTTTGCCAGGATCGAATAATGATTCACAAATGTGATCACGACCGTGACAAGCCCGCCGGTAAGCATAAGTATGACAGGAATATATTTTTTATTCATGTATGAAACCTGCTAAATGACCTTATCTCCCTTTCCGGCAGTCTTTATCTTAAACTCGCCGGTCTCGGGATCAAAAATAACGGTACGACCGTAATTAAGCCCTGTATCTTCAGCTAAAATAGGAATATTCAGCTCTTTAAGCTTTGCTTTTACAGCCTCGACATTTCTTGCACCGACCTGCATGGTCTCGCTCTTGCTCTGCATGGTGAACATCATGGCTCCGCCGGCTATCTTTGCAACCATACGGCGGCGCACTGCTCCCAGTGCTTCCATCTGCTTCACAAGCTCAGCTACTCCCGTATCCGCAAACTTTGCCACGTTAAGATGGCTGTTCTTGATGGCAGTGCTGTCGGGGAGCATAACATGAGCCAGTCCGCCAACCTTATTCTGTGTATCACGGATGGCAACACCGACGCAAGATCCGAGTCCCAGCGTAGTGACAGTATTCGGGACAAGACATGTCTTGAGGTCGGCCATTCCAACTTTTATTACTTCACCCATAATATAGACATCTCCGAATACTAAACACTAATTCCAAGTGACGACAAAATCTTTCCGTACGATTCAATGTCCGGTACAAGGACAAAATAACCGTCTATCTCAACTTCATCAAAGAACTGAGACTGGATAAGGAGGATATTATCTCCGTAAATTCCGAATTCTATGGCGGGAACCGAAAGGATAGCGGCTGCCATATCAACCGTAAGTGCCGGAGGTGAGGGGATTATCATAAGATTCGTGATCTGGGCAAGTGAATTGAGGTATGCACCTGTAATGATATTTCCTATCTCCTGCATGGCTGAGCATTCCATCTCGGAAAGCTCTCCTCCGGGCTGAGCCATTCCCGGCATCATCTTATTGATAAGATGCTTGGCTGCTTCCACTTCCACAAGGAACAGCATGCTTCCGGTAATATCGCCGTCAACACCGAGGAAAACGCCTACCATTACCTGCTCTTCGCCGCCCATAGCGGCACCTACATCCTTAAAATCAAGGAGCTCAACCTGAGGAACCTTCATATCGACCTTGCAGTTGAGCATCTGGGAAAGTGCGGTCATAGCATTTCCCGCTCCAATATTACCCAGCTCTTTTAATACGTCCATATACTGGGTTGATACCTGTTCGAGATTTAAATCACCCATAGTCACCTCAATCAAACATTATCTTCAAGAGTGATCACATTGAGATCAAGTATTGAGATAAGTTCTCCGTTGTTCTTTCCAACTCCGCTCAGGAAATTGGCTTTTTCGTTTTTGGAATCATGTGAGATCTTTTCGATTGATTTTTCAGCAAGGGTAACCACTTCCTTAACCTCGTCGACGAGCACACCGATCTGACCCTCGTTCTCGGTCTTTAAAATGATTATTCTTGTTGCCTTGTCATACTGGTCCTCGTCAAGACCCATCTTAAGCCTTAAGCTGATAACGGGAAGAACTTCGCCGCGGAGATTGATGACTCCCTTGATGTAGTTAGATACCTTGGGTACTCTCGTTATATGCTGCATTCTGACGATATTGTTGACATAGCTGATATCTATGCCGTACTGCTCATCGCCGAGGCGGATAACTATATACTGATATGTTACCTCGACAATTTTAGTTTCATCGCCGTTTTCCGGCAGATTATTTGTATTCGTTGTTGTGAGCTGATCCATTTTATCTTCTCCTATAATCATGGCCTTTGTTTTAGGTTATCCGGCTGTTACAGTAAAGTGTTTGCATCGAAAATGAGAGCAACCTCGCCGTCGCCGAGAATGGTTGCGCCTGTGATGAACTTAACCTGTTTTACGTACTTGCCGAGCGGCTTGATAACGATCTCCTGCTGACCGATGAGTTCATCGATAACAAGACCTGCCATCTTGTCGCCTTTCTTAACTATAACAACAGTGAGTGCATCCTCATCGATTGGATGGCTCTCTGTATCAAGCACTTCGTTCATTCTTATAAGAGGAATGACTGTTCCTCTGAGGTTGATAACCTCTTCGTTCTGAACAAGCTTGATCTCTGTCTTGTCGATCGTCTCAATAGTCTGAATGGAGCCGAGAGAAATTGCATATTTCTCGCCGCCGACGATAACCATGAGAGCCTGGATGATAGCCAGAGTAAGAGGAAGTCTGATGGTCCATGTCGAGCCCACGCCAAGCTGGCTCTTGACATCGACTTCGCCGCTCAGGGATTCGATCTTGGATTTAACTACGTCAAGACCAACGCCTCGTCCGGATACGTCGGTAACCTTCTTTGCAGTGGAGAATCCGGCATTGAACAGAAGGTTTATCACTTCCTTGTCGCTCATTGCAGCGGCCTGCTCGGGAGTGATGACTCCACGCTCTATGCCCTTGTTTCTGACCGCTTCGATATCGATTCCGTTACCGTCATCTCTTACTTCGATGATAACGTTGTTACCGTCCTGATATGCATCGAGCCAGATGGATCCTGCCTCCGGCTTTCCTCTCTGTGCACGGATCTCGGCAGATTCGATACCGTGATCGGCAGAGTTACGAAGAAGGTGCATGATAGGATCGCCGATCTCGTCCACAACGGTCCTGTCGAGCTCGGTCTCTTCACCGGACATATAGAATTCGAGCTTCTTGCCAAGTGTTTTCTGGAGATCGCGGATCATGCGGGGGAACTTGTTTACGGTACTCTCGATGGGAACCATTCGAACCTTCATGACAGATTCGTGAAGGTTGGATGTTACGCTCTCGAGGTACTCGATCTGTTCATTAAACTGTGAATTGTTGCTTTCGGTGTTGCTGGAAGCCGAAACAAGGCTGTTCTTTGCGGTGATGAGCTCGGAAACGAGGTTCATCAGGCTGTCAAGCTTTTCGATATCCACGCGGACTGTTCTGTTGACGATAGCCTTTCCGGGCTTCTTTTCCTGTGCCTTTGCAGGTGCTGCTGCGGTTGCTGCTGCGGGCGTTGCAGGTGCAGTTGTAGCAGCGGGTGCTGCTGCAGATGCTGTTTCAGCAGGAGCAGGTGCTGCCGCACTCTCTTCATCCTCGGCAACTTTAAGCTTGCTCACGTCAAGCTTCTCGCCCTTTGCGGAAGCTATTTCGGATACGCTTTCTGCTGCGGATATAAGATTTTCCAACGGCTCTTCCGAAAGTACAACAAGTGTGAAATCAAGGTCAAATTTCTCATCCTCAAGATCCTGGGAACTGGGATTTGAAACTACTATATCACCCTTTTCCTCTATTGCTTTTACAACGAGGAAAGCACGTGCTGCCTTGAGCACGCATTCGGGGCTGACGGAGACTGTTATGCCATAGATGTTCTTGCCCTGCTTTGAAGCTTCGGTAAGAACGGAAACCTGGGACTCGTCATAATTGATGTCATACCAGGGCGCATCTGATGATGTTGCAGACTCACCTTCGGATGCAGTCTCTTCCTTCTTCTCTGCGGAAGCGGCATCGGCTGCTGCGGGAGCAGAGCCTACTTTTCCGTTGAGAATATCGTTGAGAGCACGGATGATCGGCTCGTTATCGTTGGTTCCTTCATCGGAGGTATTCCTGATATTGTCGGTATACTCCTGAAGTGCGTCAAGGCACTGGAAGAGCACATCGATCATCTCCGACTGGATCTTGATATTTCCGTTTCTAACCTCAGAGAAGACATTCTCCATATCATGAGTGAGGTTCTGCATCCTCTTATATCCCATGGTTCCTGCCATTCCCTTTAATGAGTGTGCGGCACGGAAAATCTCATTAATTGTATTTTCGTTTTCCGGATCCTGCTCGAGCTCGAGGATCTGTGTGTTCAGATTCTGCAGATGCTCACCCGCTTCATCGAGAAAGATTTCAAGATACTGACTGACATCCATAGTTAAAAACCTCCGTTTTCTTTAGGGCTTTATTTACTGATCCCGACTTTAAGAATGATCTCCTGAGCCAGATCATCAAGAGGTGCATGTTGATCGGAAAGTCCTGCCAGATCGCATGCCTTTGGCATACCGTATATCGTGCAGGTCTCCTGGCTCTGAGTGATGACGTGAATTCTCTTTTTTTCCTTTAGATTCTTGATGCCCTCGGTTCCGTCCGCTCCCATTCCCGTCATGACCACGCATACTATATTGTCGAAGTGGCTGCCGCGCAGCGATTCAAACATATAATTTGCGCAGGGCTTAACGCCCTCTCTTGCCGGTTCATCCGAAAGATGGATAGAATATGTGCCGGCACTGGAAGTAACAAGGTTCATGTGCTTTCCGCCGGGCGCGAGGTAAACGGTACCTTTTTCGATCTTTATACCCTCATGGGCCTCCACGACATTTATCTCACTGAGGCTGTTAAGCCGTTCCGCCAGTGATGCCGTAAAGCCTATGGGCATGTGCTGGACCAGAAGTACCGGTGCATCAAGATTGGCAGGGAGCCTGGGAATAACCGACTGGAGAGCCTTGGGGCCTCCCGTCGAACTCGCTATCGCAACGATCTTATTTCCGGGGATCTTGTCGGCAGTCTTTTTGATTATCTCGAGTACCTTGCGGTTTTTGTCTTTATCCTCCTGGATCTTTTCCTTTGTATCAAAGGTGGGATAATTACTGACAACAACACCACTCAGTATTCTGAGAAAGTCTGCCGGGAAAACTCCTTCTTTACACTGGTATGCATTATCCGGCTTGTGGATGAAATCCAGGGCTCCGAGTTCGAGAGCATCGAGAGTTGTCTTTGCTCCCTCCTTGGTGTCCGTGCTGGCCATCATGACACGTGCCTTGATCTTGTACTTTCTGAGCTCGTTCAGGAACTCAAGCCCGTTCATCTTGGGCATGTTTACATCAAGTACAACAGCATCATACTTATTTCTGCTTACCAGGTCGAAGGCCTCAAGACCGTTAACCGCCCTGTCTGCGACCTCGAATCTGTCATCAGACTCGATTATATCACAGAGTACTCTTCTCATGAGTGCAGAGTCATCTACGACCAGAATTTTTTTCTTGGGAAGTGCCATATTCAGCTCCTTTTCCTGATCCTGCGCTCTTCTTCAAAGATAAATTTGATTATCTCTTCGCGCGTTGCATCATCCATGTTGTAATACTGAACTCTGTGTTCAAAGGTTCCCGGTCTTGTTTCAACTTCCTTTACGTCAAGGACCTTTCCCACCACTTCATATTTTCTGCGGTCCGCGCCCCTTACCAGATCGTAGCTGCAGTAGATCATGCTTCCGGGCTCATACCTCTGGTTGGACATGAAGCGTATTCCTCCGCCGCTTATGTCGACGATAACGCTTCTTTTGATCGGGCGGTTTGGCTGCAGCCACATTTTTGCGTTGTTTTCAACTGCGTGGATCTCCTCCTCTTCGAGATTCCTCGCGCACATTTCCAGCGCGCAGCTGAATCTGTAGTATTCTCTTCTCTGATACTTTCTCAGGTTACTGGTAAACTCCAGCGCGACAAGGTACAGCTCGTTGCTCTTGTATCTGTCTATGACTCTGGCAAAGCACTGATACAGACCCGCTTCCGTGTAAAACACCACGTTGTACTCACCGTCTATGGGGAGCAGGATCAGCTTCTGCTGTTCGATCGGCATGAATACCTCTATGGTATCCTCGCTCGTGATGCTTGCTATCTTGGATTTATATACTCTGGGTTCCTTATTTATCGTGCCGGACCTGAGAGTGTCATCCACATCCGTAAGCTCTATCTTGTCACCCTCTTTAATGAATTTGCTTAACATTTTTGTCTCCTTAGAAATGTTATATCTATTTCTTGCCGATTATATGCGCAAAAAACGCTGCCATTCCACGGTTTACCGTCCTTGCGGACTCTTCTTTGTCGAGAAGTCTTGCGGCTATACGCTCATATGCAACAGCGGATCTGGCGTTGGGATTTGCAAGCGATACCGGTACCTGCTGCATTACGGCTCTCGAGAGCTGCTGATCATAGGGTATGCTTCCAAGGTAGCTCATAGGGAGCTTTAAAAACCTCTGTACTACGGAATAGAGCTTCTTAAAAAGGATCTGTCCTTCCTCTTCCCTTTCCACCCTGTTGGCTATCATCCGTATGCGCGTGTTTTCCCTGTCATATCTCGGATGCCGGCTCACTGCCTTAAGAAGAGAATATGAGTCGGTTATACTGGTCGGTTCCGGGGTGGTTATGAGAAGTATCTCTCCGCTGGCCACAAGGAACTCCAGCACCGCATCGGATATACCCGCTCCCGTATCCACTATAATTATATCCGCAATAGAGTCAAGCTCGGCAAGATTCCTGATTATATAGTTGAGATAATCTATGCTGAGATTAGACATTCCGGCTATTCCGGAACCTCCGGAGATAAAGCCTACCTCCCCGGGTCCCCAGGTGATTATGTCCTTGATGCTCTTTCCCTGATAGATAAGATCGCAAAGATTATGCTTGGGAACCGCACCAAACATTATCTCAATATTTGCAAGCCCGAAATCCGCATCAAGTATAATGACTCTCTTGCCCATTTTTTTGAAATGGATGGCAAGGTTGATAGCCGTATTTGATTTTCCGACGCCGCCTTTTCCGCTGGTGACCGTGATCACCCGGGCAAGGGGTTTAGCCTGGTCTCTGGCTTTGATTATCCTTAAACTTTCGGCCTGATCCATTTATATCCTCCGGTAGTAAAGCAAATCTTCTATTTCTTTCCACCCAGAAGCTGCTTTACTATCTTCTGTGCATTGAAGGTTTCGATATCATCCGGAACATTCTGTCCGCAGGTGATATATGCGATGGGTGCCCCCGACTCGCATTTCATGTTGTAAAGGTTTCCGTACTCTCCCGTTTCATCCAGCTTGGTGAATATCATCTGATACTCCGATATCTCACGATAGTTGTCGGCGATCTTTTTAAGATCGCGGTATTTGGTCGTAGCGGAAAGCACGAGGAATATCTGATGCGGGATCCCCGATGCGGTTTCCAGGAACTCTTTCTGCTTTTTGAGGAGTTCTTCGTTCCTGTGGGAATGCCCCGCCGAATCAACAAATATATAATCGCAGTCCTTGAAGTCTTCTATGGCCTTCTGAAGTTCATCGGGTTCATATATGACCCGGAAGGGAACCGCCAATATGCCTGCGTAAGTGCGCAGCTGATCCGTTGCGGCGATCCTGTATGTATCCGTGGTAAGAAGTGCCACCTTCTTCTTTTCGTTAAGTGAATAACTGCTGGCTATTTTTGCGATAGTCGTAGTTTTTCCGACGCCTGTGGGGCCTATGAAAAATACCACTCTCGGTCCCTCGGGGGCCGGTTCGATTCCCTCCGATCTTCCGAATTTGAGGATCATTTTCTGATAAATGCTCCCGAGTAGGAAATCCATCGTGAGACCGGGTTTTCTGCTCTTTTCGGCATCGGCTATTATTTCGTTGACATACTTTTCGTCAACTTCGTTATCAAGCATTGTGTTGTAAAGCAGCTTAAGAAATCTCTCTACTTCTTTTTCCTGCTCTTCAAGCTGTTCTTTTTTATCATTCTTGTTTTCTTCGGTGGTTTCCTTTCCCGAAGTGGCCTTTGCAGCCTTTTCCGCCGAGGCTTCCGACGCTTTCAAAACGGCATTTTCACGCTTTAACTGGGTCTCCAGCAGTGACTGAAGGTCATCGAGCTTCTTTTCGATCTTAGTCTGATCTCCGACGGATACATCAAAGTTTTTTCCCGATTCGGATTTTTCCTTGTTTTCGGATGCAGGAGCGGATGATCCTGCCAGAGCCTGCTCTTTCTCCTTCTTTCTGGCCTCTTCCTGCGCCTTTGCTATCTTTCTTATCTGGCGGATAGGCTCTTCATCATCTTCCTTGGCAGCTGTGAGCTCCACCTGCTTCTTTTTTAGGAAAGAAAAAGGGCCCTTGGGTTTAACGTAGCGCACATTCATAATGACCATGCCTTCGCCAAGTTCCTTTTTCGCTGCCGCAGTAGCCTCATTTTCGGTTTTCGCAATGAATTTTCTGATAATCATTTTATGCTGTTACCATTCCCACTGACTGTAATTCAACATTCGATTCTATCTCATTGTAGGACACAACCACCAGATCCTTGAAATAATCCTCCGTCATGCGCTTGAAATACATCCTGACGATAGGCGAGGTGATAATGATCGGGGTTTTCCCCAGGTTCTCGAGCTTCTGCACTTCTTTTCCGACAGAGTCAACGATAGCCCTGGATCTTTGAGGATCAAGATTAAGGAATGCTCCCGTTTCGGTCTGTTTAACGCTTCCCATGATCTCCTGCTCAACCTTGGGATCGAGTGTCACGACACTGCTGGTCTCATTTGAAGGAAAGTACTTGGTCGATATGGCACGCTTGAGTGCCTGACGGACATATTCCGTAAGGATATCCGTGTCTCTTGTGGTAGGCGCATAATCCGCAAGTGTCTCCATTATAGTCAGAAGGTCTCTTATGGAAATGCCCTCCTTCAGCAGATTCTGAAGCACCTTCTGTATCTCTCCGAGGCCGAGCAGCTTAGGCGTAAGCTCCTCCACAAGTGCGGGGTTGTTCTCCTTGAGATTGTTGAGAAGGCTCTGTACATCCTGCCTGGTGAGCAGCTCATCGATGTGCTCGCGTATGATCTCGGTAAGATGTGTTGCGATTATCGAGGGCGGATCCACTACGGTATATCCAAGGCTCTCGGCACGTTCCCTCTGTCCTTCGGTGATCCATATGGCGGGAAGGTGGAAGGAAGGCTCAAACGTAGGTATTCCGGTGATCTCTTCCTCGACATATCCGGGATTCATTGCCATATAGTGATCAAATAGTATCTCACCTTCACTGACCTGTATTCCCTTGATCTTGATTATGTACTGATTGGGGTTAAGCTGTATGTTATCCCTCAGTCTGATGATGGGTACAACAGTACCGAGTTCCAGCGCGATCTGCCGTCTGATCATAACCACGCGGTCAAGCAGATCTCCGCCCTGATTGACATCCGCCAGAGGTATTATACCGTAACCGAACTCAAGCTCGATGGGATCCACCGCAAGCAGCGAATTGACATTCTCGGGCTGGCGTATCTCTTCTGCTTCTGCCTCCTCCTGAGTAACCTCGGACTCGATGGCTGAGGTCTTCGCCTTTTTGTTGATCCTCCAGCCGAGGAAGATAAAAAGTGCGGCAAGGGGAAGGAAAATAAACCATGGCAGAGGTGTAGCCACCGCAAACAATGCCATCATGCCGCCCACAAGGAACATGGCCTGAGAACGTCTGAAGAGCTGGTTGAGAATGGTAGGACCAAACTCTTCCGTCTTGGCACCTTTTGTTACGAGAATACCGGTACTGAGGGCCGTCATGAGCGAAGGTATCTGAGATACAAGTCCGTCACCTATAGTGAGGATCGCATATTTGTCGAGAGCAGTGCTTATGTCAAGACCCTGCCTTAACATACCCATGGCTACTCCGCCGATTATATTGACAAAGGTAATAATAAGGCCTGCTGTGGCATCTCCCTTTACATACTTGGTGGCACCGTCCATGGAACCGAAGAATGTAGCTTCATCCTGTATCTTCTGTCTTCTGACCTTGGCTTCCTCATCGGTTATGGCACCGGTATTAAGGTCGGCATCAATGGCCATCTGTTTACCGGGCATGGCGTCGAGGGTGAATCTTGCCGTTACCTCGGATACACGCTCGGAGCCTTTGTTGATGACCATGAACTGGACGATGATGAGGATGATAAACACGATGATACCGACGATCAGGTCGCCTCCGCCCACGAAATTACCGAATGTCTGGATGACATTTCCGGCATATCCCCGAACCAGGATAAGCCTCGTTGATGAGGTGTTCAGACCTATTCTGAATACGGTCGTAAAAAGGAGCATGGTCGGGAAGAAGTTCATGTCCAGCACTTCGGGCGCGAACATACATCCGAACATGATCGTCATTGACAATGCGAAGTCAAATGCAAGCAGTATATCAAGAAGAAGCGGAGGCATCGGAATGATGAGCATTACGATGGCTGCCACGATATATAAAGCGACAGAGAAATCCTTGAATGGAATTTTCTTTAGCATTCCGCCTCCTCCTTTCCTTGTAATCTTTATCTGCTAACTAAGTCATGCGCTTTTGCACATATGTATATTTTATATTTTTCCCTGCAAATGGTATACGAATGCAAGCACTTCGGCCACGGCCTGATAAAGTTCAGGCGGGATGACCTCGCCGATGTCCACATTGTGATAGAGCATTCTCGCAAGAGGTTTGTTCTCTACGATATGGATGGAGTTTTCCCTGGCTACATCCTTGATACGCTGTGCAAGGTATCCTTCTCCTTTGGCGATAACAACGGGAGCGTCAACCTCCGAGGGCTCGTACCTGATAGCAACCGCATAATGCGTAGGGTTTGTGATGACGACATCCGCTTTGGGCAGCTCTTTCATCATTCGCCGCCTGGATGCTTCCATCATCTTCTGCCTGATCTTTCCCTTTATCTGGGGATCTCCTTCGGACTGTTTGTATTCGTCCTTTACTTCCTGCTTTGTCATTTTCATATCCTTTGCGAATTTCCATCTCTGATAGATGAGATCCGCACCGGCAATTATTATATACAAAGCGGATATCCTTATACCCAGATCCGTGACCAGCTTTCCCGTATTGCCTACCGCTTCCATCAGATCTTTCTCGTAAAAGCTTAAGATGAGCCCGATATGGTTGGATACGTAATTGTATGCGACCAATCCGATAAGTGCCAGCTTGAACAGTGACTTTAACAGCTCCATTACCGAATTGAGTGAAAATATCCTTTTAAAGCCTGAAACAGGGTTTATCTTGCTGAGCTTAGGCGTGAGCGGCTTTGATGTGGGAGCCCATCTGACCTGGAAAAGATCCGATAAAAAAGCTACCAAAAAGCCTATGATAAGCATGGGGAGAATTATCATCAGCACGGAATACATGGCTCTTCTGACCATCCGATATATATCCGCCACAGGCATGTTTCCGTGCCGGAAAACCACCGTATCCGATATTTCTCCGTATATGCTTCCGAAGGAAAGAAGAAGCCTTCCTCCGATAGTTCCTATCATAAATTTCAGCACGATAAACACCGCAAGAAGACCGGTACAATTGGCGATCTCCTTGCTTTTCGCAACCTGGCCTTCCTTTCGCGCATCGCTCAATTTCTTGGCGGTTGCAGGTTCTGTTTTCTCGCCTCCCTGACCTTCGGCAAAGAAGGTCAGACTGTATTCAAATAGCATTCGTCAACCTATACCATTGAGTTTACAAAATATACAAGCATCTTTTTCATCTCTGTGAATATCATGTCGCTCAGAAGCGGTAAAAGCCCCATCGTGAGGAAAAGCACTCCGAGCCCTGCAAGCACCTTAAGCTGGATGCCTACGGCAAACATATTCATCTGGGGTGAAACCTTTGCCATTATTCCGAGGATCGCGTTCAGCATCAGCATCGCACAGAATATCGGCAACACTATCCTGAAACCGATAATGACGTAATCGGTCAAAAACACCACGACAGATCTCATAAGGCTGTCGGGATTAAAAATCGCACCGTTTACCGGGATCAGTATGAACGTATCCTTTAATGCGCCGAGCATATAAATATACAGCCCGCTCAGGATCATGATCATGTTGAAGGAATAATTGTATATTCCTCCCGTTATGGATGTCATCTGCCTTGTGGAAGGATCAAGGATCTGGACCATAGTCAGACCCGTTTCCATATCCGCCACTGTACCGGCAAAGTTCAGTATTCCGGTACATATCTGCGTCGAAAGCCCTATCAGCAGTCCCGTAAGAGCTTCCTTGATCACTATGAGCGAAAGCTCTATCAGAGTATCCGGCATTACCGCCGGCGCCGGTGTGAGCATATTGTAAAGCAGATACGAAATAAAAAGGCTGAGTACGATCCTCACGTTTCTCGGCGTATTGGGCATGCTGAAAAACGGAGCGATAAACACAAACATGCTCACTCTCACAAAAATGAGCAGAAAATATTCAAGATCATAAAATGAAAAAGAATAATTTATCATCTAAGTCCGGCCGCTTTACCTGTGCACATAATAACTGAAAGTCGTCCAAAGACCGGTCGTGTATTCGACCATATTGTTCATCATCCATCCGCCAAGGAACATTATCGTCAGGAAAATTCCGATAAGCTTCGGAACAAAAGTGAGCGTCTGCTCCTGAATGGATGTAACGGTCTGAAATATACTGACTATCAGACCTATAGCCATAGATACAAGAAGAACGGGAAGCGCCGTCTCAAGGATGGTGTAAAGCCCGCCGCGCATCATATCCATAACTGCTTCAGTTGTCATCAGTGCGGTCTCCTTCCTTGTCAGTGTCGTTACCCGTTTCTCTAGCTATTCACGTACTTATATTTTTCACATCTAATAAAATGTCTGCACTACCTGCCCTATGATGAGCGCCCATCCGTCCGCAAGAACAAACAAGAGTATCTTGAACGGCATGGATATCGTCGTAGGCGGCAACATCATCATACCCATACTCATAAGTGTCGACGCGACGACCATGTCAATGATTATGAATGGTATATAGATCATGAATCCGATCCAGAAGGCTGTGCGCAGCTCCGATATCATAAAGCTGGGAACAAGCACAGAACTGGGGATCGTCTCAAGGGAACCGTCCCATTCAAGATCCGCTATCTGCATAAAGAGCTGAACATCTTTAAGCTGTGTCTGAGGATACATGAATTCCCTCAGCGGAACCATTGCGGTCTCGATAAACTCCGTAGTATTCATCTCTCCCGCTTCGTATGGTTTGATCGCTGTATCATTGATCTTGGTAATGGTGGGGGACATGATGAAAAACGTCAGTATGAGTGCAAGCCCCAGAAGCACCTGGTTGGGCGGAGCTGTCTGAGTGTTAAGCGCCGCTCTTGTGAAATGCAGAACAATGATGATCCTGGTGAAGGATGTCATCATTATGATCAGCGTCGGTGCAAGGGCGATCAGAGTAAGAGTTATCAGGATCCTGAGGGCTCCGTTCAACGACCCGTTATCGCCCTCATACTGAAGCGTCACTCTGTTGAGAGTGTTGAGGGTATTGAGTTCCTCGGGGTCATCGTATGTTCCCGGCGGATCGATAGTGGTCGAGATCGAAGTATCTCCGGTGTCGAGGTGGTGTTCCTGTGCAGCCTTTGCAAAAGAGTTCCCATTAAACCACAATATGCCTACCGATATCAGCAGGCATAATAGCTTTATTATTTTTTTTCCGGCACTCCTGCTAAAACTCATTTCTTGTCAACCTCTGCATCGGCACTGGAATTCTTATCTTTTTTTAATGCCTTCTCAAACATACTTTTAAAGGCAGATTTAGAGCCGCCGGGCTTAATCTCCTTAAGCTCCGACGGATCAATATCTCCCAAAAAAGTAACATTTTCCCTGGATACCGCGATAACTTTGTAGGTGTTTCCTACCCGGATTATCTGCATCCACTTGTTGTTCGCAATAGGTGTAGTCTCGATGACTTCTATATTGCGACCTACGTTCTGGCCCTTTTGATAATTAGCCAGCCATTTGGTGACAACGGCAGTTATCGCCAGAACGATCACAAACACCACGAGCACAGTTATAAGCTGTGCATACGGGGATGCGCTGAGGATGATCATTATCCGACAACCTTCTTAACTGCCTCGAGTACACGATCCTGCTGGAAGGGCTTAACGATGAAATCCTTTGCTCCGGCCTGGATAGACTCGATAACCATTGCCTGCTGACCCATTGCAGAGCACATGATAACCTTTGCTCCGGAATCAACTCCCTTGATAGCCTTGAGAGCCTGGATTCCATCCATCTCGGGCATTGTGATGTCCATAAGAACAAGATCGGGGCTAAGCTCCTTGTACTTCTCAACAGCCTTTGCGCCGTTCTCTGCCTCGCCTGCAACGTTGTAGCCATTCTTGGAAAGGATGTCCTTGATCATCATTCTCATGAAAGCTGCATCGTCAACAATCAGGATATTTTTTGCCATTTTCTTTTCCTCCAACTATATCTTTATTCGGGGTTACTATTTTATAATTTCGGTAACGCGGACGCCGAAGCTTTCCTCTATGACTACTACTTCGCCACGCGCTACGAATTTACCGTTAACAAGTACGTCTATCGGCTCACCGGCTATTCTGTCGAGCTCAATGATCGTACCGGGTGCAAAATTGAGGATCTCGGATATGGTCCTCTTTGTTCTTCCGAGCTCTACGGTAACTTCCAGAGGAACATCCATGATGAGTCCAATGTTCTCTCCGCCCTGTATACCGCTCAGATCGGGAGTGAAATTCTGGAACTGTACAGGCCGTACGTTTACTGCCGCCTGCGGCATTCCCATGCCCATCTGTGGCATTCCCATCTGCGGCATGCCCATCTGTGGCATTCCCATCTGCGGCATACCCATCTGTGGCATTCCCATCTGGGGCATTCCCATCTGTGGCATTCCCATCTGGTTCATGTCCATCTGAGGTGCTGCCTGCTGCTGTGGCATAGGTGCAGGTGCCGGTTCCGGGGCGGGTGCACTTGCAGCGGAACTGTCGGCAACCGAGGCGCCCCCTCCGGAAGAATCCGGAACGTTCAGCTGGTTGTTGATGAACGTGTCCACGATCTTCTTGGCAAATTCGATGGGATAGAGCTGCATGATATTCGAATCTACAAGCCCGTCTCCTATCTCCATCTTGAAGGAGATCTTGACGAATGTTCCTCCGAGGAACGGGGCTATATCCGAGCCGTTTTCAAACTTCGAAAGATCAAGAAGCGATGAATCCGGCGGTGATATATCTATCATTGTGGAGAGCATGGTTGAAAGCGATGTGGCTGCTGAACCCATCATCTGGTTCATAGCCTCGGAGATCGCACTTAAGTGTATCTCCGTGAGCTCGCCGTCAGTGCTCGTTCCTTCCCCTCCCATCATCAGGTCTGTGATGACCTTAACGTCCTGTTCTTTCAGAACCAGGATGTTGGTACCGTCAAGTCCCTTGGTGTATTTGATCTGGATAAAGACACAGGGCTTTTCGTAATTGATAAGCAGGTCTTTCCATGAGGCCAGGGTAACAACAGGAGTTGTGATATTTACCTTGCGGTTAACAAGGGAATAGAGTGTGGTCGCCGAAGAGCCCATGCTTATGTTGGCTACTTCACCTATGGCATCCTTCTCGACATCGGAAAGATCATCGAGAGAACCGTCCGCCGCTCCGGTACCGGTAAGGAAATCTTCCTTTGGCGGTTCGTCGGATGCGGGTGTTCCCAGGTCCATTCCGCTGAGATCCGGAGCTTCATCTCCTGAGAGGTCCATGCCGCTTAACAGGGCATTTATCTCGTCCTGAGAAAGCATTCCGTCCATCTTCTATTCCTCCTCTCTTATTACCGACGTTACCCTGACGGCGTAGCTGTCGCTTTCCGAACCGGGCAAGGCGGTGAATTTTTTGATATTGCCGACATATATATCCATGTCGCTCTCGACTTTGGTATCGAGCCTGATACAGTCTCCCACCTGCAGATTCATAAAGTCCGAAACCGATATCGTGGTGGTACCGAGAACTGCTCTTACAGGGATATCTACCCTTCTGATCATCGACTCGATATACTCCTGATAATTCTCGTCACGAAGCTCCTGCATAGTCGAGAACCAGTACTTGGTATTGAGCTTATCCATAACGTCCTCCAGTGTGATGAAAGGAAGACATATATTCATAAATCCTTCAACATCACCTATCTTAAGGTTTAAGGTGACGATGGCTATCATTTCGTTAGGGGCGATGATCTGCGCGAACTGCGGATTAGTCTCAACTCTCTGCAGGATCGGCGAGATATCCACAACGTTCTTCCACGGTTCATGAAGCAGATTGACCATCATGATAAGTATGCGCTGAACTATGGTCATTTCTATCTCGGAAAAGTCTCTCATCTTTTCGAGAGTGGCTCCTGTACCGCCAAGCATCCTGTCGATCATCGCGTACGCTATATTCGTCGCCAGATCCATTATGATGTTGCCGTTAAGCGGTTCAAAATTGACTATACCCAGAATGACCGGGTTGGAAAGCGCATTCGAAAACTCATTAAACGTGACCGTCTCGGAACTCGCCACACTTACCTGCACATTCTTCCGAAGATATACCGGAAGGTTTGTCGAGATAAGACGTCCGTAATGCTCGAATATGATCTCAAGAGTCCTGAGGTGCTCTTTTGAGAACTTTGTAGGTCTTCCGAAGTCGTAATTCCTAACCTGTTTTTCTTCGGCGTCAGGAATTGAATCGACATCAAGCTCTCCGGTTGATAAAGCCGCTAACAGGTTGTCTATTTCGTTTTGAGAAAGGACCTCACCCACGAGATAATACCTCCATCAGCCGAACTTAACCTCTCCGAAGGAAACTCCGTATATGAAATCGGATCCGCCAAAAAGTGACTGTATCTTAGTAAGGATTTCTGCCTTTAGCTGCTCCTCGTTATCACGGCATTCATCAACCGTCTTGGATGAGATGACGCTTCTGATGGCATCCTTGATCATACTGAGACTGCCCTCCACAAGGGGATTCATGTCTTTATAATCGGGATGTTTCTTGTTGATCTGAAGCGATACTTCGCAGACCATATAGGGCTGCTTCTCTTTTCCGTCCTCGGTTATCTCGACCTGGAGAGGAATCGTAGCTTCCGGAATAGCGTATATCTCGGTATCGGCAAGTGTCGGCGGAGGTGTACCTCCGGATTCTTCCGATCCCTGACCGCCGGTAAGCTCAAGGTTCATAACTGTAGCTATTGTCGTCACGAGATTTGCCGTCTTGTTGTTGGTGGTGGTAACGCTTATCATCATTACTGCGGTAAGCGCTATATTCACCAGCAAAAGAGCAAGTATGACTATCGCGAGAAGATTCTTTTTCATTTCGTTAATGCCTCACTGCATTTTATTTTGATGCGTTGTAGATGCGTATCTCTACTCGCCTGTTCTTGGCACGTCCCTCCTCGGTAGAGTTGTCGGCGATGGGGACTCTCTCTCCCATTCCGGCATGCTTTATCTTGGTGGCGTCGAGAGTGCTGTTGTTAACAAGATAATAAAACACCGAAAGTGCACGTGCGCTTGAAAGCTCTTCGTTGTCGGCGAAGCGCGCGCTCTTTATCGGAACATTGTCGGTGTGACCGTTTATCTCGATCTCGCCTTCAGCATACTTTTCAAGAATCACTGCCACTTTGTCGAGCACACCCATGGATTCCTTCTTCAGAGCATCCGATCCTGAGTCAAACAGCAGGGCGCCCTTCATGGTGAGGAGCACATACTGGGATGTGAAGGAAACATCTATCTGGTCGGACATGTTGCTGTCGGCGACGGCTTCGCTTATCATCTCCGCAAGCTGTTCGTTTTCCTGCAGATTCATCTCTTCCATCTTGTCGCTGATGGATTCCTTGGTCTCCTCGTAGCTCTCGGTGTTTTCCTTGTCCTGATCGAGGACCTGATCCTGAGCCGCATATTCGTTGATATTGTCGGATTCCGTCTCCGAATCCTCGGCCGCACCCATACTGTTGATGTATTCGGCCAGATCATTGAGCTGGCTCACACCGTTGCTGATAAGGATGCCTTCTCCGATGGACGTGGCTCCTGCGCTGAATATCGAAAAGGAGCTGTTCATCGAAGCTATGAGTTCGTTAAGCTTTGCTTCGTCAATAGTCGACATTGAAAAGAGGAGCACGAAGAAGCAAAGAAGCAGGTTCATAAGGTCTGAGAACGTGGCCATCCATGCCGGGGCACCGGCTGGGGGATCATCCTCCTTTTTTTTGCCCATACTTACTCACCTCCCTCGTCAGAGGAAGCAGTCTCTCTATCCTTGGGTGCAAGGAATGATTTAAGCTTCTCTTCGATTACGCGGGGGTTTTCACCTGCCTGAATGGAAAGCAGCCCTTCTACCATAACTTCCTTCTGGATCATCTCAATTGCGTTGTCGGCTTTGAGCTTGTTGGAAGTGGGGGTACATATCCAGTTTGCAAGAAGCGAACCGTACAGTGTGGTGATAAGGGCAACCGCCATGGAAGGTCCGATGGAGCTCGCATCTTCCATGTTGTTAAGCATGTTAACAAGGCCAACGAGGGTACCGATCATTCCCCATGCAGGGCCCATCGCACCGAGGGTATCCCAGAAGCTCATTCTGGTTTTGTGTCTGGCCTCGGCATTATCCATCTCAGCCTGCATGATATCCCTTACAAGGTCAGGATCAGTACCGTCGACTACCAAAAGGATGCCTTTCTTAAGGAAAGGTTCATCCATATCCGCAGCGGCCTCCTCCAGCGAGAGCAGGCCGTCTTTACGTGCAACGTTCGATAATTCAATTATTTTCTTGATAATATCGGTCGTATTAGCGCTGGGTGACTTGAATATCAGCAGCAGACTCTTAAGTCCGGCAATGAAGTCCGACATCGAATAGGAACAGAGTGTAGCTGCAATTGCCCCTCCGAATGTGATGATCGCGGAGGGAGCGTCAAGGTAGCTCGGGAATCCACCGATACCCGCCGCTGATATAATTCCGAATATCAGCATGCCCAGACACAGAAAGAATCCGATTAAGGAGGCTAAATCCACTTTTAAAAACCCCGTGTTTTCACGCCAAAATCAGCACTATCCCCTATATTTTCTGACAATTTTAGGGAAAAATGCTCATGTTATGCGAGAATATCCTTTCTGTACGATTTTACTAAATTTTTAATCTCTTGTCTACTTTCTTTTACAATTATTTTTCTGCCCGTGTTGAGGGTAAGTACCGTATCGGGCGTTTCTTCCACGATTTCAAGCATATGTGGGTTAACCAATATTTTTTGGCCGTTTATTTTCGTCACTTCTATCATACGCTCACCCTTTCTCACCAAATCTTATATCCATTGATATTACAGATTAACTTGCTAACAGTTTTATGAATTAACTCAGTGACGGACTTCGCGTTTCAAGT
>DFKZ01000042.1 GCA_002373975.1 Lachnospiraceae bacterium UBA3632 | reverse complement strand
GTTCCGTTGTCCACCGTCTTCTTGACGGAAATATCCAGATATTCCTTCTTTACATTTGAGCTTTCCACTCCCGAGAAGATCAGAGCCACGGCATTTTTTATCTTCATTGCAACCGAATCATTAACCGATTCTTCTTTTTCAGTCTTTACATCCAGTCCAACCTTAACCGTAGTACCGGTTTGTCCATTAGTAAACGCCTCCAGCCCGTTTACTTCAACACCCTGAACTGCCGTACCAGCACCTGCGGTTTCATCCAGCTTCACCTCTGTGGTTTTAGCCTTCGCTGCAACAGGTATCGTCAGCACATGAGTTTTATAGTTATCTGTCTCAGCTGTCAATACAATACTGCCTGTACCGCCTGTGGAAGAAACTTTGAAATTCAGCGTGTATTTATCTTCTCCCATACTAATATCAGAAAAGGTAAGTGTTTCCGTCTGGCTTTCCTGCGTTGTTATATTAGTTACGGTCGCATTCTTTCCAAGATAGGCTTTGAGATTTACAGAAGCAGTTACATTCTCACCGTTCTGAACTTCAACCGTCTTAATTGTCTCAGATTTACTCTCTGCCTTTGCGATTGTCACCTCTTTACAGTCAGGCGCTGTATCATTATGATTTGCATCCCCTTTAGCCTTGTACCATACATAATAGGTTCCCGCGGCCGTAGCAGTGGGTTTGGATGTGGTATAAGGTTCAGTGGCTCCGTTCTCATCACCAAGTGCATAGTATAAAGTACCGCCTATAACCTCTCCTTCGGTGATCAATTCATGCACGTTGCCATTGAAAACAAGTCCAGTAATTGCTACCGGTGGATTTGTGACAAACGCTGTCGTTTCATCGAGGGCGACAACGATGTTGAAGATGAAATCATAGTTTTGTCCAACAATCCTTATGGGAATGGTAAAGGTATCTCCTTTTTCAGCGTCGTGAATTTCTGCACATACATTACCATTCTGATCCACCTCGACATTACTTACATTAACATTTCCGGTTTTTGTTATCTCCCCGTCTATCTTAAAATAATCAATAGCTCCGGCATCAGGCGGCAGATCCGGGTCCAAACTGACTTTTATTACCGATTCAAATCGCTCTGTTTGCTTCGTGATATCATCAATTACCTTATCTGCCTTTTTATTTACAGTCAGGGTAATTATTGCGGATCCGTCAACAATATCGGATACATAAGAAGCTTTGATCTGAGTCTCTCCGGCGTGACGTATGGTGACCTCGCCTGTGTCAGGATCGATAACTGCGACGCCCGGATTGCTGCTTTCCCAAGTGAACCGCCCATCAATTCCTGGTTCAGTCACATCGCCCGTAAGAGTAAAGTCATCATCTCCACAGGTCACAGACTGATCGCCGCCCTTGATAGAAATACCACTGCTTGTTTTTCCTCTTTTAATGATATGATCCTTATTCTTACTACAGAGGTTATCCGTTGTCACCGCGCCCATATCATTCCCGCTCCGATCTGTATAATGAAGCGGGATCTTTATATCAGCCTCGACATTAAATGTATCGACATCAAGATAGTCATCTTCCCCAAGATTTCCAATGGTCAGATGCACCGTTCCGCACCCCCAGCCGGCGCCGATACCGCATGGATTTTCGCCCTCGGCGATTCTGACCGTTATCTTTCCGCCAAAAATGTCTATATCTCCACTAGAAGCATTATATACCGACCCAATTCCCGGGTTAGAGAACGAAGGACTTTTGATCTCAAACGTTCCGCCGAATATTCCGATCTTCCAGGGACTAATCGTTCCATCAAACGTGCAAATAGATGTTGTTTTCAACAAGCCGTTTCCTTTGCTCTGAGCATAGAAATTAACGGTACACCTTAACACATTTATCTCTCTCTCGATATTGAGGGTGCAATCATCTGCAAGTACGATGTTATATACAGTGTTTTCATAAGTATCGCCAATAAAATCTATCCGAGTTCCTGAGACATTCCCATAAACAATATACCATCCGGGTTTTTCATCCCATTGGATCCATCTATAACCCTCTTCGTCATCAAACGAATCATTGTCCAGCGTTGTTGTAGTGCTTTTATTCAGAGCCTGCCGTTTACCGTTTTTATCGATGTAGTATAATTCTGACCAATGAGCATATATTGTAGTCTGATTGGAAAATACAGTTTCCTCCGTAACCTCTACGCCGCCTGTCTTCTGCGTGAACCATCCGATGAAAAACTGATCATTCTTCGTAGGGGCAGGAAGATAGCTTAAGGTTCCGTCCATACTGGTATTTTGGGTACGATCCTCTGTATTTAAGGATCCGCCGACAGGATCAAAGGTTATGCTACAGCTTGTATTCTTAAGTTCTACCGGTATACTTGCATAATCCGTTTCATAACCGTCATAGACCTTCTCTGCCACCAGATACATTTTGTATTTTGTTCCCAGATTGTCAGGAATTGTAAAACTGACTGTTCCGGATGCAGGAATCTGACCAGATTTTAAGGCTTCATAATATTTCAGTGAGGAAGAGTTATTTGAATACGTTTTATCGGTAATAAAGACCGAAAGCCGATTGGGATTACCGGATACGGTATAGCTAATCGAGATGCTGTTTCCATTTCTGGCTACACTACCATTAACGGATGCTTTTAATGAGTTGTCTGTTACGGTCAGCTTATTTCCGCCGTTTACCTTCGTCGAAAAAAGAACGGATGACAGTTTCAAATTAAAAGCAGGGCTGACACCACTCTCAAAAAGATTATTCACAGGAACAAGGTCAAGATTCCCGATATCGAGATCTTCTCCTTCATCATAGCACCTGACGACTCTCACATTTTCCCAAGGTGTACCGCCTTCACCATTCGTACGAAGCCAATAATCCGGTATATCCCCATCCTCATTTCCATCGGATCTTTTTTTCCCTCGTGCCGGAGCTTTACGGATACTCTGCCACAAATCCATATCATCATACCCATAAAACCAACTTGTCGCCTCAGCCGCGTCCAAAAGGAAAATTCTGTCTCCGGTTAACGGAACATACGGGCAAGAACTGAAAGACGTAATACGTGCCGCACCATCTTTTTCGGAGCGATCAGGCTTTATGCTTGTAGCTATCGCTGCTCTTTCGTTGTCTGTAAATACACCATTCTTATTTAAAAATCCGTTTCCGTTCAGGCTTTTTCTCAGATCACTATACTCCCATTCATTCACTGATGTTGCGCCGGTATTCGGTATCCCATCATCATCAAACCGGGCATCGAAAAGTGAAAGGTCGCAATCAAGAAGCATAGAGCCACCTTCCACGCCAAAATCATAGGATGCTGTATCGAGAACCCTGTACTTTACGGGGTTCCCATTGTATTTCCCATAGTAAACATAGTTAAAATGACCGATTCCGTCATATGAATAATATGGATTTCCGATACTTTTTGTTCCAAGACTTGTATTTTCATACGTCTTCTCAAATGGTTCCTCTGCATGCACCTCATTTGCCCCAAAGGGGAAAATCATACTAACGGAGAAGGCGATGACAGTAGCCACAAGCCACGACGCGACTCGACCTCCTATACTATTACCGCTGTATCTGTTCTTTTCCTTCAACAGTGCCGTCCCCAGT
Source organism: Lachnospiraceae bacterium UBA3632 (assembly GCA_002373975.1). Lineage (GTDB taxonomy): Bacteria > Bacillota > Clostridia > Lachnospirales > Lachnospiraceae > AC2028. The sequence goes on along the minus strand of DFKZ01000042.1, from coordinate 1,094 downwards.
GGGCTAATTCTATTCGTGATATCCCGTAACTTCTTCATGATCATCATCTCCTGAAATCTTTTATAATGCAAAAAAACCGCCAGTACAGGGTCTGTCTTCTCTGTATACGCCGGTTGTCCGTTGTTAAAGTATTCTGTTTATATTACATGAAAAAAGGGTTCACTCAGTCAGCGATGCGAAATCGTAGTCCATCAGATCCATGCCTGAAAATTTTTTGATGTATATTTTAATGTGCTTCATCATGCGGCAGTGTTCTTCCGGCCTCTATGTCTTCCAAACCTCTGTCCAGTATACGGAGCAGATTGGGAGCAACTTCTGAAGCATCCTGAATAGTAATCTTTTCATCAACCATACCGGTACCTCCTTGCCTTAAGAGCACACGCTCCCATTATTTTATATTGGTACGCCCCCCGTTTCCTTATCCCTCCGTGATGGCATACTAATATATAAATTTTACCAGAAATCCGGCTTGTTGTCAGCGATAATCTCGGTACCCGGAAGTCTCCGTCAAGCGTACACATCAAATTCAAAGTCGTGGAAACGCGTCTCAGAGCCAACATAAACCTCATAGAAAATCTGATCTACAAATCCATAATACTCAAAGGCAGTGTGATGGGATACATAAGAAGATGGCGTGATAGCACTGATTTCAGGGCTTCATATGCACTGCGGAAGATGAGGTGAGGTGGAAACAATCGAGTAGGAGTTCCCCCTACTCGATTGTCCGTTGGCCGTCAAGTGCATCCTCAAGCATGGATGGCTAATTAACTAACAAGAAAAACCTATTAAGATTCAAAACCCGTTGCCTTGTGCAGCGGGTTATGTTCTTTTCCCTCCCAATAACCGGACTTGGGCGATTTGACAAAACCTCCGTTAGGGTATATACTTCTGAACATAAAAGAGCGAGCGCCATATGAATGGCTACTCCCTATTTAATGAAACAGATTGTAGCCGCATCGTTTTCCAGACAGAGCGGCTACTTTCTTTTGTTTACAGAGTCTTTTCCGTGAGAATAGCCCACAGCATAGCATGTCAGCCCGAAAGCTAACACTGCGATTAGTAACTCTATTGTAAGCATTCATGCGCTCCTCCTT
>DFKZ01000056.1:31076-156111 GCA_002373975.1 Lachnospiraceae bacterium UBA3632 | reverse complement strand
ATCCACACCGATATACTCTTTGTGAGTATGCTTTTCGTGAAGCACCTTGGTTACAAGATGTCCGTAAGGTCCCATCATGAACCTTCCGAGCTCGGTATAGATAGCCACATCTCCCATTCCCGCAGGAACAAGGATTTCATCATATACCTTGTGAACCCTTTCACCGATGATCCTAATGTCATTGGCTTCCTGATCCGGTCTGTATGGTATTCCGATCCCGCCTGACAGATTGATAAACTTAATGTCAGCCCCTGTTTCCTTTTCCAGCTTAACAGCCAGTTCAAAAAGCTGTTTTGCAAGCTGGGGATAATAATCATTTGTTACCGTATTGCTTGCAAGAAATGCATGAATACCGAAATTCTTCGCGCCTTTTTCCTTGAGGATCCTGAACCCTTCAAAAAGCTGCTCGGTGGTAAATCCATACTTTGCATCTCCCGGATTATCCATGATGCTGTTTGCTATCTCGAAATATCCTCCGGGATTATATCTGCAGCTAATGGTCTCGGGAATATAACCTATGGTTTTCTCGAGAAAATCGATATGGGTTATATCATCAAGGTTGATGACAGCACCGAGCTTTGCAGCATATTCAAATTCCTCTGCAGGTGTATCGTTTGACGAAAACATTATGTCTTCGCCTTTTAATCCGATGGCATCACTGAGCATGAGCTCGGTGTACGAAGAACAATCCGTTCCGCAGCCGTAATCACGCAGAATATTGATCAAAAAAGGATTGGGCGTTGCCTTTACAGCAAAATACTCCTTGTATCCTTTGTTCCACGAAAAAGCCTCCTTTAGAGCTTTGGCATTTTCACGGATGCCTTTTTCGTCATAGATGTGAAACGGAGTAGGATATTTCTTAACAATATCCTCTACCATTTCCTTGGTAACAAATGCCTTTTTCTCCATTTTTTCATAATCTCCTGTTTGGAACTTACGTATATTGTTCTCCGTGGTCCGATCAAAGCAGATGAGCACGCAGCTCTTCCCCACTAAGAGGACTCAAGTATGCGGGAGGAACATCAAATACAGTCTTGCATCCGCTCATTCCCTCGTTTTTCATACGAACTACCGCTCTTGCGTAAGCGACAAGAACGCTTGCTGTAAACTCGGGATTGGAATCAAGCTTTAAGCTGTACTCTATCACATGCTTATGCTCCTTATTCTCACCGGTCACTCCCGTTCTGAACACAAATCCGCCGTGCGGAATACCGCTGTGATCTCTCTTAAGCTCTTCCTCGGAAATAAAATGAACGGTTGTATCATAATCAGCGAAGTAGTTGGGCATAGTTTTTATCTCGTTCTCAATACGAGCCTTGTCAGCACCCTCCTCGGCCACAACAAAGCACTCTCTTAAATGCTTCTGTCTGGTGGTAAGCTCGGGGTTTTCACCATTTCTAACTGCCTCAAGTGCTGCCTCGACAGGAATAGTATACTGTTTACCGTCCTTAACACCGTCGATACGTCTGATGGCATCCGAATGTCCCTGGCTTACACCCTTTCCCCAGAAAGTATAATCGTTGCCTTCTGGAAGGACGCAGTTTGCGTAGAGCCTGTTCAAACTGAACATTCCCGGATCCCATCCGCAGCTGATAAGAGCCACATGCCCGCTCTCCTTTGCAGCCTTATCCACGTTCTCAAAATGCTCGGGAATCCTTGCATGTGTGTCGAAGCTGTCGATAACATTGAAATACTTTGCGTATTCGGGAGTCTGCTTGGGAAGATCCGTTGCGCTTCCACCGCAGATAAACAGAATATCGAATTCATCCTTGTGGGAGACAATATCATCCACGCTGTATACGGGAATGCCCTCTGTGTTTGTCTTAAGAGACGCAGGATCTCTTCTTGTAAAGAAAGCACAAAGCTCAACGTCGGGATTCTGTCTGATGGCAAGCTCAATGCCCTTTCCCAAATTACCGTAACCTAAAATTGCTGCTTTCATTTCTTTCGCCTTTCCTTGTTGCTATATATCTTCGATCTGCCAGTCAATAGGCTCCAGACCTTTGGAGATCAAAAACTCATTTGTTTTACTGAAGGGTTTACTTCCGAAAAACCCTCTGTGTGCCGATAACGGGCTTGGATGCGGGGCTTCGAGAATAAGATGATTGGGATTATCCAGCATCTTCTTTTTGTTCTGAGCAGGCCTTCCCCACAGGATAAACACTATGGGTCTGTCCTGCTTGTTCAATCCTTTTATCGCGGCATCGGTAAACTCCTCCCAGCCGTGCCCCTGATGTGAAAATGCCTGATGGGCTCTCACCGTCAGAACGGAATTGAGCATCAGCACGCCCTGCTCAGCCCATTTTACGAGATATCCGTTATTGGGGATCCTGCACCCCAGATCATCATGGAGTTCCTTGTAAATATTCACAAGGGACGGCGGTATATCTATTCCCGGCTTAACCGAAAAGGAAAGCCCATGAGCCTGACCATCATTGTGATATGGATCCTGACCGATTATAACTACTTTAACCTTACTCAAAGGCGTGAGATTAAAAGCACTGAATATCTCATCGGAAGGCGGGAAAACCTTGCCTTTTGAATACTCTTCCCCAACGAATCTGAAAAGCTCCTTATAATAAGGCTTTTTAAACTCGTCATTATATATTTCAAGCCAGTCGTTTTCTATACCGGGCATTTTATAATCTCTTTTCGATTAGTATTATGATCAGAGCCTTACACTCACACCTCTGCTGCGCAGATACTCTTTAACCTGCTTAATCTCAAGCTCCTTGTAATGGAAAAGCGATGCGGCAAGCACAGCCTCTGCGCCGGCTTCAATGGCATCATAAAAATGCTCGCATTTTCCCGCACCTCCCGATGCTATAACAGGAATCTTAACCGCATCAGCAACCGCCTTTGTGAGTTCAAGATCATATCCGTTTTTGGTTCCGTCGGTATCCATACTGGTAAGCAGTATCTCGCCTGCACCCAGCTTTTCGGCTTTGGCGGCCCACTCAACGGCATCAATCTCCATATCCACTCTTCCGCCGTTTTTATATATAGTCCATCCGCTGCCGTCGGAGCGCTTTTTAGCATCAATTGCCACTACAACACATTGGGATCCGAATTTGTCGGCTGCTTCCGAAATAAGGGGAGGATTAAGTATCGCGGCAGAATTAACAGCTATCTTATCCGCTCCTTCTCTCAAAATAGCTTTAAAATCATCAACTGTCCTGATACCGCCGCCTACCGTAAAAGGTATAAACACTCTCGACGCAACTTCTCTTACCCAGTCTATACGGGTATCCCTGGCATCACTCGATGCAGTGATATCCAGAAACACAAGCTCGTCGGCACCTGCTTTGTCGTATGCAGATGATACTTCGGTGATGTCTCCGGCATCTCTTAAATTTACGAAATTTATTCCCTTTACCACCCTTCCGTCTTTGACATCAAGGCAGGGGATCACTCTTTTTGTGTGCATCTGTCGGTTTCCTGTCAATTACTCTCGACTATTCCAATAAAGTTTTCAAGCATCTTAAGCCCTGCATCAGAGCTTTTCTCGGGATGGAACTGTGTGGCAAGAATGTTTCCGCATTCCACAGAAGCCTGAATAGTTGTTCCGTACTCTGTTGTAGCGGTAACAATAGCAGGATCGTCGGCTTCAAGATAATAAGAGTGTACAAAATAAACGTAAGTACCTTCAGGAACACCTTTAAACAATCGTCCCGGGTTGGGATATGAAAGGTCGTTCCATCCAATATGGGGTATTTTGAGTCCGGTATCGGGTATTCTTTTAATATGACCTTTTAACACACCGATTCCTTTTGCCTCCGGGCTTTCCTCGCTGTACTCGAAAAGCAGCTGAAGTCCAAGGCATATCCCAAGAAGAGGTATCTTCCTGTCGGCCACCTCTTTTATTACATCCGTGAGCCCATAGTCATTCAGCTTATTCATCGCCTCGCCAAAGGACCCGACTCCTGGGAGGATCACTCCGTCGGCAGACAGAATTGCTTCCCTGTCTCTTGTAAGAATTACCTCCTCGCCGAATGTAAGTATTGCTTTTTCTACACTTTTGATGTTTCCGGCATCATAATCGATTATTGCGATCATTTATAAATGTCCTTCATCAATCATTATTCTCAACAAATCCTTCACCGGTCACTCCATCCTCTTCCGGAAGAAGATCATATAAAGGCTCGGGCTCCGGTTCCGGCTCAGGAAGCGGAGCTTCAGATTCGGACGGAATACCGTTTATCTGATTCATCGCATCGGTATAGGTACTTCCGCCTGCAATGGCATTTACCAATCTGGTATACACAATATCATCCGGCTCGGAAGCTATAAGCACAGCTTCTTCAGCACTTAGTCCGTACTTCTGACTGAGTATGGACAGCATTTCCGAATATGTAGGCTCAACCTTATCAAGACATCTCCACTCAACTGCTGAAGCATAAAGCCCCGGATAAGCATTGACGGACTGAATAAGACTGTCGAGCGCTCTTACCTCCGAGCCTTCTTCTGAAAGGATCTCGTATTCCCTGAGCCAAAGTCTGATGCGCAATATGCACTCGGAACTATTGAACATTATAGTCTCAGTCTCATTAAGGTCTTTTCCGAAAAGATCCTGATAGCATGTCTGATAGTCTTCGTTTTTAAAGGCGGCCCTTCCCGCTTTTTTAATAGAGAAATCACCTGCAAACCTGACAATGATAAATAACACAGCGGCAAACATTCCGCATACGATAACAACCATTACGATGTTCTTGAGAGGAATTTTTTTACCCGGCTTTCCGTCATCGGGAGCAGGAGCCTTTTCCTTTTTGTGCTTTTTCTCCTTCTTGGGCTTCTTGTCCTTCTTTGTCCCTTCTTCTCCGCCTTCACCGCCTTCGCCGTCAGGCGAGCTGCCCTTATCCTTCTTGGCTTTCTTATCCTTTTTCTTCTTTCCGCCGTCACCCTCCTGCTCAAGTTCTTCAAGCACCTGGGCATTCTCGTCGGAAAGCATTAATTCACCGCTTTCATCTTCTTCGTCATCGGATTCGGCGAGCGCTCCGCCGATCTTAGAGAAGATTCCTTTGATCTTGTCAAGCAGGGAGGGTTTCTTCCCACCCTCTTCTTCAGTGCCTGATGAAGTTCCTCCCTCCGAGGGAATATCAACATCCGGTGCACTTTCGGCTGTATCGGATACCGGTGACCCGGATGGAGATTCTTCTGCAGCCGATGAAAGCTCTCCCGTATCAAGTCCAAAGTTGGAGAATACATCTTCCATGGGCTCGGAAAAGCCCACGCTATCCTCCGTAAGCTCAACCCTTCCATCACCGGAAGCAGGTGCTGCATCGGGTTCGGGAGCCTCTGTCATGCTTCCGGCAATCTCGGCGCCGGCAAGAAGTGCTTCTACATCGCTCAGGTCGGTATCGTGCAGATCCGCTCCAACATTATCAGACCCCGGCGTAGAAGGAGCCGACGATTCGCTTTTTTGGGCCTTTTTTGCGGCTTTTGCGGCTGCTTTTTCCTCTTTTGCTTTCTTCCTTGCCGCTGCTTTTTCTTCTTTCAGTCTCTTCCTTTCGGCTTTTTTAGACTCCTTGGAATCTGCAGCTGCTTCCTGAAGGGCGGCTCTTTCATCAAACGGGTCAGGCATAGCCGGTCCGTTCGTAATGTTATCTATAGCTCCTGCGTCAATAGCTTCATTTCTTTCAGCTTTATCAAGCAGGTCGCCGATGGCATCTACTTCTCCGTCATTGGATGTATCTATCAGATCGCCAAGCGGCATCTCTTCACCGCTTTGCTCGGCTTCTCCCTCTTCGCGCGCTTTGGCAAGCATGGCCTCGATGTCTTCTTCACCCATGCCGTCATCGGCTTCGAGCTCGGCATTAAGTGCTGCAAGCTCGGCATTTATATCCATCTCGGGCACGGATCCATCTACCGCGGAATCAGCCTCGCCCGGTACAGTCTCTACTATTGCAGGCTCGTCTGAAGCAGATTCCTCTACCGCGGATTCTTCAGCAACAGACTCAACTGCGCTTTCTTCGGCCGCAGACTCCCCGGCCGGCATATCATCTCCGAAAAATATAGTGTTCTCATTTGCAAGAAGCTCCGCTATATCATCAGGATTTACATCATCAGGTGATACTGTCATAGCTGATGAAGATCCTTCTGCAGGTGCTTCCTCTGCAACCGGCTCCTCTGCAGGAATTTCAATTTCAGGAATCTCAATTGAGGGCTCCTCTGCAGTAGCCTCGATATTTTCCTGCTCGATCATCGCAGCAATATCGTCGGGATTGAGGATATCGTCGGCCGGAGTTTCCTCTGAAGGAGCGCTCACTTCGGCTGTCACTTCCGGAGGGATGTCAAGCGATGGAATATCTAAACCCGGTTCATCAGACGAAACCTCAATTACAGGCTCTTCTGCAGGTGCTTCCTCTGCAACCGGCTCCACTGCAGGAATCTCGATTTCAGGAATGTCAATGACAGGATTATCTTCTGAAACTTCTTTATGAGCCTCAGCGGCCAACTCTTCCGATACGGAAGTAAGCCCTGCGTCAAATGATGGCATGATATCAGCCATAAGATCAGCGATTTCGGAATCAAGCGGTGCCTCTTTTGCGGGCTCAAGCGAGGGTGCGCTGTCTATCACAACCCCCATGGTATCAACATCCATGGGGATTTCCATATCATGAGATATATTCTGTTCAGCAATTATGATTTTCTCATCCGAATCAGAGATTAAATCAGGCTCATCAATCGAAGGAATTTCCGTATCAACGGAGGGAACTTCCCCTTCGATCGAAGGGATTTCTGTATCTATGGAGGGAATATCCGTATCGATAGATGGGATTTCTTCATCAATAGAAGGAATATCCCCTTCGACTGAAGGGATTTCTGTATCTATGGAGGGAAAATCCGTATCGATAGATGGGATTTCTTCATCAACAGAAGGAATATCCCCTTCGACTGAAGGGATTTCCTCATTGATCGACGCAATCTCTTCACCGATGGTGGGAATTTCCTCATCGATCGAAGGTGTTTCCTCTGTATTATTTTCAGGAGCGGCCTCGGAAGCAGGCTCAGGTTCTGCCGGTTTTTCGGCAAATTCCTGCGCCGGATCAATGTCGCCCATCATTTGTTTTAGGAGCTTGTCAAGATAATCTTCTGATGACATTTTTCTTCGTATCCAATCTTTATAATAAGAAGCCTTTTGATCTGTATTTACGCATAAAAATACTTATTTATTCTATCACAAAAACGCCCGCGGTACAACAGAAGAAAAATCAGAAAAATGCCATGAACACACAAAAGAAAACTCTAGTAGCGAAGGGAGAATCAAGTCTCCTTACCGGTACACTTGTCGAGGACAAAACTTTTGAGCAGCATAATAAGGATAGTATCGAGAACTTTAAGGCATAATACCTTACATGATATAACGCAAAAAACCACCCCGCAAACAAGTGGGATGGCTTTTGATTCCTCTGTTTATAAATGTCTGAGTCTTATGCCTTAGGCTTACAGTTTGTACTTTTCTACAAGTCCATCTACGATCCTTACAAGATTTCCGATCTCCGGCTTAGAAAGCTGCGCATCTGCACCGAGTGCCTCACCCTTCTTTCTCATCTCATCATTAACCAGTGACGAGAATATGATAACAGGAATATGCTTTGTCTTTTCATCACTCTTAACAAGCTTTGTGAGCCTGTGACCGTCCATCTCGGGCATCTCGATATCGGTGATAAGAATCTTTACATGCTCATCGAGCGAGCCTTCATTCTTGCACTGAACGATTACATCATATGCCTTCTGGCCATTCTCGGTGTGGATAAGATTCTCATATCCTGCCTTGGTAAGCGAATCGACGATAAGCTTGTTAAGAAGAGGTGAATCCTCTGCGATAAGAATAGGAACTTCGCTCTTGCTGCGGGGACCGAGCTCAGCGATCTCACTGACCTTAAGCCCTGTCTCGGGATTAATGTCACTAACAATCTTCTCGAAATCGAGAATGATGATAAGCTGATCGTCCTTTTTGATGATACCGGTTGAAACACTGGCCTCAGCAGAAGAGATCGTAGCGTCGGGCTTAATGATGTTCCTCCATGATACTCTGTGAATGCCGAGAACCGCATCAACATGGAACGCAATATTAAGACTGTTGAAATTGGTGATGATGAAAAGTCCTTTGGGTTCGGATGTGCCTCTTCCAAGACAGTTCTTAAGGTCTATAGCCGTGATCATGATATCACGCGGCATGAATATACCCTCAATGCTCGGATGTGAATTAGGAACAGGGGTAACCGGCTGATAAGAAATTATTTCCTTGATCTTGGCTACATTAATTCCGTATGAAAAATTACCAAGCGTAAACTCAAGGATCTCAAGTTCGTTCGTACCATTCTCAAGTAAGATCTTTGTATCCATCAAAACCTCATTTCCGCCGCTCTGGCGACATTTTAATAAAATACTGGTTCACTCAAAGAGTATACACCTATTAAGAATTATAACATAATTGACAGAAAATGAAACACAAAACAGAAAATTTTGCACATTTTTTTCTTATAAACGCTTCTGTTTTGAATTATGTAAACTGATGCAACCTTCAGAACTCATTCAGGTAACTGATTATCTCTTCGGCCGTTTCAAGTTTATGTATATTCGCAGCGATATCCGCAGCGTTTTCACTGTTTAATCGAGAAATCAGCATGCGCTTTTTAAGCACCTCTCCGGGGGATATGCTAAGCCCCGTGATCCCATAATCAATAAATAAGGGCAAAAGCCTGTCATCTGCCGCTGCTTCTCCGCATACACTTATGGGTATACCGGCTTCACGTGCACTCTTTGATGCTTTTTCCACAAGCCTTAATACTGCAGGCTGACACACAGAATACAGATAGGCCGTCTCGGAGTTCCCCCTGTCACTGCACATCACATAACCGGTCAGATCGTTTGTCCCTATTGAAAAGAAATCAAAATGCTTTGCCAGAATATCCGAAATAACGGCTGCGGAGGGTGTTTCGATCATGCAACCGGTCTTGATATCATTATCAAAAGGGATCCCTTCCCTACGTAAAGACTCCTTAACCTCGTCGATCAGAGCCTTTGCGTCCATAGCTTCAGATACATCCGATATCATCGGAAGCATGATCCTAATGTTCCCGAAAGCACTTGCCCTCAGAATAGCACGTATCTGTGATCTAAACAGCTCCGGATTCTTTTTCAGGCAATATCTGATAGCCCTTAATCCCAGAAAAGGATTACTCTCTTCCTTCATTTTGAGGTAAGGTATATTCTTATCTCCGCCTATATCCAGCGTTCTTATCGTGAGCGGCTTCCCGTCAAGAAGCTGTGCAGCCTTCTGATACAGATCAAACTGTTCCTCCTCGGTAGGTGCATGATCCGATCTCATGAAGATAAGCTCCGTTCTGAATAGCCCTATTCCCTCACAATCATTTTCTATCGCGTTTTTTAGATCAGCAAGTCCTGAAGCATTGCACATGAGACTTATCTTTTTACCGTCACCGGTAACTGTCTCCTTGCCTCTGAAAGCCTCGAATCCGAGCTCTTTATCCTTCTCCTTCTGCCTTCTTTCCTCATAATACTTTATAAGCTCATTGTCCGGATTTATGTAAACCAAGCCTTCAAAGCCGTCAACAATTACCTGCGTTCCGCCAATCAGCCTCTCCTCGATATTTCTGATACCGGAAACAAATGGAATGCGTAATGATCTTGCAAGAATGGCACTGTGAGAATTCTCATTTCCGTTTTCGGTTATGATAGCGCTTATGTTATCGGGCGAGAGTACCGCCACAAGCGAAGGTTCTATATCCTTGGAAGCAATAACGCTTCCTTTTTCAAACCCGGCATCTTCTTCCGAACCGAGAAGCACATTAAGAAGCTGCCTTTTAACATCAATTATATCCAGTGATTTCTGCTTTATCACTTCATCTTCGATCCCGGCAAACATCTTGCTGAATATGTTACATACGCTTGAAACTGCGGCTTCTGCGCACTTTCCCGACATGATCATCTTAACTATGAGGCTGTCAAGCTCGGGATCTTTGGCAAGAGCTATATGGGACCTTAGGATCTCTGCATCTTTCTTTCCAAGACTGCGTTCAAGCTCATCTGCAAATTTCGATGTCCTTTCAATGAATTCAGAAAGCGCATTCTTGTATCTTTCAACTTCATCCTGCGCATTTTCCGGTCTTACAGCATCAAAACTAATGTCATTTTTCTCCACAAAAACGACATTTCCGATCCCTATTCCTTTTGAGCAGACAATCCCTTCTGCTTTATTGCTCTCATAGACGTTCATATATTTTACTGATATACTCTCCTGTTGCAAGATCATCCGAAAAAGCTGTAGCGCAACCTGCGGCTATTCCAAGCTTTAATGCCTCTGAATAATCACCGGTTCTTAATAAACCTGCAACAAATCCCGCAACCATCGAATCCCCTGCTCCCACAGAGTTTCTGACTTCACCGCTTAAGGATCCGTGCGGTATAACCATTCCGTCCGATGTCAAAAGCACAGCGCCCTTTTCTGCCATGGAAACAAGTACGTTCTGTGCTCCGCGAGACTGAAGTTCACGTCCGCAGCTTATGATTTCATCAAGCCCCGAAATCTTCCTGCCAAAAAGGCCTTCAAGCTCTTCCAGATTGGGTTTTATCAGAAAAGGTCTGTATTTTATTGAATCAGAAAGTGTGTCCGAAGTGTCTACGACACATCTTACATTTTTCTTTTCAAGCTTTTTGAGGATGTCCCCACAGAAATCCTTTCCGAGAGACTTGGGCGCACTTCCCGAAATTATAAGATAATCGCCTTCCTTAAGAGCGGAAAGCTTTTCCATGAATTCTTCTTTTTTATTTTCCGGAATATCGGGTCCCCCGGAATTTATCTCTGTTTCGGTCCCGTCCGCGCCTTTCAGCTTCACATTGATCCTTGAATTTCCTTCATCAAGCATAACAAAATCTGGAATTATACCCTTTTCCTCTACTCCGCGGAGTATCTCAAGCCCCGTAAAGCCCGCAAGAAACCCTAATGCAGTACTTTCAAGTCCAAGTACTTTAAGCACTATCGAAACATTTATTCCTTTTCCGCCAATAAAATAATCCTCACTACTGCTCCTGTTAAGGCCTCCCTCCTTAAAGGGCGAAGAAAGCCTCACGATATGATCAATAGCGGGATTAAAAGTAATTGTATATATCATATATCAAATAATTATCACTCAAGGATAACAGAACTGCTGATGGAGGTATTCTTGATGACAAGCTCCAGGGAACTGACTTCAACAGATTCATCAATCTCAAATAAAAGTACAAGATCTTCTCCGCTTCCGTTATCAACAGTGCCTTTAAAAGTAGACAGATCATCCATAAGCAGAGTTATAAGTGCAGTGCGTGACACATCGCCGTTTACAACCACTTTAAACACATATTTCTCGTCACCGTCGCCCATAAAATCAAAATCCTGCGCTGTGCCGGACTGATTGTAAAGCGTGTAATTAAGCACAAGGAATTTCTTACCTGCCGTGGCATCAAGGCTGAAAGCACTGTCAATAGGATTCTCGGGATAGCTCGTAAGGAACTGATATCCCCTGTAAACAAGAGAAACTCCCTCCGCAAATCCAAGCACTTCCTCCTGAGTATAGTTAACTTCTTCCTGTGCGGGTTCCGTAGTGTTATCAACAACATTTACATCGCTGCCCTGATCTTCCCCGCCTTCATCGATATCACCCGAAACCACAATTTCTTCGGGCTCTTCAGGTTCAGGCTCGGGCAGGGTTTCTTCAACCGGTTCCGGTTCGGGAATGACTACCTTGGAAAGGTCCACGAGCCTGGAACGATGGCTGGCGTCATATTTGAGCATGACCATTGCGGCATACTCTCCCACGCGCTGTTCATCGGCCGGAGAAAGGTTCGGGATGGCATTTGCACACGCAGAAAACAGCATTGTGATACACAATGCTGATGCTGAAACGATCATTCCTTTTTTGAAGTTAATCCTGTTCATACACTCTGCCTGCAGATAAGTACTACCGAATCGTAATCGGTGGGTTTGCCCCATACAAATCCCTGTACGAAATCACATCCGAGCTTGTGGAGAAGTGAAAGCTGATCCTCGTCCTCAACACCCTCTGCAATAACTTCGCACTCCATGAGGTGACCCATATATATTACTGCGTTAATAAAATCTTTGTTTGTGTCATTGCTCTTAATGCTGTCGACAAGGCTCTTATCGATCTTAAGAAGATTGATGGGCAGATTAAGAAGCTGAGAAAGGGATGTATAGCCGGTTCCGAAATCATCAAGGGCTATCATTACGCCGCTTTCACGAAGCTTTTTGATGTTTCCGATAGTGGCTTCGGCACTCTTTGCAAAGGAGTACTCGGTGATCTCGATCTCAAGACACTCCTTGGGAAATCCTATACTGTCCGCTACCTCTATGAGCTTCTCGGCAAATCCGTCAAGAGCGATGTCCTTGGCGGAGATATTGATGGAAAGGATAAAGGACTTATCATATTCAAGGCAGGTATCCTTAAACTCTTTCATAGCCTTTCGCATAACGAAATCATCTATTCTGAGGATCAGATCCGATTTCTCCGCAACGCTTATAAACTCAGCGGGACTGATCATGGTTCCGTCCGTAAGCTTCATTCGGATAAGCGTCTCAAAACCTCTGAGCTTCTTGTTGGTAATAGCGAACTGCGGTTGAAATACAAGATAGAAATAATCCTTCTCAAGAGCATCTTTAATATATCCCTCGATCTCATGCTCTCTTTCGCTACCCTTTTTGATCCTCTCATTATAGAAGCAGTATTTGATATCTTCGTTACGCATAGCATAAGTCATAGCGATATCTGCGTTCTTCATGAGGGTGTCGGGATTGACATATCCGTTCAGGCAGTCTGCAATACCGGCCTTAACATTCACATATACGTTAGAAGTCGTCTCACCTATCTTAACTTCTATCTTTTCTTCGATTATGGCAATGAGAGTTTTAACCAGCTCCTCGCAATCGTTTCCCTCGCGGATAAATATGGCAAACTCAGCTCCCTCCAGCTTGTATGCCTCTCCTTTACCCACTATAACCTGACCGATCCTGTCCGAAACCGTCTTGAGGATAATATCACCATTGCTTCTGCCGAGATTGGTATTGATGTCGGTAAATCCCTTTATATGAAGGAATATAATTGTGCCTTTCTCGAAAGATCTGATCTTTTTATGTATGATCTCTTCAAAACCGTAGCGGTTGATCTGGCCTGTCAGTTTATCCGTTAGCTCGGCTCTCTTGCTCTGTCTGAACTGACCGCTGATAATGATAAGGGCTGCAATATAAAATATCGAATTAATGATGGTGGGTATGGCCAATAGGCTGCTTGACCTTACTATAGCCTGACCTGCCCCTACTATCGATACGGAAATAACTATAAGTGAACATACAAGCCCAAAATTATAATCAATCATTACCATCAGCAGGCAAAATGAAAAGGAAAGTGCCTGAAGGCAACCGTTAAGGCTGCTTGTGGGCAATGATAAATCTCCCAACTGTAAAGGCTTTTGAATCCTTGCCAATAAACCTGAGGCTACTGTATTACCTATGCAAAGAAGAGATAACAGAATAATAAAAGCTTTCTTGTATTTTAAGTTTGATAATCTCATTTGCTGTTCCCCAAATCTGCACCATATAGTTTAGGTTCTTGATGGCCTTTCTGTAAGTCCACATACCCTATTTGATTATACAGAGTCACCCTGAAAAAGTCAAATCCGCCAAATATTTTATAAGTTACAGATTTCAATCCGTTTGTTACAAGATTTATTGCGAAACTTCGGCATTTAGTGCTATTATAAATATTAAATAAATGTATTAATCCCGAAAGGAGAAACAGATATGAAAGTATTGTTTTATGCTGCTAAGATTTACGATAAAAGATCTTTTGATCCGCTGATCCCCCGTTTTGAAGGAGTTGAGGTTGATTATATCGACCCCGAGCTTGAGCCCAGGACAGCCACTCTCGCAAAGGGTTATGATGCGATATGTGCATTTGTAAGCGCGGATGTGGGAGCCAAAACTCTCGAGATACTTAAGGAATGCGGAGTTAAGACCGTGCTGATGAGATGTGCCGGTTTCAATAATGTTGATATTGAAAAGGCAAAGGAACTCGGGATCACAGTAAAAAGGGTTCCCGGATATTCACCCGAATCCGTGGCCGAGCTTGCCATGGCTCTCGCACTTGCCGTTAACAGAAGGCTTTATAAGGCTTATAACAAAGTCCGCGAGAATGACTACAGCCTTAAAGGACTGCGCGGTGTGAACTTCTATCAAAAGACCGCCGGTATTGTCGGAACCGGAAAGATCGGAGCCGCTATGTGCCGCATCTGCAAAGGCTTCGGAATGCGTGTCATCGCTTATGATGTGTACCAGAATCCTTCTCTTAAGGATTTCGTGGAATATGTATCCTTTGATGAACTGCTTGCACAGAGTGATCTTATCTCGCTCCACTGCCCTCTCATGGATTCAACATATCACATGATCAATATTGAAAGCATAAAGAAGATGAAAGACGGTGTGATCCTTGTAAACACTTCTCGCGGAGCGCTTGTTGACACCAATGAACTGATCGAAGGAATACGCCTTAAGAAATTCCTGGGCGTTGGACTTGACGTTTACGAAGAAGAAGCCGGAAACGTATATGAAGACCGTTCGGATGACATTATGGAGCATTCCGTTACGGCAAGGCTTCTTGCATTCCCCAATGTAATGATCACATCACATCAGGGCTTCTACACTATGGAGGCACTTGCTGCCATAGCTGAGACCACTCTTCAGAATCTTGTCGATGCAGAAAAAGGCATCAGAACAGACAATGATGTAGCCTGATCAAATGGTTATTAAACAGATTAAATAATCCACTTATACATAATTTATTAAAGCGGTGCATTCCGAAAATGAATGTACCGCTTTTTGTATTAATGTTTTGATCATTACAGATTATTCTGATCCTGATATACCGCATTCTGTGCAGGGGCATTCTGTACAGACGGGTTCTGCACTGCCGGGTTCTGTACTGTCGGGTTCTGCACTATTGGGTTCTGTACAGTCGGGTTCTGCACTGTCGGGTTCTGCACTGTCGGGTTCTGCAGTGTCGGGTTCTGCACTGTCGGGTTCTGCACTATTGGGTTCTGCGCTGCCGCAGCCTGTTCCTGCAACAGCTGCTGATTCTTTCTTGAAAGCATCATCTCCGACACAATATACACACCGGCTATAACAAGAGCAAGGATACCCACTACAAAATACATAATGGTCTTAACAAGAGATGCCGCACTTGCAAAGTCAAAGATCACAAGCTTCAGACAAACAAACAGCGAAAGCACCAGACCATATATCCTTACGGATTTCTGATTCATCAAAAAGCCCAGAGCCACGCAGATCAGCGCTACTGCCATAAGTATGGCACTGGTAACAAAGCCTTCTTTGATCCTGAGTATAAATACAAAATATGTAAGATAAACCGCTATCGGCATCATCTTCCCGGCAAAGAACATTCCGTAACTCTTCTGCAGGTATTGGATGAGAGTGGCCAGTCCGAAGCAGAACACAAGAAGTGCGGTGATCATATCGTTCTTGTAGAAAGGATGATTCAAAAATCCGAGCACAAATACCATTGTGATCATGGCAAGTATGTCATATACAAGTATCACTTTAGGTCTCAGCCATTTTACATTGTGGAACACAAATACCGTCAGCATTATTACTCCCGATATCAGAATAAGCCAAAGCTTGTAAGATGACAGCTGACATACCGCAAATATCAGTGTGGCGGTAAGTATGATCTCGGAAGGACAAAGGAATCCGCTCCCTGCCGCAATTGCAGCCACAAGCGCTGCGATCACAATATAGTGACCCGGCTCATATGCATAATTGTATGCGATATCAATAGCAACTATAGAAAACAGTATCTTCATGACAAGATCGCACACATTAAGTGAAGTCTTTTTAAGAAACCTTGCTGCGCAGATACTGCCCGCAAGAACCACAGTAAGTCCCGCCGCAGCGACCGATCTTTCCTTGATACCCAATACCGTAAAGAATGACATTAAAAGCACATAGAATATAACAGGCTGCCAAAGCTCTATCTTCTTTCTCATTAAGAAGAACACAAAAGCCGCACCCACAAGCACGAAACAAAGCGTCGAAACGAACAGCTCAATATTGGCGTGTAAATCAGAATATATCTCCTGAACAGTGACCAGTTTAAACACTGAATAAATGGCTGTTCCGATTGCTACCAACACTATCTGCGCTACAGGGCGGATCTTTTCTTCGGTTCCTGTCTCGCTGTATCTGCAGAATCTTAATCCTGTTACAAACAGGATCGTAAGAAGCATGATAAAGCTTATCGATACAAAGATCGAGAGCCATAAGCCGTTCATTCTGTAGCTTGAGAAAATAAACCCTGTGGTGTTATTGCTGCATGCCGTGATCATAAGGACAAGGTTTCCGACGATCTGAATGATGGAAAATGCCTTTCCGTATTTTTTCTCAATGGGCATTGCAAGCCAGAGTGCTGTCTGGAACAGCATGATGCATATCAGTGAAAGATATTCTACATCCCCGAATGTATTTCCGATAAGGGAAATCCCAAGAAATACACTGCAATATCCGATAACGGTAAACAGAAATGCTTTCTTGAAATACCCGAATACTCCTGTCAGACATGAAAAAACAAAGAGCAGTATCACCGTCACCCAGAAATTATACAGTCCCAGAACAAAATAATTGATCAGAGTCACAACAAAGAATCCGGCTATACCGAGTCCCGAGAACACATATGACAGCTTCTTTACAAGTCTTCTGATAAGCAGCTCGGAGACGAGCATCAAAGCACCGCAAACAAGATACAGGCTCATGCCCTGCCAGAAGTTGTCGAAGAAATTCACGGCGAGCATAACAAATCCGGTAAGGATAAGCGCCGTTCCGAGAACGCTGAGAACAATTCCTCCCACAGCATATTCCGCACCGGGCTTCTTTTCTCTTACGGGAGCGGCCTGCGGCTGCGTAACCGGTACAGGCTGCGGTACAGGCTGAGGTATGGGCTGCGAAGCTACTGCAGGCTGCGGAGATGTTGCAGGTTGAGGCACAGTAGCAGGCTGAGCTTGTTGCTGCACGAATGCAGGCTGCGGCTGTACATTCACAGGCTGCTGCACGGGCTGAGGAACCGGCGCCGGCTGGGGTTGCGTAAATGCAGGCTGTGGCGCAGGCTGAGGTGTTACAGGAACCTGCGCCGGCTGTGGAGCAGTCATAGCCTCCGCCACTACCGGGACACCCATTCCGGGATAAACAAGTTCCATATAGTTGCATCCCTGCATTCTTCCCGCTGCGATCATCCTTGACTGATAGATCATAGTGTTCTGGATCAGTTCTTTTCTTAGACTTGCTGAAAGTGCGGGATTCTGAGCCGCTCTGTTTTCGACGGATACAAGGTACTCTGTGAAAGCCGTCTCCTGAGAAACGCGTTTCAGCACACCCGTTTCATAGATCAGTTGTTCATAATAAGTGTTAAACGTCAGATTCATAATCTTCTACCTCCAATGGAAGGTCTGATCCTTAACTTTCTGCAGGATCATCCTCCATTTTATATCCCATCCCCCATACTGTCTTTATAAGATTCCCGGCTTCCTTGCCGAGCTTACTTCTCAGTTTTTTAACATGTGTATCGATAGTTCTTGCATCGCCGAAATAATCATAATCCCACACACTGTCCAGTATCTTTTCCCTTGACAATGCAATCCCCCTGTTCTTTACAAAAAAGCACAGAAGCTTATATTCCTTGTAGCTCAGGTCAACAGGATCATTGTTCACATAAACCTGATGTGCGGTATTATCGATCCGGATCGGTCCAATGCTGAGCACATCTTCTTTTTCGGCAGCCTTTACCCGCCTGAGCAGTGCTTCGGCTCTGGCCGCCAGCACCTTCGGAGAAAAAGGCTTGCTTATATAATCATCCGCACCCATCGCAAACCCCTTCAGTTCCTCATTTTCATCAGGGCGCGGGGCTATCATTATCACAGGCACATCTGAAAAATCCCTTATCTCCTTCAGCACCTCAAAACCATCCATGTCAGACATCATAATATCAAGCAGGATAAGCGAAACATCCTTTGTTTCAAAAAAGAGATCTATGGCTTTCCTTGCGTCCGATGCCTCCAGGATAAAACAGTCAATCTTTGAAAGAGCCTCTTTTTCAAGTTCTCTTATATTGTCCTCATCATCCACAATGAGCACTTTCGGTATTCCCATTATTTATTTAATTCTTCCTCCCGAAGCTTGATCTCGGCTTCTCTTGCTCTCAGCTCCTGCTCTTTTTCGGTAAGTTCCTGATCCCAGTAGGAATATTTATTTGTTATGGCTGTCTCATAATTGAGAATGTTGGGCTGATCGGAATTGAGAGTGATAATAAACATTGCTATGACCGCAGCCAGAAGCGCGATGTTTAAAACAACAGACACAAAGATGAACGGAACCTTATTATCCTTTCCATCTTTTTTCTCACTGATCTTCCTGTGATTGATGACCTCCCGTTCCTTCAGCTCTTTATCATATTCCACATAAAGAGGAATAGCAGGTACATCACCCTCGGGAAAATCACACTGCTCAATAAGAAAAGTCTGCACTTCACGCAAAAAGTCAACGCCTATGGGTGTCCTGAACATCCTGTCGTCGAGTGCTTTCTTATACACCGTCATTATCTTGTCGGGGTCTTTTAATTCCATATGCGCATGGAGATACTCGACTTTTTTGCGCTCACTTTCGGCAAGAAGTGCATCCTGCTCATTAAAAAATGCATATCCGTTTACAATTATCGGAGACTGTTTTTTTGCCATTTTAATTTCCGATCATCACTTTAAAGCCTTGAGATATCTGTTATACTGCGCCTGCTTTATCTCAACAACTTCGTCAAGATGAAGCGCTTCAAGCTCTGCGATGTAATCGTCAAAATCTCCTTCTGTATTTTTCTTTCCTGTAATGAATTCCAGCGCGTTACTGTCAACAAAGCTTTGAATATCGGGAAGATACAGATTCGCGGTATCACTTTCCTTTGTTGTGGCATAAATATCGGGCCAGGGATGTCTGATATACCGGACAAGCTCACGGTTTATCTCGGCATGCCAGGGTGCTACAAGAATATCCGTTGCCTCCACAGACTGCGCTGCAGGCAGAACAAACGCCGGATTGATGCCGAACTTCTGAAGCCATTCATTGTCATTTCCCTGATCCGTATAAGCACGGCTTCCGTCGGCATTTACAATATAGCTCTCTCCCTCAAATCCCCACTGGTAATAATCCTGACAGTGATCGCTCATGGCGTAATCAAGGAATTTACAAGCAAGCTCTATCTGTGAGGAGCCTGTATTTACACCAAACATTCCCGCAAGAGAATTCCTTCCGACGTAAAAGCCCTTCTGCTTTCCGGATAAGGGTGCTGTACCCACAAATGCAGTGGCGGCGGTTCCATCATAATACGGCAGCACATTCGAATACATCATGGACATTGCCCAGCTGAAATCATAAGCAACTCCGGTCAGATCTTTGGATATCCTGTCGATGACCATATCCCTGTCAAGAGTTTCAAACCCTGCTTCAAGTAGACCTTCCGCATAAAGGCTGTTGACAAAAGCGAGATAATCCCTGTAATTCTCAGAATCGGCATAGGCATAAAAAACATTGCCCTGATCATCGGCCTGGAAACCGCTCACAAGGTCAAGCCCAAATGCGGGGCCGAACATGTAGGGAATGAATTCCTTCATGATGCTCATCGGTATCTCGTCAGATGCATCGCCGTTTCCGTTCATGTCATTATCACGGAAATACCGCAGAAGCGTCACAAAATCATCCAGATTATCGGGCGCGGTCATTCCGGCTTTATCAAGCCATACCTGATTATACATAAGGCAGGGCTGATAATCGTCAGCCACATTGAGACCGGGAACATAATAAATATGCCCGTCCTCGGCGGTAAGCTCGGCCTTTTCCACAGGATGTGCCGAAAGCCACTTTGTGTAATTCGGCATATAATCAAAGAATTCATCCAGAGGTACAAAAAGCCCCGATTTTATATATACCTGATTGGGATCGCCCGAATCGGGGATCTTAATTATATCCGCATCGATCTTTCCCGAGTTCAATATGGGTGATACTTCTTCTTCGTAGGTATCATAGGCATAAAGCTGCCATTCCGGCGATACTCCGGCTTCCTCAAAAACCTTGAGCACAATAGGTGCACTGCCGATATCGACAAAGGAATAATTCGATTCCTGCGCAAGTATCTTAAGCTTTCCGCCCTCATTTGTGATCGGAGCCTCTCCGGTGTAAACAAATCCCGTAGTATCCGCCACAGTCGATGCGTTTTCTATTGCATTATCCACCTTGTTTGTGTTGGTCAGACCGCTGTCTTCCTTATCTCCTCCGGTACACCCCGCCAGTGCGGCAGATGTCATCACGATAGTAAGAAATGCGGAAATAATCTTTTTTTTCATAATCATTCCTCCATGCTTGAGCCAACTGTATATTGCCTACAGTACAGTGCGGATATTCCCTATTATCTCGGTGCAGATATCCGTATCCATATCACTTACAGCCCTTGAAAGAGTCTTTATAAAACCGGCTACAGCCTCGTCATAGGAATACTCCGAGAGCTTATCCCTGATGCCTTCCATCCTGTCCATATCAAGATCATCGCAGGCTTCCTCCATATCAGACAGAAGCGAATCCAGAAGTTCCTTATCGATAAGCGGCTTATCGGAAAGCTCCTCCTTATCTTCACAAAACTCCTTCATCTTGTTAAGGAGACCGGCGAAGTGTTGAAGAAGCGGTTCAGTCTCCGCCCTGATCGTTTCAATATCTCCTGCTTTACCGGCTTTTTCAAGCGCTTCGGCCTCATCTCCGAGAGCCATTGCGCCTATCTGTCTGGAGCTGCTCTTTAAGGCGTGCACCTTAATAGTATACCCCTTCCAATCCTCATTTGTAAAGGATTCGCGTATATCGGCAAGCTTGCCTTCACCTGTCAGGTAGTACTCTTTGGCGATCTTTTCAAAAAGCGCTGCGGAGCCGAATCCCTTAACGGCTGTTTCAACATCGATCTCGTCGACCTTTATGGTCACCTTATCTATTTCCGATCCGGTATCTTCCTCTACAGTTTCGACCTTTTCTATTATCTTTTCGGGAGGGAGCCACTCTTTTATCTTGGCTGTGAGAATGCGTACATCTACAGGCTTTGCCACAAAGTCATTCATTCCGGCTTCGGCGAAAAGCTTTCTGGCCTCTTCCATTGCGTTTGCGGAAAGTGCTATGATGACCGGCTGTTTCCTTCCTTCCTTCTCCCTGGCTTCCCTTATCTGCCTGGTGGCATCAACACCGTCTATCTCGGGCATCATATGGTCCATAAAGATAATGTCGTAATCCTTATTCAGTGCCTTCTCGATGGCCTGCCTGCCGCCGTCGGCCTCTTCTATCTTCAGCTTCATCGGAGCTATAAGGCCTTCCACTATCGAGATATTGATGGCATTATCGTCCACCACAAGGATATTAGCATCAGGTGCCGTAAAATCTATTGCAAAGGCTTTTTTTCTGTCCACCAGCCTGTAGTCCGTATATATACCGTTCAGGATGTTGACCATGTTCATGGTGGTCTCGGGCCTGTGCATTATGTGAACATTCTTTTCCGCAGGCTTAAACTCGGAGCTGAGCCCTACCAGCACCACACCGGTCACATCGGGATGCTCTGTAAAGAATTTCCTTGTACTTTCGATATACAGATATTCCTCGATAAAAATATAATCCTTCCTGCCTGTGGGCACATATTCATCGAGCGAGCGGATCATCCTGCAGTTTACCCTGAGATTCTCCATTTCATCCACAAATTCATGTACAAGGATATCCTTTTCATTTATGACAAAAGCATATTTCTCATCGGCTTTTTCGATTTCGATATCGTTTGCGGGATCCGTGACCTTAACCGGGATCTTGAACCAAAAATCGGATCCTTTTCCGTACTCACTCTCAACCCCGATAGTGCCGCCCATAGCCTGCACCAGTTTCTGGGAGATGGCAAGCCCCAGTCCGGTGCCTTCCACTTTGCGGTTTCGCTTTGAATCAAGCTGCTGGAAGCTGACAAACAGCTTGCTTATATCCTCTTTTCTGATGCCTATTCCGGTATCGAGCACGTGAACGGTCATCTCAACCATTCCTTCACCGGCCGGATCACATCTTACCACTATCACCACAGAGCCCTCTCTGGTGAATTTGATCGCATTATTGGCAAGATTGATTATAATCTGCCTGATACGCATGGCATCGGCATGCAGCTTATGCGGAAGTATTCCCTTGGTGAGCATATAAAGCTCAAGGTTCTTATCCCCTATCCTGGTGGAGAGGATGTTTACGATCTCCTGCAGTTCAGTGAAGGGAACATAATCCTCCTCCATTATCTCCATCTTTCCGGACTCTATCTTGGAATAGTCCAGAATATCATTGATTATATTCAAAAGATTCTTTCCCGAGCTCTGGATCTGGAGCAGGCTGTCGATTATCCTGGAATGATCATCCTCGCGTATGGCGATCTCAGCCATACCGATCACGGCATTCATGGGAGTGCGGATCTCATGGCTCATATTTGCCAGGAAATCCGACTTCATGCGGCTTGCTCTCTCCAGCTCCTCGTTGGCCCTCTCCATGGCTTTGATCCTGGTGATGGTGTTGGTGTTGTCATGCAGGATATAAAGCGTACCTACTTTGGAGTCGGATCCACCGATCTCTTTTACCGTCACTCTGAAAAACCGCTCTTCATCATCCGATATGTACTTAACGATTCCTTCATTTTCGGGATCCCTGTTTTCTTCAAGCCAGGAAGTGAGCTTATCAATATTCCTGAATTCCTCGACAAGCTCCTTATCCAAAGTGTTCCTGATCATGTCATTGATATGGATCAGGTCATTATACTTGTCATAGAGGATCAGACCATCACTCATATCGTTGGCGAAGCTGTCCAGTGACCATTCTCTTAGCCTGTTCCTTGAGAAAACTCCCGTGAAATACAGGCAGACAGCCGAGATGATATTGTACACGATACAGAGCATCCATATGGGAATAGAAAAAGAATACTTCAGGATCTCGGCTGAAATATATATTGCCGAGATGATAAGAAATACATAGTATCTCGTTCTGAAAATGCGGTTTGACTTTCTTATGCAAAGAATGAGAATTATCACTCCGATCGCAGCCTGAATATACATTGCGATCATATATGACCGAAAACTAAAGAAGAGGCCGTCATTTTTGGAATCCATCACGGCCACCCAGAATGCGTTTTTGAAAAATATCTTTTTGGAGAAAAGAAGAATACGTCTGCCAAAATACTGGCTTATGATGATGGCAACCTGATACAGACTGACCACACAGGCCGGGATCATAAAATAAAAATGCTTCCTGTTCCTGTCCACCAATATGACCATAAATATATAGGTGGCAGGGATCAGAGCATGCAGGATATAATACGGCAACAGGACATTTTGAGCCTGCCCGGCATTATCAACACCTAAAATGGCAATACATATCATATCACATCCCATTATCAACAGGGATGTGATGATAAAACCGATATTCTTTCTCCTGCTCACCGCACCGATAACAGCCAAAGCAAGGGATACAGCGGCAAGTATGATAAATACGATCTTGAGTGCAAGCATACGATCCACCTCAAAACAATCTACAAACACAAGTATTGTAACATAAAACCGCGCTTACATCAAATTTATGAGATCGTCTGTAACGTAAAATGCACGCCGACATATATATGTCAGGCGTGTATTTTTAATGGTTCCGGCTTATTCGTACCATACGCTCTTAATCTCTGTTTTAAGTATGCTTCTGCCCTTGCGGATCCTGTACTCAACAGCAGGTATCAGCGTCTTGGGATACATCAGATGAGTATTGGGATCGGCGATATAAGAATGTGCGGAAACCGGATCGTCTGAAAAATCAGATCCTTCGGTAACTGTTCCCGTTACACTGCACTCACAGTACTTGTTTGCTGCGAAGCTGACATTTTTATCATCGCTGACATTTACATCAACGATACATGTATCATCGCGTCTTATGGCAAAGCCGCTGTCAATTGCCGTGCATTCGATCTCACTCTCTATCTCGTGCACACGAATGTGGCCTTCCGCTGTAGGTGTTAAAGTCGTTCGTACCCTGATACCGGGATAAGGACTCCATACAGAAACGACCGAGTCTTCTTCTATCTCATGTTCCTCGCATATCCTGCGCACATACACATAGCCGTCTATCAGAAAAGCCAGCATGCAGTCGGGGGCGCACTCGCAGAGCTCATACTGTGAGCGGCTTACACTTATTCCAAACTTTGAATCATATGCGAACTTTCCGTATTTTTCGACTATATGTCCATGTCCCCTTGGGCTGTATACTCCCGGAACATAGGCCGTTGTGTGATTTCCGTAATGATATACGAGCATATCCGCATGCTTCATGGAGCATACGGGATCCTTCCACAAAGGGCTGATATCCGCCTGCGGCTTTTCCGCATAGAAGGGATGATCCTTGGGCAGCATCAGAAATGCAAATGACTTAAGAGCCCAATAGGGAGAACCCTGCGCATTATAGCGCTCGCTCATATGGAGATTTGCATATCCGTAGCCTATGGTGAGCATCTTGTTTCCGTCAAAGATATCTCTCATAAGCCAGCTTCTTAAATGCCCGGTAATAAGCGCCTTCATTACAGGCACGGGGAAAGGCTCAAGGTCAGCCAGCATACATGCCGAGAAAAAGGCCACCTGTGAAAAGCGATAAGTAAGTGATCTGCCAAAAGGTATGGCATCACCGTCCTTATCAAACCAGTATATAAACTGTCTTGCAAAATCCATGGCTCTGCTTCTGTAAGTCATGCAGCGCTCGCTGTCCTCGGCTTCCATCACCTTGGCATATACAAGGCAATAAAAATGTATCGCAAAAGATATATAATAATCCTTCTGACCGGAGTCTCCGTCACAGTACCACCCATCGCCGAGATAAAATGTCTCGAGACCGTTTAAATAGTTCTCAAGCATATCGGGCCGGTAAGGCATGCCTCTCTTTTTCAGGGCAATATTAACCAGTACGGCAAAAAGTATCCAGTTGCAGACCGGCAACTCTTCATCATTGATGCGTCCAAGATAAGCTGCAAGATTCTTCTTTGCGCTTTCGTCCAGCGGATCCCATACGGCATGAGGGGCAAAAAGCATTCCGTATGCGATTGCCGCCATCTCGACAAACCTCTGATCGAAAGGCTTGCAATCCCCCCAGTATCCTTCCGAGGATGGATCTGTACCTTCGGTCAGTCCTTTGCGATATATCCCGGCATATTCCGAGGCGATATCCTCATATCTGTCTTCGGCATCACCGGTGCTCCACACGGGAACCAGTCCCCATAGAGGCCTGGAGAAAGCTTCCATATCCGCTGCCTTTGCGTCATAATGCGCAAACACCCTGTCGCGCTCTATGCCGGTACAGAAATCGTTATACCGCGTTCTTAGAGGTTCCAGTATATCGAAGAGAAGCTTTTCAAAATCTTCCCTGCTGTTTAAATTGTCAAGATCAAGAAACTCCGTTCCTTTCAATTTACCAGTATACCTCCCAGTCGCAGTCAAGGCGTGTCAATGCCTCCATGTAGAAATAATCTCCCCATGAATTACACTCATCCACACCGTAATGGTTACAAGTATTATAAGGCGAATGGTTAGAATATGTGCTGTGAAGAACAAGCCCGTTTGATACGGATGTGTCATGTACCGCACATATATCGCATACAGCCTTCATCAGTTTCTCTGCATATCCTCTGTATATTTCCGCAGTATCATCAGGCAGATAAGCCGACATCTCCAGCATTCCGCATGCAGCTATGGAAGCCGATGATGAATCCCACGGCTGAGGATCTGCTTCCAGCTGTTCTTTAGTCCATGAGGTAAATTCCAGATCCCAATAAGGGATCAGATCATCCGGCAGATGCTCAAGGAAATAATCCGCCACTTTGTAAAACAGCTTTATGTATTCGGGATCCTTTGTGTATCTGTAGGCGATGGCCATACCGTATATTCCCCAGGCCTGTCCGCGCGCCCACGCCGATCCGTTGCGGTACCCCTGGCATGTTTCTCCGTGATCGGGCTTTCCGGTTACGGGATCAAAGAAAAATGTATGCCAGGTTCCGCCGTCTTCGCATATAACATTGGCTACCGCGGTATGTATATGTTTAAGCGCGATATCTCTGTATTTTTTTTCTCCCGTTTCCTCCGATGCCCAGAAAAGAAGGGGAAGGTTTAGCAGACAGTCAATGATAAGCCTGTAGTTTTCCCTTTGATTCATCGGCCCCCATGCCTGCAGGAAGCCGCCCACCGGCTGAAATCTGGTAAGCAGCTGGTCTGCAGCCAATATCGCAGCCTTTTTGGCATCATTATCCCCTGTAAGTTTATAAGCAGCCACACACGACGGCGAATACAAAAAGCCCATATCATGATGGTCCACACTTATCTTTTTCTCAATACGGTTAAGAAAGCTTTTTACCTGCACTTTTCCGGCATTATACAGCTTTTCCGCATCATCTGTTCTGCCGGGATATTTACGCTTTAAATATTCGTATGCCAGCCATATCTCGCCTGTCCAGAAACCATTGGTCCAGTCCGTATTCTCGGAGGGCGTATAGAAATTATCTATGCTGTATGCAGGCTGGAACATATCTGTAAAATCCGGAAGCACTTTAAGGATCTGCTTGCACGCAAAATCAAGACCTGCCGCTACTGCTGCAGATCCGATCTTTTCATGGCTTTTCATTTTTGTGATCTCATTCATTTTAATTCTCTCCGCAAACGGTTCCGTATACTTCAATCTGAGTCAGTGCAGGGAATGGAGAAGGCTCGTCCGACTTTTTAAGATCCCTTAGTATCAGGTATTCTATGGTGCGCTTTGTAAAACTGTACTCCTGTGCTCTGGCAGTTTTGCAAAGGGGCACTCTCTCGGTCGATCCGTCGGAAAATTCCACAGTAAGCTCTGTCCAGTAATTGTCGTGAGGGAAATCGGAACGAGTATAAAAAACAAGCTTGTCAACGCATACGAGCCTGCCGAACTCAAGCTTCATGGTAGCATCTTCGCGCCTGTTGATCCCCCAGGATTCATAAGGCCATTCGCCGTGGGACAGATTGGCTCTCACTCCGTCAATGGCATTCTTGGCCGCAAACACGCTCTCCCCTCTGGTCTCCACATTTGCGCTTGCATGGGGATAGCAGGGAACATCCTTATGCTGGTCTGCGGGGTTTAATGCCAGATTCCTGTATGCATAAACCTCCTCGGGCCTTGCCACTTCGGCATAAATATAATGCCTGTTTCCGGAAAACACCTTGGGCGAACAGCTTATCCTTGCCTCGCCAAAGGGTATGTCATATTTTACCGTATCCGTCACATACACAAATGCCTTCTGCATCGCATCATCGACCATCCAGTTGATGTGTATGTTTTTCCGGGAGGTCTGCAACTCTATTATATCACCTTCCGAATATGCTGCCGCATATACCAGATCAACAAAATCCTCTCCGCTTGCAACGGCTAACGTGTTACCTGATTTATCAAGTATCTTTAATGATAAAGTCGCCATTTTTATCCTTTCAGTCCGGTGCTTGCCACACCTTCAACAAAGTATTTCTGGAAGCAAAGGAATATAATGAGCACCGGTATGAGTGACAGCATGGATCCGGCCATTATCAGGCCATAATCCGATGAATACTGGGAAATAAACATCTTAAGTCCCAGCTGGATGGTCTTTTTATTCTGCGTTTTCAGATAGATCAAGGGGCCGAGGTAATCGTTCCAGGTATTAACGAATGTGAATATTACCAGCGTGGCCAGTGCCGGCTTTGACAGCGGCAGCATTATCCTGGTGTATATCTGATATTCACTCATTCCGTCGATACGGGCCGCCTCGCACAGATCATCCGGAATGCCCTCATAGAACTGCTTCATCAGGAACACTCCGAAGGCGGAAAATGCCTGAAGGCATATTATCGCCAGGAGCCTGTCGTTTAAGCCCATTCTGCGCATCAGTATAAACTGAGGCACCATGTATACCTGCCACGGCATTGCTATCGTGGCTATATAAGCAAGGAACAATCCGTTTCTGTATCTGAATCTGAGCTTTGCAAATGAATATGCGGCAAAGCTCGATGTCAGAAGCTGAAGCAACGTAACAACTATGGTCAGGAAAAATGTATTTCCCACAAATCTTGCAAATGGTATCCTAGTCCAAATGTCTACATAGTTGGACCACTTCGGTACCGGTGGGATAAATACGAACGGATTGATCTTGAAAACTTCTCTGTCACTTTTTATCGCTGCCGAAAACATCCACAGGAAGGGTGTGATCATCAGCACCGCTATTATCAGCAAAAGTATATATACTATGATCTTGCGGATTATTGCTTTTCTGTGTGCAGATCTCATATTCTTATGCCTCCTTCCTTGCCTGTCCCCTGAACTGGATGATGGTTACGACCAGTACCATCAGGAACAATACCATGGCAACCGCACTCGAATAACCGAGATCCCAGTCAATAAAGGCTTTCTGATAAATGTAATATACGAGTACCGTAGCTGAGGTGGTAAGCTCACCGCTTCCTCCGCCTGCCAGCATGACAGCGATATCATATACTTTAAAGCAGTTGATCGTAAGCATTACGACAACAAAAAATGTGGTAGAACTGAGCTGAGGCCAGGTAATATACTTGAACTGCTTCCACGTGCCCGCTCCGTCAAGCGCTGCAGCTTCGTAGAGTTCCCCCGGTATTCCCTGCAGTCCCGCAAGATAGATGACCATATAATACCCCATATATTTCCATACGGAGAAAAGTATCATCGAAATTACGCATAAGCTGCCCGAAAACCATTGAGGGAGACTCTCCTGAGGTACATGGAAAAATGTGTAAAGAATGTTATTGATAGGTCCTTTTGACGGATGAAACAGCATTTTCCAGACAGATGTGATAGCTACAAGCGATGCTACATAGGGGAAAAATGCCAGCGTTCTGAATATTCCACGGCCTACCACTTTCTGATTGAGGATTATGGCCAGTGCCAAAGAGGCGACCATGGTAAGCGGCACAGTTCCGACACAATAGATTATGGTGTTCTTAAGTGCTGCCTTAAAGAATGTGTCCCCAAACAACCTCTTAAAGTTGTTAAGGCCTTCGAAAGTGATGGGATTGGAGCCGTCCCACTTCATAAATGCAAGCGCAAACGCAAACACGATGGGAATCAGCGTAAATACACAGAATCCGATGAAATTGGGAGCGATGAAGGAATACGCGATAAGATCCCTCTTAGCCTGTCTGCTCAGCAGTTTTCCGCTCTTTAGCTTATTGAGCTTACTGTTATATTTGGATATCTGAAGTATCAGCTTTTTCTTTTTGCGATCATCCTTTTCCGCATGCACTCTTTCTATTGTTTCGGTAAGAGCGTTCTGCAGATCTTCTATCTGTATACTTTTGGATGTTCCTGTCATATTACTCATCTGTCAGTCTCTCCGTCAGATCTTAATTACTTTTAATCCGAGAAAAGGTGGGCGTTTGATCCCACCTTTTCCGTCCGTTCATTCAGCGCTTATTTAAGGAGCGCAGAAACTTCTTCATTCATTGCTGCAATTCCGTCATCGATGCTCATCTCGCCGGTCATTATAGATCCGTGATAGCTGTCGAGGATAGAGTTGATCTCGGATACGTTCTCACCGTAAGGAACTTCAAGGTAGAGGTTTGATACGTTGAGAGCTTCCTTGGATGCCTCATCAGTCGGGAATCCGTCAAGGCTTGTGATTGCTTCCTTAACTTCGTCGGTCATGATTGCAGGGAAGTTACCGGATGAAGCCATAACAGCTGCACCTTCCTCACCGCTTACCCACTTTACGAAATCCCATGCTGCATCGGGAGTATCACTTGCTGATGTAACTGCAAGACCGGTGATGGTACCGAGTGTAGAACCTGCGGGAACACCGTCTGCATGAGGATACTTAACAATACCCCAGTTGCCGCACAGTGAAGAATCATACTCGCCTGACTTAAGGTTGGTCATCATAGTAGCGATGAACCATGAACCCATGTTAAGCATTGCAACATCTCCGCCCGAGAAAGCTGCTGAGTAGTGAAGTCCTTCAGTCTTAAGATCGGTGTACTTTCTGCACACGCCGTCTTTTTCCTGATTGAGGACCATCTCATAATAAGGTTTCATGAAATCATAATTTCCATCAAGGATGGAGTGTTTTCCGTCAAGAACTGCACAAAGCTGAACTGTTGATCTCCAGGTGTGATAATGAGTTCCGTAGATCTGTGAACCGAATGTTGTATCGGTAACCTTTCTTGCGAGCTCATCATACTCTTCCCAGGTCATGTCGTTTGTAGGATAGTCAACGCCTGCGGCGTCAAAGATGTCCTTGTTGTAGAAAAGTACCCAGAAATCGTTTCTGAAAGGCAGCTCATAAAGCTTGCCGTCTACAGTTACCTGATCGGTAGCTCCGGCATATTTGCTAAGATCCACGCCGTCAGCTGCGATATAATCGTCAAGGGGAATGATGGCGTTCTTCTGTACCAGTGTTGCATATCCGGGTACATCCTTGATGGTAACTACATCGAAATCACTTCCCGATCCTGATAATTCGGTTGCAAGAACGGTCATGTAATCGGTGGATCCAAGATCGACCATCTCGATGGTAACGTTGGGGTGTGCTGTTTCATACGCAGCCTTGATATCACCCCAGTACTGTGTGGTGCTCTCATCCCAGATCGCCCACTTAAGGGTAACAGGCTCTGCCTCTTCCACTGTCTCCTCTGCTGCAGGAGTCTCTTCTTTAACCTCTGCTGCGGGAGTCTCTTCCTTTGTCTCTGTTTTAGGGGCCTCAGTTGCAGGTGCGGGTGCAGGCTGTGCGCCACATCCGGCAAGTAATGATGCAGCTACTGCTGCGCTCATCAGCAAACTGATTACTTTCTTTTTCATAGCTTTTCCTCCTTTTTGTTTAGCCCTGATCAACATGTCACTGATATTTCAATACAGGACGATGTCCTCACTGATAACTTATCAGTTTAGTAAAAAAATAAACATGAAATAATTTCCGATTCCATAAAATAATTTTATGAAATTGATCCGGGCGGCCCTCCTCTTAAATATAATATTTTTAGATTTCATATACATTTTTTTACATACATGTTTTTTTGCAAATTCTTTCCTCATATATTATGTTATAATACTTTCATGCGTATGGATAACACACATAAATTAGGCAAAATTCAAAGAAGGATCATGCTCACGACGCTATCCAGCATCCTTGGTATGTGTCTGGTCATAACTGCAGCAAGTTATTTCTTTTTTCATAAATACATGCAGAGCAGTCTGATAAGCTCCACCGAATCCAATCTCAGGATGCTTGGTGATTCCATCAATGAGAACATACAGGACGTATACAGGATGGCCCGCTTCTGTCAGGGAAGTTCCGATATTGCGGAATATATCAAGGCAAGCCCGGAACCCGGTTCGGTGCTCAGTGTTGCCACCTATGACCGTCTGTTTGAAGAGTATCAGAATAATTCATCCAGTATTTATATGCCCCGTGTGATAGTTGCCACTGACGAACACTATCTTCAGGCCTGTCAGGCCAGCTATTCAACTTCGGTGGACCTGATCGGTATTATCAAGGATCTTCCCTATTATGACTCCATGGTCTCTGCCGATAATTATGATTTTTCACAGGGAGTAATCGCAGATCCTTTTCTGCGCGGTAAAAACACCAAATATGTAATACCGCTTATACGACCGATTTCCTATAAATTCCGTTCTAACCAGGGTGGATTTCTTTTTATGGAGATCTCCTGTGACATGATAACATCCAAGCTTCCATCCTATTATATGGAGGAAGGCAGCAGCCTGTATCTTGGAATGGGCGAACATCTCTATCGGCTTGAAAGCTCGTCCATTACAGAAACAGATGCCGGCTACAGGATCCTTCAGGATCAGTCAGATATGTCATCGGATGTTACCAATGTATACAAAGTTGACACTCCGAAAGGGAAAAGAACGGTTATCGTCTATCCCCTCTTAATGAACGGATGCTTTCTGGCACAGACCGTATCCTCCAAGGAAACCGACAGACAGGTCGGGCTTTTCTGGCTGATCATGCTGGCCATACTCATCGGCCTTGTGGGCATAGGCCTTATCATGGTAAAGATGATGAACGATATGATACACAAGCCTCTCTCACGGATCCGCGTAAAGATAGGCCGGATATCCGAAGGTGATTTTTCCAGGGATGAAACCATAGAGTCGGACCACGAGATCGGCGAAATAGGAAAAGGTATAAACGACCTTTCCGAGAGCGTTTCAAAGCTCCTCGACAGCCGTGTTGAGAATGAAAAACAGAAGCGCGATCTCGAATACAAGATGCTCCAAAGCCAGATAAATCCGCACTTTTTGTATAACACGCTTAATTCCATAAAAATGATGTCCCTGGCTCAGGGCGCGACGGGTATTACCGAGATGACCACCAACCTGGCGTCACTGCTTCGCAGCATTTCCAAAGGCACATCATTGCTGGTTCCCATATCGGAAGAGCTGTCTCTGGTCAAAAACTATTTCACCATACAGAACCTTCGCTATGGCGGAATGATACGACTTAATGTAAATGTCGATGATGACAGGATCATGGATGCCCAGATACTTAAGTTCACTCTTCAGCCCATTGTGGAAAATGCTATCTTCCACGGGCTTGAGCCCAAAGGCGGTACCGGTACCATAGATATCCACGCCTACTATGTTCCCCATGGTGATGATCCTGCTGATATATGCATTGATGTAATGGACGATGGTGTGGGCATTCCCGAGGAGCAGTGTCTTACTCTTCTCAACGACCGTGAAGGCGAAAACCGTTCTGAGTTCTTTAAAGAGATCGGGATCAGCAATGTACATAAGCGTCTCAAATACGAATTTGGCGAGCAGTACGGCCTGTTTATTGAAAGTGAGTTAGGAAAATATACCAGGATCAAAGTACTGATCTCAGAAAGAAGGACAGATGTATAAAATACTTATCGTGGATGACGAGCCTTTGGCAGTTATCGGAATAAGATCAATGATAGAATCCCTGAATATGGATCTTGACGTTACAGGTACGGCGGGAAACGGCGAGGAAGCTCTCCTTTTCATGAAAAAGGACATGCCCGACATTGTGCTTACGGATATCAAAATGCCGGTCATGGACGGACTTAATCTTATCAAGACCTGCCGTGAACTGTACGGAAAGAAAAAGCCGGTGTTTATCATGCTTACCAGCTATGAGGAATTCTGGATGGCCAGGGAGGCTATCAAGTACGATGCGTCCGAGTATCTGGTAAAAGTGGAACTTACCGAAGAGATTCTTAAAGAATCCCTTCACCATGCCATTGAAAAGATCGGTCCCATGAGCGATGAAACAGGTGATTCCGCCTTGACCGAATCATCTTTTATTTACCGCATGCGCGATAAGTTTATGATAAGCCTTCTGCACGATCTGTTTGAATCGGAAGAACAGTTCCGCCTTCAGGCTCAGGACCTGGGCCTTATATTTGATTATGACCGGTATCTTTGCTGCTATGGAGAACTGCTGTCTTCTCAGCAGTCCTCTCTTTCCTACGCGCAGAATACAGCACTCTTTGCCGGATGTGTCAGAATGATCTCTAATCTTGTGGAGCGTACCAGCCCATGTTATATGATCACTCTTGATAATTCCCATTTTGCCATGATAATCTGCGATTCCGGAAACCTGACCGATCCGAAGGAATTATTTGACAGGGTATTTACCAGCGTTCATAACTATTACAATGTAACCATAAAATGCGGTATCGGAGTAGGTGTATCTTCACCCATGTCCATCTGCGATTCATTCCAGTATGCAAGGTCTGCCTTCAGAAGGTGCAATGACGATGCACCCGTAGTGCTCAGCTCCGATATCGGAACTGCGCAGTCCCATGATTCATTTAATATCTCTTTGGTCAAGAAAGATCTTATACGCGCATTCGAGGACTACGATCCCGCTCTTCTGTCCGACACGGTATCAAGGCTGAGCAGTCTGCTAAACGAGCATCAGGAACACTTCGTACAGGCGCTTGATCTGGCAAGCAACCTGTTATATCTGTCTATATCCATACTTCCCGACGGTGAAGATGTGCTGAATGAACACTTCAGCGATACTCCCGATTCGTACCTTTCTCTGTACCGCATGAACTCGGTCTCTCAGATCATAGACTGGCTGGACAGATACAGAGAATGCATGCACAACCTGTTCGAGGAAAGACGCCGGGATTACAAGAATCATATCGTTTCCGATGTTAAAAAATACATTAATTCGCACACCCATGACAAGCTTTCGTTAAATGAGGTGGCTGCCATATTCGGCATCAGTCCCTCATACTTAAGCCAGCTGTTCAGTAAATACAACGATACCGGCTTTAATGAGTACATAAATATATGCAAGATCGAGGAAGCAAAGAGGCTGCTTAAGACCGAGAACCTTAAAGTATATGAGGTGGCTGATGCGCTTAATTTCGGCTCTGAATTCTATTTCAGCAAAGTGTTTAAGAAGATACAGGGAGTCACGCCCTCGGAATATATAGCTAAACCATAAATAATCTGCGCTATAGCCAAACTATAAAACATTATCTGCACTAAAAGAGATTATAGGTAATAGGTAATAAGTAATAGATAACTGATAATAGATAATAAAAAAACAGACCGGTATACACAGGAGCTCGTATGAACAACTGTACTTTTGATACGCCCTTTCAGAACAGAATAAATAATTATAGCGGTGCACTGCTCTCCTATGATCCGTTTTCAGGGATTAAATCGGAAGGATTGCAGATATCCAATGATATCCGTGACCGTTTAATAAACGAAGGCAGGAAGTATCTTGCAGAGCCCTACGCTCCGATCTACGCAAGTGACTATATGCAGTTTGTACGAACGGGAAACCGCTCGGATTTTGAGCAGAAATATTTTTCCAGAAGACACCGACTGTGCGCACTCGTCACAGCGCTGCTTGTCGAAGATAATGAAGAGTTTTTAAATGAGATAATAGACGGGATTTACTGCATAAGCGAAGAAAGTACATGGGTGCTTCCCGCACACAACTCTTATATAAGGGATACTCCGCAGATTATACTGCCGGATACAAAAAGGCCTGTTCTTGACCTCTTTGCATGCGAAACAGCAGCTCTTTTAGCTGTAACATATTACCTTTTAAAAGAAAAACTGGACAGTGTTTCCGATCTGATCGGGAAACACATACACGATCAGATAAACGACCGCCTGATCATCCCCTATCTAAACGAGCATTTCTGGTGGATGGGTGACGGGGATGAGCCCATGTGCAACTGGACACCCTGGTGCACGCAGAATGTACTGCTGGCAGCATTTGTGTTACCTTTTGATGATGATAAACGCCGTAAAATAATTAAGCAGGCTGCTTACAGCCTGGACTGCTTTATGAAAGACTACGGCGATGACGGCTGTTGTGATGAAGGTGCCCAGTATTATCGTCATGCAGGGCTGTGCCTCTTCCACTGCATGGATATTTTAAATTCCGTTACCGATAATGCTTTGGCCGATATGTTTTCAATGCCCAAGATAAAGAATATCGCTTCTTATATCGTGAATGTTCACGCATGTGAGGACTATTATATAAACTTTTCCGACTGTGCTGCAAAAGCAGGAAAAATGGGCGTAAGGGAGTTCCTGTTCGGAAAAGCCTGTGGGCTTGAGGCGCTTATGCAGGCTTCCGCCGGTGACTTTGACAGGGATTGCAGCCGGGGAGACCCCTTTGCTGACGAAAGCCAGAAACTGAATCTGTATCTCAGAGTGCTTACTATCGCGCATTCGGGTGATGTGCTCCTGTACAATAAAAATACGGACGGCAGACCACAATCTACCGTCCGGGATATATATTATCCAAGTGTAGGGCTGATGGTTGCCAGATCGCCCCGTTTTGTTCTCGCAGCCAAGGCCGGAGACAATAACGACAACCACAATCACAATGATACGGGCAGCTTTACCCTGTACATGGATGGAAAGCCGATGTTCGTTGATATCGGAGTGGAAACCTATTCAAAAAAGACCTTCTCCGAAAACCGATATGATATCTGGACCATGCAATCCGGGTATCACAATCTGCCCACAATCGCGGGTATGGATCAGAAGGACGGCGCACAGTACCGGGCAACATCGGTGAAATGTGATCTTGGCAGTGAGATCAAAACCATCTCAATGCATCTTGAGGATGCTTATCCTCTCAAGAATGCTCATTATCTGAAGACCGATCATCGGGCTGCAGATAAAACTGCAGATAACAGTACAGATCACATCACATATATCCGAAGCATAACCCTCGATGCATCCGCTGAAACCATCACACTTACCGACAGCTCGGACTGCAAGGATGTAATACTGAACTTCATTACCTACGAAGAGATGAAAGTTACAGACGATCCTGACATATTCATTCTCGGGAATGCGATCATCAGAATTAAGGGGGCATCTGTCATATCACAGGAAACTCTCCGTATCACCGATCCACGCCTTATGCTTTCATGGGATCATGATCTTAACCGCATCAGGCTTAAGAAAGAGGCTGCGGAATTTACTATGACAGTGCGGCCCCAAGATAATCTGGGCAAAATATTCCCCTGACCTTACACAAACAAGGAACAGATCCACGCTGCCAGCGCGGAAGCTGCCGGAAATATAACCAGCAGCTTAAGCAATTGGCTTTTGATATTATAGCCATACTTCCTGCCGGAGTATACGCTGTCCACTTCCGGGAAATAATGCTGAAAAAACTTAAAGAGTGGAGTAGACGGGAGTCGAACCCGTGTCCAAAGACCCATCCCCTGTACTTCTACTATCATAGTCTGTGATTTTGGATTGCTCCGTTTCCTTCGATGAGGAGGTTCAAAGACAAACCTCCGGATGAAGTAGCTTCATGATACGCCCGTGCGGGCAAAGCTTAGCGCACGTCGTTTCTCACATCTTTGACGCCTGTACCCCCGCGTGTGAGTGCACGGGGACAGACGGGCCGCTTAAAGCGACAGCCTCCTACAGCTTAGGCTGCAAGAGCGTACTGATTTTCGTCAGCGTTTATATTTAGGTTTGCGATTAACGGATCGCACCGGATAGCTTCTCCAGCTTCAAAGCCCCTGTCGAAACCTTTACTACCCCTTATTAAATTTTTAGCTTAACCTTAAAGTCTCTCTCCGCTTCGCGCTTCTGATCCTTCCTGGCTATATCCTCGCGCTTGTCATAGAGCTTTTTACCTCTGGCAAGCCCGATCTTTACCTTTACCTTACCTCTGGAAAAATACACTTCCGTCGGAACTAAAGTATAACCCTTTTCCTTGGTTTTTCCAAGCAGTTTATTTATTTCAGCCTTGTGCATCAAAAGCTTACGCACCCTGAGGGGATCTTTGTTAAAGATATTTCCCTTTTCGTACGGGCTGATATTCATTCCGTAGATCCAGACTTCACTGTGGTCATCTATTCTGACCCATGCTTCCTTGATGCTGCACTTGCCGCCGCGAAGGGATTTTACCTCCGTTCCGACCAGCTCTATTCCGCACTCGTAAGTCTCGTCTATGAAAAAGTCATGATATGCTTTTTTATTGTTTGCAATGAGCCGCGATGACTCCTTCTTTTCCGCCATGGTTATACACCTCGCATCCTCGCGGAGCGTTTACTTTACAGGAAAATGCATGGCAATTTCCTGTAAAGTAAAAAGCACTCCTCATTCGAGGAGTGCTTTGAAATCATCTTTTAGAAAACCTTGAGGTTCAAAACTATAGCGATCAGAAGAAACAGAACCGCAAGAACCTTGGTTATCTTAACAAGATTGCCCTCCATCGAGCGTCCCTTGTTCTTGCCCCAGTAACTCTCTGCTGCTCCGGCAACCGCACCGAGACCGGCGGATTTACCTTCCTGCATAAGTACTATAAGAGTAAGAGCAAGACAAACTATTATAAATACAACTGTAAGAATTATTCTTAATACCATTTTAAAACCTCTTTGAAGCTTTTGTAAATAAACTCTTAGTTCAATCCACTGAATATATCGGCTTTCGCCGTCAACTTCATTAGATTACCACAGATGGAGGGATAATGCAAGCCTTTTTTAATGAACGATAAGGGTCTTTCCGGTCATTTCCGCAGGCTGCTTTTCTCCCATCACGTCGATGAGTGTGGGGATGATGTCTGCAAGGCATCCGCCCTCTCTGAGCTTTACATCTCCTGCACCGATAAGGATGAAAGGCACGGGATTGGTGGTGTGAGCGGTCCAGGGCTCTCCTGTCTCGTAATCGATCAGCTGCTCTGCATTACCGTGATCGGCACAGATAAAGAGCACTCCGCCAACCTCATTTACAAAGTTTACAACTTCGCCTACGCACTTATCAACCACCTCGATAGCTTCCTTTGCTGCCTCGAGCACACCGGTATGACCTACCATATCGGGGTTCGCGAAGTTACAGATGATAACATCATAGTAAGGGGTTCCGTCTTCGTCCTTCTTGGTGATCGCTTCCGAAAGCTTGTCGCACACGGTATAACAGCTCATACGGGGCTTTTTATCGTATGTGGGAACATACTTGGGTGAATCAACAAGGATCCTGTCCTCTCCCTCGTTGGGTGTCTCCACTCCGCCGTTAAAGAAGAATGTTACATGAGCATACTTCTCTGTCTCGGCGATACGCGCCTGACGCTTTCCGTTTGCAGCAAGCCACTCGCCGAATGTGTTGGTAACTTCCACTTTCTTAAATGCCACTTCGTGATTGGGAATAAGAGGATCATACTCCGAGAAGCATACATATACAACGTTCTTCCTGGGACCTCTGTCAAACTTATCAAACTCATCATCGCAGAAGCAGTGAGTGATCTCACGCGCTCTGTCGGGACGGAAGTTGAAAAATACGATGGAATCGCCATCCTGAATGGTGGCAACGGGTGCGCCGTTTTCCTTTACTACGAAAGGAACTACGAATTCATCATTTACTCCGGCATCATAGGAAGCCTGGATTCCTGCGGATGCGCTCTCTGCCTCGTTTCCGATGCCCTGTGTGAGAGCTAAATATGCCTTCTCGACACGGTCGTAGTTATTGTCTCTGTCCATTGCATAATATCTGCCGTGAACGGATGCGATCTTTCCTACGCCGATCTTTTTCATCTCCGCTTCAAGATCCTCTGCAAAGCCCTTGGCTGACTGAGGCGGAGTGTCTCTTCCGTCAAGGAAACAGTGAACATATACCTTTTCAAGTCCCTCGCGCTTAGCCATCTCAAGCAGACCGTAAAGGTGTGTATTGTGGCTGTGTACACCGCCGTCGGAAAGAAGTCCGTAGCAATGCAGGGATGAATTATTGTCACGGCAATTCTTCATAGCCTTCTTTAGCTCGGGGTTCTCAAAGAATGTGCCGTCCTGTATCTCCTTGGTGATACGGGTAAGCTCCTGATAAACGATCCTTCCGGCTCCCATATTGAGGTGGCCTACCTCGGAATTTCCCATCTGGCCGTCGGGAAGCCCTACTGCCATTCCGCTTGCATTACCCTGCACAAAGGGATAATTCTTTTTAAGGGAATCCATCACCGGTGTATTGGCCTGCAGGATCGCATTTCCTTCTTCTTTTTCGTTGATCCCATAACCGTCAAGGATAAGTAGTACAACAGGTTTCTTGCTCATGTTAATTGATCCTCTCTTACTTGTTTTCGTTGATATAGAGCTGGACGCGGCTCTGGATGATGCCGGCTACTTCTGCCGCCGACTTCTGTCCCGAGAAGCACGCTGAAGCCTCTTCCTCTATTATAGACGTAATCTGCTGATTATTGTACCATGTTTTTCTGCAATTCTTGATAATATTTACATAATAATCAACTTCCTGCTGCGTCATAACGGGTACGGTATACTCTACTCCGTCTACGTAGTAAGTGTTGTCATAGTAGTTTTTGTTTCCGTTCTCATCCTCCCAATAAGGTCTTTCAAGTCCCTTGGCTGCCCACTTATCAAATGATGATTCCAGAACGGGGATATCGTACTGAAGGGTATCCTGATACTCCTGAGTAAGATAATATCTTTCAAACTCCCATGCGCCTTCAGTGCAGGCTCCCTTAGCGATAACGCAGGGTGTAGTTGAGCACGAGATGATCCCGGATTCTCCCGTTCTTGAAGGGAATCCTATGAGCACGCCTTCTCCGTCGAAATACTGGTAGTTAGTCATCTGTACATCCTGAAGATTATATATAGAGGTGTTAAAAAGGATTACCTTACCGCTTCGGAATTTCAAAGCGTAATCCTCATAATAATCTTCCTCATTCCATTCCGAATCTGTGGGGAGCTTGGATGCATACTCCAGCGCGTTTATAAAATCATCACTCTGAAAATCGCATTTACCTGTCTCCACATCAATAAATTCGCTTCCGTCTATCGACATTACCGAATTGATGAATGCGTCACGTGTAGGGTACTCAACAAGAGATGTACCTGCCGGAGCATTCTTCATAAACTCTATGCACTCCGAGATGGTCCATGAGTTCTTGTCTCCAACGAATCTCTTTCCTGCCATGTATCCGGTATACGAAAATGACGGAATGATCTTATAATGCTTTCCGCCTACAGCAAAAGCATCAAATACATTTGTAAGGTAGCTGTTCTTTGAAAGCTCCTCATCATTTGCGATAAGTTCATCAACATCTACAAGAAGGCCCTTTTTTGCGTAGCTTGCAAGATCAAGGGTTCCTTCATCCGCATAAATGATGTCAGGAACTTTTCCGGAAAGAATATCGTTGTTAAGCCTTGTATATCCCGCAGTCCAATCCTCATCTGTCGCATACTGGGAGTAATCCGTGATAACGATCCTGTACTCAGAGTTTGTCTTATTAAAATCAATTACACGCTTTCTTACATCTCCGCTGACCCAGTATACAGCCATTGAAATAACCTTTTTGTCGGGAATAGTAGAAGGATCGACATGCTTAAAGAATGCAAGACAGGAATTGTAATCACTGTCGCTGTATGCTCCGATAAATGTCTCGGAATCGATCATCGCAAAGTAGTTTACGGCATATCCGTCAAGGTCGGAGTTGATGCAGTTCATGTACTCTTTTGCTTCTTCGTCACCTATATTTACTGTGTAAAGTCCGTAGTTGTTGGAGAAGATAAAGTCGCTGTCAATACCGGGCTGAACATTGTATCCGGAGTTGATAAGCACAGAGGGAACTGTCAACTTTTCACCGACTGTAAGAGTGTTCGTATCGAAATATGCACAGCCTGAGTTGTAATTATTGTCATAGTAAAATGCTACCGCTTTACCGTCTTTGAGGGTAATAACATTTGTGACCGTTACACTTCCGGAAGGAATATCCTTTTTCTGATAAACCGTACCGGTGTTTCCGATGTAAACGACTTTATTACTGTTTCCGGCTGTTTCGGAGTAATTCTCGGTATAAATGATGACTTCATTATCTACATGGAACATGAAGTTGGCATAGACATTTTCGGAAGCAAGCTCCTCATTAAGATCTACATCCCACAGGCAGCTTCCGTCATAACCCCAGCCACATACAAGCATCTTGGTGGTATATCCGCTCTCTCCGTTGTATGAATAATTATAATCATATTCCATCACGCCCACGATGCACTCGTCCAGCAGAAGGAATCTGTTGAAATAGTTATTCTCCCACCAATATGTATCATTGAAACTATAATCATCTTCCGTAATGACATCTTCAGTGGAAATCTCTGATTCTTCTGTCGCTTCACCCTCCCTGGAAACAACTCCGTCCTCTGAAGATTCAGACTCTTCCTGGGAAGTTTTGTCATCGTATAATGCGATGGGTCCGTCCTCTTCTCCGCCTTCTTCATAGTAACTGTTTGCAGCATCAACCGCAGCCTTTATCTCCTCGTAATTCTCGGGAAGATAACGTGTAAGATCAGGCATTGTGAGCTTTGTATCGGATACCAGCTTACCGGTCAGGTCGACCTTTGCAAGATACGGAACCATAAGATTGGTATCATTTTCATATATGCTGTAGATAACAGCCACTTCATTTCCAACCTGACCCATGGAATAAAACTGCATGTACGCGCTGTCGGCAGATGTTAATTCTATCCTGTCGTAGGTAAACACTCCCTGCTTTGAAGCCTGTGCAACAGCAGCGTCCTGCTTCTTATTTGATGATCCGTTATTAAACGGACTGTTACCGTTCCCGTCCTTTTTACATCCTGTCATTCCAAGGGTCATAACTCCTGCCAGGATAAAAGAAACCACCTTTACTAACGTTTTATTTTTCATAATCCTTCCTCTCTTTTTTTATAAGCGATAAGACTGCTTATCCACTCATAAAGCTTTACAAATTGATGCCCTATCAAGTCTTTGTTCTGTATGAAAAGTATAACTGCCAATGCTAAAACAACCAGTCCCGCGTAGCTTAACATTATTACAAAAAACAACGTCAGAACCGAGACTATATCCGCTTTGTTCCTTGCCACATTCTCCCACCAGGGATAAACCACAGCCTTGGTCCTCATTGACCTGTAAAAAACTCCCTTGAGATTCTTAAGGCTGTTCATGATGGAAAAGCGCTTGGTGTTTTCTATAAGATCTATTTTATCTTCATTCGCCGAAAGCATGCCTTTGACCTTGGTCATCGCATACCCCGTAACAGGATTCGGCATCACTATATCGTACGAAGACACGCCGTATATCGTTCCGTTATCCTTAAGATAATTATACGATACATAACAAAAATCCTGTCTTGCTCCCGCGGCGAAGCTGAGCTTGTCCTGTGGCTGTTCAAACACGCCCCTTACCACCAGAGGTTTATCACCCACATAAAGTATCTGCCCTGCCACATCGGGGGATCCGTACAGCTTCCATGCCGCCGATCGGTCGATTATGCAATAATCTTCATTCAGATCGGAATCGGAAAAATACACTCCCGTCAGCATTTCCTGCGGATGAATGTTGAAATAATCTCCGCTTACTCCCACCGCATTAAGAGTTACATTCGCCTTTTTGCTTGATACCGCAATGGTTCCGTTTGCAGCAAAGCAGCTCTCCGTAAGTCTGGCATTGGGATTCTGCTCATCGGTGGTGATGGATTCCGCATTCAGCTTTTCTTCTATCTGAAAATGAAGATATTTAAGCGTATCGGCTTCGACTCCGGCATCGGGAGTAAAATATGCGGAAATATGGGAATATCCACCTTCCTTTGCCCATTTTTCAGCCACCTTCGCTCCCGGCACCTTTGATATGATCGAAAGCGAAACGATTCTCAGTATCAGAGCTATAAGTAATCCGGCACCTGCAGAGATCAAAAATATTAACTTTATCCTGCTTAGACCTTTGACTTCCATTAATTCTCCGACAGCCTTATCTGCTGACCTTCGGTTATATCCTTGGTTGCTGTTGTAACAACAGGCTCATAGCCTTCAAATGCGCCCTTTATCGCAGTCTGGATATCGTCCGTTGCAAGTATCTCTACATCATATCTGACAGCAAAATATCTGTTTCCGAGAGGGCTTGATTTCGACTCTACAACCAGCACGTAATCACCCTTATTATCGTTCTTAAGTGCGCTTGATGGAACGATCATGTCGTAATTTGATGTCTTTGAATTGATTGACATGGTAAGTGTCTGTCCCGCTGTAAGGCTGCC
This sequence comes from Lachnospiraceae bacterium UBA3632, assembly GCA_002373975.1. Lineage (GTDB taxonomy): Bacteria > Bacillota > Clostridia > Lachnospirales > Lachnospiraceae > AC2028. The sequence continues at coordinate 112,390 of DFKZ01000056.1, read as the reverse complement.
CTGCAGATTGAGAGTGACAAGCTTCTTTCTGTTGGCATCATTGGGATCGGGTCTTACAGTGGCAACAACACCGGTCACATCATTGTACCACCAGGAATTGGTAACGGTAGCTTCATCGCCTACTGTGATGGTCTTGGCCTTATCATTATCAACCGAGAAGCTCATGGTAAAGCCCTGTCCTTCAGGCTGAATGGTAACTACGGGATCATCAAGGCTGGTCTTCTTTCCGGATGTAACATTTACGGAAAGAATGGTTCCGCTGATGGGAGCTTTTACATCTTCTGCCGACGATTCGGTTTCTATCTTTGCAACTTCTTCCTTCTGCTTATCAACATCTTCTTTCTTCTTGTCGACCTCTTTCTTAAGACTATTTAAGGTCTCCATCTGGCCTATATCACCAACAATATCTTTTAATGCCTCTTCTTTTTCAGCCAGTTTATTCTTAGCATTTGTAAGTGATACTCCCGCAACTTCAAGTTGATACTTTAAATTGGAAAGAGTATCTGAATTATTTATTTCGCCTGAATCGTTCTGAGCTTTTGCGGTTTCATATGCTTCTTTAGCTTTCGTGCAGGCAGCGTTTGCGTTATCGTACGCTGTCTGAGCGTTATTTTTTGCTGTAGTAGCAGCAGTAACTTGAGCCTGAGCTGATGCAATATTTGATGGGGCATCTAAAACTGCGTCATTATATGCTTGTGTGGCAAGACTAAGATTTGCCGTTGCAACTGTTATGCGATTAGTAATCTGATTAAGTATATCAGGATCGGCACTTACAGTTTCGTCAAATATCTCTTGTTCGTCTGGATCTAGAGCTGGTTTCAAGGGATCATCTATATGTGCCTGTCTTTTATCCATTATACCCTTAAAATCATTTAATCTATCTAACTCAGCTTGTGCTGCATCTTTTTCTGATTCAGCTACAGCAACAGCCCCCTGAGCAGCACTTAACGCCGTGTTTGCAGCTGTAAGATCAGCCTGAGCAGCGGTAAGATTTGTTGCAGCGGTTTCGAGCGCAGCTTGAGCGTTATCATATTCCGCCTTAAGCTTTTCAACCTGTGCTTTTGAACCTTCAGAAACATATGCTGCACTTAAAATGCTTATCTGATTATTGATAGCATCATAATTCTTCTGGCACTCTTTTACTTCATTTTCAGCTGCCGTCACTGCGTTCTGCGCATTTGTAATTCTTCTTCTTAATTCATCAATATTAAGTTCACCCTGCGATGAGGATATGATTGCATTAGTAACTTCATCGGAAAGAAGCGCTTTATTATATGCATCCTTAGCTGCATCGAGAGCATCTTCTGCATCTTCAAGAGCTTTCTTGGCAGTTTTTAATTCTTCGCTTTCCTCTCCGTCGAGCGATACAAGTATATCTCCCTCATGAACGACTGCGCCGACCTTTACAAGCACCTTGCTTACAGTCTTCTGCTGCTTGACCATTACGCTGTATGGATCGCCGCTCTCAACAATTCCCTCACCTCTTATAACCGAAGTGATACTGCCGGGCTGAATATACTGAACAGCCACCTGCGGAAGTGAATGATTCATTATCGTATTTGAAAAAAATGTGAGCACAAGCATCACAACAAGAAATACGATTATAAAATTCTTGATCAGATCCTTTCGCCTTTTGAAGCTCTTTTCCTGCGGATCTATTTCTTCTTTTTTCGCCGGTATGTTGGTCTTCTTAATCTCTTCGGCCATGACTAAACTCTCTTCCTTTCGTCGTTTCAACCTACTGCTTAACTCCGCCCTGATATGTGATACCTTCTACCAGATATTCCTCTCCGTACAGGAACACAAGAAGTGTAGGTATCAGATATATTGTGGCCACCGCAAATGCCAGGCTCACTTCACCGGAATTGATCTTACTTAAATATACCGAAAGCGGATACTTTTCCGGATCAGAAAGCAGGATAAGCGGCTGCTCTACCATGTTCCAATAATCTATAAAAACAAGTATTCCCGTGGACATTATTATTCCCTTGCAGAGCGGCAGGCATATCCTTGAAAACACCTTCCACTCTCCCGCACCGTCTATCTGCGCGGCTTCAATGCAGGATACAGGAATCCTGTTCATATACTTTGTAATAAGATACACCGAAAACGGTGAAAAAATACCCGGCAGCCATATCGCCCAATATGTATCCAATATCCCAAGCTTGCTGGTCACAAGATAGTTGGGAACCAGCGTTACCTGATAAGGCATCAGCATCAGGATGATATATGCAAAAAATATCACTCCCCTTATCTTTCCTTTATACCTGTAAAAACCATATCCCGCAAGTGCTGCTATCGCAAGCTGGAATATCATTATCGGAACGACAAGTATAACCGAATTCCAGAATTTCAACAGGTATTCGGGGCTTCTTAAAAGCACGGTTCCATACTGATTAAAGCTCACGATATCCGGTATGAATTTAAGGTTAACCAGTTCCGACACAAACTGCCTTCCGCCGGATTTGGTTGTGGCGAATATTGCTCCGTAGTTAGCCGTGAATTCCGTAGGTGACATGAAGGAATTGGTGATCGTAAGCACGATAGGCATCAGGAACAAAAGCGAAATGACCGCTGTAAGCACCGTTGCTATGCTCATGCATATGATACGTATAACCTTTTTCCGGCTTGTATGACGCTTTTCAACCGAGCGTATTTGTTCACGGGCTGCTTTTTTCATTGCTATATTGTTTCAAATATCCTTTTTAATCATTGCTTATGATTCAAGATCCTTACTGAAATGCTCCTCCAGCTTAAACAGAAGAACGATCAGCACGATCATAACAAGGCTCATCAGTACTGCAGCGGCGGACAGAGTCTGATAATCGAGGCTCTTGAACTTATTGTTCATAAAGTGCTGCAGCATATATATACTCTCATAAGGATAATCCGTCGTGAGCAGGTATATCTCACGGAATATCTTAAATGAGTTTATCAGCGACATGATGGTTACAAACACTATTGTGCTCACAAGATATCTCAGTTTGATAATAAAGAATATCCTAAATCTTCCTGCACTCTCAAGCCTTGCAACTTCGATGATATCCTGCGGTACCGACGAAAGCGCTGCCATGAAAAGGATCATGTTGTAGCCGATGTTTTTCCACAGGAACAGAATAACGATCACCACTATCGCATATGAGGATTTCAGCCAGTCGATCTTTGCTCCGCCAAATCTGGTGATAAGTACGTTAATAGCTCCATTGTAATCAAAGAGCACCTGCCAGATAAGCACTATTGATGCCACAGGCACCATCATGGGGCTTAAAAGGAATGATCTGAACTGTGTCCTGAAAGGGATCTTGTTATCCAGAAGCAGCGCCAGAAGGAGTGATAACAGCACCGCCAGAGGAACCGCGATCGCAGAAAATACTCCGGTGTTTGTCACAGCCTGCCTGAAGGCAGAGTTCTTGATAACCGATGCGTAATTCCTGAAGGCCACAAACTGCTTTCCGATGGGATTATCAAGGAACGAATAGTAAATAACCACTATGTATGGTGCAAAAAAGAAAAGAGAAGCACCCGCCACGCTGGGGATCAGAAAAAATGTTGAGCCCCATTTTGCTCTCAATTGGTGCTTACTGTACTTCTGTCTCACCTTTTTATTCTTTTTTTCGGTACTTTTTTCCCTCATTTTCCTAAAAAATCAAAATGTTACAAAAATATTACGCAAAAATGCATGATTTATTTCACTTATGTCTACCACAACCCCTAGTCCCCATCTTTTTTACCTTACCACAATATAACGGAAAAAAACAGTTAAGATTTCTTAATAAACATAAGAAAAATCAACTGTTTCATGCATTCCTAAGACTCATCTTCCTTCTTTTGCAAGATTTCCTTCAAATACATCTTGCGAAGGTGCCTGTTATGACGGAAACGGTTTATCAGACCGCCTCCTTTGTTGTAAACCCAGTAGCTTTGGATCAGCACATCAAACACAAAAGGTGCCTTGCTCTTAAAGGTTTTTCCGTATATGGTTCCTCCGGCCTCAACATCTTTTCCGTCCTTTTTGATGAACTTGATAAGGTCATTATTGCTCTTTATATATGCCCTGGCAGGGAATTCAGTGTATGCAAGGCCCGCGCAGGACGCTTTGTGCGCATCGCTTCCGCCGAATCCCGGAAGATTGTATGTTTTTGCAAGATACTGCGCTTTGTGATTGGCTTCTTCGCTCTCACAGGCATTGAATTTCTCAACGAAATCAAACTGCTTCAGATACTGCATCTGCTTGTGCTGCTTCATTGTATTTATAATGCTCTGATACCTGATACCGTAAGGATGTGCGGGACCGAGTATGCCTCCGTGATGATGTACGATATCTATAAGGAGCTTTACCGGCATCCATCTTATCTCAAGTATCTTTAACGATATATGGTTCGGAAGCAATACAAGTATATGCCCCGCATCCAGAGTGTCGTACTCTATTCCCTTAAGGACCACGAAATCGGGATACTTTTCATCGAGTCCCATTTTTTTGTAATACCTGTAACCGTTATAGGATGTGTGATCGGATATCATCATCCCGTCAAAGCCTTTGGAAATGAGTATCTTAATATACTCCTCTATCGGAAGCTTCGCATCCACAGAGCCTTCCTTGGTATGACAATGCATGTCAAATTTCATTGTTTAAGCCTTTCATATAAATCTTCCAAACCTTCTATCCGAAGCAGGAAATCAGAATTATCATAATCACCCTTATCAAAATTCCAGAGTGACATATACCCTTCCACAACACCGATAAGGCGTCCGTACAGATCGCACACCGATCCGCCGCTCATTCCTCTTGCGATATCATGAGTGGTCTTGACGCAGTTGCGCGCATCACTCATAAAATACTCATCCAGTGACTGTATCGCCATCTTGCCGATCTTGGGCTTGCCATTTAAAAAATGCCCCGAATAAGCCACCACATTCTGGCCTTTTTTAAGATCATCATACACATTTTCATCGCAGTAGATTGCTTTTATCTCAACAAGTACATCCGCCGGTATTTCTGATGTAGGTATCCTTATCATTGCGACTTCATTTTCATCCGACATCTGCATATAAAAGGGCTTTTCAATGTCTATGGACGTCCCTTTTTCATCGCAGAACATGATCTCCACATCGCCTTCAAATTCCTTATATACATGAGTGCAGCTCACTATATAAGTATAATCCTCTTCTATGCGGTAAATGAATCCCGATCCCGCGGAATAGCCCCATGAATAAGCATTTGAATAACTGTACATCATGTTGACCTGGGCCGGCTCTATAAGATCGAGCACTGCAGTGTAATCTTCTTCCGGCAGAATATCGTACTCAAAGAAATCATATTCGCAAAGAAGATCCATCTCCTCGTCGGTGAGGAAAAATGCCCCTGCTTTTTCATCACCCACCGTCAGCTCGGATACTATCTCGGTGGTAAGTCCATGGCTGTCCGTTGCCGTGTATTTTACATTGTATGTTCCTTCAACATCTTTGTCAAATCCGCCGTCGTCCACTGTTACGGATGCGGACACATCTCCGTCCGTATTGTCCACCGCAATGATATGATACAAAAGATCATAATCCTCGCCCAGTTTAACGTCCTTGTTGCGGACAGCTATGAACATAGGCGGCTCATCAAAAGGAGCCGTAACCGGCACTCTTATCTCGTTCCCCGCTTCATCCACCGCATATACGATAACCTCGTGATCCCCCATATCATCATATTCGATATAGGCCAGCGGCTCCTCGTCCACGATAAATGCCATGCTGAAAAAGTCGGATGCATCTGTCACTTCTTTTACAAAATCTTCCGGCTCATATTTTCTGCCCGTGGCATAATAAGGCTGCTCATCTTCATCATAGGTAACAATCTCGGGAGGCAGCGTATCCTTAACCTCCACGTTAAAGCTCCTGGTGTCAGTATTACCCGCATCATCCGTTGCCACAAGCTTTATGTCGTAGGTCTTTCTTTCATCAAAAAATCCATTACCGGTCCGGTCAAAGGATTCCTTTAATCGCTCAAACTGGGCATTTGCATCCTCACCGGTAAAATACCCCTTGTTAGTGATGCCTGCGGTCCCCACTTCTTCGTCATCAACGTATAAGGTAATACCAAATATACCCGACTCGTCATGGATAGAGTTAAAAAGCTCTTCCACTGCAGCGCTGTAATCCGCACCCAGCTCAATATAGTCATCTTCCGTAATAAGCTTCTCATCGATATCGGGAGGCGTTGTGTCCTCAACAACTATCGTATACTCATACTCTTTATCCGAAAGGTATACCACAACCGGATATGATCCTTCCACATAAGCATTAAGCTTGGATGTATCAACCCATGCATCGCTGTGGAATATATGCATTCCTGTCAGATAATCATCAGCATTAAGGCTCACTTCAGCGGTTCCAAGCTCAACGGTCTTTTCCGTAAAGGAAGGCACCACTCTGATATAGAGGTACCAAAGGGCATAATAATCCACTGCCAGAAAGATCAGACAACCAATGATAAGAGGCGCTATATTAAATTTGTCCGATTCCTTCTTCAATGATGCCACCCCGATGTTGTTAAACTATTCCTGAGATCAATATAGCCGGTCCGTTGAGATATCATTATCTAAGAGTTAAAAAGCAATCTCTATATTCTCGGCTGAATCAGCGGAAAAATCGTTTGTTGTATCAAGTGTGGACCAGTCGGTGTGATTGATGCAAAAGCTTATGGTCAGCGTATCACCCTTCTCCAGTCCAAGATTATCGGTAAAGCTTATGGTGCAAAGAGTGTCGGAATCATTTTTGTCGGTACCCGACAAAGCTCCGCTGCAGCCGTTTACGCCCGAATATTTACCTCCGTCTCCCTGAATACCGGCATAATAGCATGAAAATGTAAGATCCTTTCCGCCTTCATTGGTGAGGTAATAATATATCTTCAGATCCTTTAGCGATACCACTCCGCTTCCGGTATTCTTGATATACAGATTGCCGGAGAGGCTGTTGGCATTTTTGCCTGACTGGGTATACTCGGCAGATATCTCAAGATCGCCCTTCTTGGCGGTAGTGGTTACCGGGATGCTCTGTCCGTTTTGTCCGTTTCCGTTACCGCTTTGTCCATTCTGTCCGCCGGGGACAATATCAAAATTGCCTACGCTCGCTCCCGCATGCTCGCCCGCTTTGGGCTCGGATCCGTATACAAGCTCACCCTTTTCGTATAAGGCCAGCTTATTTCCAAGAATAGGTGCATTTTGCATCAGGTACTCATAGGAAAAATCATTGGAATTATCCCAAGTCCCTTTTGTGTTCCTGATTCTGAACTGCACTTCCTTCCGGTAACTTTCCTGTCCTCCCGGATATACCGCGCCATCTTCAAAGCTTACTGCCACGTAATATATATGTGTTTCTTCATCCCATACGTACAGTCCGACGGATTTCGCTCCCTGTATATAATTGGATGTAACTTCTATATCATCCACTGTACCGCCGGCATCATATACCTCGGAAAGGTCGACGAAATACCTGAGTTCCAGATCCTTGGCCGTCCTTGCGGGCCAGCCCGTCTCATTATATACATAGGCCTTGATCTCTATGAAATCTTCCCCCGGAACATTTATCTGCGCTTCCGAGAATAATTCATCTTCCTGTACTTCCACAGCACCCAGATTCTTTATAGTCTGACCGTGATATACGGAGTAAAGCTTTGCCATAAGCCCGGTAAAGCCGGCATTGTAATCACATGCCACTTCATTACGGGTAAAGTCATTGATCGAATCCTCATAATTATCCGATGCATCAGGACCGCCCACAAGAGCACCGATAAGCAAATGCCTTTCATGTCCCGGGTTATTAATATCATTCATATAGGAACTGTGCGCAGTTCTGTGATGCGGATTATGAGGGAAATTCTTTCCGAATCCGACTACGAATGAAATTCCGCTGCTTCCAAGGGCATAATCAGCCTGTGAAACAGCAAAATCCCAATATGTATCCTTCATCGATTCAGGGCAAAGATCCGATTCGCTGTAAAGGCTTGCCAGATACGCAGTAGTCGTGGCATAACGGAGCGATCCCCAATTATCGAGCCACGCAAGACCTCGCTGAGTGTAATTGATCCGCTGTCCGTCATGTCCGTTTGTCCAGTATTCAAGATGTGCGGACAAATCATCTTTATATGCTGCTTTACCCGTCTCCCTTGCCAGCAAGAATGCAGCGCCAAGATGCACATCATCCCAACACAGAGCCCATGTAGTATTCTGATTGGCACTCTTATATGCTTCCTCGGCTTTTTTCAGATAATCCTTATCACCTGTTGCCAGGTAAAGCCACGCACCGGCCCATGCAAGATCATCATAAAAGCTGCTGCTTGTGTAGAATCCGTTCGCAGCAGTGTAGCCCTGATCGCTCTTATACTTATCCGCAAAAGCATAAAGGCTCTTTGCATGCTTTAAGAGGAGCTCGGAATATTCCTTATCTGTATCCTTAAAAATGATACTTGCGCTTGCCAGAGCAGCTGCAGTCTCTCCCGTCACGCATGATCCTGGAGCAGAAGCCGTAACCTTATATGAAGGTCTGTCCATCCTGAGTTCAACCAGCTCTGCCGGTCCCCACCATGAATGATCTGCTCCCGCATCACCCACCTGATAATAATACACTTCATCCTCGGGATGACACTTTATGAAATAATCACATGCATATCTTATGTTGTTAAGGGCATATTCAAGCTGTCCGCTTTCCTTATAGGCATCTGCGTCCTCATAAACAGACCAGCTTAGCATGGCTGCGGTATAGGCCATTGGAAGGTTGAACTTTACATGATCTCCCGCGTCAAACCATCCGCCGGAAAGGTCAATTCCGTTATCAGCCCCGTCATTAAGGCAGGAATCTCCGCGCCAGTTTGTCCGCGTATTGTCGGGAAGTGCACCCGATCGCTGAAGCTCGTAAAAAAGAAGGGATTTTTGCAGAGCTTCACCGTAATTGAAATTACCGGTTCCCTTAGTTCCTTCGTACCCATCGCCTTCTATGCTTAGTCCCGATAAAAACTCTATGCGCTCTTTGCTGAGGCCGGATGAAGCTTTAACGATACTGTCTTTGTCCACAGATGTCCCGTCCTGTCCGTTATTGTCCTCATCAGGGTCAGCTTCGGACGCATCATCAGGAGCATCTGACGTTTCATCACTTTCCGCATCGCCGGTCTGCTCATCCGCATCATCTTCATTTTTCGTATCGTCGGGAAGATCCTGCTCTACTGCCGTAATGTTCGCATCCGCATCCTTCCGGCCAAAGAGTCCCTCTCCTGTCCTCAGACGGACAACAAGATAGGCTATTATGGCCATCAAAATCAGATAACCGGCTGCAACGGGAATTATTATCTTTAGTGCTTTTTTCTTTTTATCGCTCATATATATCGTAAATGCTTGTTTATTCCAAAACTTCGTAAAGCAGGGAATCACTTCCCTGCTTTTATTAATACATTATAATTGCAGAACAGTATTTATCTCTTCAATCACTTCTATAGTTTCAGTCCTTCACAAACTTGACAAATTCCTCAGCCACGACAGGCCTTGAGAAGTAATATCCCTGTATCATGTCACAGTCCAGATTCTTAAGCGTCTCGAAATGCTCTTTTGCTTCCACGCCCTCAACCACAACAGGCATCTTTAAGAACCTTGCTATGTCGAGGATAAGCTCCATCAGCTTTTTGCTCCTCTTATTCTCGGAAATATTGCTTATAAGATCCATATCTACTTTGAGAATATCCGCGGGAAGTGATGTCAGCATGTTAAGGGAAGAATATCCTCTTCCAAAGCCGTCTATCTCAACAACAAATCCCTTTTCGCGGAATCTTTTCAACACTTCCGACAAACGCTCCGAATCGGAAATATAAGCAGATTCTGCGATCTCAAGATGAAGCTCTTTGGTATCTATTCCCGCTTCATTTACTATATCGCATAGGATATTATCGATGCTCTCATCCTGCAGGTCTATCCTGCTTACGTTAACGGAAACGGGAAGCGATACGCTAAATGAATCCTTCCATTTCCTGATCTGAAGCGCTGCTTGCTTCCATACAAATGAATCAAGCTCCTTTATAAGCCCGTTCTGCTCAAACAGATGAATGAAAGAACCCGGGAACAGCATACCGTACCTTGGATGCCTCCACCTGACAAGTGCTTCCGCTCCGTTAAGTACAGGAACATTTGTTGTGATATCATATTTCGGCTGGTAAACAACTTCTATCTCACCCCTGCCGATGGCATCTGCTATATCTCTCGACAGCTTTTCATCGAACACCCTGTGAGATGCCATCTCCGAATCATAATAGGCTATCGCAGAACCGCGCATCCCTCTGAGAGTTTCTGCAGCATCTCTTGCACGGTTAAACACTTTCTCAAGCTTTTCCTTTGAGCCTGCCATGCGGGTGTTTACACCAAGCCTGAATGTGACATTAAACACATCCGGATCATCTTTTATTCCGGTTTCTACCAGCTTGACAAGCTCACCGAGAGAATCCTTGTGCGGAAGGTAAATGCTGAAATTATCACAGTCACTTCTGGCTGCTATTCCGCCGTTATCTGCTGCGTATGCACCTACGATCTCCCCTATGCGGCGAAGCACCTTATTCCCGGCATTCATACCGTACATATCAACATACAGATGGAAATCATTAACATTGAGAGCAACTGCATCCATATTCCGGTCAGGTGTGTATTTATCTTTGACCTGTGCATATTCGAAGAAATAATTCATGGAATACAGACCGGTGAGCTCGTCAAGCTCGGTGGCTCTGATAACTTCTCTGTCTTCGAATAAACCTATGATGCGTGCGGCTGATACTCTTACCTTTTCAGGCATGCGTATGGGCATCACAAAATAATCGGCGGCTCCTCTTTTTACGGAATCAAGTCCCTCGGGCTCTCCGCCTGCAAGAGTGATCACCGGAATAACATCAGCTCTTCCGTCGGTATGCAGTACATCGAGTAAGGTAAAACCATCCATTCCGGGCATGTGAAGATCAAGAACAATAAGCGAAAGAGTTTCCTCGTTCGCCTCTATCATCCTGAGCGCGCCCTCACCGTTTTCGGCAAAAAAGACGCTGTAATCCTGCTCCAGGATCCTGCCCAGCTCTCTGCGCCTTACTTCTTCATCATCTACGATGAGAACAGTCCGTTTTATATTTCCCAGATAATCATCAGCACGTTTCATAAAATCAGTCTCCATCGACTATTATACTATATTTTACATGCCTTGTCACAGAATGTTCCTGATCTTTTCCCTCATATATTCATCGATAAATCCCCTTTCATCCGACAGAGTGTGGATCGCACGATCAATGTCCCTTCTGGTATCAAGCACATAAGCGCTTTTTACGGGGCTGTTCATCTCCACGAAGAAAACATATCCCTTGACCCATTCATGGATGCCATTCTGCTTAAGATATCTTGATAAAATATATTCCTGCCGTTTTACCTGTCCGATGGGATTCCTGACAGTCTTTGAATAGGAATTACCGCCGGGCGTCACCTTGATCTTTAGCCAGTCCTTATCCTTTTCCTCACCTATAAGCTGCCCGCTGTAATTCTTGACTTCAATGATAAACACGCCATAGGAATTGATGATCAGGTTATCAAGCTCCGTCTCAAGGCCGTCCGCAATTACATGCACATTGTTCAGCAGAATATCATCTTCCGTCAGCACCTCTTTTATAAGGGACGCTGCCACCTTTTCACCCATTCTTCCCGCACGCTTTTCCGGCGTCTCGATAAACCGCGATCCGGTACGCAGAGCTATTATGACTCCGACTAAGATTATCAGTGCAAATATAATTATTATAAGTCCGTTTTTGATTATGTATTCTATCTTTTTATTCCTCTTAAATCTCACAAAGCAGGGATAAACCCTGCTTTGCTGCAACTCATCTCACTTTTATTCTCATGAAATGCATGCTGTTTGATGTGGTTTTATAGCCTCAATTTCTTTAGCCAGCTTAATTCTCTGCTCCCTTATATCTATATCATTCTGAATGTTCAAAAAATACTGATCCGATACGCCAAAAAACTTTGCAAGGCGAAGCGACGTATCTGCAGTCATCTTCCTTCGGTCATGTAGAATATCTTGTATTCTTGAAGTTGGAACATGTATTTCCTGTGCTAATTTATACGCCGATAAGCCATATGGTTCCATAAACTCTTCACGAAGGATTTCGCTCATTTTCGTTGTAGGTATTAGTTTTCCCATATACACCTCTTCAAATATCAATGATAATCTACTATCTCTACATCATAGAAAAAACCTTTTTCAAATATAAAGCATATTCGATATTGGTCATTTATCCTAACACTGTACCAGCCTTCTCTATCACCCTGCAATTTCTCCAAATGATTTGAAGGAGGATTTCTTAAATCCTCTAAAGTCTCAGAGTTATCGATCATTATGAGTTTTCGTAATGCAGTGCGTTGAATGCTCAGATAAATTCTCTTGGAAAACAATTGGTTATATACTCTTTCGGTCTCTTTATCTTTGAAAGATCTAATCCTGTTCATATTATACCCGTATCGTGTGTACATGTCAATCATGCATTGGTATAAAACATTATATAAATAAATGCTGTTACATATTAACGTTACCACAAATCTTGTCCGCCCGCTGTCGCATTTGATACATAAAGTGTACTTTTTTGTCCGTTTATGTCCTTTTTTCAGATTTTCCTCAAAACACCTCGTCAAACATATTGTCTCTTATAAGTCACAAAGCAGGGATTGCTCCCTGCTTTGTATCGTTTAATTACTACTTATTTCCCTTCTATAGATCCTTGTTTTATATTGATTGTAATAGTAACACTTCCATTAGGTGCCACAGGATTGTAAGTCTTCACAGTCCATGTCGTTCCCGTTGTTGTTACAGGATTGGCATTACTTAGATCCATAAACTCAGCGTCAGCACTTACTGTGAACGAGAATCTCTGAACATCCATTTCTCCTGTATTGACAAATTCAATCGTGTATTTCTTTCCAAATTTTTGCTCAGGCCAGTATTCATACTGAGTACCTTGACCTACATAAGTTACATTCGTACTGTATTTAGGAGCAGTCCAATGAGCATATAATGTAGTAGCACCTCCGAAATCATCCCATGAAGCTCCAGAGTCAATCCGACTTCCACCGGATTGGGAAGTATACCAGCCTGTAAACCCATATCCATCCCTTGTTGGTGTCGGTAAACTGTTTACTTTTCCATCATCACCAAAAGATACAGAATTCTGTCCTACTTGTCCCCCATTCGGATCAAGCGTAATAGAATTTGGTCTCCAGTGCGCATACAGCGTAGTCTTCCCTCCCAGCGAAGAATATGTATTATAATTATACACACGGGTTCCGCCTGTCTGGGATGTAAACCAGCCAAGGAAAGTTTCTCCCGTCTTCGTAGCTGAATTCGGAAGTCCCTGGAGCTGAGAATCTGCTTTGTCTAAAAGAAGTTCAGCTACTGATGCACTTCCTCCATTCGCATTAAGGGTTACAACGTATTTCCAGCGAGCATACAGTATATCTTCATCGCCCAGTTTGCTGAATGCATCATTGTTGCTGATCTTTGTTCCGCCCGAAGTATACCAGCCATTAAACTTCCGGCCGCTAAGAGTGGGATCGGGCAATCCGGAAATGTTCTGATTTTTCTTAAGAACAACTGATGTAGGCGAAACCGTTCCACCCTGGGCATCAAGATATACCTCTCTCTCCCCTTCCTTTACCCAATGAGCATATAACGTTCTGTTGTCCCCCAGAGATGTGCTTGATCTTCCGGCTGTTATCCTCTTTCCGCCACTCTTTGACGTGTACCATCCGCTAAATACATAACCGTCTCTTGTCGCCACCGGCAAATTGGGTATGGTCTTTCCAAGAACAACACTAAAGGAATCCGGTGTAACCGAACCACCATTTGCGTCTAAAGCAATAAGTGTGGCAGAACCGTACTTCTTAAAATATATACATCCTGAATTATTGGAATAAATATGCGTTTTAAGTGCTGTGTCGGTATAGATCGTTTTGCTGAATATACCATCTCCGTCCTTTATGTAATTCAAATACATAGAGATGTTTGTATTCAGCCTGAAAGTCAGATTGGGATTATAATCCACAGTCTGTTGTATGTTAGTCCCCCATACCTCATAAGCAGTATTGGTGATATTAAATTTTAACCATGCCAGATTACAGTCGTATCCGCTGGGCATATCCGAAGTATTAAGGTGGCTTAATCTCTGCACGATTGTCCATTTGTCTCCAAGATAAACTTCAAGATCTGCTCCGATATTGTTCTGATACTCCTGATACTGCAGTCCTGTCCAATCGGCTTGATCATAGTTAAATGATACATTTTTATCGCCGATATAAACAGGATAATTTAACGATCCGATATTACCGGATCTCTGCTCCTCACCGTCTATATTTATATTGAAGATAACCTCGGCAGGTGCTATGGGATAAATTACCCCATAAGTACTGTATTCTTCCGTAGCCGCCTCGGCATCATCATCAAAGGTAAAGCCTGCAGCATTAAAACCAAGCTCTGAAAGCTTATCATACTTGGGCCAAAGTATCTTTTTCGATGAAATGGAATCCAAAGTAAAATCATCTGCCTTAATACTTACACCGGATCCTTCATCAACATACAAAACACATATATACTCCAACCTGTACTCTTTATCAGGTTCAAGCCTTTTCGATTTAGCCTCATCAAAGCTTATACTCGGAGAATCTATACCGTCGCTCAATAATCTGTATTGCGACCAGTAAAATCCATCCGAATCAAGTTTATAATAATTACTTCCCTTCATAGGGTCATCAGGAATCTCCGTTGATCCTATGGAATAGAATACCGCTGTATGAGTATTTCCGTTCTTAAATGCGGTTCTGATGGCATTAATGCTATTACCATCACTCAAATAGTTTAAAACCCCACTATTGGTGGAATATTTTGATCTTAATTCCGGCAGATAATACGACTGAAGATAATTCTCCAAAACCGTATCCAGCTTAAGATCATCAATGGTCATCTTGGCAGGTTCGCCTTCCTTTTGACCTCGTTTAAATCCGCTTGAAGAAGGGAAAAGACCTACCTCGATAACATATTCACCATATATAAGATCATAGCTTATGCCTGTCTTATTATCGGCTGTACCATCAACATACCCTGCGTGACATGCATATGCCCTTATAATAATCTTGTTACCGCGTCTCATGGCACTGTTAAGTGTAACCGTTACGGTATCATCAACATCAGCTATAAGCTCACCCGTGCCGCTGCCTTCATCTGAAGAAAACACCACATTGCCGGCGTTATATCCAACAGTGGATTCAACGACATATTTTATATTATAGGGGGATACATAATCCGCATCTGTAGACAGTGCAAAATATCTGTCCGGGTTAAAAAAGCTGGCATTGGAATCATATTTTATCTTTAACTGGTGCTGGGCTCCGGCGCCGGTGGAATTATAAGGATTAACAGCTTTCCCCTCTAATTCAAAAGGTCTGTTAACGCGTCTCACCATTATAAAAATATCAAGAGTGGAATTATACACTTCCGCTCCATCCTTATTACCGACTGCTCTCAGTGTGACTGTTATCTTCTCATGTGCCTCGCCCGGTCCGGCGTGGAACACTATCTTTTTATCCTCATTGGAAAAATCGGTATCTACCGATATAGTGGAATCCGAAGAAATAGCGGAACATACATAAGATATGGTCGTATCTGCGTCGCCGGATACCAGAACATCGAACGGTATCTCGATTGTCTGGTTTGGCTCAACAACAGCAAGCGTCTCCGCAATTATAGTTGCGGAATAGAACTTCTGAATGGCTGTGTCTTTGGTCTCGGCGTTTCTTGATGTAGCGGTAAAGGTAGTCTTCATCTCCCGCTGGTTCTGAGTGGTCAGGAAACCGAGATTAAACACAACAGTCCTGTCGGTATTATACTTGGAGGCATCTGCCGAAAATGAAGTTACATATGTTGAAAGCGTTTCCGTGCCGGATGTGCCGCCGGAAACCGATGTCTTGGTGTAAGAAAGACTTGATCCGTCACATTTAATGACATAATAATCACCGTTGCTTGCGGTTATATTAAGTATAGATGTGTCGGAAGGGTTGGAGGCGTCAATGGAGTCTATAACGATATTATTAAGGATATTGGTGATCACCTGCACTTCCTGCTGAAGATCAACCTCCGAATTACCTCTGCTGTAGTTTCTGGTGGCGGATACCACTGCAGTGGCGATTCCGGCAGAAACAAGAGCCATTATCGCCACAGTGACGATAAGCTCTACAAGTGATAAGCCCTTATGGTCTTTAATAAAACTCCTGATCATCTTCATACAACCAAGCCTCCATAATCAGTCAGCCTTGCGAAAACAAAACCTTTCCGGTAAGCGGTTCAACCTTCAGAGTGCACTTTTTAAGCGTACCCTTTTCAACAACTATCTCCAGAGAAGCAGGGCTCTTAAGAGACCCGTCACTTCTGTTAAATTCAATATACTGCGCACCGCTCATAAGATCCGTCCCGTTGATCGTGACGGTAAGCCCCGCTTTTCCGATCCTGATCGCATCGGGAACATCTGCCGGCAAATCAACACGGTTTCCGTCAGTGTCATAGGCGGCATTATCATAGCGCTCTACCATAAACACACCGTCAGCGGTCTGGAAAAACGCGATATAGGCACTCTTTTTTCCCATGGAGCCCAGTCTCGCCCTGTTAAGTGAGATCTGCATGTTCTTGGCACATTGTGTGGCATGCTTGGAAGTAAAGGTGCTCACACCCAGCGATATGGCTGCGGTAAGCACAGTGATTATCGCCACTACCACTATAAGCTCCACGAGGCTTATTCCACTATTTTCTTTTGTAAAAGCACTCAATCGCCTTTTCATAAGAATATAACTGCTCCCTGCCCAGTAAGTAATACTTTACCGCTCCCTGCTCGATAAGTAATACTTTACCGCTCCCTGCTCCGTATGTAATACTTTATTACTCCTTGCTCCATAAGTAATACTTTACACAATCGGAATAATCAAGCTCATCATCCTGATTCTTGACTGTATCTCCCCAATTAAGCATGGGCGGTGTGATCTCAAACGAAGTATTGATCACGGAGGTATAGCCGTCTTCATCAGTTGCGGTAAGTTCTATGTCCCGTACATAATATCTCGACACATTATCCGGATCAGGCGTTGCCGGTGCCCCCGGAACGCTTCCGTCACTCACACCATAGATCTGCGACGGGATTTCCATGCACCCGTCAAACTTGAAATTATGGAGTACACACTCCAGTTCATCGCCTGCGTCACCGCTTATATTTATCTTAAAGGTTACAGTGCTTCCGTCTACTGTTATATCAGTTGCTCCGGGAAATAAATGCGATATCCCGCTTGCTGCCTCTATGGAGCCGTCTCCGTCCGCGTCCCAGATTTTCTTCCAGTGATTTTCCATCTCGGTCCTAAAGTGTACAAAATAAATATCGGAACGGATATTTTCATCATTACTCTGGATATAATCCATTGATGTCCTTGAAAAAGCAGGTTCGGAAGCAGCAGCTACCTCCACCACAAGCCTTGTTTTAAGAAGCTCTATAACCTCTTCGGCTTCATAAAAGCTTGCCTTGGTCCTCTGGTCAATAAGCTTTGTTTTATAGTTCTGACCTGACACATAAAGCATTATGGTGGCAAGAATGCTCAGAAACGCAACGACCACAACAACAGTAACAAGTGTTGATCCGGCATTCCCGTTTTTATTAACTTTTTTCTTCATCAAAAGCTTTTTAATCATCTGACCGGTCTACTCCAAAACAGTTCCTTTGATAACAGCAAGAACCTTTCCGGGATCTCTGGCAGCATCCATGTTTTCCTTAACGGTTATCGTCAGATTCATGTACAGCTGCGATACATCCGCGGTAACAGACGGATCGTCAAGTCCATGTAGCAGCCTCATGCTTCCGCTGTGAGATACTCCGTCGGTGACAGCGCCAAAAAGTGTAGGGCCTGCCGATTCATCCGCAAGGTTTTTGTTTACAACGTCATATACATTCAGATTTGCCGAAAGCTCCGGCGTGTAGTGCATATGAAGCTTATAATTCGTATCGGAGTTCTTAAGGTGCGCATAAGACTTTCCGTTATTCTTCTGCTTGATAATATACAGATTTGTCTCGGCATGAGAATTGGCGAGGTACATATTATCCTCTGTGATATTAACTATGTATGACTCACCCTCGGGAGTAAATGCGTCCTTGTATGCCGGATAATAATAAAAATACACATCTCTGAGGGGAAGCGTTTCGCCCGCGGTTCTCTCACCCGATACAACCTCTTCGTCTCCGTCCTCAAAGGGAGAAACCGTAATAACCTGGGACAGATCGGCATCTGAGGATGAATCGTACACAAATGCGGTATCAGTTCCGTCATAGGTATAGCTTCCCTCAAACCTGTACTCCACCTTAACCCCGCCCGGCTGAACGGTTATATATATATTCCTCAGTATCTCGACATGGCTTATCTTTGCAGAATCTATACCGGAGCCCGGTCCTATCACCTCATCCACGATATAATAGGGGTCGAACTTCTTTGCCGGCTTTTCGGAAAATACCACATCCTGATGGGGATCGTAGAGCGGCGTATTGGTTACGGTCTCGTCCCTTCCGTTCTTTGCAACAATCTCGACATCGTACTTATGAGTATCCGTTCCGTCTGTGCTGAAGGACATATTTGAAATAGTATAGGTCCCCGCATGTGTGTCCGGATCAATTGCGGATTCCACCGGGTCGGCAACGAAATTATACACAGCTCCGGAGCTGTAACCAAGAAAGCCCGCACCTGCAGTCGTGAAAAGCTCATGAGACTTTTCCATCTCATATGACTTGAAGGTCTCCATCACGGACATTGCCGCATTCGTAGCACGCTGTTTGATCTTAGCCTTTGCATTAAAATTAGTGGTGTAAACAAAGGTATAAAGAAGCGGGGCAACGGCAACCGATAATATGGCTATCGCAACGATCATCTCAACAAGGGACATACCCTTGTTGTCAATATGAAATTTTCCACACAAACGTTTCCTTTTCATAAGCTTCCCAAATGCGCTGTTTACTCGCCTTCGGCCTGATCTTCATCTCCCGCTCCGGGGTTTGATATCGCATCTATAAACGCATCCCTTATTGCCTTTTCGATCTTCTGATAAAGATCCGACCCGTAGCCTCCGACGAAGATATTATCGGTACCTGATGTGTACTCCTCTATAACAGGCTCCTCATACTCTCTTCCGTTGCCATCCACATAATAGAAACCAAGCGAAACAACACCCTTCAGGATGTTTTCATCCTTTTCCCTTGTGAAGGTGATGCTGTCCACATTAAGCTTGTAATTGGATGAGAAAGCCTCCTCGATAACCTCCTTAAGGGAACTGTAGTTAAGCTCCATGCTATAATCGACCTTCTGATACAGATACTCGATCTTCTGATCATAGCCTTCGATCTCCGCACTCTTTACAGTTTCCTCGGTAATAAGCGCAAGTGACTCGGGATCCGCTATATTTATGGATGTGTACTGAAGCGTATCCCCGGCATCTCTCATTGCTATGCCCTCGAGAAGATAATCCTCCTCCTTGTACATGCTGGGATACTTTGAAACAATATCCACGACCTCTTTTTTGAGAGTTTCGGTATCGGACTCGTACTGGGCCTTATTGTCGTGGTATACCTGCAGCTCCGATATTTCCTTTCTGAGTGAAGCATTGTTCGACTCCATGGAAGAAATCTCATCGTTTGTGTTCTTTAACGGAACGAAATACACCACGAGGAAAAGACCTACCGCAAGCACAAGAAGTAATGCGAATACATGCTTATCATTCATTTTCATTGTTCTTCCCTCCCCTTATAGATCATCCGCCGACTCTGTCTGAGTGTCTGTGTTCTGTGTTGATTCCGATTCCGTCCCGGTGACGGTGTCGTCGAAGGATGGCATGTACACACATTCCAGAGTAAAAGCAATCTCGGTGAACATATCCACATCGCTGTCATCAACCTCGGGAAGTGACTCTATCTCGTTGTAAAGCTCATCGCCGATAAGCTCCTTGACCTGTTCTTCACTAAGGTCATCCACATCATTTATCTCGGCATCGGTACCATCGTTTGTATCATCGGTATCCTCTGCATCCTCTGCATTATCCCCGTCTCCGGTATCCGGCATAGCTTCCTCTTCTGTACCGGCAAGCCCGAGTCTGTGCCAAAGGGCATTCTGATCGTCATGCTCTACCTCAAAGCTCTCAACTCTCAGCTCTGCAAGGCTGTCAAAATCCCTGAACATATTGATGATGCCGGCCGCAGTTTCCAGATCATGAACCGCAAAGGTGATGCGGCATTCTGTGGGCGAAGAATCAAGCTCAAGTATATTCATGTGGGTGGGCAGCTTCTGCTCAAGCTCATTGAAGAATGCCAGCAGACCGTCGTTGGGATTTTCCATCATCAGGCTTCCGCGCTTAACCTGCAGGTAAACATCCTTCATGTTCACATATTTGTCGTAGACAATCTTATCGTTTTCGTACTGTGCTTTGATTGCCTTTAGATCCGCGTTTTCATCCTTGACATCCTGCAGAGCAAAAAACCTGGGCACAAAAAGCACCGCGGAAACAACCGCCGAAAAGATCAGCAGCAGTATACCCAGAGCCTTGTAGTTGGTCTTGTGCTTCTGCTTATCCTCTCTTGCCTTGCTGAACAGACCCACAGGAGCAAATGCAGCACCTATCGTAGCTGCATAGCAGTGGAATCCGGCAAGATCGGTAGTGTTGACCCACGAGATCTCTTCAAGTTTTTTGAGCACATGAGTCTTGATACCCATCTCGTTGGTAAGAAGGGTATTTATTCCCATCAGGTCACCACCCATACCGCAGACAAAAATACGGTCGATGGGAACGGAATATCTGGAATTGTAAAAGTCTACGACACGGGATACGGCATTTATAAATCCTGCCATGGTCCTGGTAACAGCCGTGCGGGCTTCGATTATGGCATTGCCGCCTCTTTCCTCTCCGTCCATGGAGGGTAAGGAGGGCTTAAGCGCCTCCGCAAGGTTCTCGAAGATGCACAGATTTGTCTTGACATATTCGCAGGCATCCTCGTAGGATTTAACGCCGAATGCAGGCTTCTCCGCCACCTCTCTTATCACCTCTTCGATACCGTAGCTGATATTCCTCTGCAGGAGCAGATTCTGATGATCGATGATGGTGATGGTGGTCTGCTGTTCCTCCACCTTAAGCACCATGTTACAGCGGTTGGTGGTCTCGTTTTTGAAGCACTGGTATACAGAATTTCCTACAAAGTCAACCTGAATAAGGGTCAGCCCCATCCTCTTTGCCAGAGCTTCATAGGATTCAATAAGAGCCTTTTCTGCGGCTATTATAAGCACACGGAAACGCCCTGCATTGTCGCCCTCTGTGATATGCTCAAGCACCACGTTGCTTATCTCGTGCTGGGTAAGGTCTATAGGAAAATATTCGGTCAGGTTCATCTGAACCGTCGCATCTATCATACTGGCCTTGATGGGAGGAAGCATTACCTCACGGGTAAGGATCTTGCTGGAAGCAATGGTGAAGATAACATTCTTGGTTCCGCCCATTCTCTCAGATGCCAGCGCCTTTTTGATGGCATCTGCAAGAGCCGGATTGTCATTGTTAATGTAGCCGTCATTGATGCAGCCTTCCGGTGTGGGAATGGTGGTATGACGGTAGATCTTGGGGTGTTTGGTCTGATAGTCCATCTGGACTATACGGGTCACGGCATTGCCGATTTCGATAGAAATAACTTTGTTTGCCATTAATTTGACGACCTCGTAATTATTTATTGTATTGTAAAGAATGAGGCGTACCAGGCGATGATCTCGTTCCCGAAGAATACGGAAAGTGCGATACCTGCTGAAAGGTACGGTCCCATAGCCAGGGTTCTGCCCTCTTTCGATACTTTCATTCGGATGACATGAATAATTGCTCCAAGGATGCATCCGATCACAAAACCTAAAAGGTTAAGCTTCCATCCGAGGAGCAAGCCGGTGGCGGCCATGAGCTTTACATCACCGCCTCCGATCCCTCTTCCTTTTGAAATCAAAAAAATGATCAATAAAACGACACTAACTGATACCAGGCCTATCACGTACAGAAGCCAATTACGATAATCGGTTGCTATGCGAGCTATGCCCAGTACCAGTATGAAATAATTGAAACCCACAGGGATTTCAAAAGTCCTGAAGTCTATAATACTTAAAGCAAGTAGTGCCGAAAACAACAGGCAATAGAGTAGGGTTTCTATTGTGAGCCCATGTTTCAAAAAGAGAAGTACGTAGAGGATACCGTTTACAGCTTCGATGATCGGATACTGAACCGATATCCTCGCTCCGCACTTTCTGCATCTGCCCCTTAAAAACAGGTAACTGAAAATGGGGATAAGGTCATACCATTTAAGCTGGTAACCGCACTCCATACAGTGTGACCTTTTTACCACTATGTTTTCCTTCTTCGGTATCCGGTAGATAAGAACGTTAATAAACGAACCGATCACAATACCGTAGAGGAAGATAATTATTGAGATAAGAATTGTAAGAGGCATAGTTTATAACTAATTTACTAATACTTATGAACCAGAACCAGAATCAGAACCAGAACCAGACTTTGTAACCGTTGTTCCATCGTATTTGTAATAGTCAGCTTTAGCATTTTTGTCGCTTACGGTCCAGTTATAGGCGCTAGCACTGTATGTCCAAGTAAAAGCAGACCACTTTTTTGACTTTGTATCTATTGTTTTTGAAAGACCATAGTTTCCAAGAACAGCATCCGTAGCACTACAAGTTATCTTGTTGCCTTTTACTTCTACTGTCGTATCCTCTGCTATTTCTCCTTCAGCAACAGCAGTCTCAATTGCCACTTTATACTCTTCGATATTCTGAAGATCTGTTGACTCCTTTGACTTCTCAACCTGCTTGATGAACTGAGGAGCAAGTACTCCGATGAGAACTGCCATGATCGCGATAACGATGATCAGCTCTACAAGTGAAAAACCTTTGTTTGCATTCTTTTTCATAATAGATTTCTCCTTTGCTTAAAGTATTTATTGTAAAAGTATGTAGGCCTCCGGAACCCTACAATCCGAGGGCATACGCTTTTATAATCATATTTTATCATATAACGGCCGTTTCAAGTGTTCCATTCATCACTATTTGGCGCCGTTTATCCCATAATTTATTACAGCTGATCCAGTGCCTGATACATCTTGAGCATGGGTGCCATGCAGGCTCCTACAATTACGCCGACTATGGCTGCCAGCACGATTATGATGATGGGCTCAAGGGCTGCCATCATGGTGGCAACTGCAGCCTCAACCTCTTCCTCGTAATATTCGGCCAGCTTTTCGAGCATTTCTTCGGTGCGTCCGGTTTCTTCGCCGATGCGCACCATGTTGTAGACCATGGGAGGGAAAAGCTTTGCCTCCTCCAGCGGACGCGAAAGAGGCTGTCCGATGGTTATCTCATCCTTGGCAGTGTGAAGCGCTTCCTTGAAATACACATTTCCCATAACATCAGCAGCTATATCCACAGCTTCCACGAGTGGTATGCCCGAGCCTATCAGCGTGGAAAGGGTGCGTGCCATCTGGGCGGATGCGGTTTTTACCACCAGCTGCTTTATGGCAGGGATGGATAGTGCGATCTTTCCCGTCACATGCTTTCCGGTGTCGGTCTTGTTAAATACCGCTATCGCAATGATAATGGCAATAAGAGCAGGCACCACTATATACCAATAGTTTATTAAAAAGTCGCTGACTGCCTGTACCGCCTTGGTTATGGCAGGGAGATCGGTCTCGAGGTCCTCAAACATAACGGAATATGCCGGAATAACCTTTACCAGCATGACGATCACGACTGCTATCATGACTATAAACACAATGATAGGGTACATCATCGCCTTTTTGATCGCTGCCTTGGTGCGGTTGGACTTATCGAGCTGGAGCGCGATCCTGTCCATGGCTATATCCAGGGATCCGGATGCCTCTCCTGCCGCTGTCATATTTACCATGATGGGAGGGAAAATTTTGGGGTGTTCACCAAATGCCATCGAAAGTGATTCACCTTTTTCAACTGATATCCTTACTTCCTCGGCAGCTTTCTTGAGTTTCTTATTCTCAGTCGCCTCGGTAAGCATCTTCATGGCATCGATCATTGACACGCCTGCCTTGAACATGGCCACAAACTGCCTGCAAAACACCGAAAGGTCTCTGGTGGTGGGTTTTCCGCCTATATCGATATTTATATCCTTGTTGAGTGCGCTCTGTTCTTTGATGCTGACAGGGGTGATACCCTGGCGCTTTAATTCGGCCTTTACGGAGGCTTCATCATCTGCCTCCAGGCTTCCTTTAAGGATCTTTCCGTTATTATCTATTGCTTCATATGCGTAACTGGGCATTTTAAAATGTCTCCCTTATTATGAGTCGAAAGATATTCTGCACATTTCGGAGTAGCTTGTGGTTCCGTCCAGAACGTACTCGCTTCCGCCCATGTGGAGGGTCTTCATTCCGTCTTTGAGGGCCTGCTCTTTGATCCTGGCGGCGCCTTCTTTGTGGGCGATGATCTGCTTTAATTCATCGGTCACAACCATTATCTCGTATACACCGATACGGCCCCTGTAACCGGTATTATCGCACTTGGCGCATCCGCAAGGCTCATAGATGGTTACTGACTGTGAAGGATCCACGCCCATGTATTCCTTCTCGTCCGCAGTCGCCTCCCTGGGCTTTTTGCACTCGGGGCAAAGGCGTCTGACAAGTCTCTGGGCAATAACGCCGATAACGGAATCCGCTATCAGGTAGGACTCGATCCCCATGTCCTCAAGACGCGTAATGGTGCTTGCGGATGAATTGGTGTGCAGTGTTGAAACGACGAGGTGGCCGGTGATGGATGCCTGTACTGCTATACGGGCCGTCTCCTCGTCACGGATCTCTCCGATCATTATTATGTCAGGATCCTGACGAAGGATGGATCTTAACGCAGATGCGAATGTAAGATCAGCCTTGGGGTTAACGTGCACCTGATTTATTCCATCGATATTTGCCTCGACGGGGTCCTCGACGGTTATGATGTTAACATCTTCCTTGTTGAGCTCCGAAAGGGCTGTATAAAGGGTGGTTGATTTACCTGATCCTGTAGGTCCCGTAACCAGCAGTATCCCGTTGGGATGCGAGAGGATGTAGTCGAACTGCTTCATCTCATGCTCCCTTAGTCCAAGCTGGCTCTTTTCTCTGGTGAGTGCCATCTTGGCGGTAAGTCTCATAACGACTTTCTCGCCCCACACTGTGGGAAGCACGGATACACGGATATCGTACTCTACACGGTCAACAACCTGTGTGATACGACCGTCCTGAGGCTTACGCTTTTCCGAGATATCCATTCCGCCGATTATCTTGATACGTGCAATGATGGCGGACAGAACGTTAATATTGTATGATCCTCTTTCATAAAGCGCACCGTCGATACGATAACGCACACGAATACGGTTAACAAGAGGCTCGACATGAATATCGGACGCGCGCTGACGCACGGCATTATCTATCATGTCCTTAACCATCACAACGACGGGTGAATTACTTATCTCGTCCTGAGCCTCGGTATCATCCTGCTCTCCCAGGTTCTTTTCTCTCGCGTAAGCATCAAGCGCATCGGCAACGTCGCCCTGACCGAAGTATCTGTCGATGGCAAGCATGACGCTTCTCTCGGTGGCAACGCAGGCATCAACATTAAAGTTGGTGATGATGGAGATGTCGTCCATCGCGTTGATGTCAAGGGGATCCACCATTGCCAGCTTGATGGCTCCGGTAAGCTCGTCGATTGCGAAGGGGAAGCATTTGTTCTTCTTTAGCATGTCGCTTCCCTTGATAAGCTTTGTAACGTTCTGATCGACCTGTATTGCCTGCAGATCTACCAGCTCATATCCCAGCTGTGCGCTCAGAGCCTGTGCCAGCCTTTCATCGGTTATGGTGCCCTGCTCAACAAGGAATTCACCGAGTTTTTTGCCTGTTCCGCGTTGTTTTTCAAGTGCTTCGGTAAGCTGTTCCTCCGTGATGGCACCTGCCTGGACCAGCAGGTCTCCTATTCTTATCTTTTTGCGACGATAATCCATCTTTTGTTCCTTCCTCTATCACGATCATAGAGAGATTTTATATGCCGGAATTGTGTTCATATTTTTAATGTACAAACAAGCTGCGAACATTCGGCATATTCACAGCTTATAATTATATCATAGTTCACATAATAATAAAATATCTTTTGTAATTTTTTGTAAAAATCCGACAATTAATACAATCGCTGAAAAGTATGAGTTCCAAATGGTATTCTCATCAGATCCGCCATCATATAGTTCGATGCCAAGATCTGAGTGCATTATTATTACCCTATTACCCTCTTTTTCCGAACTTCGCAAATATAAGTATCAGTCCTGTGATAACAAGCATACCTGCGGGAAGGAGCCTCCACCTCTTGGAGTAGAGCCATCCCTTTAAGCTTTCGGATGCTGTAAGTTCCTGCTCATCTTCCGTCTGTGGAACATTTGCTCCATAGTACTCAAGCACGTTCTGCGCTTCTATTATCTCGTCCTCTCCCAGGGCTTCACCCGTTCCGAAGATAACAAAAGGCGAAAGATGATATGTTCTGAACCTAATATATCTCGTTCCGTCAGAATTAACCACCTCACTGTCAAGTTCTTCGAGCTGTCCGTTTCTGTCCACTGTCATTACGGTCAGCTTCTGTCCTGCTCCTACAGCATCAGGTACCGGAATGGCAACGGTGAGTGCGGCATGTCCGAGCCTTGTGATGGTGATCCCGCTTCCGTCGGTGAGCTCCAGATCATAATATACACCGTTAATGAGAGTGCGGTCTTTCAAAAACTCTGCTGCTCTCTGTCTTGCAGTGTCTATAACATCCGAGCTTTCCTGTCTGGATATGTTAAGATAATACGGCTCGTCAGCGCCCTCTAAGGATGCGCTTGCGCCCTGGAGGCCGGATACATTGACTCCGATATCTCCCCTGCTCACCGATACTTCTGTCAGGCCTGTCTGATAAGCATCTGAGCGATATTCCGAATTGGATAATCTCTCTGCGGTATTTTCGTGAGTGATAGCTATCGCATTGTTTCCAAGCTGGCTGATGTTGCAATCCACATCAAATGCATTGATGCCATGGCTCACGACGGTTTCCGGAAGCTTGGCACCCCTTAGTGCAGTGCCGTAAAAAGCTCTGTCATCCGCTGCTATGAGAGAGGTGTCTTCAAGGTTGATATCCGATAAAGCAGAGCAGTTGTAAAAGGCCTCTTCGCCTATATATTCCACGCTTTTAGGGAATGTGACTTTCTCTATTTCCGGATGATCCGCAAATACCTGTGAAGCGATGATCCTTACACCTTCGGGAATTGCAACTTCCGCAGAATTTCCGCGGTATGCAAGCAGTGCATCTCCGCTTATAAGGAAGTCTCCCTCTCCTTCGCCTGCCTCAAACTCATTCATCCATTTGGTGAATGTAAATGCCTTGGGTTCAATCTTCGTAACCGAGCTCGGGATCGTCACATAATCAAGATTATCACAGTGGTAAAATGCACCGTATGAAATTCTTTCAAGCCCTTCGGGAAGAACGATCGATTTAAGCGAGCTTCTGGCGTATGAGAACTGCCCTATCTCTTTGATAGTATCCGGAAGAGTCACATAGGAAAGCTCTTTATTGTTGTAATAGGCCTGATCGGCAACCACATTTCCGTCCACGATGGTGTATTTGGGAAGGTTGCTTCCGTAGGCTGTTCCCGGGCCGCCGTCTGCTCCGGAGCCAGAGCCGGAGCCGTCATCCGATCCGTCCGATACGTCCTCCGTTTCGGTATCATTTCCGCCGTTTCCGAAATAGACCGTGGGGCTGGCACTGTTCATGAATACTACAGCTTTATTGCCCACAATATGAACGCTTGCAAGAGGATCATTTTCCTCTTCGGGAGTGGTCACAACAGCGGAATCATCCGCAGGTTGTCCGTTATTGTCCGCAGGTGTATTATTCTGTCCGTTATTGTCCGCAGGTGTAGTATTTGTGTCCGCGGGTGTGGTATTTGTGTCCGCAGGATCGTAATCATTTACTTCCTCGTATTCCGGGAATTCTTGCTGTCTGACATAAAAGCCCTGCGCATACTTCCATGGATACGACCCTTCCGGTGCATGGATCACAAGCTTATAGCATCCGTCAAACGCCGTCTGATGGATGTCCATTGTCTCCATGGGAATGGTTATGTCCGTAAGGTTTATATCATCCTGGAATGCGTATATTCCAATAGTTTTGATATTTGAAGGTATCTTTACGGATGCAAGGTTTTTGCAGTTTGCAAACACAAAGTCGCCTATCTCCGTAAGGCCGCTTCCTATGGATACCATAGTGAGTGCCGAGCAGTTCCAAAAGGCGTAGGGCTCTATCTTTTTGACGGAATCGGGAATAACGATACTTGTTATCTTTGCATTATCCCTGAATGCATCCGTCGCGACAGAGACCACGTTTGCAGGTATGACAACGCTTGATGATGTGCCGTTGTATTTGGTGAGGAGGCCTTCTGAATCGACCACGAATTCGGCGGTCTTTTTCGTCTCTGTGGTAGCCGCCTCCGATCCGAATGCCGGAAGCTGCATAACCACGAGCGCAACTATCAGAAGCAGCGCTCCTATCAGCTTTCGTATTCTTTTTTTCATAGATCACCTCTTGCTCAGGTGTCAAACCGCCCGAACAGAGTCCGAGCGGTCTGAAATTTAATCATATTTCTAAGCTTTAACTATAGCCTTTTTCCTTCTTCCGCCGTTCCACACAAAGAGGAATATTCCCAGTGCGGCAAGTCCGATGGAGAGGAACCACTTGGGCTTGATGCCGTCACCCGTCTTGGGTGTGTTGTCAACAGGTCCGTTGGAATTATCGCCCATCCGAGTGATGTTCTTGGTGTTTACATATATCACATAAGGTGAAAAGTGCGTACAGGTGAAGGTTACACAGTCCACACCGCTGATGGTGGTAAACTTGGGAGCCATCACATCGAGCTGATTATTCACTATGCCTGCCACCTTGTTGTTTCCGCCATACTGTATAAAGGAATCGGGAAGCGGCAGTGTGATGGTCACGGTAAGCCCGGTGGTATCTGTTATCTTTTTATCTCCCGCTGCATTGTAAAGCGAAATATCAAACGGGAAGTAAGCGATATCATCTACGCTGCCGTACTCTGCCAGCAGGGCCTTGAGCACTGCTTCCGAGGCCTGTGCGGACTCGGTGATCTTGATGGTAAAGTTGTCGGATGAGCCGTTAACCGTAGCAGATACAACGCCTGTGTTGGAAAGGCCGTTCTTGTCGATTACAACGGTGGTTCCGCTGCTGGTCTTGGTTCCTGTAGGTGTGGTTCCGTTGCCGTTATTATTGCCGTTATTATTAGTATTGCCGCCTGTTTTTGCCACATAGTTGGCTGTTACGGTAACGTTCTCGGAAGGCATTGTGATAACGGTTGCGGAAAGGCCCTTGGAGGCAATCTTTGCGTTGTCGGGTGAAATAGTCCAGCTGCCGAACTGTCTGCCATCCTCGGGAGGATTAGCCACGATTATAGCCTGTGTGCCGGCTTGGTATGTACCCGATCCGGATCCGTTAACAACTGTAAGAGTATAGAACTCTCCTGTTCCGCTCGATCCGCCCGGTGTATAGTTCGCTCCGCCGACCATAGTGAATCTGAGGTCTTTATCCATCTTGATGGATGAAGGATCTGGTGACCATGCGCACTGATAATATCCCGCAGGCATCATCAGGTCCGGAGGTGTTCCGCCCTTTTCGATCTCAAGCTTCTGATAAACCGTCACACCGTCGGTGTAATAGTATGTTGCAGTGTATGTATCTTTCTCAAGTGCTTCATCAGTTGCTATCAAGTAGAAGCTGTGGTTTGCTTCCATCTTGGTGGCAGTGGGATCGGGATCCCACTTGTAGCCCTTCTGGTATGCTTCGGGCTTTGCCACATTGGGGGCTGTGTCACCCTTGGTAACCTTTATCTTGGCGATAAGATCCACACCGTTAGGTGCATAGTAGGATGCAACAAACGCATTACCGGCAACTACATCAGGGTCATTCGAATAGTCAATAGTCGAAGGATCGACAGGTGTGGGCGTATCGCCTCCGCCGCTTCCGCTTGAATCCGACTTGTAGAATGCTCTGAATTCAATAACATTTCCGCGCACATTCACCTGATCGAGAGTAAAGGTCTTGCCGTTTCTCGGATCGAGAGGTGACCATCCGGAGAATGTATATCCGGTCTTGGCTGTAGTGGGTGCGATTCCTGCTATAAGCGCAGGAGTGATCATATAAACGCTGTTTCCGGATTCATCAACAGTAGGATTAACTGCTATACCGTCCACAAGGGTTCCGTTATCCGTTCCGGTTGTGGGATCGGTGTCGATGAATTTTGCAGTATATACTTCCTCAGTGATGCCTTCATAAACCGCATTGAGTACCAGATCCTTCTGAATGACGAACTGATCTCTGTATGCGTAGGTTTCGTCGGTATCGTCACGGTTTTCGTAGTGAAGGAATGTAAAGCCTTCTGCTGTGGTGCGAAGAGGATCCTTAACAGTAACGGTATCACCCTCTGTGTACTCTTCTGTCGATACAAGCGTGCGCTTTGTAGCATCAGCAGTCTCATAATCCCAATAGGTCACATAGTAGTGAACGATGGGAACAAGGGGCTGGATGAGGTATTTGTGATTCTTAAACCTTGTATAAGCCTTGCTGGGATTGGTAACATTGCCGTTCTCATCGGTTTCCGCGGGGGCAAATACGGTAAGGTTTTCGTTTTCATCTTCTCCGGTTCCGTGGTCAGTACCGCTTGCAAAATCATAGGTAGTCTCAATAAGATCAAGTCCGTTGGACTGCCAGTCAAGCTCTGAATCATTAACTGTAAGGTTGGACAATGAAGATGCTCTGAATGCATTATTATTGATCAGATTACATACGCTGGGCAGGTAAACCGATACCAGATCGTTGCAGTTATCAAATGCATACTCGGGCACATTTGTAATATTTGAGTTTTCGAGGTTGACGATCTGCATCGCCGTATCCGCAAACGATTCCTCCGCGATCGACTTAATGTTCCCGTCTGCCTCTGATGCCTGCAGTGTCTTGGAGCTCCTGCCCTGCAGCACTTCTACTATCGACGTCTTGGTTCCGTCCGAAGATGTACCGTAAATGATACCGTTTGTTGTGATAAAGTTAGGATTACCGGTAAACTTTACATTGTTAAGTGAGGTGCAAAGCCTGAAGGGTGCATTGCCCAGAGTGGTCGTATCAGCCGAGATCGTGACATCCGTGAGGATCTTGTCCCCGAGGAATGCATGATCCTTGATCTCTTTAACTCCGGCCAGATCAACAGTCGCAAGATTGTCGCATTCCGAGAAAGCCTGCTCTCCTATCGAATCAACCTGCTCGGAAACCACAACCTCTTTCAGATTATCGCAATTATAGAAGGCATAGTCCGGAATGGATATCGCACTCTCTCCGACAAACTCAAGCCTTGTAAGCCCCGGGCATCCGGCAAAATCGCTCTTGGCGGGATCGACGGTTCCTATTCCGTCAAATGAAACATCGATCTTCTTGTTAACAGTATCCACAGACCAATCCTGATATGACGGATCAGCGGTATAGCTTACATCGACCTCATCCAGTCCCTCCGAAACGACACCGATCCTGTTGGCATCCGATGTGTTGGTGTTAAACAATCCATCCTTGATAGATCTGACGCCCTTGGGTATAGTCAGTGTCTCGCATATCGTGGCAAGAGCCTTGTCGTATGTGGTACCGCTTACCATGATATCATCACGGCTCTTACCGTTAGTGGTTCTTTCCGCCATGTAATGCGTTATCGCATCTTTTTCATCCTGAGTAAGATAGTCTGCACCTGTTACATAACCGGGCAGAGATGACTCAGTCGGGAAATTGAAAAGCTCCGCACAATTTTTCTCTTTATTGTATGTGATCTCCAGCAGATCCGGGAATCCGCTGAACAGGATCGGGAAGGATTCTGTCTGTGCGTCATTGTTGTACTTCCCGGCCGCGCTCATCGCGTAGTTAAACGGGGACGAATCCGATGAGATCTCGGTTACAAAATAAAGCTTAACACTGGGATCACCGCCCACTACATTGGGGCACTGACTTCCCGTAAAATGATTCGGACAAATTCCGCTGTGGGCAGATGTCTGCTGGGTTCTGAAGGCTTCTGAGCCGATCTGAACACGATCATTTCCGAATCGAACCATTGTAAGATTATGGCAGCCCTTAAATGCTTCGTCTCCGATCACATTAATAGTGGCGGGAAGTGTAACCTTCTCAAGTGTACAGTTATCCTTAAACCTTCCGGCAGGAATGGTTTCTATATGGTAGGGGCCGAAATGCTCGGGGAAGGAAAGCGACTTTACTGTACCGTTCGAGAGCGCATTTACAAGTGAATTTGTATTATCCACCTGATATATTTCTTTTCCGCCGCCTTCCTCGGTAACAGTTTTCTCATAAAGTTCCTGTCCATAGTACTTATATGTGAACTCATACCCTGTATCCATATCCTGGCACTGTTTATGGAGCGCGCCGATATTTGTGCTGGGCGGAATTGCTCCCGGCGGATCAACTCCCTCAAAGTAAAACTCGGGATTTATGAGCTGATCATGGAAGCAAAGAGTGTTTGCGTTATTATCATCATCCTGCACCTGATACAGGCACCCGGAATGCGTATCATTCCCAAAATCCACATACGGACTAAGGACAGTGATCTTGGACAGATTGGGACAGTCCTCAAACATATTAATGTTGAGGTGTCTGATATTTGTGGGCGAATAACCCGCTCCCAGATTGGTGGGGAATATAACTGTTGACAGGTTTCCGCATCCATAAAAGATATGGTTTCCAAGGAGTGAAAGCGATGACTGGGCGCCGGGGGTAATGCCGCCTTCAGCTTCCTTCTGTGCACCTTTCAGCGTGCTCAGATCACCGGTGAAATCCATGTAAGTCAAAGCGGTACAGTTCTCAAACACGCCGTCGCATATGAGGTTTACGCTGTGCGGAATATAGAATCCGTTGAGGCTTACACAGTCTTTGAAGGCGTAGGCGCCTATATTCTGGAGTTTGGGAGCATCGGGCATTTCAACCGTAGTAAGACCACGGCATCCGGCGAATGCGTTATTACCGATGGCTATAAGTCCGTTTTCAAATGAAATACTTCCGAGCGCAACGCAGTTATAAAAAGCGTAATCGCCGATACCTGCAAGATTTTCATGAGTGGTAAGGCTCTTGATATTTGCACCCTTATCGCCTGCAAAGATACCGGTTGCAGCAGTAACGTCTCCTGCTATCTTATAATCGCTTACAGATGTATCATATGTAACGTACTGGTTACCGATGTATCTTACTTCTATTCCCTCGACCTTCTGATATGCCGCATCATCCGCCAGTCTCCATCTGTCGGCATCGGAGGTATATGATCCGGTTTTGTCATACCAGTAAAGCTCGTTTGCGGCATAATTTTTCCATGAATCGATAGTGGAATACAAGCATGGTCTGTAGTAGTAATGCTCTATTTTGTAGGAATATGTGTATGAAACAACTGTTGTGTTGTCGTTGGGATCCTTATCCTCAACGGCGCTGACAAGCTGAACCCTGATTACATTGGGAGTCTTTGTCAGATAGCTGTATCCTGTATCATACTTAACCAGCAGATCGTAAAGATCCCCCGGGTTGGTGTAGGCGATATATTTATCGAGGAAATTGGTGCTCTTCTCATTGGCAAAAGGTTCCATATCTGCCAGCGTACCAGTCATATTGGTGACTGTGTACGTGGGGGTGGTGTCCTCGGATTCAACATAATACAGAAAGTTTCCGGATTTACCTACAAGGCAGTTACCCTGAGCCAGATTGTTGTCGTTAAGCTGCTTGTAGACATCTACGGTGTTGGGGATCTCCAGAGCTCCGCCCTGCAGATATCCCGAATTAAATCCCATAATGACCGCAAACTTATTTGCCTCTCCGGGTACATCCACACCGGCTTCGTTTACATATACAAACTGGAACTCACCGCCTCCGGTACTGTATACCTGGGTGTCAGGATCAGCTACATAAGGAACTCTGGTTATGGGGGTCTGAGTTGATACTGTTCCATCCGCGCTGTTTTTTAAGAGGTAGTACTCACGGATATTCGTTCCATTACAAGCGTTGGCAGCCTGTGCTTCACCACCGCTGTAGCTTCCTGTCGGAATCGCCGCAACCGCTATGGCAGAGGCCATCGCCAGTCCGCCCAGTGTTCGGCGCACCTGCTTTTTAAGCCTGAATTTCGGCTTCTTCGAAACCTTTGCAGGGCTCTTTTCCGTTTTAGTCTCTTTAATCATTTCATTTCTCCTCATGATCGTGAATATGATCTTTACGTCCGGTTCCCGGATAAACTATTTATCAAGTCTTGTAAACACGCAAAAAGGCGGATTAAATCTAATCCATTTTGTATATCGGCATGTGGGCTTAAAATATTTAGCCGTTTTATAAAATATTTTTCGGCCACCTTAAGACGCTTATAATCTTCCGCGTCACAAGGTCATTTCACTTTTTTTGCCACCACCACGAATCTTCCGTCCTTTTCCTGGTAGTCGCAGGTGGAAAGGGTTAGCAGTCTGTCTCCGAATGAAGCGGTCACGCCAGTATCGTAAAAGGACATATCAGCCATTTCCTGCATATAGGAGTCAAACTCAACCTCGCTGTATGCGTCGATAAACTGATAATACTTAAAGGCTACTTCCGTCTCGGCATACACATGCGAGCGGAACACATACATTACCTCATAGGTTCCGTGCTCATAAAGAGTATCAAAGGTGATATATTTGTGCTTTTCGTAGTATTTCTCATCCTCGTATTTACCGAGCCCGCCAAACATATTACCGCTCTGCATATGATGTCCGTACAGGATAAGGTTTGTGCTGGGTTCAATAATATCGCAGTTGGTATCAAGGAATATGGTACCGTTACGGTCTTCTTTCTGATTGAGGTCATGATTTAGATAGTATTCATTATCCGTAGTCTGCGCCACGGGATAATCTATCTTGGTATCTTCTATCGTGATCCAGCCGACTATCTTGGAGTTGGTCTTTAGCATTTCCTGAAACTCGGGAAGCACGTCGGGGATCTCCTTCTCGCCGTCATAATGGATCACCACCTCGTCATCCGCAGTATCGTTACCGATCTTCAGCGCATCGTTTTTTGCCTGTTCCCTGATGCCGCTGAGGGCCTGATAGCTTATCTCTTTTTTGTGATTAAGGGCTTCATTTACGATAAAAAAGCCTATTCCGAACACAGCAAGGGCAGCGCACGCGATCAGGATGATATTGCGCCTCTGCTCTTTTTTACGGAGCATTTTTCTTGCGTATGCCTCTATCTCTTCGTCATGCTTATTGTCTTTAGCAGTTTTTTTGTCTGCCGTTTTAGTATCATCTGCCGTCCTTGAAGTGCGCGCAGCGGAGGGCCTTGCCACAACGGTTCCGTCCGCGCGCTGATATGTCTTTTTCTCGGTTGTTGTATTCTTTTTTCCTTCTTCGGTTATATAAATCTTGCCAGCCATGTTACAGTTTTACTTACATACTATATTTACGATCTTTCCGGGAACATATATCTCCTTGATGATGCTTCCGGTAATCTTTTCCGCTGCAGCCTCTTTGGCCTGTGCGATTATCGCATCCTTATCGCCATCCTTGGGTGCCTGGATGGTGGCGCGGAGCTTACCGTTAACCTGTACTGCGATGGTAACTGTCGCTTCAACGCACTTCTCGTCGGAATACTCGGGCCATGCGGCATTATAAAGCCTTCCCTCGTATCCGTTGGCCTCCCAGAGCTCTTCGGTGATATGAGGAGCCACAGGTGTGAGCAGGCGAAGCAGTGTACCGAATTCTGCACGATTTACGCTGCCCTTCTTATAAAAGTCATTTATAAGAGCCATCATTGCTGCGATCGCGGTGTTATACTTAAGGCTCTCGAAATCGCTCGATACCTTCTTGATGGTCTGGTGCATTTTTGCTTCCAGATCTGATGAGTAGCTGTCGCCGTCAGTAAGGATCTCCTGCAGCTTCCATACCCTCTCGAGGAATCTTCTGCATCCCTTAACTCCGTCCTCGCTCCATGCGGCTGCCTGATCAAAGGCGCCTATGAACATCTCGTATGTACGCAGGGTATCAGCTCCGTAGTCCCTTACGATATCATCGGGATTAACAACGTTTCCGCGGGATTTACTCATCTTCTCGCCGTTTTCGCCCAGGATCATGCCGTGGCTTGTACGCTTTGCGTAAGGCTCCTTGGTGGGAACCACACCCTGATCGTAAAGGAATCTGTGCCAGAATCTGGAATACAGAAGGTGAAGGGTGGTATGCTCCATTCCTCCGTTATACCAGTCAACGGGAAGCCAGTATTTAAGCGCCTCCTTGCTTGCAAGCTCCTTATCGTTCTTGGGATCTGTATAGCGCAGGAAGTACCATGAAGATCCTGCCCACTGAGGCATGGTATCTGTCTCTCTCTTCGCATCGCCGCCGCACTTGGGGCACTTGACATTGACCCACTCTGTCATGGCTGCAAGAGGACTCTCTCCATTGTCGGTAGGCATGTAGCTTTCTACCTCGGGAAGCATAAGAGGAAGCTCTTCCTCCTTGAGAGGCACATATCCGCACTTATCGCAGTGGATAATGGGAATGGGCTCACCCCAGTATCTCTGACGTGAAAATACCCAGTCGCGAAGCTTGTAATTGGTCTTGGCACATCCGATCTTGTTGCTCTCCAGGTACTCGATCATCTTTGCCTTTGCATCTGCTACGGAAAGGCCGTTGAGGAATCCGGAGTTAACGAGTGTACCTGTTGCAACATCGGTATAAACCTTCTCGGTAACAGGAACATCGCTTCCGGCAACAACTTCAATTATCGGAAGGTTGAACTTCTTTGCAAAATCCCAGTCTCTTTCGTCATGTGCGGGAACAGCCATGATGGCACCTGTTCCGTAGCTCATGAGTACATAATCGGATATCCAGATGGGAATCTCTTTGCCGGTAACGGGATTGGTGGCTGTAAGGCCCTTGAGCTCAACACCGGTCTTATCCTTGGCAAGCTCAGCACGCTCGAAGTCGGACTTTTTGGATGCTTCCTCACGGTAAGCGCATACCTCATCCCAGTTGGAGATGCTGTCTTTATACTTGTCGATATAAGGATGCTCGGGGCTCATTACCATATAGGTTGCTCCGAAAAGTGTATCGCATCTGGTGGTGTAAACAGTAAGCTTATCTTCTTTTCCGGTGAGAGCGAACTGTACCTCGGCACCTGTGCTCTTTCCGATCCAGTTTTTCTGCTGTGTTGCGATCCTCTCAACATAGTCAACGCTGTCGAGACCCTCTATCAGCTTTTCGGCATACTCAGTGATCTTAAGCATCCACTGGCTCTTAACTTTGCGGACTACTTCGCTTCCGCATCTCTCACAGACACCGTTTACCACCTCTTCATTTGCCAGCCCTACCTTACATGATGTACACCAGTTGATGGGCATCTCGGTCTTGTAGGCAAGTCCTGCATTAAAGAGCTTGAGGAATATCCACTGTGTCCAGTGATAATATCCGGGATCGGTGGTATTGATCTCTCTGTCCCAGTCAAAGGAGTATCCAAGGCTGTGAAGCTGATTCTTGAAGCGCTCCACATTATTCTTGGTAACGATCTTGGGATGGATATGATTCTTTATCGCATAGTTCTCGGTAGGGAGTCCGAAAGCATCCCAGCCCATGGGATAAAGCACATTATATCCCTGCATGCGGCGCTTTCTGGCCACGATATCAAGTGCGGTATAAGGTCTGGGGTGACCTACATGCAGTCCCTGACCCGAGGGATAAGGGAACTCAACGAGGGCGTAATACTTAGGCTTTGAATAGTCGGTGCTGGTCGCAAAAGCTTTCTCGTCATCCCAGATTTTCTGCCACTTTGGTTCTACTTCATGATGGTTGTAGTATTCTTTCATTTCAGACTCCTCTGCAAAATAAATTTCAATCTATTATTTTACCTCTTTCAGGCATTTTTATCAATATTTCATCCTCTCCATCTGCTTTTCGGTTATGCAGTCTGTGTACAGTCCGTCCACGTCCTCCAAAAGCCTCTTTGCTTCACGGGTGTCGTTGACCGTATGCAGATAGATCTCAAAACCATGAGTATCCTTCAGATCATCCTTAACCTTTTCATCCCATGTTGTGTATGGCATTGTAAGCCCCTTGATCCCCTTTGTTTCAAGGAAATCTATCATCTCTGAAGGGTCTTCCGGATAGCCCGAATAGTACAGCGTAAGGATATAATTATCAAAGTGATAAACCTGGTCCACCTCATCATACATATCCTGATAATACAGCTGGACAATCACTCTCTTTAGCACATCCTCGTAACCGTTATCTATTGCAGTGTCGACTATTTCCTTAAAGTATTCCGGCATGGAATCGGCTTCCTTTGTATCGGTCACGAACCATATGTCCGGATGTTCATCCATTATCGCAAACCACTCTTCAAGGGAAAGCGGGGTGTATTTGCCGTATATAGGGGTGTTCAGGAACTCATCGGATGTCGGAATGCGGTGCTCGCTTTCATCATTCCATCCAAAGCTTTCGGCCTGTCCGAAATCGTATGTCCAGTCGTGTCTTAAAATGATCTTTCCGTCCGCGGCTGTCCTAAGGTCTCCCTCAAACACTTTATATCCTTTTTTATAGCTGTACAGGAAAGCCTCCAGGCTGTTGGTCCCGCCTATTCCCTCTCCCGTCTCTCCGAGGGCGTGAGCTATGGCCGTGTAGTCCTGCCAGTCTCTCAAAACCGCGTCGTTTTGTCCGTCCGCGTCCGTGTATTCCCCGGGTGTAAACAGTGACCAGTCGGTGTCCCCGGAATACATGGCATTATACTGGAACATCTTATAGTCTGCCAGCCGCTCGTCGTTTCTTTTAACATCCTCCTCGAGGGTTATTCCGGCGCTGTCGGTTATCTGCTTTCCCGAAAGGATGGGATATCTTTCAAAATAAGACATCTGCACTTTTCTGAAATCGGACATCGGAAGCCCCAGTTCCTCAAGAAGCACAGCACCCAGATAGTTGGCCGAAAAGTCTCCAAGGTCTTTAAGCTCTATATCGTAATTCGTCCAGATCACATAAGGAGTGATGTATTTAAGCTGCATCTTTTCGATTTCGGAAAGATCACGTCCGGCGTAAATCTTATTGTAAAACTCGTCGGTATGAATTGCTTCGTGATCGCCGAACATGCATATAACGGTAGGCTCATCCACATTCGAAAAATAATCCGTCAGATACTTAAAAGCTTCATCAGACCTCTTTATCAGATCGAGGTAAGTTTCCTCCTGACAAAAGAGTTCTCCGAAATCTCCGCTTTCCTCCCCTATCTGCGTTATGCGCATCTGCCTGTCTTTATTCCAGTAAGGCGAATGATTCTGGATCGTAACATCAAATATAAACAGAGGCTTATCACTGCTGCGGTTTTCGTACCTGTATATCAGTTCATCATAATTCACCTTATCGCTGGTATAATGCCTTCCCTCCATATCGGCAGGGTAATGCTGGTTTTCAAACGATACAAATTCATCAAATCCGAAATGTCCGTATACTTCATCACGCCCATAGGCCACCGCCATATTGGGATGAACCGCCATCGAATCGTATCCAAGGCTTTCGAGCTCGTAGCAAAGCGAAGGCATATCTTCTTTGATATTCCCCATATAGGGAATAATGCTTGTCGGAAGGAACCTGGTAGAAAAGCCCGTCAGGGCTTCAAATTCAGTGTTTACGGTCATGCCGCCAAGTACCGGAGTATATAGCTTTCCCCTGATAGCATGTTCGTCGGAATAAAGCGAATCGAGATATGGCATGACAGGTTCGTTTGTTTCGATATTTCCCAGGTACCTGACATCACTCAAGGCTTCATTCATGATAAGTATGATGTTTGGCCTTTCGTCGGTTGACGGCCTTAAGGGATCAAATTCCTGCGTAGCTTTATCGGCGATCTCTTTAAGCTTTTCCGGCCCATATCCCGGGGGTGCATATATCTGCGCCATTCTGTATTCGACAAAGGGATAGGAAAGCCATCCGTACTGCCTGTCAAGGCTTGCCTGTGAGATATGGCTGTCGTCAAATCCGTGATTTTCAAGAAAAGGTGTGACAAGGATAATACACAAAAAGCCTGCGCTTAATGCCGCCCCCGCTACACTTCCCGCAA
Organism: Lachnospiraceae bacterium UBA3632; assembly: GCA_002373975.1. Classification (GTDB taxonomy): domain Bacteria; phylum Bacillota; class Clostridia; order Lachnospirales; family Lachnospiraceae; genus AC2028. Next base: position 72,086 of record DFKZ01000056.1, on the reverse strand, counting down.
TATGAACCGGCAGCGCAGGGTATTTAGGATACGCTTCTCTTATCTCCTTGGGGCTTATTCCAAGCTTAAATGCCAGCAGTATAAAGAAAAGGAACCACACAAAGGAATAATACAGTTCCGACGAAGGAGTATAATCATAATTTCCCCACACAGAAACCATGGTATTCATCAGCTTGAAATCTTCAAAGCTGACAACCACTCCCCTGAATACTGCCACATAGAATTCCACTACTGTGGAAATAAATATCAGAATATTACCGATTGCAAGGGCAAGCCCTATCCTCTGACTAATAATAAAGCATATGATCCAAAGGCAATAGATCAAAAGAACGCTGAGAAGCACTCCTTTTTTAGACATAAAATCCAGAGAGCCAACCGGCAGCTCCATGCGTTTAAACAGCACGAAAGGAACTGCAGGCAGATAAACCGCCAACACGACGAAAGACAGCTTAAGAGGCAGTCTTTTCATCAGGATGAGCACTGCACTTCCCGCCGCAAAGAAAACAGTATAAACCAGATGCTTGAGAGAAAAACCGCCAAACACAAAAAACAAGGCTGTAAGCGTAATAAATAAAGCCGCTGAAATAATAATCCTCACCCGGCTGAATTCAAACAAACCTTTAATTCTCTCAAACAATTTTCCGATCATCTTCTCATTCCCAATATCATAGAAATAAATAATATTTCATCCGTTAATCCATACAGAGGAAATTATAGCATAAAACCACAAGATATGCTACCTTTTAGGTTGACTATATCATAATAATGCGTTATATAATACTTTAAGACAAAAAATGAGGGGTTGTTTTGTTAGTTTACATAACTATTCAGCCGGAAAAATCAGAACAACGTGAAAGAGAAAATTTGAATTATGTCAACTTACGGTTTTATCAGTCTCGGCCTGATCGGAGGATCTGTGGCAAGAGCCATCCGTGAAAAACAGCGGGACGCCACGATAATCGCATATAACAGAAGCGCCGCTTCACTGGACGAAGCCATCTCTGACGGCGTGGTAAATAAAGCCGTATATCAGAAAGATTTTGAATCGGACGGTTTTAAAGCCTTTTCCGAATGTGATTATATATTCCTGTGTGCTCCCGTTCAGAAAAACGAAGAATTTCTTGAGATGTTAAAGCCCGTCATCTCCTCTTCCTGCATCATTACGGATGTAGGAAGCGTAAAGACAGGCATTCATGAGGCGGCCAAACGCCTTGATATGGAAGCCAATTTTATCGGTGCGCACCCCATGGCAGGAAGTGAACGTGTGGGTTATACCAATTCCAAATCATCCATTTTACAGAATGCCTATTATATCCTCACCCCCACCGATAAGGTTCCGGCAGAAAAAGTAGAGGAATATAAAACCCTGGTGGAATCATTCGATTCCATTCCCTTGATCCTGACATACGAGCAGCATGATTATATCGTAGCGGGAATAAGCCATCTCCCCCACCTTATCGCTGCATCCCTCGTTAATCTCGTAAGGGATTCCGATTCCGCGGAAGGCGTTATGAAGCTGGTTGCGGCAGGCGGTTTCAAAGATATCACCAGGATCGCATCCTCTTCTTCCGATATGTGGGAACAGATCTGCATGTCGAACACGAACAACATAAAAAAGCTCCTTGAGGATTACATCGGTTCTCTTAAAAAGATCGATGATTCACTCACAGAGCATAAAGGCAGCGATATTCATGAACTATTCGACACCGCCCGTGAATACAGAGATTCTTTCACTACTGTAGGCAGCGGTCCCATAAAAGTAAACTACCGTCTCTTTGTAGATATCGCCGATGAACCGGGTGCTCTGGCCACGATCGCTACTCTTCTTGCAACACGCGGCATCAGCATTAAGAATATCGGGATTATCCACAACAGTGAGTATCAGGGCGGTAACATGCGCATCGAGTTCTATACGCAGGACGAACTCGATACCGCAGCGCATGTGCTCGAGGATAAACGTTACACGATCCATAGATGAACACTTGAATAATCCATCCGGTTGTGCTATATTTGTGTATAGAAAAAGCACCCACTCCAAAGTGGATGCCTTGAGTATGACGATTTACTCTCTTAAGAGAGAGCCGCCTCTCTCGTGGACAGACGAGAGAGGCATTTTCTTACTTTTTCTTACTTTTGTTAAGAAGAGTAAGCAGTGCAACTAACTAATTCAATACAGTTTATAAATTGTTTAGATTATGTTCGAGTAAAAAATGACTTATCATTTTTGGTGAATTTGCTACATACTCCTCATTTTCCAGATTACCAAACCCATACGATGCATAAAGAAACTTCACGCCTGCAAACCGAGCGGCTTCCTTGTCTCCCGCAGTGTCTCCTACATAGATGGTTTCGTCCTTCGAGAGCCCGCATCTTTCCATAAGCTGCATCATCGTCTCACCCTTTGTGAGGCGCGTCTCACCAAAACAAAGATGATCTTCTATACAGTCTGTTATCCCAAGCTTTCCCATAACAAGCGGAATATAACCTTTCTGGCAGTTGCTCACGATAAAAAGGCGGTAAGATCCGGCAAGTTTTTTTATCTCATCCTTGATACCGGGATACGAAATATCCTTTTCATTTACCTCTAAGAGCTCGTGCTCATACTTACAGCAAAGCTTCAGGATCTCGTCTTTCTTATCCTGGTCATCCACATCATAAAAGACATGGTCTGCGATGATATTCATCGGCAGACCAAATTCTTTTTTTAATATTTCTCCCGTGATGACAACCTTTGAATGACCGGTCTCTTTTACAGCCCTTCGCCAGCCTTCAGCACAGATCTCCGTGGAATTCCACAGGGTTCCGTCTATATCAAAGATAACATTCTTTATCATAACAGATGCATCCCGTTCTTTTCACAGATATCTATCATTTCCTGAGGCCATACAGATGCCTGAACCTCGCAGATATGCGCCTTTTCAAGCAGGAACATGCAGAGTCTTGACTGTCCGATACCGCCGCCAATGGTCAGCGGAAGCGTATCGTTTGCGATCATCTGATGATATTTATACTGCATGCGGTCCTCTGCGTTTGCAGCCTTTAACTGGCTTGCAAGAGAGGCTGCATCCACTCTGATACCCATGGAGGAAATCTCGAGCGCATCATCGATAACATCATCCCAGAAAAGAATATCTCCGTTAAGATCCCAGTCATCATAGTCGGGAGCACGTCCGTCATGAGGCTCTCCGCTCTTGAGCATCTTTCCGATCTGCATCAAGAATACGGTCTTGTGCTCCTTTGTGATAAGGCGCTCACGCTCTTTTGCAGTCTTACCGGGATACATATCCTCGAGCTCCTGAGTGGTGATAAAGAAAGGCTCCTCCACGATCTGTGCATTCAGATCGGGATATCTTAATGTAACCTGTCTTTTTGTAAACACTATGGCTTTAACAATGGAGCGCACCGTTTCCTTAAGGAAATCAATATTCCTCTGCTCCCTTGTGATCACCTTTTCCCAGTCCCACTGATCAACAAAGATCGAGTGTACATTATCCATCTTATCATCACGGCGGATAGCGTTCATATCGGTGTAGATGCCTTCCCCTGCACTGTATCCGTAGCGGTAGAGAGCCATTCTCTTCCACTTTGCCAGAGACTGAACCACTTCAGCCTCACCGTTATCAGCCAGCATATCGAAATTTACTTTTCTCTCCACTCCGTTCAGATCATCATTAATACCGCTTCCCGAACGTACTATAAGAGGCGCTGTAACCCTGTCCAGCGTCACAGCAAATGAAAGTGTCTGCTGGAAAGTATCCTTTATAAACTTGATCGCATGCTGTGTTTCCCGCAGCGAGAGTACCGATTTGTACCCTTCCGGAATATAGATATTTTCTGACATTGTGTTATTCTCCTATCTGATACTTCCCACAGTCCTCGGGAACAGTATCACGTCTCTGATATTCTGCACTCCGGTAACGTACATGATAAGTCTCTCAAATCCGAGCCCAAATCCTCCGTGAGGAACCGATCCGTACTTTCTGAGATCGAGATAATCACTGTAAAGATCAAGATTCATCTTCCTCTCGTTCATGGCAGCCACAAGCTTGTCATAATCGGCTTCTCTCTCACTGCCTCCGATAATCTCGCCTACGCCGGGAACAAGCAGATCAACCGCCGCAACAGTCTTTCCGTCGGGATTCTGCTTCATGTAGAATGACTTGATCTCCTTGGGATAATCGGTAACAAATACCGCGCGCTTAAACACCTTCTCGGAGATATATCTCTCATGCTCGGTCTGAAGGTCTACGCCCCACTCAACGGGGTATACAAAGTTCTCGCCCGATTCCTTAAGAAGCTTTATAGCTTCGGTGTAAGTGCAGGTGGCAAAATCATGGGAGATAAGATCCTTAAGTCTGTCGATAAGGCCTTCCTCGAAATGCTTGTCAAAGAACTCCATCTCCTTGGGGCACTTTTCAAGCACGGCGCCGATAACGAACTTAAGCATATCCTCAGCGATCTCGATCACATCGGGAAGTTCTGCAAATGCCACCTCGGGCTCAACATGCCAGAACTCTGCAAGATGCTTGGGGGTGTTGGAATTCTCAGCTCTGAAGGAAGGACCGAAGGTGTATATCTTACCCATTGCAAGGGCACCCATCTCTCCCTCGAGCTGACCGGAAACGGAAAGACCCGCTCTTTTTCCGAAGAAATCATCTGCATAATACTCTTCAGCACTCTTGTATTTGTCGGAATATCCGATGGTGGTAACCTGGAACATTTCACCTGCGCCTTCACAGTCGCTGCCGGTGATAAGAGGAGTGTTCAGATATACATAGTTGTGGCTCTGGAAATACTCATGAATAGAGGCTGCCAGCACGCTGCGCACGCGAAGTACCGCGTTGAAGGTGTTCGTCCTGGTGCGGAGATGAGGCATGGTGCGCAGGAACTCAAGAGTATGACGCTTTTTCTGGAGAGGATAATCCGGAGGACATACGCCTAATACCGTAACCTCTGCAGCGTTGATCTCGGGAACACTGTCCCTTCCCTCTACAACTTTACCGACCACTTTAAGTGATGCTCCCAGCTTAAATGCTTCATCCGGGAACTCAATACCGCTTGCCTTATCAAGCACTATCTGAAGATGCTTGAGGCTTGTTCCGTCGTTGAGCTCGATAAAGGCCACGTTCTTGGAATCGCGCGATGTGCGGACCCATCCGCAGACCGTAACCTCCTCACCGAATTTCGGCGCATCGAAAATCTCTTTAATGTCTGTGTGTTTCATTTTTTCATAATCTCCTCTTGATATACGGCTTCCCTATTTGGGGAGCTTCTTATATGCAGACTTTCCTCACTCTGCATTCTTTAATTTATCTGAATCGGCGCTGATGATCTCCACAATATTCTTAACCTCATCGATGGTGCGCTGATTATCCTCACTTGCGTTGTAAGTCTCGCTGGAATGTGCGCTGACTTCCTCAGTGATGGCGGATATCGTCTGGATGGAATCGATGATCTCCTTATTGGAGCTTGCAAGCAGCTTAACGATCTTATTGAGTTCATCGGATTCATGACGGATCTGATCGATATTCTGAGCGATATCCTCGAAGCTCTCGGATGTCTTTTCGGCGCTCTCGGTCTGCTGCTTGTTGCCTTCAAGCAGATTGTCGATGCTGGAGATCATTCCGTCCGTCTGACCAACGATCTTGCCGATAAGCTCGGTGATATCTCCCGTAGCCTTGGTGGTCTGTGCTGCCAGATTAGAGATCTCGGAGGCAACAACCGCAAAACCTCTGCCCGCTTCTCCCGCACGCGCTGCCTCGATGGAAGCATTGAGCGCAAGAAGACTGGTCTGGGAAGCGACACTCTTGATCAGGTCGGTGATGGTGTTCATCTGGCCTGCCATCTCACTGAAGGATGCAAGTGCCTCTGCAACCTCTGCACCGGCTTTATCCGACTCAGCGGTGAGCTTATTAAGATTTCTGACCTGCGCATCACCCTGGTCTATGGCATTCATGGTGTTTTCCATGCTTTCACCGATAACAACTGTAGCATTCTGGACAGATTCGATATATCCCTGGATCTCTTCCGTCTTTACCAGCTGCCTTTGGATAGCCTCAGCCGACTCATTCGTTCCGCTGGATACTTCAGACATGGAATCGACTGTCCTGCCCATGGAATCATTAAGCTCGGCAATCTTTCCTTCAACGGTTTCGATATTGGAAGCCATATCGTTTGTGGCGTCAAGCACTCTGGCAAGGAGCTCATCGGCCTTATCCTTTTCCAGACTCAGCCTTGCGGCACGGATATCGGAAATATTGCTGGTTATCTTGCTCACTACGATAAAGAATATAGCGCATACTATCGTGACCAGCACCTGAATCTCATACGAAGTGATATCGCTTGTCTCGGTGCGGTGATTGACTAATATATTGATAAGCACCGAAATAATATTGAAAACTATTGCGCCGACACCTATTACCGTAATGAACGTCATCTCGTTAAAGAGAAGCAGAATGATCAGCATCGGCATCACATATACATATACATGATCGTTGGCTGCGGTAAACAGCACAAATCCGTACAGTAAGGTAAAGCCTATACCGATCGTCCTCATAACTCCCTGCTCGGTGTCCTTGTTGCGATTGTAAACAATGATCGAAACCACCGCAGGAACAAAACAAAGTGCCACTACCGCAAGTGTGTACCCAAGAGTACGGTTATGCTTAACAAATTCAATGATGTAAGCAAGACCGATTATGGATACCAGCACTATCTGCTCAATAATGGCCGTCTTGTTTTTCATCCTGGGAATGGAGAGCTTTGCAAGCAATTCATTTGCTTTCTTTCTGTCGTCAGTGTAAGTGTTCTGAGCCATAAGATAACCTCTCTTCTGAATATATTGTTGATGTTATGGTTTACTATTTCAAGGAACGCCTGCATTACGCGAAACAGGCATTCAATAGTATTTAGATATTATAACATAACAGGCACCATATATTAAACAAAAATATTAACATTCCGTGCGCAAATTTTAATATGAAAAACACGGGCTAGACTAACATACATATCGATCCGGTATTAACGTTCCTGACGGGTCCTGTTTGATAATACGGACTGTCTCCTTGTGTATTTTAACTTAAAAACCAAGTTCTGATTTGTCAAAAATGTATAAATAACCTAAAATGTAAGCGTTTACACTTGTAAATTCTGTTTTTATTTGTTATGATATGTCCATCAACGAACTACATTAAATTAATCAGGAGGTTTTCAAATGAAGAACTATTTTGATCTTAAAGGACAGGTTGCCGTAGTTACCGGTTGCTCCACAGGGCTCGGTGTTCAGATGGCAAAGGCACTTGCAAGTCAGGGTGCAAACATTGTGGCTCTCGCCCGCCGCCAGAATCTTATCGACGAAGTGGCTGCGGAGATCACCAAGGAGTACGGTGTGGAAGCTATCGGCGTGGCCTGTGATATCACCGACACCGACAGAGTAAACGCGGCAATTGATACGATCCTCGAGAAGTTCGGACGCATCGATATTCTTATCAACAATGCCGGAACCGGCGGAGTCACCCCGGCTGAGGATGTTCCCGATGATATGTTCACCAACGAGATGAACATCGACCTCTTCGGCACATTCAAGATGGCAAGAGCCGTTGCAAAGAAGGCTATGATCCCCGCAAAGTACGGACGTATCATCAACATCGCATCCATGTACGGCATGGTCGGAAACAAGGTGCTCGGATCTGCTCCTTATCACGCAGCTAAGGGCGGCGTTGTCAACCTCACCAGAGCTCTCGCTTCAGAGTGGGGTGCAAAGGGAATAAATGTCAACTGCATCTGCCCCGGATACTTCTACACTCCTCTTACCAAAGAGACGCTTGATTCCGATTTCTTCCAGGCAAATGCAAAGACGATGATCCCTCTTGAGCGTTACGGAAATGAAGGCGAACTCGATTCCGCGGCTATCTTCCTTTCATCTCCAGCAAGCAGCTATGTAACCGGAGTTATCCTTCCCGTTGACGGCGGATACACCTGCATGTAATAATCTTCTTTTCATTAACATAAATCCTTTTTAAGAAAAACCGTCGCAGAAGCGGCGGTTTTTCGATTCTTGGCCCGGTATAACCGTTGCAAAGATCCTGACTGATGCGGCGAGCGCCTGCCCGGGTATTTTGGCAACTATTCAAGGAATATCCTCACACTCTTTGTGTTGTCATCATTCAGATATTTGTAACCGTCTTTTAATCCGAATTCCGGCCCGGCCAGCGACAGAACCTGTGCAAATTTCATCGGATTTTCGATGGCTACCGTCATATCCTGATACGGAACGATCCCGGTGCATTTTACATCTATCACATTTCCCTGCTCTGCAATTATCTCAGCCAGCGCTTCCTCGGAATAGCTGTCTATCACATAACCGTTGTAAACAAAATAATTATCCGCAGTTGCATCCGCGGGAACAGCCTGATGATATTCATCAAAATAATGATTCATGGATATCTCGGCAGAAGTCATTCCGAAATAGGTATACATGGTTCCGTATTCTTCCTGATCGTCCCATGTGACATCGAAATAATACAGATCCCCATCCATATACACGCCGTTCCAAGAGTGATTTTCGCTGATATCACCGTTGTTGGCGGTGCCGCTGAAGGTAATATTTCTTATTCCCTTTTTTCCCAGAAGATAAGAAAAAGCCTTGGTGTATCCCTCGCAGACACATTCACCCTTCACAAGCGCGCCGTAAATATTATGGTCATCCAGGCTTCCCGTGTCTTTATAAACTATCCTGTCACATAAGGTATCATGGATGTATCTTACTTTGGTAAAATCGTCACCATCATCGGGAAAGGCCGCAAAAAAGTCGTCACAGGCCTTATCTATCTGCGCATTTTTAGCATCGACATCTTCGTATATCTTTTTGAAATTAACGATGGAATATCCGCCGATGGTTGAGATCGTGTATGAATTATCAAGCCAGAAAAATTCCGGCGCATCATAGACCTTATAGATAACGCTGTCAATCTCGCTCTGAGGGACCATGCCCACATTAACCGATGTTTTCCCTGCGGAAAGCGTGGTAACAAACTTATTCAGCAGTTCCTCTTCGCTGAGAATGATATCCCCTCCGGTAATACTGTTCGCTTCCGGACCTGCATCAGACGAAACGCTGCTTTCTCCGCGGAATTTCCGGATGAGTGCAGGTCCGAATTTCCATGCAAGGAAGGCAAGCAGGGCAATTAGGGATATTATCTCGATTACCCGCAAAAAACCGCCTCTGCCCTCGTTATTATCTCTCATAAACATTCACAGATCCGGTCACGGAATCGTGATCGCATCATCCTTTCCGCTTTGCAAAGAAAGCATCGACCTCTTCCACGATCTTTTCCTTGGGAAGGGATTTAAGAAGGTATCCCGCGGGCTTCAAAGAGAGCACACTTTTTACACTTTCGGAATCATCGTGGCCGGTAAGGAAGATTACCGGAATGCTGCTGCAATCCGGATCGCTCCGTATCATCTCAAGAAACTTGGGTCCCGAGCATGCAGGCATTTCATAGTCCAATAGTATCAGATCCGGCTTTTCCTTTGAAAGGAAAGTAATGGCATTTAAAGCGGAATTGACAGGTGTGATCCTATATTTATCCTCAAGCCAGCTCTTAATTGTGGAAAGCATCATACCGGAATCATCGACAACAAGGATATGCTTCTTGTGACCGACAGTGGCTTCTTTATACACTTCCGCAAGTATCACCTCGGCAACCTGACCTGCGTTAACGGGGCGTACAAATTCTCCGGCTATAGCACCCTGCAAAGACCCTTCTCTGAGCTCATCCAATGCATCCTGGTAACCTATAAGAAAGAGCTCGCAATCCTTGTCCAAACACAGGTCTCTGAGATAATTGACTCCGTTTACATTAAGATCGTTTTTCTCATCTATGTATAGGTAAACAAGGGGACCGATCTTTTCTTTGATCTGGGTAAGACAGCCTATATCCAGTATTGAAAACTGGCATTCAACTCCCTGTGCCTCAACCTTTTTCATAATTGATTTTATGATAAAGGTCTCCTTATCCGATACAAATAAGACTTTCTTATCAAGCATTTACGTTTCCTCCGTCTATAAGTTCAAGCACTCCGTCTCTGTCAAGCTCGGCCATTTTACCCTTCATTTTTTCGTAAGTTGCCTTGAATTCCGCAGGCATCCTATAATCTTCGAATGTGTCGAAAAGTTCCTTTGCCGTATCAAAATCGAACGCTTCGAGCAGTTCTCTCATCTCGGAGAGGTTTTCCTTCAGCTCCTCACGGTCTATTTCCGGTCTGTCATCGGCTTCCGCTTTCCCGCTGTTTTCAAAGATCTCATTAAGCCTGTCATAAAACCATTCGTATTCTTTTATGATGCTTTCTGTATTAGCCTTAATTGTGTCGATCTCGCCTTCTCTTCCGGCCGTTTCAAGCTCCTGGGCCTTTTCGGAAAGCTTGTAGGCTCCTATTAGTCTGGCAGAGCTCTTTAGAGCATGTACCTGTATGGTGTAATTGTCCCATTCCTCTTTTTCATAGCTTTCTTTGATCATATCGATACGCATCCTGGCTGTATCGCGGAAGTTCCTGCAGATAACGCCGTAGGCATCAGCTCCTCCCGATGTCTCGATACCGGCTGCGGAATCGATACCTTCGATCTCTGAGATAAGCTTGATCTCGGTGCTTACTCCGGATACTTCCTCCGCCGCTTTGGAAGCATCGGTATCCTCATCTACGAGAATGATCTTTTCATCCGGCAGATAGCTCTGCAGCATTGCTTCCAGCTTGCTTCCGTCGAGGGGCTTTGAAAGGTAATTTGTGTAACCAAGCCTCAGATACTCTTCTCTTGCGCCTTTTACGGCATGTGCCGTGAGCACTATGATAGGCGTCTCCGCATTGAGCGGGCATTGCTTTCTGATCGCCTGCATGGTCTCCTCGCCGTTCATTCCGGGCATCATGGAATCCAGTAGTATGATGTCATATTGATTCTCTGCGCAGAGAGCTAAAGCTTCTTTTCCGCTCTGAGCAGTCACAACCTGAACCTGTACTCTCTTAAGCAGGTTGCCCGCAACGATCAGGTTCATCTCCACATCATCGACAACCAGCACTTTTGCATCGGGAGCATGATATCTTTCCGTATCGGAAAGCACCACATCCCTGCGCTCTGCTCTTTCTTTGTAATCACCTATCTTTTCGCGGGATCTTACCTGCTGGCTGAGCACAAAGCTGAAGGTCGAGCCCACTCCGTATGTGCTGTCCACTTCAAGGCTGCTTCCCATCTTGTCGAGGAGATTCTTGGTGATGCTCATTCCGAGTCCGGTACCCTCGATCTTCTTGTTTCTCTGCTCATCTATTCTTTCATAACGCGAAAACAGCTTTTCTATATCTTCAGCCTTGATCCCTATACCTGTATCACTGATGCGCACCTTAAGAAGAACAGAACCTGTGCCGCTTTCTTCTTCGTAATCCACTACAAAGGAAATGCTGCCCGTATCGGTATACTTTACGGCATTGTTAAGGATGTTTATCATGATCTGCTCGATCCTGACTTCATCGCCGTAAAGCCCGTTGGGTATCTCGGGATTGACATTTACTTCAAACTTGAGCTTCTTGGCTCTGGCCTTAGGCTCTATCATGTTGACAACATCATTAATAAGGGTCGAAAGCGCATATTCCCCAAGGACGAGCTCAAGCTTTCCGGATTCTATCTTTGAGAAATCCAGAATATCATTGATGAGCGTAAGGAGGGTTCTTCCTGCGCTGTGGATATCCTTAGCATAATTCCTGATATTGGCCTCGCCGGATTCTCTCATGATCATCGTGTCCATACCGATGATGGCGTTGATAGGAGTCCTTATCTCATGAGACATATTGGCCAGGAATTCCGATTTGGTCCTGTTTGCATCCTCCTCCATATGGAGCGCACGTTCAAGGGCCTCCGTTTTTTCACGCTCCAGCTGTGCCACTACCTGCTCGTGCTTATCGGTCTCTTTTCTGTTCTGCGACCATAATGCTCCCTGCACGATAGATACGACTACAAAAGCTAAGAAAGTGAAAAGGATAATATAAAAATACAGATTAAACCCTATGGTTTCGTATAGTTCCCGATCCTTTGAAATGACATATATCTGCTCCGAGAGCACTCTTCCCTTTTCGTCAAGCACGTCTATCACGAAATTGTGCTTACCGTAGGGAATATCATAATACGAAACATTTTCAAGCTTGCTGGAACGGACAAATGTCTTTTCGTGATCCACGCCGCTAAGATAATAGCTGACCATGGGATCCGCTGTGGTGTAGTTGTTGATCTCAAGACCCAGCTCCACGCGGGATGACCCTCTCGGGATCTCTATCGCTCCAAACTGGGTTACATCTTCATATACACCGTCTCTCTTAATATTTGTTATCTTGGTCCTGAAATCATCCACCTTCATCTCGTAATTATTCAGATTGAGAAGGTATACTCCGCTGGTACCGCAGATATAAGCATATCCGAAATCAGTGACATAATTCCATGCATTACTGGTGATGCTTCCCGGGAGACCCGCCTTGGAATCAAGCAGCGTATAGGAAAGCATTCCGCCGTCTTTCATGAGGGAATCATAATTGCTTACATAGATTCCCGCGCCTCCGAATACGAACATCTCACCGGTCAGATTGGTGGCAATATCAAAGTTGTTATAATACGGCATGCTGAACTCACGGATAGTGTATTCACTGTCGAGATAGCAAAGTCCGCTTCCCGTGAGCACAAAATATCCATCCGTCTTTTTGTCGGGGCATATCCTCAAAACCACGCCTGAAGGAAGTCCCGATTCACGTGAGATATATCTGTCAAGCTTTCCGTCTTTTATTACAGCGATACCGTCTCCGTCTGTTCCGCATAAAAGCTCTCCGGTTTCGGTCTCCAGAATATTGAGAACGGTTCCGCCTTTCATATCCTCTCCCAGAATAAGCTTGTGCTTAACTCTGTGATCCTTCATGAATACCATTCCGGCATCACTTGAAGAAATGATCGTTCCGTCGTTTAATACTTTTACTACTCTGAGCTTTTTTCCTGTTTCTTCGGGATTGATGTACGCTTTAGTCTTTCCACCGGAGCTGATCTCTATAAGTCCCTTCTCATAGGTTGCAACCAGCAGATCCCCGTCTATGTCCTTATCCATACATCTGATGCGCACTCCGTCAAGGAATTCCGTGGATTCGTCGTTGAAGCTCTCGCCCACCGAGGGGTCAAGTATCCTGAGCCCGTCGTTTGTACCGACATAGAGCCTGTTATTCCAGCTTATGACCGCATTTGTAACAGAGGATTTTACATTGCAAAGCCTGAATACATCCGTAAAGCTGGATCTGCCCAGTGACAAAAGCCCGCATCTTGACGAAGTGAACCAGAGATTACCCTGATAATCCTTAAAGATATGTTCGATGGAATTGTTGAATCCGCCGCTTTCTATGATAGTGAGATGGTCGTTTTTATCGAGGTATCCTATTCCGTTATCTCCGGTGATATATGTGATCCCGTTGTCGTCAAAGTAGAAATCCCTGATAGTCTTAAGACCTTCAGTCACTACATTCTTTTTAACATGAAATGAATCGTTGTAATACTCATATACAAGGATAGTCCCGCTGTCGGTTCCCACAAACAGCCTGTCACTGCCGTCATGGTTTATGCCTGTAGGTGTAACAGATCCCATGTTGAGCTTTGCCACCCTCTCTCCGCTTTCATAGGAGCTGATCTCACCCAGATTGCTCATTACCACCATACGGCCGTCACTGCTGGGAGAAAGATCCCTGATATTGCCTGCCTCTTCGTCAATACTTATGATATTGACATTGCCATCTGCATACTCTGCATATACAAGGCCTGCCGTAGTACCGAAATAATAATATCCGTTGCTGTCACGGGAAATACACTTGACCGAATTGGAAGGAAGTCCCGTGTCCATGTCAAGTGTAACGTATGTCATATCGATATTGAGCAGCGTAAGCCCGGAATCCTGGGTTCCCGCCCATAATCTGTCATCATTGTCGACATAGAGCGCCTGGATGGATCTTACTGCTTTTATATTGTCGATAAGCACAAATTTGCTGCCGTTAAAACGATACAGGCCTCCGTAAGTTCCGATCCACATCTGTCCGTCTTTGGTCATGGTGACGTCATTGACGCAGCCGCCCACAAGCCCGTTCTCACTGTTATATACCTTCTCAACAAAGCTGACCGTGTTATCCGCCTGCGAATGTGACGGTATCATAAAGGTGCTTGATCCGAGGGCAAGCGCAAGTCCGAGAGCGATCTTTCCGCCCAGAGCCTGCTTGAGCATCCTGGCTTTCTTTCTCTTTTTGTATGTCCTGTGAATATCCAAGGCCAGGAAAATGGTGAGCATGGAAGCAAGTGAATCCGCAAAGCAGACAAAAAGTGCCGCGGTGGTATACTGAAGCCACAGAGGAGAGTCCAGGCGATTTAAGTAATCAACTATACCATCCGCTATCATAAGCCCCGTTCTTCCGCCGTTAACACTCAGATTGATGATAAGGAGCACAGGAGTCCTGACAATGGCAAAAAAAGCCGTGGCGCTTATTATAAGCCCAAATCTGTCAAAAAACCTGTTTCTCTTTGCGATAAGCCCTACGGCCACAGCCACAACAATATCAGCCACAAGAATATACCAGTCGGTCCTTATGAAGATGGAAGAAACCGCACAGGAAAGCACAGCAGCCACTGCGCCTACTATAGGCCCCTCAAAGTATGCTGCCATTATGGTTCCGCAAATATTCAAATATGCCGGGCAATTGGTCTTATAAGATACAAAACGCCCCAACAGATTCAATAACAAAGCAATGATAATTATCAGTATCCGCTTCTTCCACTTGTTCATTATCAAAGATTCCTCTCGCCCATAATATCAAGAAAGGCTGTGACTATCGCAGGATCAAACTGCGTGCCTCTGTTTTTGATAAATTCTTCTCTTATCTGATCATTGGTCATTTTCATTTTGTAAGGTCTGTCGTTGCTCATGGCATCATATGCGTCCGCCACAGCCACGATCCTTGCGATAAGCGGGATCTCATTTTCCTTTTTGCCGTAAGGATAACCCTGACCGTCATATCTTTCGTGATGATACATCGCAGCTTCGGCAGCATGAGGTATATTGTTTATATCCTTTAATACTTCCGCACCTCTGGTGGTGTGCTGCTTTACCTCGGCATATTCATCGCTTGTAAGCCTTCCGTTCTTCCTAAGGATGTTCTCACTTATAAATACATTTCCGATATTATGCAAAAGAGCCGCATTATAAACAATGTCGCAGTCGCTCTTGTCCATTCCCATCTTTTCCGCAATGAGCCTTGAATAATGTGCCACTCTCCGGGAATGCTCTTTGGAATAATAATCTCTTGAGTCGGCCAGCCCGCAGCATACCTTTAAAACGTCCTCGAGCAGCCTGCTCTGGACTATGAATTTTTCCTCGTAACGAAGTGTTACAAAGAATATGGTGGCAAGGATTATCAGGGACAGGATAAGTACCGTAAACACGGTTATATAGAATCTTCCCGCTGCGCCGGCCCATACCGACTTGTGAAGTCTGTAATAGAGCTCGTAGCTGGACAGGTCCACATTACCCGATCTGCTGTACATAATGACACCGCAGACTACTTCACCGGAGTATTCGTCTGTTCCCTGTATCGGAACCTCGTTTCCCACATTGGAGGAATCGGGATAATAAAGCAGATAATCGCCTGAAGTAAGCGGTATGAGCAGATCCTGGGCCGCAAGGTGATAATTGATGGTAAGATCTTCCTCTTTATAGTTTCTCAGATCTATAAGCTGGACTTTCTCTTCTCCTCCGACAAACTGATGCACCTCAAATTTACCGCACCATCCGTTGTTGAGGTAACAGTCATCACGGATATTTATGCGCAGATGCCAGTCGCTTACCGTAGTGCGAGCGTTATTCGTGACTATCATCTCATATATCTTTGCATTAAGATTCATGTCCAGACCGGTGTTATTCTTGACCCAGGAGTCGGTTACGCCTCCTCTGGGATGAATGTCAACCAGCAGCTCTGTAGTGGTGGAATCTGTGGTTATGGTCCTCCACTCCTCGTTATACTTGCTTACGCCCACTGCGTGGATGATAAAGAGAGTAAGAAGTATGGCGGTGACACCCAGCAGAGTATATGCAAGGGTTCTAATCAGTTTCTTTAAGCTTTTAATCCTGTCCAACTTTATATCTCCTGTTTATGATTCTTGTTTCGAAATTATCCTTGGGAAGAGGTCTGTCGTAGTAATAACCCTGGATCACTTCACATCCCAGTGAAAGAAGCGTATCAACCTGCTCCTTCTGCTCTACGCCTTCCGCAAGGGTTTCAACTCCCAGCGCTCTGGCGAGTTTGATAATGTAGCTCAGGATCGTAAGATCCTTGGCATAAGCCCTGTCCACAAAACCCTTATCGATCTTGAGCGTATCAAACGAGACTTCACGCAGAAGGCTTAAGGATGAGCTTCCGCTTCCGAAATCGTCGACGGCCACCTTGTATCCAAGCATGTGAAGATCGTCTACAAAGCCCTTCAACACGCTGATAGGGAACTCGTCTATGGTTTCGGTGATCTCTATCTCTATCATCTTTTTCGGAACATGATATTCCTGCACGATGGCATCGATATCCGCTGCGAGATGATCGTTTGAAAGATTCCTTCTGGAGAAGTTGACCGAAATAGTGGGCGGTACAAGACCCTGCTCGATCCATCTTGCTATATCCGCACATACGTGGCGCAGCATATAAAAGTCCATATCACACATCAGGTCTTTTGTCTCGAGGATAGGAATGAATTTACCCGGCGGTACGAGCTGACCGTTTCTTGACCATCTGACAAGAGCTTCCGCACCGCAGAGATTACCGGTCCTGCTGTTGACCTTAGGCTGATAATATGCGACAAACTCATTATTGGTCATGGCAATGGGGATATCCGAAGCGAACTGCTTTTCATCCCTTATAAGGTTTCTAAGCTCCGCAGTCATGTAGGTTACATTGTTGCCTGCAGCTTTGCCGTAGTTGAGCGCTGAATAGGCGTTGGAGATGATCTCCTCTCCGCTTATCTGACTACTCTCTACCAGATACACGCCAACATGGGCGCTGATGGTCATATCATATTCTTTAAAATTCTCGATGAATTTGATACGCGTGGCGGACAGCTGATCCAGGAGGACATCCAGGTTTCTCTGAAGTATGACAGCCACGAAGCGGTCACCGCCCTGCCTTGCAAGTATCTCATCATTACGCATCATGGAATTGATGGTCTTGGCATATTCGATAAGCACCCTGTTTCCGATCTCCATGCCGTACTGATCGTTGATAAGGCCGAATCTTGCAAGATCGAAATAAACAGCTGCATAGGTTTCCATCTGCGCTGTCTGACGCATCTGGTCAAGCTTACTTACACAGGCGTTTTCGTTGAGAAGACCGGTCTTCTGCTCGGTGGTCTCAAGGTATCTTTTCTCCCTTCTGTCCTCGATATTCTTAAAATGAATGGCGTATATCAGAACCGCCAGCGCAGTCACATCCTGAGTATGTCCTGAAAAAACATTTCCGATCAGGCGCTCTCCCAGGATATTTGCCACAATAAAAGCAACACCGATGAATACTGTTATAAACTCGCTGAATCCCAGTTTGAAATCCACTTTAAGGAATGTCATTACAAGGATCGCCGCCAGATATATAAACAGCACTATGTATGTCACAGGGAGCAGCGGGCCGGTTCCCCATCTGTTATCCGGTGTATAATAGAATACGGCTTTAAAAGGGATGTCTACTATGAGAATGATTGATGTGATAAAAAGCGGAACACCGTACAGTATTCTCCTTCTCCGGCTGTCATTGCGGGTGATGATAAGCAGAAGGGTATACATTATGGTGGGCCTTAAGATATAGCAGACTACAGAGAAAATTTTACGCCATATGGAATAATCGGGTTGGCGTCCGAAATATGCTTCCACCGCAGAGGCGATAGTCTCTAAAACAACAAGCGATATCAAGGTGATAAAGCGGCCCTTGACTTTCTCATACAGTCCTCTGTTGAAAATGATCGTATAGAGAAGTATGACCATTATAAATATAAATATAAAATACGTATCCAAAAATATTCCGAAAGTCATATACATTTCCTCTGAATATATACAAAAAACCACTTTTAATTATCCGCGCATCACAACGTAAAGTCAATAGAAGTGAGAATATTTGGACAATTTGCGTATGATATACCGACAGCTATATACAAATGCTGAATATTTATACAAAAAACCGCCACCGGCTTGTGACCGATGGCGGGAATTCTTAATGCTGTATTGATCAGCCGAGCTGTGCGGCAACCTCTGCAGCAAAGTCCTCGTTCTTCTTCTCAAGGCCTTCACCGGTCTCGAAACGAACGAACCCGGCAATCTTAAGATCGGATGCAACACTCTTAAGGTATGCATCTACGCTCTGCTTTCCGTCCTCTGCTCTTACATATACCTGATCAAGGAGGCAGATCTCCTTAAGCTGCTTGGAAACACGTCCGTCTACAAGACCGGTGAAGATCTTGTCTGCAAGATATGCATCCTTCTGAGCAAGTGCAGACTGTGCAAGTGCTGCGGTAGCTTCCTTTGAAAGGAAGTTGAAGAGGAAGTTCATATTGCTCTTCTTCTCTTCGTAGATAGCGATATCCTCATCGCTCCAGGTCTTCTCGCTGATAGCCTTCTCGATAAGCTTGTTGAGGATGGGCTTGGGAAGTGAAGCGGGATCGTTGAGTGCGCTGTCAACAGTGATCTCGCGGATCTTAGCAAGCTCTGCATCTGAAATGTCGCTTCTGCTTACGTATGTAGGATTCATGGCTGCGATCTGCATTGCGATGTTGGACATTGCTTCCTTAACGGAATCGTTAACATTTGCAGTCTCAGCCTTAACGATTACGGAGATCCTTCCGCCGCCGTGTACATAAGTAACAACGCATCCGTTTTCAGCGGTAACCTTCTCGAAACGACGGATGCTGAGTTTCTCACCGATAACGGCGATCATCTCTACAAGAGCATCATTAACTGTCTTGGAGCTGTCCTCGATCCAGGGCTCTGCAAGAAATGCCTCGATATTTGCGGCATTTGACTTAACAGCCTGCTGAGCAACCTTGGAAACGTATGTCTGGAACTTCTCGTTCTTCGCAACAAAGTCTGTCTCGGAGTTAACCTCAACAACTGCTGCAACCTTATCTCCGTCTGTAGCAACACAGGTAATACCCTCTGCTGCGATACGGCTTGCCTTCTTAACAGCCTTGGCTGCTCCGCTCTTCTTGAGCACTTCAACAGCCTCTTCGAAATTACCGTTTGTCTCGGTGAGTGCCTTCTTGCACTCCATCATGCCTGCGCCTGTAGATTCACGCAGTTCTTTTACCATTGCTGCTGTAATATCTGCCATTTTATATCTCCTTTATTCCTCAGTTGCAACTTCTTCGATATCGGAAGCCTCGGTCTCTCCGTCTGCATTTGCATCGGAAGCCTCGAGAGCCTCTGCGCCCTGGTTTGCCTCGATGATAGCGTCTGCCATCTTAGCCACGATAAGCTTTACGGCACGGATAGCATCATCGTTTCCGGGGATGATGTAATCAAGCTCGTCAGGATCGCAGTTGGTGTCGCCGATTCCGATAAGAGTGATTCCGAGTGCTCTTGCCTCTGCAACGCAGATGTGCTCCTTCTTGGGATCTACAACAAAGATAGCATCGGGAATTCTCTTCATGTTCTTGATTCCGCCGATGTTCTTCTCAAGCTTGTCCCACTCTTTCTGAAGGCCGGCAACTTCCTTCTTGGGAAGTACATCAAAGGTTCCGTCTTCAGACATCTTTTCGATCTCGTGGAGTCTTGCGATACGTGACTGAATAGTCGAGAAATTGGTGAGCATACCGCCGAGCCATCTCTCATTCACGTAGTACATTCCGCAACGCTCTGCCTCAGTCTTAACTGCGTCCTGAGCCTGCTTCTTGGTACCAACGAAAAGAATGGTTCCGCCCTGTGCGGCGATCTCACTTACTGCCTTGTAAGCCTCGTCAACCTTAACAACGGACTTCTGAAGGTCGATGATGTGAATCCCGTTTCTCTCAGTGAAGATGTAGGGAGCCATCTTAGGATTCCATCTTCTGGTCTGGTGTCCAAAATGAACACCTGCTTCAAGCAGCTGCTTCATAGAAATTACGCTCATTTAATTTACCTCCTTAGGTTAACCGGAGATCCGCTGTCTGCGGCTTCTCCTCTTCCGCGCACCGTTTGCCGGAGCCTGCGTAAAAGCTCCCGCACTCCGCGATAAAACGGCCGAAGCCGCACCGATCGCGAATAGGAAACGCGTGATTTATCACAACAGTCGCAATTTTACCATAAGAAAGCCCCTTTTGCAAGGGGCTTTGGCTAAAAAACGCAATATTTTTGTTCTTATCAAATGTCTTTCCGATACATCTGTCAGATATACTTGAGGATCTCTTCCCTCACTGCATCAAGTCTTGCATCCGCAAGGCCGAAATTCATGCTCTTATAGCTCCATGTGGCGCGTCCTATCCCGTAATACTCAAACGCCTCATTAATGGCTTTGTACCACTTTAAGATATCTCCGGGCTCGGCATTTTCTATCACTCCGTATTCGCCGCAGTAGAGGCTCACGCCGCGCTCCTCGGCGATCTTGACGGGCTCCGCAAATCTCTTTTTGAAAAACTCGCCGTCTATCTTATCGTCTGAATCTCCCATATTATCGAATCTGCCGAGAAGCTCCGGTGCATGCTCTGTGGTGTATGCATCCATCTCTTTGAATGTTTTATCGATTGAAACACGATAGTCCGCGGGCATTCCCGGGATCCATGATGCTCCCTGATGGGTGAACACGAGGGGATCATAGTTGTGGAAATTATATACGATATTTTCATCATGCGGCATGGCAAGATCCTTTACCGCGTCGCCGGAGTTGTTCCAGTATCCGCCCACAAGTATTTTTACAGTGGGTGCGATCTTTCTTATCCTCTCGATGCACTTAAGGGATATCTCGTTCCACTTATCGCAGAACTCTTTGTCCGTAACCTCGTTTAAAAGCTCAAAGCAGAGCCTTTCCTCATACTTTGAATATCTTTTTGCAAATTCCTCCCAGAGCCTGTAAAAGCGCTCCTGGTACTTCTCGTTGTCAAAAAATCCCACTTCGTTCTCGCCGAAATCAAAGGAATAACCGAAGGTCTTATGAAGGTCCAGCACCATGTTTAGATGATACTTTCCGCACCAGTCAACAGCTCTCTGAATATAAGCAAAGCCGTCCTCTTTATAATTCCCCTCTTTATCTTCCACAAGGTCATAATCCACAGGGATCCTCACATGGTCGGCGCCCCATGATGCTACAGTCTCGATGTCCTTTTCTGTGATAAAGGTCTCGTATCTTTCTTTGGTGTGATTGCACTGTGAAAGCCATCCTCCGAGGTCGATCCCCTTTTTGTACCCTTTGAATTCTTTAAGCATATGTTTTCCTCCGTGTAAAGCCGTTTCCCAACTCTATCTGCGGGTGCCTCAGTAATAAACTCTCGGAAGCCTGTCGGTTATCAGGCATACAAGCTCATAATTAAACCTGCCCGAAAGCTCTCCTATCTCTTCTGCGGTGATCTCTTCGCTGCCCTGTTTTCCCATAAGCACCACTTCCTCACCCTCGTTCAGATCCGGAACGGCGCTTACATCCACCATAAACTGATCCATGCATACACGTCCGAGGATCGGGCATCTCATTCCCTTTATAAGAACGCTTCCCTTTCCGGTCAGCATCCTGGGATATCCGTCTCCGTATCCGAGGGGAACAGTGGCAACACGCATATCCTTATCCGCTGTGAAAAGCCCGCCGTAACTGATGCTCTGTCCCGCGTGAACCGTCTTTATAAATGAAATATGGCTGTGCACCGACATAGCCGGCTTAAGCTCTATATTACCAAGTGATACCTCATCCGAGGGCATAAGTCCGTACATCGTGATCCCGGCCCGCACCATATCCATATTCGCCTCGGGCAGTTCCAAAATGCCCGCGCTGTTGGAGCAGTGCTTAATGGGTATCTTATATCCCAGTTCTTTTTCTATTCTGTCTATAAAGCCTTTGAAAAGCTCTATCTGCTTTTTTGCGGATGTCTTGTCGTATTCGTCGGCTCTGGCAAAGTGAGTGAATATTCCTTCGACTTCAAGGGAGTCTCTCTTTAAAAGCTCCTTTACAAAAGCCAGTCCCTCGTCATCGGGAGAGGTTCCTATCCTTCCCATTCCGGTGTCGACTTTTATATGAACTTTCAGCCTTTTACCTGCACGGTCTGCCGCTTCGCACAGCCCGTCAAGGTCACTTTCCTTGAAAACCGCCGGGCGCATATCCTCTTTTACGATAAGATCATAGCTGTAAGGGAATGAATACCCGAGAATGATGATGGGCTTTTTGATACCGGCCTGCCTTAATGCTTCTCCCTCCTCGGGAGTGGCTACGGCACATCCGAACACATAATCAAGCCCTTCCAGAAGTGTACCTACTTCAACAGAGCCGTGTCCGTATCCGTTCGATTTGATGACTCCCAGCATTTTGGTCCCGGGCTTCAGAGCCGCATGCATGGAATCCATATTACTCTTTATCGCACCGAGATCAATAGCGGCGTATCCTCTCTGCAGCCGCTTTATCTCATCTGCGTGCTCACTTTCGCTAAACAATTATATCTCCTCCGTCTATAACCGGTTTTTCTTCTGACTGCTGATCCTGCTCCGAAGGCTGAGGATCGGTGCTTGCGGGAGCCTTGTTTTCAGGCTTATCCGCGGGCTTTGTGCCCTCTGTTTTCTGCTTTCTCTCGATCTCTTCCTTCGACATGGGATGATGATCCTCGGGATTGTACCGCAGATCAAAAATGTCTACCACATCGGGCCCGAAAATATCGTGCATATAAGAATATATCAGGTGATTCTTGGCCTCTTTTTCCTGCTTGCGGATAAGGTTCTTTTTAAGTTCGATCCTTGTCCTTGTGAGCCACTCTCCGAGCTCCTCGATATCATCGGTGTTATCCTGCATGGTCTCATAGCAGTGCTCCATGGTCATGATCATGAGCCGGCGGTTGATATCGTTTATCTCTCTCGGAAGTTCCACCATCTCATCCTCGTAGCTCTCAAGCTTTTTGTTGCAATCCTCCACAAGGCGTTTGTTTTCGGCGATCTTGGCCGAGGTCTCGGCGTCTCCCTGGGTTTCTTCGTTCACCATGGACACGATCTCCTCCATAAGTCGCTTTTTGACCTTCTTTATCTCTTTGCTCTCGGTGTTAAGCTTTCCCTGTCTCTTTAGCAGCTCATTCAGCTTGTCCTCAAGGGGCTTTACATCCTTCTTTCCCACCTCGTCGAGCAGCCTATACCATTTGTTATCAAGGGTAAGTGTGGGGACGTCCTTTCCAAGAAGTGAATCCTTGAATAAATCCTCTTTATCCTTTCCCGATTTTTTAGACATAATCTCTTCCTGTAATCAATTCCGTTATTTCACGGATAATTATTCAATCTTTATCGCCGTTTTTATTATCATCCGCATACCGGCTTATATTGTACGAAAGCTTCATCAGGCTGTCGGAAAGATGCACATTTTCAACCTGCACCCCTTCAGGAACATCGAGATCCACATGGGCAAAATTCCATATAGCCTTAATGCCGTTGTCAACCAGAGTATCTATCACCTCAAGAGCGCCGGTTTTGGGGATCGTAAGCACCGCAATATCTATATTGTTTTTCTTAAGAAAGCTGTCAAGCTCGCTGATGGGGCTTATCTTTACGCCCCTTACTTCAGTACCGAAAAGCTCGGGGTTTTTATCAAAAATACCTCTGAAAATAAAGCCTCTTCTCTCAAAATTGAGATACCCCCCCAGGGCCCTTCCAAGGTTTCCCGCACCTATTATGATAAAATCATATTCACGGTCAAGGCCCAGGATCTTTCCTATCTCTTTGTAGAGATAATCTACGTTATATCCGTATCCCTGCTGGCCGAAACCGCCGAAATTGTTAAGGTCCTGCCTTATCTGGGATGCGGTTACATTCATCAGCCTGCTGAGTTCCTGGGATGAAACCCTTTCGATTCCTTTTTCTTTAAGATCGCCCAGATATCTTAAATACCTTGGCAGCCTTCCGACTACTGCGGAAGAAATCCCTTTATCCTGCATGGTTTTTCCCTTACTTTTGGCCTTCTGTCATGTATAAAGAAGCCGCTTTTGGCGCTTTGCGTCTCCCGCCTCTATACGCGAAGGCATATACATATCTATTTTATGAAAATAGCCGCATAAAGTCAAGAAAGCATATCGCTCTGCGATATGCTTCCGTCGTCAGATCCGGGACAATTCCTCGGAAAGTGTCTCCCATCTTTCGTATAATTCATCAAGGCATGATGCAGCTTTTTCGCGGTCCCCGGTAAGACTCATAAGAAGCGCTGCATCGCCACCGTTTGCAGGATCCGAAAGCTTAGCATCTATTTCCGTCAATTCCGCTTCCAGTAATGCGATATCTTCCTCGCACTTTTTGATGGCATTTTCCTTTTTCCTCTGCT
The DNA here is from genome assembly GCA_002373975.1 of Lachnospiraceae bacterium UBA3632. Taxonomy (GTDB): domain Bacteria; phylum Bacillota; class Clostridia; order Lachnospirales; family Lachnospiraceae; genus AC2028. The sequence continues at coordinate 47,546 of DFKZ01000056.1, read as the reverse complement.
CTGCCGCCCGTGCCTTCTGCTCTTTCCAGTCTTGCTGCGAGGCGGTCCCGGAGCCGGGAATACCGTCAGCCGGGTCTGAGGCTTCAGCACCGCCCTTTGCTTTGCCTCCCATGGCCCCGCCGCATACATTTCCTCTGTTTACGGCGTTTGATCCGGCCGCTGTTCCTATTGTCTCTCTCTTCTCCAGATAATAATCATAATTACCGAGATAATTTGTGAACTTCTTTCCCGAAAGCTCCAGTATTCTTGATGCTGTCCTGTTTATGAAATATCTGTCGTGGGAAACGTAAAGCACAGTTCCCTCATAGCTGTTTATGGCTGTTTCGAGTATCTCTTTCGACTGTATGTCAAGGTGGTTGGTGGGCTCGTCCAGGATAAGCAGGTTACAGTCGCTGAGCATCAGCTTGGCAAGTGAAAGCCTGCCTCTTTCTCCGCCGCTCAGGTCGCCGACCAGCTTGAACACATCATCCCCTGTAAACAGAAATGCCGCAAGGGTGTTTCTGATCTCGGTGATGGTAAGATAGGGATACTCATCCGCTATCTCATCATAAAGAGTCTTTTCGGCGTGAAGCACATGATGTTCCTGATCGTAATAGCCGATCTCAACATTCGTGCCAAGGGTGTAGCTTCCCGCATCGGCAGTTTCAAGCCCGTTAAGTATCTTAAGAAGAGTGGTCTTTCCTGTTCCGTTATTTCCGATGACAGCCACATGTTCTCCGCGCTTTATATCAATATTAACACCCGAGAAAAGCTCCAGGCTTCCGTAGCTTTTTGACAGACCCTCAATCTGCAGCACATCCTCTCCGCTGCGCACATGAGGCGTGAGCACAAGCTTCATGTCGGCATTGACCGTGGCGGGCTTTTCGAGCCTTTCAACCTTATCAAGCATCTTTTCGCGGCTTTCGGCACGCTTTATGGACTTTTCGCGGTTGAACGACTTAAGCTTTTCTATAACGGCTTCCTGATGCTTTATATCTCTCTGCTGATTGAGATATGCGTTCAGCTCGGCGATCCTTCTCTGCTCTTTCTTAACCGAGTAATCGCTGTAATTTCCCGAAAAGACCGAGGACTTTCCGTTTTCAAGCTCGATCACCTTTGTCACGACCCTGTCGAGAAAATATCTGTCATGGGACACGATAAGCACGGCTCCCTTATAGTTTTTAAGGAAGCCTTCAAGCCAGCTTATTGAATTAAGATCAAGGTGGTTGGTGGGCTCGTCCAGGATAATAAGATCGGGCTTAGCCAGAAGCATTTTGCCAAGGGCAACTCTGGTCTTTTGCCCACCGGACAGAGTGGCGATGCTCTTTTCGTATTCATCCTCGGCAAAGCCAAGGCCCCTTAGCACGCCATAAATCTCGGAGTTGTATGTCTCTCCTCCGAGAAGCTGAAAAGTATGAAGGAGCGTCTGGTATTTTTCCATGACGCTGCCCAGCTCATCGCCGGACAAAGATCCCATCTGCGCTTCCAGCGAGCGGAGCTTTTCCTCCATGGATATAAGATCGCGTTTAACTTCGGTGAGTTCCCCGATAATAGTGTTATCGGTATTTACCGCATCATTCTGCGCAAGATATCCTACTGTCCTGTCCTTTTCGGTAACGACCATCCCGCTATCGGGTTCCAACTGTCCGACAATGACTTTAAGGAGCGTGGTCTTCCCCGCTCCGTTAATGCCTACAATGGCTGCTTTTTCGCCATTTTCGATATGAAAGCTGACCGAGTCGAGCACAGTACCGGTAACAAACCCGACCGAAATATTCTGACAGGATAAAAGCATAAGTAATCTAAGAATTGCAAGAGTTATAAAGCAAAGCAGCAATTCGTATTATAAAAGATCATCAAGGGTCTCTCTGATTGCCTGAATGAATTCAAGGCTGTTGAGGATAACAGGATTCTTAAATGTTGAAATAAGTGAAAGGGATTTTGTCATCTTACCATCCTCGATGGTCTTGATGCATGCCTTCTCAAGCTTATCAGCAAACGCGGAAAGCTCCGCTATTCCGTCAAGCTCTCCTCTCTTTCTGAGAGCGCCTGTCCATGCAAAGATCGTAGCGATTGAGTTGGTGGATGTTTCCTCTCCCTTGAGGTATTTATAATAATGTCTCTGAACGGTGCCGTGAGCAGCCTCATACTCATACACACCCTGAGGGCTTACCAGCACGGATGTCATCATGGAAAGATCTCCGTATGCGGTTGCCACCATGTCGGACATAACATCGCCGTCATAGTTCTTGCAGGCCCAGATAAAGCCGCCTTCGGAGCGGATAACACGGGCTACAGCATCATCGATGAGTGTATAGAAATACTCTATCCCCAGCTCGTCGAATTTAGCTTTATACTCCTTGTCAAATATCTCCTGGAAGATATCCTTAAAAGTGTGATCGTACTTCTTTGAGATGGTATCCTTGGTGGCAAACCAGAGATCCTGCTTTGTGTCGATGGCATAGTTGAAGCAGCATCTTGCAAAGCTTTCTATCGACTTTTCGGTGTTGTGGATCCCCTGCAGGATTCCGGGGCCCTTAAACTCGTGAATAGTCTCACGGATCTCTGTTCCGTCCTCGCCGGTAAACACAAGCTCTGCCTTTCCTGCTCCGGGTACCTTTATCTCCACATTCTTATATACATCACCGTATGCGTGACGGGCAAGGGTGATAGGCTTTGTCCAGTTGGCAACATAAGGGACTATTCCCTTGACAAGTATGGGGGCACGAAATACGGTTCCGTCGAGGATGCTTCTGATCGTTCCGTTGGGGCTCTTCCACATCTCTTTGAGGTTATATTCAGTCATACGTGCCGCATTGGGAGTGATGGTTGCGCACTTTACAGCCACTCCGTACTTGAGGGTGGCATTTGCGGCATCAACGGTGATCTGATCATTTGTCGCATTTCTTGCTTCAAGGCCCAGGTCATAATATTCTGTCTTAAGGTCGATATAAGGATTGATAAGTTCATCCTTTATCATCTTCCAGAGCACTCTGGTCATCTCGTCCCCGTCCATCTCAACGAGGGGTGTAGTCATTTTAATCTTACTCATATAAACTCCTTATTTGCAGAAAATTTATTCTGTGTTGTACTACTCTCAGTTTTGCAATTACCTGCTTTGCCCGGTTATGCAAACCCGTTCTTAACCAGGTTTTCATAAGCATTAATTATATGTTCGTGAGCCAGCTTTTCCGACAACTCGGGATCCCTTGCCTTTATCGCTTCCATGATACCTTCATGCTCAAGATTGGACTTGGGACCGCGGGCGCTTGACAGCGTCTTCTTTCTTACACGGATAACATACTGATGGAAATCCTTGAGCTGATGCTCGAGCATCTTGCTTCCGCTTGCCTCGTACATTATCTCATGGAATCTGTTATCAAGCTCCGCAAGCTGCTCCAGATGACCCTTTTCGGCATGGAATTTGGCAAGATACACATTCTCTTCCATCTCTTCAAGCTGCTCGTCCGTGATATGCTCGGTGGCCCATCTTGCAGCCAGTCCCTCGAGGCGTGAACGGATCATATAGATATCCTTTACATCCTTTGCGGATATACCGGTCACATACGCTCCCTTGTTGGGCACTATCCTGATAAGCCCTTCCAGTTCCAGCTGCCTGAAAGCTTCGCGCACGGGAGTCCTGGACACTCCGAGTTCCTCACCGATAGCAACCTCGCGCAGTTCTTCGCCTTCCTCATACTTTCCGCTCAGGATGTCTTCCCTTAGACGGCTGAACACCCGCCCGCGAAGCGAGTACTTGTCTGTAACTTCCTTTTTTAAGTCGTTTTCACTCATATCTTTGTCTCTCAAAAATCATTTTTCTCAATCACGCATAAATACTACCTGCTAACCGGACTAAGGGCTTTTTATAAAACTGTTTTGCAGGTATATATAAGCTGTTTTGCGGATGATCGTAATCTCGTGTATTATTGTATACAATCAAACATTTATTGTCAACACATAATAGCCGTCACCGATCATACCGACAGTGACGGCTTACTGCAGTCATTTAATCATTTGTATCTTTTTCTTTAGGAGCATCTCCTTCAACAGCTTCCGGCGCCTCATATATATAAGGCTCGTATTCTTTTACTTCCCAGTCCACTTCATCCTCGTGTTCGGGAATCCACTCTTCCATCGGAACAAGAAGCCCGTGAAGAACGCTTCTGGCATCCTGGAAAGAATATGCGCATGTGGAAAGCATAACATAATGCCCGTCATCGGGAAGATCTATCTCCCCCGGATCAAATTCCGACTGAGATGCCACTTTGGCAGTATAATCCGTCATCTCCTGACAGGGTGTCTGTGCGGCCCAGTAGGAATCGGAAGTGGCCGCAGTCGTATATGCGCTGAAAAGCTGCAGGACATAATTCTGCGTGGGAGTAAAGACATACATTATAGGATGCGCTTCATAATAATCCTGCTTAAACCATTTGGAAAGCGATGCAAACATGGAGCCATCAGCCATATGATGTCCGTATATGATGGTGTTGCAGTCGGCAAAATCATCCCTGTTAAGGCACTCTATAAAGATCGAGCCTGATGCGGTGTAATCCCCCTTATAATTGTGATGCAGATAGTAATCATTATTATTATCCTTAAGAATGGGATAATTGATCACCGTCTCGGGGCAGTATATCCACCCGCACACATCGGGATTGATGCTCATAAGCTCTTCAAAATCGATATCCAGAGGCCCGTTAAGCCTGACAACATCCTCTTCTGGCTCCTCTTCGATAGCTGCAGGCTCTTCAACCGGAGCAGGCTTTTCTTCCTTTGCCGGCTCGGAATTATCCTTCACAAACTCATTTATATCATCATAAGCATCTCTCTCACCCTTCTTGATAAGAGCGTCTGCAAGGTTCATTCCGAGCGCACCAAGCAGCACAACACCAAGAACGATGGACAGAGTGATTATAAGCCCCTTCTTTCTGGACATACCGCCGGAAGCTCTTTCAGATTTAGCTTTTTCCGTTTTAGCTTTTTCTGTTTTAGCTTTTTCTGTTTTAGCTTTTTCTGTTTCAGCTTTTTCCGCTTTTGCTATATTATTCTTCGCATCGCCGGCACCTTCGCTCTCGCTTAGGCCCAGCATGGCAGATACTGTGGGCACACCTATAAAATCACCGTTCTCATCGTATCTGGCGATCGCTTTTTTTACATCACTATAACCATAACTGCTTTTTTCAGGACTTTTGCGGGGTTGCTCTTTTTGATCGTCATCATAGTCATCATCATACGGATCAGATTCTTCCGAAGCCTTCTTTATCCTGTCACGTATGGTGGAACCCACCAGCATAAGCACAACGCAGCCCGCCAGCACGCCAAAAAGGTACAGCTTTCCCTGCAAACCGGTAAAGAAAACAAAAAACTTTCCAAGATAAGGAAGATGCAGCACCACGCGGCCTATGATCTCTCCATACCTTACAGGCATGGGATCTTCAGCCTCGTTGGCATCACCCTTTGTCTTTACCTCCATTGCGGAAGTATCATTGGAAATAACACGGTGGGTTACAGTCATTCCCTCGGCATTAAACGCAATGATATCTCCCTGCTTTATATCGGTACCTGCTATACCCTTAACGTAGCATATACTGCCTACAGGCATTGTGGGTTCCATGCTTCCGGTTTCAACATTATAAATGTTATACCCTATAAAGCCGGGAATGGTAACCGGAAGACACAGCAAAATGATCACTACAAGTCCTATTGTCCCTATTACAGAACAAAAGGCGGAAAGTATTTTCCCGCCTTTGGCTCCGGAACTTTTTTTCGTATCAGTTCCATTAATCTTCATTCTTCGATTTGATACCTCTTCTGATAAACAGGAAGTATGCTGCAGCTCCGACAGCCGCTGCAAGTCCGCCTACAATTCCCACCTTTGCTCCAACAGGGATGCTGGTGAAAAATGCTGTGGGTGATTCGGTGCTGATACCGGCGTTTTCAAGCGCTCCACCGAAGATACCGTTACCATCGGAAAGAGCCGCCTCTTCATCTCGGATATCAAGGATCTCTGCAGGAGCGAGAGGAAGAGTTTCGTTATCTATGGTTGCACCTTCATCTCCGGGATTTACAACGATTCCGCCGTCTCCGTCAGCGCCGTTGGGAGCACCGTTTGCTCCACCACCGCCGCCGTTTCCGCCGCCGTCACCGGGGATTACGATAATTCCGCCTTCGCCTGTTGTACCGTCAAAGGTATATCCACGATAGTAATCGGGAAGTTCAGCGAGAGGTGTATATCTGAATGTGAATACATTGTCCTTGGGATCTGCTAAAAGAGTTCCCGTAAGGTTAAATGCCTGAGGAATAAATCCGTCGATCTCAACGAATGCGATAACAGGTCTGTCTCCAACGTTTCCGTAATGTGTTACTGAAGGTAAAAGAGTGTTGCCTCTGTTATCCTTGTATTCAATGGTGTATGCAACGGAATCTGCAAGAAGTGCATATCCCACAACATATTCCAGATCACTTGTCACGGAGAAGGATGTAGCTGAAATGGTATTGTTATCCATTCCGCTCTCTCTTATTCCCTTGACATAATACTTTGCTCCGTCTAAAAGGGAAACACAGCTTGTGTCAAATACAATTCTTGAGCCGTAAGGAATTCCGGATACAGTGATAACTGATCCATCCGAGCTGAGCGATGTGCTCACTCCGGCAACGCTCTGTCCTGTCGAAATAACCTTTACTCCGGCGCTCTTAAAAGTACCCTGAGCTCCCGCAAGGAACCTTACGGTATAATCATAGCCGTCAAAAGGTGTAGCAGGCTTTGCGCTTACGGTAAAAGCAGGAGCAAAAGCAAGGAGTGCTGCAAAAGCAATTCCAAAAAGACTTCTTACAAGCTTTTTAATCATGCTCTGCCTCCCTTCTGCTGCTTTCTTCTGTCACTCATTCCGACTACTGCAAGCGCAATGAGTCCGAGTCCGGCAGCTGCCGAGATTATATAGAAGATATTGCGGTTTGATTCATCACCGGTTTTTACGATCCTCGGCTGGATCTCATTTCCGCCGTGGTCTTCACGCTCTCCCGCTGTCCTCATCATAACCGCAAAGTTCATCTGAAGATCTGCAAGAGTATCCTGATAATCGTTACCCTGGGTCTCACCATCGAGCTCGATGGTAAGAGTGATAACTCCTCCCTTACCCTTCTCGAGGGTGTCGAGGTAGAAGAAATCCTCAAGAGAGTTTGTAGCCTGGTGAAGACCGATTCCTCCAAGTGAAGTACCTTCACCACCGACCGACTCACTGTCAAAGATCGTGCTTACTGCACCCTTTGAATCGGTATATGTCAGAAGATATGAGTAAACACCTCCGCTGGTACCCTTATTCTTACTGCGATCCTCGAGTGAATAAAGGACTTTGTTGGTCATATACCAGTCTGTGGTCGTATCGTTATCATTTCCGAGCTTTACTTTAAACACTGCCGTATCACCGGGCTGCATTCCGGAGATCGACTCCGACATCTCAGAGGACTTGAATGTACTTTCCATCTTTTCGTCGGGAGTGAACTTAACGTTCCAGTTATCGCTTCCGTTGACTGTATCAGCCATTGCTGTTATAGGAAAGCAAAGGGCAAGTCCGACTGAAAGTATTACGCTGAGTAATTTCTTTTTCATTATCCTGCTCTCCTTTCCTACTTAAGTGAAAGACTTCCGTCTGCCGCTATCGCGATATCTCTTCCCCAAACGCTCTTTGCAGCCTGTTCAGCGTTGTGGTTCTGAATCGAGTTAACTACTGCTTCAAGTACAAAAATGACTCCGTCATAATCATAGGTCGTAGTCAGCGTCGTGTAAGTCTTGCCGTTCTCAACTCTTGTTCCCTTTGTCTGGGTGACCTTTGTTGCCAGCATGTCGTTGATCGTGATCGAATCTGCAAAAGCAGGGCTTGTCTCACCGACCTTGAGAAGCTTGTTGTAATAAAGAACTGTTCTTTCGGGTGTTGAATACTTGGTATCAAGTATCCAGTCCGTTCCGAGGTTTACGTAGTTGACTTCAATAAGATCAGGATCGAGTTCCGTTACTTTATTACCGTTTTCGTCAAGCCAGTACTTGTAAACGATAACTCTGCTGTAGGTGTCGACGCTCTTTCCGGAATTCATACCGGAGTTGCTGATCGCCAGATTCTCGGGATAAGCCTTTCCGAGCTTTAACTCCTCTCCGTCGGGGATCATATGCTCGAGAAGCATTCCTCTGTGAGTACTCCATACGTAATCGCTGTCCGGCACATAGTCTCTGTAGGAGATCCTGTTTCCGTTCTCTGTGAGCGTTACACCGATGTCGTACATCTCAAAGCGGGATGTGTAGTTCTCGGAGTAGTATGTAAGTGCTGCCTGCGTTCCTCCTACCGATGAGAAAATGAGAAGTCCCGCTGCTGCGGTGAAGGCTACTGCTGTGAATGCCTTTGAGGTGATTATCTTCTTAAATATACTCATCAGTTATCACCTCCCTCAAAATAAGTAACTTCATATTCCTGATCCCAGTCAGCATATGCAGTTCCGTCCTCGTGGTACCTTGCAGGTGCGCACTCGTAAACAACAACTACATTGAAGCTCTGAGGGTCGATGCTGATCGGAATATCAGTGATCTTTACATCGATCTGCGTGGTCTCTTCACCCGGAGCAAGCGGCTTTGCGTAATAGTAATATCCGTCAGCTGCAGGTGACCATTCCGGACCGGCACTGTATACAAGGGGTGCCTGCTTTCCGGCGAAAGCTTTAACTCTTACGAATACATGCTCGGTTGAATTATCCTTGTTTTTGATCCTGACATTCTTGGTCCAGTCATGGAAATCCTCGGTGATCTCCTCGTAATCATCAAGATGGATCGCATATCCGCCAAGCGCTCTCTCATAGGTTGAGAAGTAAGCGAAAGCGGAACCTATCGAGCCTGCCAGAATAAGTGATGAGCAAACAGCTGCGGCGGTTAAAATCAAACTTTTCTTTTTCATTGTTTTTTAACCTCCTCTCTACTGTCCTTGTATTTACTCCATTCATATACAGGCTTTCCATCTTCACCCAGAACCACCTGTCCGTTTTCATCGAGCTTGGGATCGAAATGGTTTGTGATAGCGCCGTAACGCTTTCTCCACTCGTAATAGGTGTTCTCAAACCGTGTCTCAACGATATCGTCGGCAACGATCGTTACTGTCTGCGGGCCGGTAACTGTTTGATGATATATAGGGCCGCCATATATCTCGCTTACAGTAACCTCAGCTCCTACGGGAAGAACATCTTCGATGAGAACGTATTCCTCACATGCGCTGGTGAATGTCAGCGTGTAAACATTGCTGAAGTAAAGCTTTCCGTCTACATATGCATCCAGATTGAAGATGAAGGTTGCCGGATCGTGGTCCTCATATACCAGCAGATCCTTAACGATCTTGAGGCTTCCAAACCTTGTCTCTCTCTCGGGCTTCATGTTGACTGTAGCGTCATAGAGCCAGGGAGTATCAGCAGTTGTATCAATCACTCCTGTAGCAGGATCGGGAGCCTTGGTGGGCATCGATACGAGCTCAGGTGTAAATGAATACTTATATCTGTCAGTGTATGCTACCGATACAAGCTTAGGATCCGACCCGTCCTTAGGCTTGGTCATCTCGAAGTAGTCAGTGACATTTTCGCCTCTGGCGATCAGGAGATAAAGACCTGCTTCAAGTCCTGTAACCTTTGTTCCAGCCGGTACGGATTCATCGGGAGTAAGAGCATTGCCTGCATCGTAAGCAGTCTTTACAACCTCTGCAGCCTTGACCACCTGTTCACTCCAGGTATCATTCCAGGCTTTTTTCCACTCGTCAGAGCCATAATCCTGATCGATATTATCCGGAATGGTAACATCATTTTTAAAGGTATCGGCCACCTCAAATGTGTACCCGTCATAGCCCTTCTTTTCTGCGGCTTTGGCTACAAGATAATAATCGATCACAACCTTAGCTTTGGCTATGTCGTCGATAAATTCCTTGTCGGTACTTGAAGATGCTCCAACCGTAACACTGCATGCAGATGTAAGATCAACCTTGTCGGCAGCTCCCGCAAAGAGCGGCGCAGCCTTAAGTGTACCTGCGAGCAGTCCAAGTGCAAGCGTGCAGCCGATAAGTCTTTTTACATGTGCACTTTTCAGGCCTTTCCATTTGTTCATGGAATCTTCCTCCTTTAAACCCTAAGTCATGAATGACTGAAACTACTTATTTGTTATCAATAATAATCTATTGTTTTTCTTCTGCTCTTCTTTTTATCTTTGTTTGATTCCTTTATTCCATCGAGTATCTCGGTGGTTGACATGCTCTTTTTCCTGGCTGACGTAAAGATGAAATATACGATAGTCATAATGAGCATTGTAGGGATCACTATAACCAGGACTACTATGTAATTCGGTATCCTTGAAGCATCCGCCGTGATAAATACCACCAGATCTTCAGCTTCATTCTCTACCCTGTGTCCGCGAACCAGCATCCTGTGGGTGTTGATTCCGTACGGCGTACATGTTACCAGTGTGCAGTAATCTTTGCCACTCTCAATCTGGAGTTCCGAAGTGTCCTCCGGCAAAACCACCTTTATTTGGTCAACCCTGTAGGTAATCTTTTCGTTGAGGATACTGATAACAAATGTATCTCCAACCACGAGTTTATCCAAGTCTGTAAAGAGCTTTGCAGAAGGGAGACCTCTGTGCCCGGATATTACCGAGTGGGTTCCATCTCCTCCTACCGGAAGTGAGGATGCTGCAAGATGACCTGCTGCGATCTGAAGGACCTCTTCACTTGTACCGTGATATATAGGAAGGTTGACACTTATCGAAGGAATTGATATGTATCCCATGATTCCGGTTCCCGATATATCAAGCAGGCTTTCGTACTCTGCATAGTCCTCGTCGGTCATCTCATAGACAAGGCCCGATCTTTTTCTGGTGTTAAACTCCCTTGCTTTCTCAAGCATTGCCTGCAACTCGGAGTCGTCTATGTTCTCAACTGCTGTAACGTATTCCGAAATGGACCTCGATGCATGCAGTGAATTCCACCAGTCACTAAAGGACGGATAAAGCATTATTCCGAGTCCGACAAGCGCAAACACCACAAGAAGCAGGGTAATTACAGTCGATATTGCTTTTCTTCTCTTTTTCTTCGCACCGTCTGCGGATTTGCTCATCACAGTTCCCGTCTATTGTTTCTTACTGATCTTGGCCGGCATTGCCGTTGTTCGCCGGACACCGCGTGAAGGTGTCAGTATTTGTCCGGCTATCCGGAAAGTGGTTCGCACTTTCCGGACCTAAGCTATCTATGTAATAAGATTTATTTCATTAATTGGTTATGCTTGAGGATTATTCCTCTTCATTTCTCATTCTTCTTCTAACGATGAGAAGAACAACTGCGCCTACTACAAGTACGCCACCGATTACATAGAAGATTGTGGTACCGATACCACCGGTTGAAGGAAGGACAACGCCGTTCTGGTTGATGATGCTGGTATCAATAACACCGGTTTCCTCAGTTGCTGTGAAGTGAGGAGTAAGATCACCAAGGTCACCGATCTTGGTGTTGGGATTAGTGAGATCCTGTCCGTCAAGGCTGAGAACCTGGATTGCTAATCTGTTAGCGGGAACAACATCATATACATGAGTAACTCTAACCTCGAAATAAATGGGATCCATTCCATTATATCCATTAGGGATCTTAGTCTCGGTTATACGATAGAAACCATCATCGATTCCTTTGAATTCGAATGTGCTAAGTGCAGTACCATCGATTTCCTGAGTGTACTTATCGATTACTGTCCAGTTAGCTTCGTCGCCATCTGTGCCCTTGACCAGTTTCTCAAGCTTGAAGGATGCGCCTTCGAGAGGTTCAGTATTCTGGTCAACCTTGTTAATAACAGGCTTGAATGTGAATACTATAGCGATATCAACAGGAGTCTTTCCTTTTCCGCCCTTATCATTGGTGAATTCGATATAGAACTCATTGGGGTTTCCGGTTTCTCCGAATACAGCCTTATCATTAAGAGTAGAAGTATACTCTACAACAAGCTCAGAATTTCCCTTGATGCCGGGGATCTTTGTGATGTCAGCAAATGTTACGGTAAAGTCATTGCCGTCATCAACTGCATCATAATACTTCGCATCAACGGGTGTGCCATCAAGAGTAACTTTGTCGATCTGCTTAAATGTGAGTCCTTCACTCTGATCATCATGGAATACGTACTCATACTCTCCATAATAAGCGATATCGTGAGGAACAGTAGCAGCGATCATGAAGGGGATTTCATCTCCGATATCATAGTCAGCTGACTTCTGCCAATCAGTATCTGCTTCTCCGGTAGAATCGTTTACATCCTTTACGCCCTTCCAGCTCTGGATAGCTTCAAGCTTTGCGTTGATTGCAACAGCAGCGCCCTTCTTAACAACCTGGAGCTGTGAACGGTTGATGTATACGGAATCATCACCCTCTAATCCTGTAGTAACATCAACGATGAGGTAATATCCTGCATCCTTTGTTAATGTAGTGCCGGTGATTGTTTTATCAGCAGCCACTGCATAACCGCCATCCTTGGGAACAACCTTAGCGATTGCTTCAGCTATGCCCTCTGCGGTTGTGGAATCGAATTTGCTGATAGCCTCAGCAACTTCCTTAGCCTCTGCACCTTTTTTGAGTCCGATAGCAGCAACAAGTGCATCCTCGATGTCCTCTGACCAATCACTACCAAATTCGATCTCTGCAAGCTCATTATTGGCATTGATGTTACCAACGAGGATTTCGTAAGCTCTGTAGTCATGCTTGTTAGCGATCTCCTGTGCTTCAGCAGGGGTGAGATCTTTTTTCACGGGAGCTGCAAATGACGTGATAGGCATTGCAACTGCGAGAACTGCTGACAACAGAATTGGAAGAATTCTTCTTTTCATGTCTTTTCGTCTCCTTTTCTCTAATGAAATAAATCAGTTGTTACGTAGCTTTCTTCTATATATAAGCAGTGCGCCTGATGCAAGCATCGTAAGTGCTCCTGCGATATAGATTGGAATGGTTGCTCCGGAACCTGTCTCCGGAAGTTCAAATGTTACATTCGATTTGTTAACTATAACTGCTTTGGTAAGTTTTCCATCCTCACCTATATTAGAAACCAATACGCTTGCTTCTTCATCTTGAGTGTAAGAAGTAAGCTCCTCATTTCCATCGTAAAGCTTTCCTTCTTCTATTTCGTACTGGTATTTTTCAAGGTAAGAATTATTACCATCTACAACTACATAGTAAGCATCAAGTCCGCTAAACAGAGCTGACCAACACTTGTATCCTGTCTTTGACGCCTTATCTTCAACAAGGGTTACATTTTTTATATTAGCTACAAGCTGGTTGTTCTGAAGATCATAGTAGGTTGATTCACCATTGCTGTTGGTAATACCCTGAACACTAAGTCTGTAACTCCACTCTTTAGCTACTGTATCCCCTGCTATCTGCTTTAGTGTAATATCGATTGTGATATTTGAATCGTACTTCTCCTGGAGTGAATCCGGTGTTCCGGTATAAGTAAGCCAATTCTTATCAATCTCAATCTCCGTAGGCTTCATAAGGTTTCTTACTATATAAAGCTTGTGATCAACCTTGCCATTTACAACAACATCCTTTACCTCAATATTGCTGTTGTTTTCATCTATGTCTGCACCGTATTCCGCCAATGAACACTTTACTTCTTCAATCTTATACTCATACTTTATAAGATCTCCGGTCTCTTCATCGATTCCTACCGTCGGAAGCTCTTCGATCTTACACTTCCAGTCTTTTGCTGCTGAAACAGTTATTTCTGAATTAGCATTAAGTGAAGTCAGCGTTCCGTCTATTAATGCATTTCCGATATATGTAGCTTCTTCGGGCTTTCCATTTACTATTTTGTTTGTAGAAACCTGAATGAGCCTAACAGTAATATAATCATTATTATTGATGTTTGCTTTTTTAAGATCTTTTATCTCCTGCTTTACACCATTTACATCATATGCAAAAAACTTCTTCTCGACTTCAAGAGATGTTGTCTCGGGAACCTCGGTATTGGTTATTGTCTGAGTTCCCTCAACAAACCAACTGTTGTTGGAATATGTAACTGTATATCCCTCAATCGGCTCTTCTTTTACAAAATAATAATATGGTTTCTGATCGTTGGTTTCCTTTTTTAGATCTGACCAGCTATATGACCATCCGTTTTCTTTGTTAAGTACAACCGATTCTGTATTGACCTTTTCAACTCCGTCTTCCGCCTTAAGATTACTGAAGTCAATACTGTCAATATCTATCTCAGGGTTGGTTGTTCTGTATAGATTAACTTTAATGCCATCCTTTGGAAGTTTTGCGGCTGCAAGATCATTTCCGTCTGCATCCTTCCACAACTTCTCTACAGAAACCTCTGTTTTCTTAGGCATGTTATCAAAAACAAGTTTATCCTGGGATACTGTGGGTTTATTTATTACAATTCCGTTACTGAAGGTGATATCACTGTCTCCATTAGGGAGTTCATAGTAATCTTTGCTGGTAATTTTGTAGTTTCCGCTTGCATCTTTATCAACTACAACCTTCATCAGGAATTCTGTTTTATCGTACACATACTGTGAAGAATTACCGGGTTTTTCTACAACCTTGTACCAGTGCTCTCCTCTGTCAGATTCCTTATCATATGTAATGTTATCAAATGCGATTGTGGTACCACTGTTTGACTTTGTCTGGAGAAGTTTCCAAGGACTTCCGTCATATTCATAAAGTTCGAATTCGAATACTTCATTTGAAGAAGGTATTGCACCTCCTACGGTCTTGCCAAATACGAACTCTGCCTGAACAGGAAGTGTGGTTCCGGTAAAACCAACTCTGTGAGTTTCTCCGGTACACTTTACATCTCTTGCAATAATCTGACCGTTAAGGTTGCCTTCAGCAATGACATATGCTTCAGGTGCTATGATAATACCGGTCATTTTATAGGTGTGAATCTCAACTCCGCTACAGTTGTAGAAGTTCCAGATAATCTTACCATTTTCAAATGTAGTTACTTCGCCTGTGCCCTGTGCCGTGCCATCAACATAAATATCAGCTGACTTGGGAAGATAAACCTGCTTGCATCCCTCACAGTTAACATTAACTATCAGAGATCCCTTTTTGCCCTTTGTAAAGCCAGTCATTTTGAGGTTGTGATCTTTTATTTTGTGAAGATCAGCTACGCTAACATTAATATAACCGGCAACATCTGGGTTGGTTAGATTTATATAGGATCCGAAATCCTCTGCAGCGGTAAAATAAGATGTAGCATTTGCCTGCTTTTCTTTCACAAAATCATCTCTGACCTTCTTGATCTCAGTTTCAAGCTTAGTCATGTTTATAAAAGGAGCCGAATCGGTATCTTTATCAACGATGATTTTCTTGGGATTATCCAATTTTACAAAAAAGTTAGAGCCGTTGGCTTTTACATCAATCTCATCACCATCGTTATTTCCTGCAATTTTAACTTCGTTGTAACTACCAAGTACAAGTGCGCAGCCTTCCTGGCTTGTTCCGATTGAACTATTAGCTACTTTCAGATACTGAATGTACGACAACTCGTTTTTTAAATTGTTCGTACCGATATTATTGTTGATATAACCATACTTACAGCAAACATTTCCGTTTACATGGCTCGCAGTTGTAAAACTGTTAAAAGCAACGATATGGAAATTTGCTGCCAAACCCAGTTCGTTAACATTAATCTTATAATTGTCAAAACTGGAAGAATTTCTAAAAGCGTCAGAAACTGTGTTCCAATCTGCAGTATATGATCCATATGTTCCGGGTTTAAAATCTTTATATGTTCCGTTGTTTAACAGAATGTATATTGAGAATGAATCAGTAGTAATACTTGCATTGTTTTCTTCATCAATTACTGTCTGATTAACATCTACATTTCCATCATCTTTCACATGGAGGATGGTGATGTCCTCTCCTGTGCTATAGTCTTCTGTCTTAAGCGTAAACTTAATATCTACAGGACCCTGAGGCTGGATTTCTTCTCCATCAACATAGAATCCAATGTTGAACATTACCTGTGCTTCGGCATCTTCTCCGGCAGTTTCTTTCATAGTATCTTCGTTGGAAGAATACTCATCTGTCTCGGGCTCGATGATCTCTGCTCTGAACTCTGCCTCATCGGGAATCTTAGCGCTCTTGCCGTAGGAAGCCGTGATGATGTAGTCGCCTGCTGTAGCGGTAACCACTGTCTGCTTCTCCTCGAAGGTGTAGCAATCGTCATCATGTACATGTACGGAAAGCTGAAGCTGACCGCAGGTAAGGTTTCCATCTTCATCGTAGCAATCCGAAGTGTGTACGTGGATGCCGGGGATGGTGCAGGTAAGTTCCTTTTCTACCTTATAACACTCTGAAGTGTGAACATGCTTTGTAAATCCTTTGTAGAGATCTTCAGGAGCGGCACCCTGATTCATCTCAACGTTCTCGGTGATAAGCTCTTCTGCGGGAGCTTCTTCTACAGGAGCTGCGGGCTCTTCTGCAGGTG
>DFKZ01000056.1:0-30985 GCA_002373975.1 Lachnospiraceae bacterium UBA3632 | reverse complement strand
CTCTACGGGAGCTGCGGGCTCTTCTACAGGTGCCTGCTCTACGGGAGCTGCGGGCTCTTCTACGGGAGCTTGCTCTGCAGGTGCAACCTCTTCTACAGGAGCGGGAGCCTCTTCAACAGGTGCTGCCTCATTATTCTGTGAGCCACCGTTGAATGCTAGCAGTACGGATTCGGGAATGTTTTCAAACTCGAATACCGGATTTCCGTTTGCATCGAATACAGGCTTTCCGTTGGGATCAATCACCTGACCCTCTTCTGCTCCGCATGCCAGAACAAGTCTGTCGAGATAGCAGCTGTCGTCATGGATATGAACCGGAATCTCGGGAAGTGTGCAGACGAGGTTTCCTTCTTCGTCGTAGCAGGTCTCGGGATCATGCTCATGCGCAACAAAATCAGCTATGCCGCAGATGAGGTTTCCATCTTCGTCATAACACTGCTCTGTGTGCTGATGAACATCGTCCATCACATGGCAGTCGAGAGTTTTCTCGAGGCTTGAAAAAGCACGGCCGGGTCTGGTAAGACCATATACAACACCGAATGCGGTGAGTACACAAGCCATTGAAACCGCTGTGATGTAAATGCGGTGCTTCTTCTGCTTTTTCAGCACTAATTCAGCCTGTTCCTTTATCTGAAATTTCATATTGCCGCTTCCTCCTTAAAGAAGTTTGTCTAATCTATGATTGCCATTCTGTTAAGGGGCCAAACCCTTAAGATAAGTTTTCCTGCTATCAAGCTTTTATCTATACAGCCTATCTGACTGACCCGGCTGTCTATGCTCATGTATCTGTTGTCTCCCAACACGAAGTAGGTATCGCTGGGGACTGTGTAGGGATATTCGATATCGCTTACCCCCGCATTCTTTTCGGTGATGTAATCCTCTCTCAGCATCGTGCCGTTTACATATACGACTCCGTCGGCATCGATTGTTACCACATCGCCTCCGGTTGCTACCACTCTCTTTACCATCACGTCGTTGTTATAGTAGAAAGCGATCACATCGCCGGGTTCGTAAACTTTCTTCTTGAGAGCCGCCACGATGTCGTTATTCTTAACTGTGGGTGACATCGAGTTTCCTGTGATCTGCAGCACCGGGAGGAAAAGGACTACCACCAGGATCGCTGCGGCGGCTACTACTATCAGTGTGAAGATCGTGCTTCGAAGTGCCTGTCCGTAATTCTTTTTGTGTTTTTCTCGCTTTAGCTCACTTTCAAGCTGATCGAGGGAAGGAAGATTATCGTAGTCCATTACGCGTTCTCTCCTTCAGCTTTTTTTCTGGCACTTGCCACATACATATCCGCGGCCTTCTGTGCCGCTGCAAAAACATTGTTGATCGCGAGGGCTGCTTCTGCGATGGACCCGAGCTCTGTTCCGTTTATGGCTCCGTCCGAGTCGATTGAGATTCCCTTTTCCTTGAGCATCTCTATCTGTTCCTTGAGCTCTGCTATCTCTTTGTCCTTGGCGTTGAGCTTTTCGTCCTTGGCCGAGAGCTTTTCTTTCAGGTGCTCTATGGTCTCTTCCCTGTCGGCTATTCGATCGCGGAGCCTTTCGTTACTGTCGAACTGGCGCTGCTCGTTATATTTCGATTCGTTTAGCTGTTCCTCAAGTGTTGCCGCCTCACGGCCCTGCATTATGAGAAGCTGTAACAGATCCTGTCTTGAAAGTTTTCTTAATTCTTTATCTGTCATATGCCCTGCTCAGCTGTCCCCTTCGAAAATTTTACCCAATACTCATCTTTACGATATCATTCTACACTATGGGAGTTTCCAATACTATACCAAAAAACGGCCGTTGGTAACAAAAAAATGCCATTCATCCCTATTTTTTGTATTTTCTTCAATTTTCGGGGTAAATATTTAGGGTTGATGTGCCGATAAAAGGGTAATACAATAATCTATGTACCAATGAAACAATGACCGGTCAGTTTCCTACAGGACTCATACGAAAATGATAAATCCTATCAATAACAACGTAAGCGAATATCAGCAGCCCCAGACAAGGCGTGTGGATTCATCTGCCGGCAGCTCCGAGCATTTTTCACTGCGCTCCGCTCTGGGCTCGGAAGACGGTGCGGACGGCGTGATCTATGAGCCTTCCTCCGACGAGCTTCCCGGAAAAGCCACCGCTTCTCCGAAGAAAGAGCCCGATACATTTGAAAAAAAGCTGGATGAAGAGATCGTAAAGCGCCAAAAAGGCAAAGAAGAAGCCCCTGATGAGTTCACAGCCACATTTTACAGGCTATGGGGGCATGTGGAGAAGTTCTTCAGGGGATTGTGGGCCAATATTAAAAAAATATTCGGGAACCTCTGGGACAGCAAGCCTATAGGCGAAGGTCTTGAATCCATGACCGTCGGACGGGACAAAACCGCCGGCAATGCGGAGCCCGATGCCGGAAGGTCCGGCAATGTGGATGCGGGGGCAGAGCCCTCCGACGGCGAAGCACCACGGAATACCGCTTATGCCACGGTCTCCGATCCCATAAGCGAGCTCGAAAGCTCCCGTGATGCAAGCATCAGGGCGGCGCTCAGAAACGGAGATAAAGATAAATTCAGATCACTTATTTCCGAAGGCGGAAAAAAGGCTCCGGCCCACAGCTCCACCCTCCTTACCACCTACAATTCAAAGGGAAGAATAAGGGAGGTAAACCCATCCGATGCAAACAAGATACTCCACGGAGACCGCGGAGCACGCAGAATGTGAGCTGAACCGGCCACCAGGTATATTTTTCCCTGCAATGAAAAGCAACTCAACAAAAATCACCCGGTATGTTCTGCCGGGTGATTTTTATTATTTGTTATTTTTGTTTGTTATTATCTGTTACTGCTATATTAAGCCCATCGCAGGGCATCCGCTTTAAATCTTGAAGAAGTCGATCGCTGCGCTCATATCATCGTTTACGCCGCGCATTTCCGCGGTTGAGGACTGAGTGTCCGCGCAGGCATTTGTAACTGTCTGGCATGACGCCGCAACCTCCTCTGCGGAAGCACCGAGCTCCTCGGATATGGCTCCGAGATCGGATGTTGCATTTGAAAGCTCTGTCTTGATCACATCAAGCTTTGAAGCGAGCTCTTTGATAGTGTCGATCTCGTTGATGGATGCCTCTACGGAATCGGAAAGCACATCAAACTTCTCCTGTGCAAGCTCGATATCGGACTGCTCTTTGCTGATAACTTCGAATACCCTGTTGCTTATCTCAACAGTGCTGTTGGAAAGCTCGGTAACATTTCCGATGATCTGCTTGATCTCCTTGGCAGACTGTGCCGAGGAATCCGCAAGCGATCTGATCTCGTCAGCAACAACCGCGAATCCGCGTCCTGCCTCTCCCGCTCTTGCAGCCTCGATCGAAGCGTTGAGTGAAAGAAGGTTGGTCTGGGCTGCGATCGATTCGATAGCCTGTACAGCAGATCCTATATCAACGATCGCGTTATTGGTCTCTGCGATCTTGTCTGCGATATTCTGCATTGCTTCAACCGATTCGTTTGCTCCGGAGTAAACCATCTTCATGCAATCGGTGGCGTCATTATTGGCATTTTTGATGGTCTGAGATGCATCAAACAGATTCTGAACATTATCGTTGAGCACCTCTATATCAGAGCCGAGATCTGCAGCCTTTTCAGCCATGGTCTGAGCATTTTCTGCCACGCTCTGTGATGTGGTAGCAACTTCGTTGATGGCATTGTTGATCTGTGATACGGACTCAACATTATTTCCGGTCATATCATCTACACTGATGATGGCGTTGTTTAAGAGCGCAGCGGAATCCTTTACGGACCTCATGGATGTCTGCAGTGCATCCTTTAAGTTGTGGAAAGCATTGATGATGCTGACAGTCTCTTTGATATGTGAGGTTGCGTCGCAGTCAGCGGTAACATCACCTGTGCTGAGCTGTTCGATGGAGGCTGCAACCTTCTTGAGAGGAACTTCGATCACTCTCTCAATAACGAGTGCGATTGCTGCAAATACTATGATGCAGATAAGCGATATGATAAGCGTTCCTCTTCTTATCTGCCTTACGCCCGAAAGAATATCACTCTCATCTGCGGTGAGCACTGCGATGTAAGCATCATCCTTTCCGATATAGTAAGCAGCGTATTTCATTGCGCCCTTGTACTTATATTCAACACATGCAGGTTCGGGATGCCTGCCTGCTTCAAGATCTGCCACAAGGCCCTTAACTGCAGCGTTTTCTACGGGATTACCAATCTTGGACTCATCGGGATGATGAAGCATTGTGCCGGCCTTATCCACAAAGTAGATATACGCGCTGCTGTGTCCCAGAGCGGATACATCCGTGATCTTGGAAGCAACGGCATTAACAAGTGTACCGCCGCCGACATAACCGATGGGCTTGCCGTCTTCCATAATGGGATAATAGAGAGACATAACCAGCTGTCCCGATGAAGGGGATGTAATGATACCTGTGTTGTATACTCCGTCAGCCGAAAGGATGCTGTTCTGAAGTGAAGCAAGTCCGTCTCCCTCTCTGAGATATACACCGATGATGGCGGGTACGCTGCTGTGGGTCATAACCCGGGAATCCCAGTCTGCTATGTACAGACCTTCCCATCCGTCAAGACTAGAAAAGAAATCCTCGGTGAATTTCTGGGCTTTTTCAAAAAGTGCCTGATCCCCGGGATTGTTTAAATAATCCCTTACAATAGGAGCAGCCGCGAAGGACCGGAGAATACTCTCGTTAGTAATAGTAGCTGTGTCGAAAGCGGATCCGGTCTGTTCAATGACCTGAACCATTGAATGGTTCGTCCAATCCTTCATGGTGGCAGTGCTCTTCGAAATGAGCACGATGCTGAAGATCACCGAAGAAAAGATCAGAGGCAAAAGAGCATACAGGATCAGAGTAACTCTCAAATTGATCTTTGATTTTTGTTGCTTGTTGACAGTTTCCATTTTTCTTACCTCCAGACTATATATTTTTGATATAATCCAAATTCTATATAATGCTTTTCACAAAGCATTTATATTCACAGGCTCTTAATGAACTCTCCAACCACGGCATCGTACTTTTCGGGAGCTACGATCTTTAAATGCGAATGCATGCCGTGATCGAACCATACAAGCTTTTTGTGTGTTGAGGGCGAAAGCGCATAAAGCTGCTCTGCCTTAGCCGGCAGTGAGAACACATCTTCCCTGCCGTGGATCATAAGAAGGGGACCTTTATACTTTATTATATCCCTAATCGGTCCTTCTTTCATCACATTTTTTCCGGTAAGTTTCTTAATTTTGAAAACAACCTCGTAACAAACCGGAAATACGGGCTTCCCCTTTTCAATAAAATGCGTGCGGAGTGTCTCGTAGAATGTGGTGTACATTCCGTCCACTATAAGAGCTTCGATGCAGTCGGGGCAGCCATCGTGAGTCACGGCTCTGAGGCCTGTGGCAGATCCCATGCATATTCCGTGGATCAGTACCTTTTCGTTCCCCAGCTTGTCATGAAGGAGAGCTATCCATTTCTGTACATCGGCGTATTCCTTCATCCCGGCATAGCTGTGATCCCCCTCCGAAAGGCCGCAGCTTCTGTTGTCGATAACCAGCACGTTATATCCGTATTCCTTATAAGGCATGGCGAAATAGTATGAATACGTGCACGGCTCCGCTCTTCCGGCAAGAAAGATCGCTGCCTTTTTGAAGCCGAAATCAAAATACTGACCGCACAGCTTAAGACCGTCATTTACGATCTCAACCTCGTTAATGGCAGATGCGTTTTCCGCAGCCCATGCCATTCCCTGCCTGTGCATTTCCATATTCTCTTCATTATCCGGGAAGGAACACTCTCCTCTGGTCCAGCCCGGCTCGCCGTCCCCGCCGCGCTTGAAATTGGTGCGGTACACCATTTCCGCTATAGGCAGTGTCATTGCAAGCATGGCGATCACTCCGCCTGCGAGAAGGACGACAGCTCCGAGTATAATCCAAACAAATACAGGCATCATATACCTCTTCCGGCGCCCTGCGCCGCAGTCTTAAGCATTATGGGTGAGCGCAGCCGCCTCACGGATGAAGCTGCGCTCACAAAACATTTTAACCGGTTACACCGATTATATAGTCATATACATCCTGTCCGCCGTCGATGATCCCGACATCGATCCAGTCGTAGGTATCCTCAATATACTCCTGAAGCTCCTCACATTCATCATCCGGAACCATCTGTCCTTTAAAGATGAGAAGCACGTATTTGTCCTCAAGATCCTCGATACCCGCAAGCACTTTCTTGACAGTCTCAAGCCTGTCGGGGTCCGATGCCGAAATGGTCTTTCCGTACAGTGCCAGGTAATCTCCTTCCCTACACTCCACGCCTTCAACCAGAGCATCGCGTATTGCCTTTGATATCCAGATGGTGTCGACCCCCTCACAGCCCTTTTTCATCTGCTCGTACACCTCATCAGCGGAAAACCTGTCGGTGATCCCCATTGACATTGCAAAGTAGCCTTCAGCCACCGACTTGGTGGGAAGGATCTTCACCCTGTTTTCATCAAACATCTTTGCAGCCTGAATGGCGGCAGCTTCGATATTTGAATTGTTGGGCATAACGATCATATGCTCGGCATTGAGTTCCTTAAAAGCATTTACAAACTCCTCAACCGAGGTGTTCATGGTCTGGCCGCCGTTAAGCACTATCTCGCACCCAAAGTCGCGGAAGGATCTGATCACTCCGTCTCCGTTGGCCACAGCTATATATCCGATTCCGTGATGTATTTCCTTCACCTGCTCAAAATGCTTTTCGTTCATGATGCGGGCTACGTTTTCGATGGAATTGTCGGAATCCCGGGAGCCTGCAGCCTTCTCTTCGGCGGCTTTCTCCTGTTCCACACGGTCACCGAACATGTTGTCCATGTTCTCAATCTTAACGTTATAGAATGTTCCGTATCCGCTTATCTTTTCGAGCACCTTGAGAGGCTCTAAGGTGTGCACGTGGAGCTTAAGGATATTATCCCTCTGCACGCACACAACGGACTGCCCCATGGATTCAAGGTATTCGACAACCTCTTCTCTGATCTGGCCCACGCCGTCATTTAAGGTAACGATACATTCGGTACAGAATCCGAATGCGTCTTCGGCGGAATCCTCAAGCCACTTGGAGGATATTCCGCTTGCGGGGATCAGGCTGTCTTCCATATCCTCTTCGATACTGCTGATAGCCTTCTGGGTAAATCCTTCAAAGAATTTGACAAAGCCGTATCCGCCGCTGTCTACCACTCCCGCACTCTTCAGGATGGGGAGCAGATCCGGTGTCTTTTCCAGCGCTTCCTTTATGTTCTCGATATAGATCTTGAAAAAGTCCCATATATCGATGTCATCGAGCCCTGCTCCGGAAAATCCCTCCGCGCCTTCTCTTGCAACGGTAAGGATGGTTCCCTCTGTAGGGGTCACAACGCTCTTGTATGCAACCTTTGAGCCGTTTTCGAGAGCTTCAAGCATCTCGGCGGGGGTGGCGGTCGCTTTCCCTTTAAGCTTATCGGCTATTCCGGAAAATATCTGTGAGAAAATGACTCCGGAATTTCCCCTCGCACCGAAAAGCATTCCCATGGCCAGACCGCTCATATAATCTCCGAGATTATCGGTGTCCTTGGCCGCATTAAGCCCGCCGCGGAGCGTGGTGAGCATATTGGATCCCGTATCTCCGTCGGGTACGGGAAAGACATTCAGCTGATTTATAAGGGCCTCATTCTTTTCCAGCCTTGCCGCTCCCGCTTTTACACATGCGGCCATCAGCTTACCGTCTATTTTGATATTATTCGAATCCATTAGAGATTACGCTCCCCCGAATTACTTTTCAAGAATCTTGTTCATGATGGCTTCTTCGGCCTTCATGTCATCGCTTATGGGCTTTCCGAAATAGAATGCTGCCATAAGACCGGGGCCTATGTTAACGCCGCATCCGGGATAAACGAAAGACTTAATGACCTCCTTCGGATGGAACTTTTCCCTTATCATCTCCACCATCTTGTCGGCATCCTTTTCTCTGTCGGAGGTTCCTACAAAAATAGTCTGATTCTCGGGATCGGTGATGGTCTCTTCCATGTATGCGAGGATAGCTGCAAATCCTGCCTTGGCTCCCTTTGCCTTTCCGATAACGGTGGTAAGACCGTTTGAAGAGATATCTCCGAGGGGCTTGATTCCTACAAGCTGGCCAAAGAATGCCTTGCTGTTTGACATTCTGCCCTTTCTTGCCACGAATGAAAGATCGTCAAGCCATCCCATCTGGTGATAGCAGTTCTTGTTGGCCTCGATCCAGTCATAAACTTCGTCGATGCTCTTTCCTTCTGCTCTCATCTGTGAGGCTTTAACTGCGATCATTCCCTCAAGAACGGTGTATCTGAGGGAGTCCACGATCTTGATATTTGCATTAGGGAACTCTTTTAATACATTCTCTTTTGCCTCGAGTGCGAAATTGTATGTTCCGCTGAGAGCTGTTGAAATGGTGATGACCATTACATCACGGCCATCCTTGATGTAGGATTTATACTTTTCTGCAAACTCTGCCACATTTGCGGGTGAAGTAGCGTACTCCGCACCCTTTTTGACAGCTCCGTAGAACTCATCATGCGAATAATTCTCGGTCCATTCCATGCAAAGCGGAACATTACGTCCGTCAGGCATCTGAAGATGACCCTGAATGTAGTCGATATCAAACCTTTCTCTGATCTCGGCTGTCAGATCGCTGCAGCAGTCTGTCATGATTGCAAAATCGCTCATTTTTTTGTCTCCTTGTATTTAAAAAATATTTCTTATTTACTATTAATCCGATAGGCTTCCCGGTCTATTGCTTTCCGGTATGAATATCCCTAAATATACTTCCCAAGGAATCTGTCAAGCTTAGCGGCCAGATCCGCTCCGCCGTCGGCAAAGCATGCTCCGTGCTCCGCTTCCTTTGAGATAAACAATTCCTTCGGTGAAGCACAGGCTTTGTAATTCATCTCAGAGTCCTTAAGAGGCACCACCTTATCCTTGGCACCGTGCAGGAAAAATACCGGGATCCTGGTCTTTGACAGTGATACTCTGGTATCTCCGCTGAAAATATCAAATCCGTTTTTCTTTCCGTGCACTCTCATCCCGTAAAGGATTGGTACGAATACCAGGGGATAAATAATCCTGGTAACAAAGTTCTTTCCGCGGTTTGCCACCTGCTTGGTCAGTGTCTCGCGGGTGTTCATAAAGCCGCAGTCCGCCACGATGGCCCTAACTGCTCCGGGTTTTATGAATTCCGATGCCCTCATAACGGTATTGCTTCCGAGGGAAATACCGTAGAGAACGATCTTTTCCATCTTCATCTTCTTTTCAAGCATATCAAGCCACAGAAGAAGATCCTTAAATTCAAGCTCTCCGAAGGTGATATATTCGCCCTCGCTTCCGTCGTGTCCGCGGGATATGATGAGCACTACATTGTACCCTCTGTCAAGGAAATAACCGGCAGCCACAGCGGTATTGCAGAAATAATGCGTCCTGTACCCATGGCACATTACGGCTGTCTTATCACTTCCCACATCATACATCATGGCGGTAAGCTTCACTCCGCCGCATCCCTTTATATGAAGTTGTTTCCATTCAAGTCCTCTGAGCCTTGCGATGCTGCCGTTTATTATGTCCCGCCATTTCTCGTAATGCGTTCCCACAAGCTCTACTTCATCAAGCGGCGGATCGGTCTTTCGACCGAATACTTTCCTAAAAAGGCTCTGTGAAATTAGTAAACACATTCAGGTCAGTCTTCTCCTTTTTCTTGTCCCGTCGCCATCTGCTTAATGACTTTCTTGGCTTTCTCCGACTGCGAGGAATACTTTTTTCCGAATATGCACTCATACGCAAAATGCTCGCAGTTGTTGTATAAAATATTGTATCCGCCTTCGCCGATACGACTTCTGGCGTTATCTATTATCTTATCGGTCTTGAAGCGCTTAAGCTTTTCGGAAAATGAAAGATCCGCAAATTCCGGGAATCCGCCATCGCGAAACTCGTTTATATCCGTGGCGCATACAAACACTTCACTCTCGCTTAAGCCCATCCTGAGGGATGGATTCTTGCCGAACTGGATGATCTCGGAATCACTGATATACACTCCGTAATGATCCATCTGACTGTTCACTTTTACGCGGACCATATCGCCCGCTTTTCCCTCACGCACGGACCATTTCATTGCAGTAATAACCTCGCTGTCTGATCAAGTGGCAATGTTTCGGATGCATGGCTATGATCAGGCATTTTCCTCAATGTAACTGATAACGTCACCCAATGTTTTGAAATCCTCGATATGCGAATCCGCAAAACTGATCTCGAATTTTTCCTCGATGGTGATCATTATATAGAGCATTCCGATGGAATTAAGTCCCAGGTCGCTCTTTAAATTGCTTGCCTCTGTGGCTGCGTCTATAACTTTATCGTCATGTCCCTCGATAGTGCGAAGGATATCTTTAAGTCCGCTTAGTATTTCTTCTCTGTTCATCTGTCACCTCGTCGGTATTCAGGAATAGTATTCTTCCGCAAGCTTTGCAAGCTCAAGCTCTCTTTCTCTGCAGAGCCTGCCCGCTTCTTCGATCTGACTCATGGAAGGCATGTCGCCGTACATCTTCCGAAGATCGATCTCCTCACCCTGGAAGAGCACTAACCTGTTATACCAGTGCTTTCTCTTCTGCACATAGATGGGAACCATGGTTGCCTTACCCTTAAGGGCCATGAGCACCAGGCCGTTTTTGAAATCATCCACCTGCTCATCGCTGGTCTTTATATGCCCCTCGGGGAATATCCCGACGGCAGCTCCGGCCTGCAGCAGCCCTGTCAGCTTTTTGAAGGATTCCATCGTCACATTTTCACGGTCCACGGCTATCGCCCTGAATCCCTTATCAAACCAGAAATGCATCTTGGGGTTATCCATTATCTCCTGGGATGTGACAAAATTGATCCTCCTGTACCACAGGCTGACCATTATATACAGCGGATCCCCGAATCCCGTATGGTTCGAGAAAAAGATCACGCCCTTTTTGTATTTCTTTTTGGCCTCCGATGTCGAATATACAACCTTAGGTCTGAACCACACCATTGCGGGAAAGGCTGCTGTGATCCTTATCAGATCGTTAAAGAAATAATATCCTATCGGCCTTAACTCATCCTGCTCCTGACGCCTGTTCAGCTCCCTGGTGAGCCGTATTATCTCTTTCCTCAGCTTGTTTGAGATAGCGCTTAAATTATCTCTTCTTTCCTTGGAAGGATCCCACCATATTCCGATATCTATTGGTTTCCCGATAAGCACTCTCGCTCTTTTTTTGCGATTGAAATAAGAGCCGTTTGTGACTATGGGAATTATGGGCGCACCGCTTAAGTATGCCAGATAAGCCACGCTGGGCTTAAATTCCAGCGGCCTCTTTTCCTCGGGGCGGGGAATCCTTGATTCGGGAAACACTCCCACCACTCCGCCTTTGTCCAGTATTGCCTGGGATTTTCCCATAAAGGACAAATCGTATGTATCGCGGTTAACGTAGATGCCACCGAGCATCTTAAGAAGGGGACCCAGAAACTTTTTTCTGAAAAGGACCTCTGCCATCTGGAATCTCAGCGTTCTTGTGAGGAACACGAAAATATATACCGCATAATCAAACACCGAAGTGTGATTCGATATGATGATGGCACGGCCTTTGATATGTCTGCCCTGTACTTTCCTGTCCTCGTAATAGATCTTTGTGTGAAATGCAAATAACTCTATCGGCCAGGCCGTAAGCTTTGTGAACCAGTTAAATAAGAATAATCCGACCACGACTGTTTACCTGTGCTTTTCTATATAATCGGCAAACTCTGCAGCCGTTTTAAAACTCATCTCGTTATCTTTGGGGAAGCTTACTCTGAATTCCTTTGCAAGCTCCATTATTATCGAGTAATAATCAAGGCTTGTTACGCCCAGATCAAAGAAAATATCCGCATTGGGACGGATCTCTTCAATGCGTTTTCCGATGACGGATCCGATAATCCCGGCAACGCGGCCGGTGAATTCATTCACCTCTGCTCCTGCCTTTTCGGGGTCCGCAGCCTTTATGGAACCGGATTCGAGCCTTTCGGCAATCTTTCTGCGATTAAGCTTAAAGTCATTGGCCTCCATAAGGGAGTCGGTGGTCACCATCACTCTGCCGATGGTCTTATCAAGATCCATCTGCTTTAAACACGAAAGCGCCTTATCCTGCATATCCTTGACAGTCTGCGCCGAAGAATAGGGCGAAACTCTCACAAGCAGTACCGGTATCTTGTTCTCGCCGGAATTCCTGCTGACAATGCATATCTCCTCAGCCCCCTCGATCTTTATCTTTTCCTCCAGAACATCGGGATTGATATTTTCTCCCGAGGCTCCGATGATCACGTCATCAGACCTGCCGAGTATGAAATATCTTCCGTTCTTTTCCTCGGCAAAATCTCCCGTGCAGAACCAGCCGTCCTCGGTGTGGTCCACTTCTTTACCGTTTTCCATGACAATATCCGCCATGGTCTTTCCGCGCACAAGAAGCTCGCCTTTATCGGAAATCTTGTACTCGATGGATGAAAAAGGAATTCCCACCGATCTGTCAGTAAGGTTCTTTCTGGATGAAGAAAGCTCCACGGAAGTGATACCTATCTCCGTCATGCCGTATCCGTTGGCAAGATGATAACCTATCGCATTAAAGAACCTGAGCACATCCTCGGATATTGCGCTTCCGCCACTTATAAGGAAGCGGATGCTGTCCCCGAATATCTGCTCTCTGACAGATTTGAACGCCACCTTGGTAAACAGTTTCCCCAGAAGCGGAACTCCGGCAAGCTTTTCGGAAACTGCGATCCCCTTCATGAGCTTGTCGTACTCGCCGCGCTGCTTTGCCGTTCTGATAACAGTGTCATAGATCGTGTTCCACAAAAGCGGAATTGAGAATATGTGGGTTACTTTATGTCTTCTGACAGTGTTTAAAATGGTTTCGGATGAAAAATCCTTAAGGAATACGAATGTCCTGTCAAAATATCCGAACCACATGAACACGGCTACAAGCCCAAATACGTGATAAAAAGGAAGGAATGTGAGCTGCTTTAAGCTTCCCTCACAATGAGCCTTAACCTGCTTGCATTCTCTGATGATGCGGGCGCTGTCGCAGATCTGATAGTACATGGTCTCGCCGTTATATATGCATATCTTGACATTGCTGGTGGTTCCGGATGACATGAGCGCTATCTCGTCCGCCCAGCCGTCTTTTTCGGCCTTTACGGGAACTGTCTTTTCGTCCTTGTAAACTCTCATGAGGTCATCAAGGGCTACGGTGTTGTTCCCCAGCTCTCCGGCATCGGATATCACCGCCTTTACTCCATATTGCGAAATGATATCCTCAAGCACCGATCTGCTCATCCTGTTGTTGACAAGAAGAGGCCTGTAGCCCAGCATCAGCAGCGCCCAGAATATCTCAAGCCACTGCTCGCTGTTGTTCATGTAAATCCCGACAAAGCTGCCGGGTGCAACATTCCCAAGCACCACAGAAAGAGAACCGGCCATCCGCTCAGTTCTCTCTCTGTATTCACCATATGTTATTTTTGTGATGTTGTATCCATCGTTCGACTCGGCGAATATCTTTTCCGGCTCGCCGGTCATGAGCAGGAATACCGATCTGAGATCCTTGTCGGATTCCTGAAGCTTTCTCAGCTTATCACTGACATATTTGTCCAGATCGTAATTCGGTTTGTCAGACATCTTACGAAAATCCTTTTATTATTTATAGCGGTTCCCTCCCCAAAGGTTACCTACACACCGTTGTCGGTAAGAGTCTGATAGGTCTCTATCCTGGCAGCATCCATCTCGGGCATTCCAACAAATGATGCACCATAGTAATAGGTGTCACCCTTGAGCTCGATGCGCACGATCTGCAGGAAAGCATGAAGAACTTCCTTGGTCCAGATAGTGAGGAACGATTCGTAAACCGTACCTATAAGGAGCGGAGTAGCGCACACAAAACCCACGCCCGTCTTGGATACATCGCTTATCTCAATGCTCACTTCCTCGGATGTACCACCGTCAAGTCTCTTGATAACGAGCTTGGAGTCCATCTGCATTCTTTTACTTTTTCTTCTTTCGGTTTGTTCTGCCATCTCTTTTACCTCATCTGTGCATAACATGTTTATTCTATCACACAGGCCCTGTTTTCACAAGGTCAATTTCGCCTTACCAATCGCCCCAGAACCACTCATATTCGGAGTCGTCATAGCTGTAGTAATCGTCCCCGTAGTAGTATCCGTCATCCTCATAGTAATAATCATCATAACAGCCGTAATAATCGTCGTCATCGTAATAACCGTAATCATAGCAGCCGTCATCATCGGCGAAATCACCCCAGAAATCCCAGTCGAACCAATAGTCGTAATCGTCTCCTCCGCCGTAATCCCACTCGTTCCAGTCGTAGTCGTCGTTATAATCGTCCCAGCCGTCCCAGTCGTCATCCCAGTCGCTGTAATCGTAAAAGCTTCCTGTTCCGCTGGCGCTTGTAAACTTGCTGAGCCATGATACATAATCGGTATCAAAGCCCGCATTGGTGAAGATCCTGTTGAGATCGGCATAAAAGGCTTCATCTCCATAAGGAAGTGTGACCGATATTCCGGTAAGGTCGCGGTCTCCCTCCGTTGCCTTCATGTACACGATAGTGCTGTCGAGTGCCGATCTTAATGCATTTGACTCCGCCGTATCCATGGTCGATGCCACGGCCATGATATCGGTAATGTAATACTCCGAAAGATCGGGCACATCATCGGAATAATAATCCGAATAGCTGAAATCATCCCAGCTGTCGTATCCTCCGTATCTCAGGGTGCGTCCCTGCCTTCTCAGAATGGGATGTACTCTTCCGTTATCGCTTCTCTTAACCTCGCGGCTGTAGTTGCTGTTAAGGAGTGCACTTTCGTTGGCATATGCAAAATCGGTCCATGTCTGCCAGAGCACCTTCAGCATAGCCTGGTCTATCACTGCCAGTATCGAGTTATCGCCATTGTAGCTGTCCTGCGCATTGGCATCAACCATCGAGTCGACGATCCTTCTTCCAAGATCGGTGGATCTGATGGATGTGTTTGAATAAAGGGACGACAGCCAGGGTGTGTAATTCCATCCGAGGCCCGATTCAAAATCCTCCGAGAGCACCATGTAATCGCAATACTCATACAATGCGGCACACACCTCGATACACGACATTATGCAGCAGTCCATTCCGATGATATCGAAATAGATGCCGCCTCTTGAAAGTGCGGTCTGCATCTCATCAATCGTAAGTGAAGCATACTGGTCGGAATTCCATTCATCCGATCCAAAGCCGTATACAGGCCCTCCTCCGTGATTCCAGAAAAGGAGGATATATCTGTCTGCGGGATAGTTGGCAGCGCCCCATGCTATAAAGCTTGAAAGTGCATCGGGGCCGGTGCAGTCCAGCTGTCCCAGATCGTCCTTTACCAGCGTAAGTCCGTTAGCGTTAACGGAATATATCTGGCTTCTGTTGGATGCTATCCCATAATTGTACCACTTCTTGGTACCCATGGTCTGAACAAGGATATTTACATTGGGTGAGCTTCCGGCATGCACCATCTCGGCGAGGTCTCCCGTCGCTTCCTGTGACTCGCTCTCAAGATCAGACCCGTTCATGTATATAAGGATCGTCACCTTATCCTGACCGTTACCCTTCAGCTTGACCTTTGGTTCGCGCACTGCTCCGTTTTCGTAGAGGGATGAAATTGCCGCAGTGCGCTGCTCTTCCGACTCGGCAAAGGCCGCATCATCGGAGCCTTCTGTCCAGTTATCCGATCCCTGGCTTTCAGCCTCAAGTTCCTTACCATCACCGGGCTGTTCGGGGAGCTGTGCGGTCTCTTCTTCCTCATCCTCGAGCATATAGTCAACTATATCCAGCATGGTGCAGCCCGAATAAGCCAGCATTGTAAATACCAGCAGTCCCGGAAGGATTATCTTTTGCAGCAATCTTTTTTTCATGTATACCTCAATGATCTTTAAGTGAATTCCCGATATCCTCAGGTTTAACGTGTGATGATCCCGGAAGGCCTCTGTTTATATCAAATCCGTGAAGAAGCAGGCATCTCCGAAAGAGAAGAACCTGTATCTTTCCCTGATGGCTTCCTCATATGCCGCAAGCACATTCTCCCTGCCCGCAAGAGCGGAAACAAGCATAAGCAGCGTGCTCTCCGGAAGGTGAAAATTAGTGATAAGGCAGTCGAGAGCTTTGAAGCGGTAACCGGGATAGATGAAAATATCCGTATCTCCGCTTCCGGGCTTTACGCACCCGTTTTCATCCGCAGCGCTCTCTATGGTACGGCAGCTTGTGGTCCCGACACAGATCACTCTGCCACCGCTTTTTTTTGTGTCATTTATGATATCCGCAGCTTCCTTTGTGACCTGATACATCTCGGTATGCATATGGTGATCCAGAATGTTTTCTTCCTTAACGGGGCGGAAGGTTCCAAGCCCCACATGAAGCGTCACATAGGCAAGCTTTATTCCTTTTTCCTCTATTTGCTTAAGCAGCTCGGGGGTAAAATGAAGTCCCGCCGTGGGAGCCGCCGCCGATCCGTCGTACTTTGCATATACGGTCTGGTAGCGGTTTTTGTCCTTAAGCTTGTGGGTTATATAAGGCGGAAGCGGCATCTCTCCGAGAGAATCAAGCACTTCCTCCCATATCCCGTCATAGAAGAATTTAATAAGCCTGTTTCCGTCATCCACAGTTTCAAGCACTTCGGCATGAAGCTTACCGCCGCCGAAAACGAGCTTCTGACCGGGCTTACATTTCTTTCCGGGCCTTACAAGGGTTTCCCACACATCGCCCTCGCCTCTCTTAAGGAGAAGCACCTCCACCTGTCCGCCGGTGCCTTCCCTCTCGCCGTAGAGCCTTGCGGGAATGACCTTGGTATTATTGAGCACCAGGCAGTCACCCGGATTTAAATATTCGATTATATCTTTGAATACGCGATGCTGCGTCTTTCCCGTATTCTTATCGATTACGAGAAGTCTGCTGGAGGAGCGGTCCTCAAGGGGATCCTGAGCGATCAGCTCCTCCGGAAGATCAAAGTAAAAATCCGACTTTTTTAATTCCATGTCAATTACATTGAAATGCCTTTAACAAAGGCCTTATAACCCTTAAATGTCTCGTAGATGTCAGCTTTGTTGGTTGCTTCCCAGGGTGCATGCATATTGAGAACGGCCACGCCGCTGTCGATAACATTCATTCCGTAGAGAGCAAGGATATATGCGATGGTTCCGCCTCCGCCGATATCAACTTTACCAAGCTCCGCAGTCTGGTAAGTAACGCCGTCCTTGTCCATGACATCCCTGATCCTGGCCATGTACTCGGCATTGGCGTCATTGGATCCGCTCTTTCCGCGGGCTCCGGTGAATTTGTTAAATACCATTCCCTTTCCGAGGAAGGATGCATTCTTTCTCTCGAAGCAGCTCTCGTATGAAGGATCAAAGCCGGCAGATACGTCGGATGAGAGCATGCAGCTTCTTGAAAGGCATCTTCTTAAATTAAGCTCAGAATAATCACCGCAGAGGTTCATAAGCTCTGCAACAGCGTTCTCGAAGAAGTGTGACTGCATTCCGGTAGCACCTACTGAACCGATCTCCTCCTTGTCAACCAGTATGCAGACCGTGGTCCTGTCACAGACGGGGGATTCCAGCATAGCCTTATATGATGTGAATGCACACACTCTGTCATCCTGTCCGTAGCCGAGGATCATGCTTCTGTCAAAGCCTGCATCTCTTGCTTTTCCGGCGGGAACAACCTCGATCTCGGCTGAAAGGAAATCCTCTTCCTCCACGCCGTAGCTCTGCTTTAATATGTCAAGGATACCGGCTTTTACCTTTTCCTTGGTCTCTTCTTTTTTGTCTGCTTTTGCCTTTGAAGAGGTCTTTGCGGTTGATGCAGTCTTTGCCTTTGCGGAAGCTTTTGCGGGGCCTCCCACTATGGTAAGAGGCTTGTTTCCAATGATGATATCAAGAGCTTCGCCTTCGATAACTTTGGCAGCCTTTTTGTCGAGCTGTTCCTGTGCAAGGTGAATGAGCAGATCGGAGACAAAGAATACGGGATCGTTCTCGTCCTCGCCCACATTAACTTCAACGGTGGTTCCGTCCTTTTTGACGATCACTCCGTGAAGTGCAAGGGGAAGTGTAACCCACTGGTATTTCTTGACACCGCCGTAGTAGTGGGTATCAAGATATGCGAAGTCATCTTTTTCGTAGAGGGGATTCTGCTTAACATCCATTCTGGGGCTGTCGATATGGGCGCCAAGGATGTTGAGTCCCTCCGAGAGGGGTTTCTTTCCGATCCTGAACATGCAGATGGATTTATTCATCCATACGCTGTAAACTTTGTCGCCGGCCTTAAGCTTTGTCTTTCCGTTTATGAGGGTCTCCAGCTCTTTATAGCCGTCTTTTTCGATCTCGTTAACTATCCTGTCTATGCATTCACGCTCCGTCTTTGCCTCACTGATAAACTCGCGATACTCGTCGCAGAGCGCATTGAGCTTTTTCAGCTCTTTCTCGTCATACTTTTCCCAAGCATTCTTTCTTTCCATGTTTTATTCCTCGATTTACAATTTTTTTATACATCTTAGTCACGCGAGTCCGCACAAATGTATGCTTCGCGCACCGCCTCTCGGCTATGGGTCCTCGAAGCAGCGGTACTAAGCTCAAACTGCGCTAAAGCTTGTTTTCGCTAAGTGCCGGCCTCGGACACATTGCTCTCAGCATAGCATTTGCACAGGCTCGCTGACACTAAATCATTCAATAATAATCCAGATCTAAATAGTAGGATTAATTAATTCGTTTGTTTACCATAATGATATTCAGGCACAGGCGATGATAGCTTCCGTGAGCGCACCATGTAGCGCCGCCGGCACTTGCTGAGAGCGAGCAACAGCGATGCTCGAAGCTAGTACCGCTGCGTGTCGCGATATGAGCCGCGAGGCGTGTGCGCGACGGAACTATCATTGACTGGGCCGTCACTAGGTCAAAACCAGATGTATCAAGCTCGCAACTCAATTTCCAGTTCCTTGCGAAGGTTCTTAAGAATCTTGTGCACATATCCGTCCACAGCCTCAGCGGTGAATTCCTCATCCTTCGGCGTAAACTTCACTGTAAACGCCATACTCTTCTTTCCTTCTGCAACCTGCTCGCCCTCATATACATCAAAGAGCTCGATATCGCTCACATAATTGCAGCTTCCGGAGATGATATTCTCGACCTGTCCGCAGGTGATATCCTTATCCATGATAAGTGCCAGATCCCTGCTCTCGGTAGCATACTTCGGAAGAGGTACAAATGTAGGAGTCTTGCCATAATACTTAACAAGCTTCTCGAGATCTATCTCTGCCACATAAGCAGGATATCTCATGGCCTCCTCGTTCATGATCTCATAAGTGATACGTCCGAGATAACCGATCTCCTCACCGTCGCAGATAACCTTGGCTGCCTGATAAGGATGAAGGAAAGGCTTCTGAGTCCTTTCATAATCAAAGCTTACATTCAGCGCGTTTGCCAGTACTTCAACAAGTCCTTTGAGAGTGAAGAAGCTTTCCGTCTTTCCGAATACGCCTATGCACAGAGTCTCTCTCTCGTCCGGATAATCCTTAAGAGGAAGTTCCTTGGGGATGAATCTGTTTCCGATCTCATAGATCTTTCCTTCAAGATTTCCCCTCTTCTGGTTTCTTCCCATGGCATGGATCATCTGAGCCGCAAGAGTTGTTCTCATAAGTGAGAGCTCCTCGTTGATAGGATTGAGTATCCTTATGGCCTTACGCTCGGGAGCATCCTCGGGAAGGCCAAGGAAGTCAAGATCGGAAGGCGAGAAGAATGAATAATGTATTCCTTCGTAAGCACCTGCTGCGCAAAGAGCATTCTTGATCCTGAGAGTTGTCTTCTGACGCAGATTCTCTCCTCCCACGGTAACCTTGGCTGTAGGCATGAATGTAGGCTTGATATGATCATATCCGTACATTCTGATCAGCTCCTCGGAGATATCGGGGTAATCTTCCATATCATCGCGGTATGCCGGGATGTGGATGGTGAGCTCGTCTCCGTTTATCTCGGGTGCAAAATAAAGTCTTGAAAGAATGTCCCTGATATCCTCCGTGGGTATATCTATTCCGAGCACGCCGTTAACCTTGGCGATGCTTGCTTTCATAGGTCTGGGCTCTAATGATCTTCCCGTGTTTATGTCCTCGTGAGTGGATGAGATCTTTCCGCATCCAAGCTCTTCCACAAGGTGAAGCACTCTCTTCATAGCCATCACGGTAGCGTACTCATCCACACCTTTTGAGAACCTCTGGCTGGAATCCGAAGACTGTCCGAGTGCGCGGGAGCTCTTGCGGATATTGTCCCTTGCAAACTTTGCAGCCTCGAACATTACCTCTGTGGTATCTTCCCTTATCTCGGAATTGAGACCGCCCATGATCCCGGCAAGAGCAACAGGCTTAACTCCGTCACAGATAACAAGATTGTCGGTGGTGAGCTCAAATTCCTTCTCATCCAGGGTGACGATCTTCTCTTTATCCTTAGCGCGCCTTACATTGATCGCATTTCCCTCAAGGAAACGGCAGTCAAAAGCGTGAAGAGGCTGGCCCAGCTCACGCATAATGTAATTGGTTATATCAACGATGTTTGAGATCGAATTGTTTCCGACAAGTGCAAGCCTTCTTCTCATCCATGCGGGTGACTCGCCGATCTTGACATCATACACATAATGTGCGGAATATCTGGGGCAGATATCGGGAGCTTCTACGCTCACCTTAAAGCCCTCTTTTTTTACATCGGTCATGTGGTAATCAAGAGCAGGCTCATGAAGCTCTGTCTTAAGCACTGCAGCCACCTCTCTTGCAAGGCCGTAGATGCTCTGACAATCCGGTCTGTTGGCGGTGATGGAAACATCAAAGATCCAGTCATCAAGGCCGGTGAGCTCTTTGATATCCGTTCCGGGCTTTGTATCCTGCGGAAGAACCAGCAGTCCGTTATAACCTGCACCGGGATAGAGATTCTCGTTAAGCCCGAGCTCCGTTCCCGAGCAGAGCATTCCGTTTGAATCGTACCCGCGAAGCTTACCCTTCTTGATAGTCATCACGCCCTCTATGGTAACGTGATCCTTGGCGGTGGCATAAACCTGTGCGCCCGGAAGCGCTACGGGGAAAATCCCACCCGCACATACATTGTCGGCGCCGCAGCAGATCTGAAGCTCTTCGCCCGTTCCCGCATCTACGGTGCACACATGAAGATGTGTCTCGGGGATGGGCTCGCAGGTAAGGACCTTACCTGCCACTACTCCGCTTATATCCTTGCC
Organism: Lachnospiraceae bacterium UBA3632; assembly: GCA_002373975.1. Taxonomy (GTDB): domain Bacteria; phylum Bacillota; class Clostridia; order Lachnospirales; family Lachnospiraceae; genus AC2028. Next base: position 9,672 of record DFKZ01000056.1, on the reverse strand, counting down.
GACCTGATATTTTTCCTCAACCTCGAAACCGCAGGAAAAAAGCTTTTCCTCCAGAACATCGGGTGAAACGTTTATATCTACATAATCCTTTAACCAGCTAAGTGGAACTAACATCCTATCATTACCTCCAAAACTTTATATTGGGCTATATAAAACCAATATATCCAATGACATATTGATATTGGGCTTAGTCATCGATCTGATCAAGAACGCGCAGATCCGATTCAAAAAGCATCTTGATATTGTTGATGCCGTATTTGAGCATTGCGATTCTTTCGATGCCCAGACCGAATGCAAATCCCGAATACTTTGATGAATCGATGCCACAGTTTTCCAGCACCTTTTTATTTACAACGCCGGCGCCTAAGATCTCGATCCAGCCTGTTCCCTTGCAGAGCCTGCAGCCTTTTCCGCCGCATTCAAAGCAGCTCACATCAACCTCTACGGAAGGCTCGGTGAACGGGAAATATGAAGGGCGGAGACGTGTTGTTGTCTCAGCACCGAATACTTTTTTAACAAATGTATCAAGGCTTCCCTTGAGATCGCTCAAGGTGATACCCTCGTCAACCACAAGCCCTTCCATCTGAGTGAACATGGGTGAGTGTGTGGCGTCATCATCCGAGCGGAACACCTTTCCGGGGCTTAAGATCTTGATGGGAGGCTTGGTGTTCTCCATTACGTGGATCTGCCCGGAAGATGTCTGGGTGCGGAGCAGGAACTCGGGAGAGAGATAAAATGTATCCTGCATATCTCTTGCGGGATGATCCTGAGGTGTGTTAAGAGCGGTGAAATTGTAATAATCGTTCTCTATCTCGGAACCCTCATAAACGGAAAATCCCATTCCTGCAAAGATATCTATAAGCTGATTTCTCACCGTTGTGATAGGATGAAGATTACCCTTTTTCTGCATCTTGGCAGGCATGGATATATCGATCTTCTCGCTCTCATAGCGGAGCTTCATTTCTTTTTCCTTCAGCCTGGAATCGATATCCTCAAAAAAGCCGAGAGCCCACTGTTTTGCCTCGTTGACTGCTTTTCCGAAGTTAGCCTTCTGCTCTGCGGGAACCTGCGCCATCTCTTTCATAAGAGCGGAAAGCTTTCCCTGCTTGGAGTCGAGAAAGCTTTTCTTAAGCTCATAGAGTCCTTTTGAATTGGCAGCTTTTTCCGCATGCTCACGGATCTCTGCTTTTAAGCTTTCGATCTGACTTTGAAGCTCTGATAAATCCTTCATTTTTTCATATCTCCTTTTTCATTGTCTTCGTTATCATCATTTTCATGCCCTATCGGCTTTCTGACCGATTCACCGAAGGGAATGAGGTCATCATCCGTATTCTCGGACTCGCCCGATCCGTACATCTCGTTGTAGATCATATCCCGCCGCTTCTTGGGATATACAAGCACGATATTTACCGGCTTGAAATATCTGTTAAGATAAGCACCGTACATAAAAAACAGGAGGCAGAAATATATCCACACCATGGCAACCACAACTATCGCGAGATTGCCGTACATGCTGTATGGGTTGTACTTGTTTATAAAAAGCGAGAACACCCATGAAAACAGTATCCAGCATGCCGATGAAAATACCGCTCCGGGGAGCTGTTCCCTGAATTTCTGGCGCTTGTTCGGAAGAAACGAATACAACAGTGCAAAAAACAGCGTCAGAATCAGGAATATATATAGGTGCCTGGGTTTTACCAGCACTCCCTGAAGCTCCGTAAATTTGGGCCAGACTTTCGTGATCTGGCGCGCTATGGTCTTTCCGAAAACCATCAGGAGCAGGCTGATATATAAAGCCGCAAGCAGGATAAGCGTATAAAGGCAGCACACAGCCCGCCTCAAAAAGAAGTTTCGCTTCTCTTCCACTCCGTTTACCGCATTGAGTCCCTGCACCAGGGAGGACACTCCTTTTGCTGCGGTCCACAGCGTGATTATGGCCGATATGGTGAGCACTGCGTATCCGCCGGAATATACACCGTCAATAAGCCTTTCTTCCAGCTGCCAGAACATTTCCGGCGAAAACCCCTGAAAGAAAAAAATAACATCCTGCTCCGTTATCTTTGTGAACGGAAGAATCGAGCAAAGCAGGATCAGAAGCGGTGTAAACGAAAGGAGCAGGAAAAAGGATGTGCATGCCGCGTAAGCATCTATATTAAGCCTTTTTACACTTCTCACAAAGTGTTCATATATTTTATAAAGCTTTTTGAGTACTCTCATGCCTTACTATCATTCTTTTAAAGACACAACAATAGCCCTTTGGAATGTCTTCGCCTTTTGACGCCTAGCTATAGCTAGGTGGGTGACCGCAGCACTGACATCTGCCTTCCCCTGACTCATAAGAGGGGGCCTGACATCCGACCAGGCAATGTAGGAATCCCGTTAAAGGTAAATGTAGGTTCAAAAATCCGAAGACTGACCTTAGGGCCACTTTTATTATACTAAAAATGCATAAAAGTGGCAAGTGTTTTTACTGTTTGCGGGCTTGTGCCGGTTTACTTTCCGCGGGCAATATCGCTCATGCTTTTTTTCTTTATCTCTTCCTGCGGTATCGGTTTTTGAACAAGAGTGACTATTATCGCCGGGATCAGGGCAAAATACCCGAAAACATAATATCCCGCAAAGTTTCTTCCCTTCTTCTTTGCAATGTTTGCCGGAATCGCCGCCAGAAATAGCGGCAGCACAAACATCGCTGTGAGGATAAGGAGCCCTCCGCCCGTCATCAGAAATTCCATCGGTCCGAAATTCGCAATGGCGGAATTCAGATCGGCAGGCGGCTCCGCCTCAGCCAACGCCAAAAAGCCATACAGTAATTTACCTGTCATCATCATAACACCTCTTTATCAGGCATATATTTATCATCCGCATCAGTGTTTATAGAGATAAAGCAGTCCGAAGGTGCCCGGCCCGCAGTTGGCGGATATTGCCGATGATGCCTTCTGGTAGATTATTCTCTTAAAATTGACACGTTTTCTTATAAGCCTGTCTATTTCTTTTATATCCGTGGAAGTAAGCCCGGAGTATGTGACAAACAACAGTCTGTCGTCTATCCTCGAAGGATTGGGCAATCCGGTCCTTACATAGGAGCTCCAGACACTCATGGCATCACCCACAAAGAGTGAACCGATCACCAGCTTTCCGTTACGTATAAGCAGTTCGGGATGGAAGTAAAACGACTTGGCAATGGTGTTGGTGAATCTGCTTATCCTTCCTCCCCTTGCCATATATTCGGTATCTTCCACAATAAAACTTGTGTGGATCTTCTTGTCATAGCCTTTAAGCTTTGTTATAAGCTCATCCGGAGTAATACTCTCTTTTGCGAGCCTTACCGCCTCAAGCACAAAGAGTCCCATTCCGCTTGAAAGGTGGCAGCTGTCGATCACACGTACGTTATCAAAGCTTTCGGCTGCTTTGGCAGCATTGTAGAATCCCTTGCCCACCTTGCGGCTCATGGAAATGTGAACGATATTATTTGCGTGAAGAAGCTCCTGAGCAAAGAAGCTCTCGTACTCCTCTACCGAAGGATGCTGCGAAGAAGCCACCTTTCCGCTTTCCTGCAGATAGGAAGCTATTCCTCTTCCTTCCGCTTCGTTTCCGTCAAAGAAATCACCCTCGGCAGTCTCTACATGGTATGCGATAACAGGGATTCCAAGCTCTGCAAGCATCTGCCTTGGAAGATCGCAGACCGTTTCGGTAGTGATGACCAGAGGCTTTCTTCTCTTAAGCTCGATATCTTCAAATACAGAGCTCTGCTCCGAAGCAAATTCCGTGCCTTCAATCTTGATAAGATCCCTGGGAAGGAGCTTTATGAGCGTATCTTCCAGCTGCTCTCCGCTTACAGGCTTGACGATATATGCATCAAAGCCTTCTCGTGCGTAGAGCTCCCTTTCCTTGCTTCCGGCATTAGCGGTAAGCACTGCGATCTTGGTCTGCCTGTTAAGGCCGCCCTCCTGCTCCCTTATCCTGTGAAGACATTCTATACCGTCCATTTCGGGCATCATGTGATCCATGAAGATAAGATCGTATTCATTGTTGAGAGTCTTTTCAAGAGCTTCTGCTCCGCTCTTTGCCGTGTCGGTCTTAACCAGCGTATCTCTGAGAAGCTTGGTTTCAACCAAAAGGTTGGCGGAATCATCATCCACTATGAGCACCTTTGCATCGGTGGCGGTAAGCTTCTGTTTATATTCTTTTCTGAAGGCAGCATCCCCTCTCTTTTCAAGATTGAGCTCTCCCACCTCGGATCCGGTGACCATCTCCTGGGGGATCTCGATCATAAATGTGGATCCCTTGGTGTAGATACTGTTGACATTTATGCTGCCGCCCATTGCATCCACAAGCTGTTTTACAATGGACAGACCAAGGCCTGTACCTTCGATGTATTTGTTATTCTCCTCGTCAACTCTCTTAAATGCGGTGAACAGATAAGGGATACTCTCTTTCCTGATACCTATGCCCGTATCCGTGACAGTATATGTCATCACGCATTTATTCTCTTCCGTTTTGTGATAGCTTATGGAAAGAGTGACAGAGCCTTCAGCAGTATACTTTACCGCGTTGTTAAGCACATTTATCAGGATCTGCTTAATGCGCATCTCATCGCCGATGAGTTCACCCGGTACATGTGGATCTATATCCACATGGAACCGCAGGTCCTTTTCCTTCGCCCTGATCCAGATCATTCCCACGATATCCGAAAGCATGTCTCCTGTCTTGTACGGAGCATTAAGTAAGGTCATCTGTCCGGATTCTATCTTGGACATATCGAGGATATCGTTGATGAGCGAAAGAAGCATTTTTGATGCGGACTGGATGTTTCTGGCATCCTCCGCCACTTCATCGGATATGTCCTCGCGAAGGATCATCTCATTTAATCCGATGATGGTATTGATAGGCGTACGGATCTCATGGCTCATGCTGGAAAAGAACCTGTTCTGGGCCTTGTTCAGAGTCTCGATCTCCTTCTTCTGGTCTGCGGTGCTCTCTGCGGCTTTCTTGAGCGAGCGCATCTCTATGCTCACCATAATGCAGATAAGGACGCACACAAAAGCCAGGACAAGATAGGAAACTATATATCCCACCACTTCCCTGACTCCGAAGGGATTTTCCTGATAGATCCACCATGCGCCATAAATATATACGCCTGCCCCCGACAGAGCCAGCAGGCCGAGCATAATATATTTTCTTATGCCGTAGAGAAGCAGCACGATATATAATGCCACGGTGACATACCAAATAAATGTACGATAGCTCGAATCATCTAAGGCATTGACCGTAAAGGGCAGAATGAGTATTATCATCATGCCCGAGTTGATGGCGGCAAAAAGCTGTATCTTCCTTGTCACCATGCCCAGAACGGTTACGGCGCCGCAAACAAGCGTCATTATTATCAGCGGAACAAGCGGACCGGCAATAGCTTCTTTCAGGTCTTTATCCGCCAGATTTATAACCCGCCCGATAAACGCGTAAAACAGCATAGTGGGAATGATCATGCATGACAGGATCAGAAAGATCTTGCGATCGTTATGTAATATATTCTCTTCTCCTTTTTTCATCCTCCACCCCCGGGTTTGAATTCAAATATTTCCTGGTCGGTTCTTTCACCCGTTTCAAATACACATGTCTTTACGGTTTCAAGGGTATCTCTGTATCTCTTGATAAAAGCTTCATGAAGCTCTCGGATCGCTTTTTCGTTCTTATCCTTTGCAGCCCCTTCAAGGATCGCTGCCATATCGGAAAGATTATCCGCTCCTATCAGTTTTGAAGTGCTTTTTACGGCATGGGCTTTTATGGCATAATCGTTCCACATGCCCTTTCTGTAATACTTATCCAGAAGAGGTATTTTATCGACTATCCCGTTTGCGTACTCGGAAAGCACCTGCTTGTAAAACGCGATATTGTTTCCGGAATTCTTAATTCCTTCCTTTACGTTTATCCCACATCGCGCAAGGCTTTTGAATTCATTTTCCTTTTCGTCTCTTTCGGCATGCACCGGAAGCGGGAAGATCGGTGATATGTTTCCAAGCTTGACCGGCTCTTCCTTTGCCTTGGTTTTGGCGCTTTCTTTTTCTATCGGTTCATATTTGATAAACGACTTGGGAAGCACGTGACGGAGCACTCTTTCGAGCTCCATTATCTCTATTGGCTTGGGCACAAACCCGTCAAAGCCTTCCGAAAGGAACATTTCCTTGGCAGAGCTTATAGCGTTTGCGGTAAGGGCTACAATGCAGAGGTCTTTGCCTTTTTTCTGCGCGACGGATCTGATACGTTTCATAGCTTCGACGCCATCCATTCCCGGCATCATATGATCCATAAACACGATATCGCAATCCTTCTTCTGGCAGATATCTATAGCCTCCTGACCGCTTGTAACGGTCACCACCTTCATCTTGTAGCTTTCGAATATTCCTCTGGCCACAAGGAGGTTCATGGGCTCATCATCTACTACAAGTGCACGCAGACCGGGGCAAACCATCCTGTCACCGGCGTGTACTTCGCTCTCTAACCGGAAGTTGCTGAGGAAATTGGCAATCTGTATTCCGTAGAACGGCTTGGGTATAACGGTGATCCCGTATTCCGCTCTCAGATTGGATCCCTTATCCGCGATCACCGCCACCTTGACGTCGGAAGCAAGCGAATCAATATATTCTTTGTACTCATTGTATTCTCCGGGGCCGACAAACAGGTGCGTGATCTTATAGGCGCCGATGATCTTCTGGAGTTCTTCGATTGACTGTACTCTCTGAAAGGTAACACCAAGCCCCGTAACTATGTGAGCGATCATTCTGATGTAGAACTCTCTTACTCTGGAATCTCCCATGTTCATAAAGCCAAGGAATCCTGCGATCAGGCACTCTTCATTCTCAACAACCGAATAGCAGGGAGCGGGATCTTCGACCTTCTGCGGTATGCTGGCACGCACGGTAGTCCCATTTCCGGGTTCGCTCTCGATAGAAAGGAATCCACCCATTGCAGAGGTGAATCCGTTTACAATGGGAATGCCGAGGCCGAGACCTCCCACAGCAGTGGAACTTGCGGTTTCCGACTGGTAGAATCTGTCTGAGATCTTGTCTATCTCCTCTTCTGTCATTCCGATTCCGGTATCCGTAACTTCTATTACCAGGTTTATTCCGTAGCTCTTGGGAATTGAATAAATGCGAAGGCAGACGCCGCCTTCTTTGGTGAATTTGAAGCCGTTGTCGATCAGATGGGTAATGATCTTTTTGATCTTGTTCCCATCTCCTATAAGCTCCGCAGGCACGTTAGGCTCCACATCAATGACCAGCTCCAGACCATGATCCTCGTAGAATCTGATCTGAGCCAGCATATCACCCATTATGGAATCGATCTGATACACTTCGTTGCTGACCGAGAGCTTTTTCATATCGATCTCTGTATAGTCGAGGATATCTCCTATCTGACTGGCAACTCTATGGCCGGCCTCCGATATGGCTTCAAGATTCTTTCTGGCTTCCGGCGAAAGCACATCATTCTGAATAACAGTCGACAGACCTATAACAGCATTTATGGGTGTCCTTATTTCGTGGGAAACATTCGCCAGGAACTTGTTTGCGCTGTTATTCTCCTCCTGCAGCTGTAAAAGACGATCCTCGTATTTTTTGCGAGCCGTCTTTATGGCGTTCATGATACGTATGACCAGAATAAAGGCAAGGAATATGATCACAAACTGAAGGATCGTTCTTGTAATGTTTGATTTATGAAGCTTGAGCCTGTCTTCCGAGGCTGCGATGATGAAATGCATCCCTATTGACACCGCTTCGGATGCAAATGCCGCCGTCACAAGTATCAGTTCGCCGGTAACGGCAAATAAAAACAAAAGAATCACATTAAGAGCCGAGCTGTCATAAACAGTGTCGATCTTTACTGTGTAATAGAAAGCATCAAAAGAAAGGAAAAAGCCAAAAATATATATTCTTGCTCTCTCCGGAAGCTTTTTGGTGAGGTGCAGGACAAGGCTGAGCACAACGCTGAAAATGATGAACGGGATCATCCATACTTCCCAGTCAAGCATCCTGTTCAGCAAGGTCAGAATAACCGAGAAAAAAAGCAGCATAGCCAGCATGGCGATAGATGACAGTGCCCTCAGCTCATCCTGAAGAAACCTATTGTCTTTTTTAGTCTTAATATCAGTCATTGTCTCTTCTCCATGAGTCGTCGCCTGTCATGTCTTCATAGCTTATGACTGCAGCTTCGTGGAGCACCTTTATGCCCTGTGAATCGCTGCTTCGCTCCCATGTACTGATTATCCTTTCTGTAACATCATCTATGTATTTGTCGGATAATTCCGGAAGCAGGAGGAAGAATTGATTTCTTCCGCTCTGCATCATAATATCGCTCTTTCTGAGGGATTTATTAAGCACCTCGCCGAATGCGGAAACGGAATCGGGATCCGCCGGTTTGGATTCATCGGCAGCACTGACCACAGTAAACAGCAGCCTGTAGGCCACGCTGTGATAGCTCTGTATGTATCGGATGATGAATCTGTAAATATTGCTGAAAGCATCCTGACCGAGCCAGAGCGCATAATTCCCGGCATTTCTTTCCTCGAGCACGCGGCTGATATCCTCGATATCATCGGGACCGTCTTTTTCATCCTTCTGCATATCGGAGTATATGCGGTAGCTGTGCTTTCCGTTAAGCTTAACATCGTAGAGAGCCTCATCAGCCATCTTGTATAGTTCCGAAAGTTCGTCTCCTGCCTGAGAATAAACAGCACCGACGGATACGCCGAGGGGAACTTTCATGTCGTCTCCGAAAAACTCTTTTGCCTTCTGAAGTATGCCCGCATTGAATCTCTCAGTAAGTCCCGATATGGATTTTTCATTATGGCCTGTGATAAATGCAAGGAATTCGTCGCCGCCCGCACGTCCCACTATATCGTCGGAGCGCATGTTACTCTTGAGTATGCTCGAAAAAGCGACGAGGATCTTATCACCTCCGTCATGGCCGTAAATATCATTTATGAGCTTAAAGCTGTCAAGATCGATCATCATGAGGGTACCTGTCCTTGATCTCATGGCATTTTCGATCATCTTATCAACTGTAGCCCTGTTCATTAGACGGGTGAGGCTGTCTGCTTTGGCTTCGGCATTTAAATCCTTAATCCTCTCTGAATTGCTTAGGATATTCTCTATACGCTTAACAAAGGCCTCGGGGATGAAGGGCTTTCTGATGAAGTCGGACGCGCCGACATCCAGGCTCTTTATCTCACTCTCTATATCGCTGTCGGCTGTAAGGAACACAACAGGGGTTTCGTATCTGCCAAGCTCTTTTTCAAGTGCTCTGAGCCTTTTGAATGTCTCGTATCCATCCATGTCTGGCATCATGATATCGAGAAGTATCAGATCGGGATCGTTGTCCTTTATGAAGTCAAGAAGTGCCGCGCCGGATCTTATTCCGGTAACGCGCATATTGTTGTTGCTGAGGATATTTCCCGCAGTTTTTATATTGATCACATCATCGTCTACTACTACAATCCAGCCTGCCATTTTTTGCCCCTTATCTATGTTAGTATTTTGTGGTCAGATCAGTTGAGCGCTCAATGCGCACACAGAGCTATTTTATCATATAATCCGCGCAAAATGAAGTATTATCTTACGCTTTAATCTGGTAACAATTATATTGATTAACTTAGTGACGGACTTCGCGTTTCAAGTA
>DFKZ01000007.1 GCA_002373975.1 Lachnospiraceae bacterium UBA3632 | reverse complement strand
GTAGTATAAGGCGTTGATGGGATTTATGACTCTTGTTTGAGAGTCTTTTACAGATACTTCAGGACAAGATGCATAAGTACGCCGAGCAGGAAATGAGCGAACATCCGGAAATCTTCGAAGGAGAGAACCTTAAGGAAATCGAAAAGGGGCGGAACAGCGATTGGTCCAAAGAGTTCTTTGTTAGAAAAAAAGCTGAGGCGTTTGAATCATTGAACGAACAGTATATGGCAACTACGAATGCCGTTGAGGTTAAGGAAACCGTTTTGGAGGAACTGAATAAGCAGACCGAGGAAACAATTCAGACGATGGTTGAAACGGAAGCTCAGAAAGAATTCATGAGGTACGCATTTCTGAAAGAACTGAAAACACCAATCGGAAAACTTGCCGCCGGAGCATGGCGGAAGTTTAAAGAGTGGTTGGATATGCACAAGCGTAAGGAAGTTGAAGAAAAGACCAGGGAAAGTGTTCTTGGCAAACTTGCGGAGTTAAAGAAAGAAACGAAAGAGCATCCAAGGACCCCGGTTGTACCAAAAAACACAGGGAAACAGAGTTGGAATAACCTTTCCCTTGATTGACAGCGACGGGGGCGAGACACGCTCCCGTTATATGTCGATTAGAGAGGAATAATCCTATGAAGTAACAATAGCATATGATATAATACTTTGCGTGTTGCTTTACGAAAAGTCAGTTTGTGGTGCCAAAATGTCACCGCAATTTGTAATATCATACAGGAGATAAATGATGGATGACGTTTCCAAAAATGAATTAACTACTGCGGAAAACATAGAAAGCTTAGTCTATAGGATTAGAGGAAAGCAAGTAATGCTTGACGCTGATCTTGCTGAGATTTACGGTTACGAAGTGAAATACCTTAATCGCCAGGTAAAGCGAAATATTGAGCGATTTCCGGACGACTTTATGTTTCAGGTAACTAAAGAAGAGGTTGAAGATTTGCGGTGCCAAAATGTCACCGCAAATATAAACTCCATGAGCCGTACTTTGCCTTATGTGTTTACAGAGCAGGGAATATATATGCTTGCCACAGTTTTAAAGGGTGAGATGGCTGTACAGCAGTCCATAGTGATCATGCGTGCTTTTAAAAACCTGAGGCACTATGTAATTGAGAATAGGCAGCTTGCGAGCAAGGAAGATCTTCAGAGAATTGCAATGTCAGTTGGAGAGTATCAAAAGAGAACGGACAAGGCTATTCAGGACATAGAGAAGCGTATTGAGGATTTAAGTGATAACTTTATTTCCGATACAGATTTAAAAAGTCTTGTTGTTTATAGGGGCCAGAAGTTTGAAGCTGATCTCGCGTACATAGACATATACAAAAAGGCGAAGAAGAGTATATATGTAATTGATGATTATGTTAATATCAAAACCCTACATCTCTTGTCACACAAAAAGAAAGGGGTGCACGTAGTCCTATTTACCGAGAATGGCTTTGGGCGTCCCGGCTTTTTGACATCATCGGAAGTAACAGACTTTGAAAATGAATATCCAACATTGCAGATCAAACCTAATCAAGATTGTCATGACCGGTTCATAGTGCTTGATTATGGGACAAAGGATGAAAAGGTATTTCATTGCGGTGCTTCAAGTAAAGATGCCGGGAAAAAGGTATGTGCAATCAATGCTATCGAAGATACAGCACTTATCCATCCTGTCATAGACAATCTTATGTCTAGGCCGGATAAAACAATATAAAGTTTGAAGGTGTTTAGGATGCAGAATCATACAATGAACTTGACTCCTTCCCCTCTACATATGATTAGGGAAGGGAAAAAGACAATAGAACTTCGCTTATATGATGAGAAGCGGAAAGCTATATCGGTGGGAGACACAATAACTTTTTTGAACACGGAAGATGCTACAGATACTTTGACGGTAAAAGTAAAAGAACTGTACATTTTTGATTCGTTTGATGATTTGTATCAGAATCTGCCGTTGCTTGAATGTGGTTATACGGACGATGATATAGCAACAGCATCACCGACAGATATGGAAATGTATTATTCAAAGGAAAAGCAGACCCAATATGGTGTCGTGGGGATAAAGATTGCTTTGATTTAGAAGCGGATATTATAAAGCTAATATGATAGTGTTTAAGCAGGCGTCCGTATGAGCACCTGCTTTTTCGTTGAGTATATTTTTTAATATTTCATTTGACTGTCGAGTATTCAGCCAATTTGGAAGCATAAGAGTATAGTCGTTTTACCATGCCGTCATCAGAGTTCTTGCACATATTGACTATTTGAAACAAGTCAGGATCTGTTGATTTGGATATGGTATATGAAAGTGGAGTTGAGTCATCGGACTGATCGGTCAGATACTCAACGGAAGTGTTCAGAACGTTTGCAATAACAGACAAAGTTTGCAAAGAGGGTATTCTGGTGCCAGCTTCGTACCGTAAGTATGCCGGTTGTGATAGTTGCATTCTTTTAGCGGCTTCCATTTTCGTGATTCCTATTTTTTCTCTACACTGTTTTAATCTGACTATATTTACTAAAAAGCTCATATTCGTTTAATTCTGCTTTCAAGTGCGATGATAAAAAGTATTGTTATAGTTTATTAAAAAATATAGATTGATTATACCATTGGAATATGATAATATCAATATGCCAATGGTATAATTTTTCAAAATAAGAAGGCTATCACATGAAAACTATTCAGCAGGTATTAAGGGAAACAGATCACAAAAGTATAGAGTCAGCTTATTTTTATGAACACCCGATTAATTTGTGGGAAGTTAAGAATTTAGATGATATTTCAATAGGAGAGTTCAATAAACATATATCTGATCGTTTTCAGGAATTTTTGAATAAACTATGCGAAATGGATATAAAGAAATATCGTCTGAAACAGGGGATTCTGTTTGTGTATAAATCCCAAACAGATGATACTTTGTTGGGCACGTCAGTTGGATTAATACATGCAGATGAACTGATTGAGACAGATAATATTTCCGACCTTTCTACATATGCATACGAATTTACAGAGCAAAAGGAGGCATTAAGTTTTCTTGTTGCGGATAATAAACTTACACAAGATAACTTAATGGATGTGATTGTTGATTTTTTGCATGAAATATCTTTCTTTGGATATAATCAGGAGAGTCTTGGAGAAGAAATGAAAAAATTGGACGAATCTTTTAAGGAGTGTAAGGAACATCCTGAGCGGTTGATTGAATTTGATCATGAGAAATTATGTGAAGAATATGGGATTCCAATCACTGAGGAGTATCCGGAAGAGGATGAAATGAAAAGAAGATACTATGAAGCAGGGATGGAATATACAAGATATTGTAAAACTATAGAACTTCAAAGGATAAAGAATTTGTTAACGAAGGAAATAATGGAGCAGTGAGTCAACTTGCAAAGCTTCTTATGGATGAGAAAAGTGTGAATATAAAAGGCAAAAAAGCGATAAGGGGGAAATATGCAGATGTCAAATGATAAAGTTCAGTTATTTGAAGACCAGCCGATAAGAACTGCATGGGTTGAGGATGAGGAAGAATGGTATTTTTCGGTTGTGGATGTAGTGCGTGTATTAACAGAACAGCCGGATAAAGACGGTGCAAGGAATTATTGGAAAGTTTTGAAAAACAGAATAAAAGAAGAAGGAAATGAACTGGTTACAAATTGTAACCAGTTGAAAATGACAGCTCAGGATGGAAAAAAGCGAATGACAGATGTTGCCAATACAGAGCAATTACTTCGCATTATCCAGTCGATTCCATCAAAGAAAGCGGAGCCGTTTAAAATGTGGCTGGCCCAGGTAGGTCGTGAACGAATAGAGGAGGTAATCGACCCGGAGTTGACTATAGAGAGGGCCCTTGAGACCTACGCTAAAAAAGGTTATTCGCGAGAATGGATAAATCAGCGCCTGCAGGCAATTCAAGTAAGAAAAGAACTTACAGATGAGTGGGATAAGCGTGGCGTCAAGAAAGGCATAGAATATGCAATCCTGACAGATGAAATAACGAAAGCCTGGTCCGGAATGACAACACGACAGTATAAGAATCATAAAGGTTTGAAAAAGGAAAATCTCAGGGATAATATGTCCACATTGGAGCTGGTGCTTAATATGTTGGCTGAGGCCACTACTACAGAGATTTCAAAGCAAAAGAAGCCAGAGACTTTCGAAGAAAATCGAATGGTTGCTATTGAAGGTGGAGAAGCCGCGGGAGAAGCACGATTGGCGGTGGAAAAGAGAACTGGAAAACCTGTAATCACGAATAAAAATGCAGCCCAATTGCAAGATTTAGTTATAGGTCTCATTGAAACTATAAATGACAAAAGCGATGATCAAGAAGGGGAATGAATAAACTAAGAAACTGCACCCTATACATTTACATAGATTCTTTGATAATACATAGATAATAAAGTATTACGGGAATGGGAATTGATAAAGAGATAAAAGAAATAGCAAAGGCATCGGGACAGGACTGACTATAAGATGAAAACAGGTGTAATATCAGACATTCACAGTAATATAATCGCATTTAAGGAGTGCACCGGATACCTGGATAAAGAAGGGTGCGACGAATATCTTTTTCTGGGGGATTATATATCCGACACTCCCTATGCACGGGAAACTCTTGATTATCTGTATGATTTTATAAAGAGCCATAAATGTACGCTCCTTCGCGGGAACAGGGAAGAGTATATGCTTTCACAGCATAAAGTGATGGAAGAGGGGCCGGATGATCAGCTCTGGATCTACAATTCCGCCAGTGGCAATCTCCTTTATACATACGAGCTGCTGTCGGAAGAGGATTTTGAATTCTTCAAAAAGCTTCCCAACACTTTTACATATACTGTGCCGGATCATCCTTCCATCAGATGCTGTCACGGATCGCCTGTAAGTTCAAGGGAACTTATTCAGCTTGACAGCGACAGGGCGCGTTTCTGGCTTGATGAGATAGATGAGAGCTATCTGCTTTGTGCGCATACTCATTTTCCCGGAGAGTATATCCATCACGGGAAGCATTATTTTAATTCCGGCTGCGTGGGGATCTCCATCGGGGACCCGGGATACGCCCAGTGCATGATACTGCATGATGTACCCGAGGGTGACAAATACAGCTGGAAGCCGGAATTTCTGCGCATTCCGTATGATAATCAAAAAGTTGTAAGAGATATTATTTCATGCGGGCTTTTGGAAAAGGCACACTGGTTTATAAACAGTAATATCCAGATCCTTTTAACAGGCATCGACAACTCGGCGGACATGGTCGAGCTGGCCGTCAGGCTGTCAAAAGAGGCGGGGGAAAAAGAAGTCTGGCCGCACATAAAAGAAAAGTATTTCGAAGAGGCGGCAAAGGAGCTTGGAGTGCCCGATTACAGAAATGAAAAAGTTTTTCAAAATCAGGGATAATTATTCTTGACCGAACCCCTCTGATCGTGAATAATAAAACTACAGGTTCATTCAGAACTTCCTTACAGGGAAAACAAGTTCATCCAGAGATGATCAAAACAATTAAAGAGAGGAAACAACATGGAAGAAATCAGAAGACCGGATGATATGGTCCGTATCTCAACACCCGAGCAGGCAGATGCTTTTATAGCGGAGCAGGTTAAGCTTATACAGGAGCAGGTGGGTGACAAAAAGGTTCTGCTCGCACTTTCGGGAGGAGTTGACTCCTCTGTAGTGGCAGCTCTTTTGATAAAGGCTATCGGTGCGCAGCTTACCTGCGTGCATGTTAACCATGGTCTCCTTCGAAAGGGAGAGCCCGAGCAGGTTATCGAAGTGTTCAGAAATCAGATGAAAGCAAACCTCGTGTATGTGGATGCGACCGACCGTTTTCTTGATAAGCTTGCAGGCGTGACAGATCCCGAGACAAAGCGTAAGATAATAGGCGGCGAGTTCATTGAAGTGTTTGCGGAAGAGGCAAGAAAGCTTGACGGGATCGAATTCCTGGCGCAGGGAACCATCTGGCCGGATATCCTTGAGAGCGAGAAAGGTATCAAAGCTCATCACAATGCAGGCGGCCTTCCTGAGGATATGAATTTTGAGCTGGTGGAGCCCGTGAAGATCCTCTTCAAGGACGAAGTGCGTGTTGTGGGCAAGCAGCTTGGTCTTCCCGACAACATGGTATTCCGTCAGCCCTTCCCCGGCCCCGGGCTCGGTGTAAGATGCCCCGGCGCCATCACCAGAGACCGTCTTGAGGCGGTGCGCGAATCGGATGCAATCCTTCGCGAAGAATTTGAAAAGAACGGCCTTGCCGGAAAAGTATGGCAGTATTTCACAGTTGTTCCGGATTTCAAATCCACCGGAATAAGAGACGGAAAGAGAACTTTCGAGTGGGCAGTCATCATTCGCGCAGTCAATACCAAGGATGCCATGTCCGCAACAGTCGAGAATATACCCTTCGAGTTGATGTCACATCTTGTGGAGCGTATCACATCGGAGGTTCCGGGAGTGAACAGGGTACTCTATGATTTCACACCCAAGCCCAGCGGCACCATAGAATTCGAATAAGGCATGACCGGGTATCATGTATATCGAATGATCGGAAAATAAAAAGAAGTGACCCGGAAAACGGCCATGCAAGGTCGTTTTCGGGGTCTTTTTGTAACAATAGATAATGATGGAAGCAGAAGTAGCAGAAGAAAAAGTAAGTACCAAAAAAAAGACAAAGATCATGCCCGTTGTCGGCAGGATATTCCTTCACGGCACATGGGGGTTCATTCAGAGTACCGCAGGTTTTATCCTCTTTCTCAGATACATAAAGTGTCCTCATCATTTTTATAACGGAGTGATAAGGACTGCATGGCCGGGGAATGGGGGAATATCTCTCGGGATGTTTATTTTTACTCCCGCGGAGCCTTCCTCTGCGGAGCCTTCCTCTCCGGGCGGTGCCGCCGGAAAGAAGAAAAGGGCCGTGAGAAACAGAGAGAACGAGGATGCAGAAACCACGAGACGTTGGGAGTACTGCGACGAGGTGGCGGTGCACGAATTCGGTCACACCTTCCAGTCTCTGATCCTAGGCCCTTTCTACTTGCTGGTCGTGGGAATACCTTCCTTTGTGTGGGCAAATCTTCCTCCCATCACTAAGCTAAGGAGCAAAAAAAACATGCCATACACCTGGCTTTTCTGCGAAAAGTGGGCATCATTATGGGGTGAGAAGATCACTAAGGAGAGAGCTATCAGGTAAAAAAAGTTGATCGAGATAAGAGGATCAAGATAAGAGGATCAAGATAAGAGGATCAAGATAAGAGGATCAAGGTAAGAGAGTACGGTCAGATAATAGAAAGCGATAAGACAGGAAAAACATATGAGCTCTGAGCATATTTTAAAATACAATACTCCTGCCACGGATTTTAACGAGGCCCTTCCCGTTGGAAACGGAAGAATAGGCGGCATGATCTATGGCGGAACAGATAAGGAACTGATCAATCTGAACGAGGATTCCGTCTGGTCGGGCGGGCTGAGAAACAGAGTCAATCCCGACTCCAAAGAGGGACTTGAGGAAGTAAGAAAGCTTCTTTTTGACGGAAAGATCCCCGAGGCAGAGAAAACAGCCATGGATAAAATGGCGGGAGTAAGCCCTAATTCCAGACACTACATGCCCCTCGGGGATCTTAATGTTGATTTTGCATATCATTCGACCCCGGAGCATGGCGAAAATGTGCTTCCCGCGGCAGGTACGGCAGCAGGCGCCGAGGCGGCTGATGAAGGCAATCTGCGCGATTATGTCAGAAAGCTCGATATAAGCGAAGCTGTCGCATCTGTGAAATACAGTATCGGAAAAAATACCTATACAAGGGAATATTTTGTGTCTGCGCCGGACAATGCATTTATCATGCACATCGAAGCGTCGGAAAAGGGCAGCATTTTCTTTGATGCCGGGATAGACGGACGTGATGATTATTATGATGATAACAGACCTGTCTGCCGGGAGGATGATACCCCAAAAGAGTATGATACCCACAAAACGGGATCAGCATCCAAAAATATGATCCTCTTTAACGGCGGAACGGGATCTGAGGATGGGATCTTTTTTACAGCTGTGCTGGCAGGAAGCTGTAAGGGCGGTAGCATAAGAACGGTGGGCGGAAAGATACGAGTGGAAGGCGCCGATGAGGCGACGCTTATATTAACCGCAAGGACGAGCTTCTACGAAAACAAGGCCGCATCCGATAATGGTGCATCCCACAAGAAAAGCTGCGATACCGACGCGATAAATGACGCCAATAAGGCTCTGGAAAAGGAATATGAAGAATTAAAAAATTCACATATTTCGGATTACAAAAAGCTCTACGAAAGAGTGGAACTTGTACTTGACGATAACAGCGCCGGGGCGTCTGATCTGCCCACAAATGAGAGACTGAAAAGAATGTCGGACGGAAGCAGAGAGACCGCTGACAATAAGCTTATGGAGCTGTATTTTAACTTCGGAAGGTATCTTATGATATCCGGAAGCCGCCCGGGGACACAGCCTCTTAACCTCCAGGGCATCTGGAACAAAGATATGTGGCCCGCTTGGGGAAGCAAGTTCACCGTTAATATCAATGCAGAAATGAACTACTGGCCCGCTGAAAAATGCAATCTTTCGGAGTGCCATCTCCCGCTTTTTGATCTGCTCGAGAGAGTCAGAAATAACGGCAGGAAAACGGCAGCCGAGATGTACGGGATAAACAAGGGTTATGTGTGCCATCATAATACCGATATCTGGGGCGACTGCGCACCGCAGGATAAGTGGATCCCGGCAACCATATGGCCGATGGGAGGAGCGTGGCTTGCGCTCCATGTGTTTGAGCATTACGAGTATACGGGAGATATTAATTTCCTCAGGGAAAAGTATCATCTCATTAAAGAAGCTGCGGAGTTCTTTACCGAATTTCTTATAGAGGACAAAAAGGGCCGCCTTGTGACATGCCCTTCCGTTTCACCGGAAAACACCTACATGACCAAGGAAGGTGAAAAGGGATGTATGTGCATCGGTCCATCAATGGATTCGCAGATACTGACGGTGCTCTTTGATGATGTGATAAAGAGCGCAGAGATCCTCGGAACCGACCGGGAATTGGCAGAGCAGCTAAAAGAGATCAAGTCGAGACTTCCCAAACCGGAGATAGGAAAATACGGACAGATAAAAGAATGGGCTGAGGATTATGATGAGGTTGAGATAGGGCACAGGCATATATCACAGCTTTTTGCGCTTCATCCCGCTGATCTTATCACTCCGGCTCACGCTCCGGAGCTGGCGAAAGCCGCCCGGGCCACGCTAGAGAGAAGGCTCTCGCACGGAGGCGGACACACCGGCTGGAGCAGAGCCTGGATAGCGAATATGTGGGCGAGGCTGTATGACGGGGAGAAGGTGTACGACAACCTGGTAAAGCTCCTGGGTAATTCCACCAATCCCAACATGTTCGATAATCATCCTCCTTTCCAGATAGACGGTAATTTCGGCGGAACAGCCGCTATTGCGGAAGCACTTCTGCAGTGCACGGGAGGTGAGATCATACTGCTCCCCGCACTCCCGAAACAGTGGAAGGACGGAAGCATAGAGGGACTTCGCGCAAAGGGCGGCTGCACCCTGAATATCAGCTGGAAAGACGGTAAACTCACGCGGGCTGAGCTCATCCCGGACCGGGACGGAGAGTATAAAGTGAGGTATGGCGAAAAGGTTTACGACATTATTGCCAAAAAGGGAAAGATTGAGGTTATAGTATAGTAAATTTCATTAAGGTCTGATATAATAAAATTTCAGAGAACTGTAAGAATAGACTGAAAGTTTTCAGGGATCTCCCAGGGGTAAAGATCCCGGGATTTAAAATAAGGCATAAGGTCATGAAAGGAACAGCAAGATGTTAAAACAGGTATCTATCTACGCGGAGAATAAGAAAGGAAAAATGCTCGAGATAACGGGTATCCTTGCAGAGGAAGGGATCAATATCCTCGGCTCGGTAACCAACGACTCCGCTGAATACGGAATTGTGAGAATGATTGTGAGCGATCCCGTCAAGGCTCTTGATAAGCTCAAGGAAAAAGGGATCATCTGCAAGCTCACCGATGTAATAGGAGTCGAGATCACCGATGAAGTAGGTAATCTCCACAGGCTTCTTGAAGCACTTCAGAATGCCAATATCAATGTTAATTATCTTTATCTTTCTTTTAACAGAGAATCCGGCTGCCCGATAATGATCATGCATACGGATGATGCAAAGGAAGTTGAAAACAGCTTAAGGAGCAAAGGTTTTTCGCTTTGCTGACGGAAAGGCCGGGGTATGGGTACAAAAATCGATCTTTCGGGCGAATGGGGATTCAGGCTCGATGAAGAAAAAAAGGGAATAGAAGAGCATTTTGAAAAGGCTGATCTGTGGGACGTAATAACTCTTCCGGGGTCTACTGCGTATGCCAAAAAAGGGGAGCCCAACAGAGCAAGAGAGACCTATTTCCTGACAGAAGTTTATAAATTTGAGGGCTATGCCTGGTATAAGAAAACTGTGCGCTTTCCTTTTAAGAAAAAAACCGATCTTAAAGGAAAGCATTTTTATCTCACATTGGAGAGGACCAGGATATCCACGGTGTGGGTGGACGGAAAAGAGGTCGGAACCCAAAACAGCTTTATAGCAAAGCATGTTTACGACCTTACAGAATACATAGACAGCCTCAATCCCGAGATCACCGTCATGGTGTCCAATGTGGATTATCCGGCGCCGGGGGGACATATGACAAGCCCCGATACGCAGACCAACTGGAACGGAATACTCGGTGAGATATCCCTCGAAATATGCAAAGAGGCACGGATCGAATATGCAAATGTAACCTGCGATCATGCGGGTAGGAAGGCAATCATAAACGCCGGTATTGAGGGCTTTGTAAAGGGAAAGTACAAGATCTCGGTTTCGGGAGATCTGTGTATCCTCAAGAAAAAGTATCTTGAGGCGGATGCGGATATCGATGAATGGGAGGAGCGTGCCGTATCACAGCAGGCCATGCCTACGGATGAAAAGATCCTGGAAGGCTATCTCGATATAGAAAAGGGTGCGCTGAGAAAGACCACAAGATCTGCCGATCTCGTAAAGGGAAAGAATGAGATAACGTTTGAAGTAAAGCTCCCCGATGGTGTTAAGGAATGGGACGAGGAAGAGCCTTATGTATACAGGCTGCTTCTTTCCGTGACGGATGAAGATAAAAACACCGTCTCGGAAAGGACCTTATGGTTCGGGTTCAGAGAGTTCAGAGCCGAAGAGGATCATTTTTCGATAAACGGAAGGAAGACTTTCCTTCGCGGAAGACATCAGGGTATGCTCTTTCCTCTTTCCGGCTTTGCACCCATGAATGTGACAGGGTGGCTCAAGGACTTTAAGATCGCCAAAGACTGGGGCATCAATCATGAGAGATGTCACACCTGCACACCCCCGGAGGCGGCATTTATTGCCGCGGATCTGCTGGGCATCTACTTCGAGCCCGAGATACCTTTCTGGGGAACCTGGCATGCGAGTGATGAAAAGAAATACTCCGAAGTAAAAGAGGCGCAGGAATTCCTGAGGGAGGAAGGCTTCAATATCCTGAGAGAGTACGCAGGCCATCCCTCCTTCGTGATGATGTCCATGGGAAATGAACTCTGGGGAAGCCCGCAGTCCATCAACGATCTGATCGGCGGATATAAGGAGGTAAGGCCGGACATTCTGTATACACAGGGATCCAACAATTTCCAGTGGACTCCCTGCGTGCTGCCGAATGATGATTTCTTCGTCGGTGTGCGTTTTTCCACACAGCGCCAGCTCAGAGGATCCTACGCTCAGTGCGATGCACCCTTGGGCCCCATACAGAAATACAAGCCCGCCACCGACTGGAATTACGACAGAGCCATCAGACCGGAGAAAAGAAAAACGGCTTCGGCTCCCACAGGCGGCGGAACAAAAGAAATACAATACGGTACGGGGGTTGTTAAGGTAAGCCTTGCTGAAAGTGCAGGGGAGATAATACCGCACATACCGGTAGTCTCCCATGAGATAGGGCAGTATTTCATATATCCCGATTACGAGGAGATAGTTGATTATACTGGGGTGTGCCAGCCGAGAAACCTTCAGGTGTTCCAGGAAAGGCTCGAAGATATGGGTCTCTCCGGCCGGGAGGCGGGGTATTTCAAAGCCTCCGGCGCACTTGCGATACAGTGCTACAAAAACGAGCTGGAGGCCGCCTTCAGAAGCAGGTTTATGGCGGGATTCCAGATGCTGGATCTGCAGGATTACTCGGGGCAGGGTACCGCGCTTGTGGGACCGCTCAATGCACTTATGCAGAATAAAGGCCTTGTGGCTCCCGAAGTGTGGAGGCAGTTTTGCAGCGGCGCGGTGGTAATGGCTGAGTTTGCGGATTACGTGCTCACCAACGGAATGATATTTAAGTTTAATGTCAAATTCGCATATTACGAAAAGAAAAACATAGACAGGATAAAGCTTATAGTAAGGCTTGAGGAGACGGAAACCGGTGAGGTTGCGCTTGAGGAGGAAAAGAGCATTAAGCTTTCCTCCGCATCAGGCAGGAAAGGTGATGACTTCGATCCGGGGCGGGGACTCTTTGACCTGGGAAGCTTCGAGGCCGCTATTCCCGACATTTCCGATATGCAGAAGTTTGAACTGAGCCTTGAAGTCAGATACGGAAAGGAAAGGATAACCGAGAATTATTACTACTTATGGTCCTATGAAGAGGCTGAAAAGGTAAGGAGCAAGACGGATCTTTTCGTGGCCGATGAGGAGGCCGACAGGGAAGTAAGCTTTGAGGTGACAGAGTCGGGTAAAGTGGCTATTACCACCGATATGATAGAGACCGACGCCGCAATCGAATCGGGTAAGACGGTGCTCTTTTACCTCTCACCTTCGGAAAACAGAAGTCTTCCGGGCGCATACTGCACCGACTTCTGGAATTATCCCATGTTCAAGGGGATTTCGGAATCCATGGGCAAACCTATACCGGTGGGTACACTGGGGCTTCTTATCGACAATGAGCATCCGGCCCTTGCTAAATTTAAATGTGAGAAGTACACGACACCTCAGTGGTATGAGATAGTCGAAAGAAGCCGCACAAGTCTGCTTAACTGGCTTGGCTTCAGACCTATCGTTACCGTCATTGACAATTGCGAGGCTAACGATAATCTGGGACTGATCTATGAAATGATCATTACAGACGGACCGAAAGGCCCGTGCCATGTGCTTGTTTGTACCAGCCCTCTCAGAAAGCTTGCAAAGGAAGGAAATGCTCCTGCCGCCGCTCTTGAAAAAAGCCTTCTTGAATATCTCGAAGGCGAGCCGGTGGAGGGCATATTAAAGACACACATCAATCAGCTCAGAAGACTGACCTACTAGGGCGGGATCTGCCGCCACGGAGGAAGATCCATGAAACAGTATAATATCGACAAAAAGCTTTTGCATGTGTTGGAAAACAGCTGTATACCCTATGCGATCTACAGATTTATTGACAGCCGGGTGGAAGTGCTTGCTGTCTCGGATGGTCTGTGTGATATGTTTAAGGTCGACAGAGAGTCGGCATACGATATACTCAACAATCATATATATGACAGGGATTACCCGGAGGATGTGGCCCGTCTGGGAAACGCAACGCTGAGATTCGCAACTCAGGGAGGCGATTTTGATGTCACATACAGGACTCTGATATCAGGTGCGTACAGAATAGTTCATGCGAGAGGAAAGCATGTATATGACGAAAACGGCGAGAGACTGGCGGTTATTTGGTACTCCGACGAAGGCCCCTATGTTGACGACACAAAGGATCTGTTTGATCAGGCTATAGCCTATGCAGTGTCTAATTCGGAACGGATCTCGGGCAACGATTTCGACGGGATGACAGGGCTTCCGAACACTGGTTATTTCTTTAAGCTTGCCGAGAGCGCCAGGGAAAGGCTGCTCGAAGAAGGTGAAGATCCGGTCCTTCTGTATTTCGATTTTAACGACATGAAGAATTATAATATGAAGTTTGGTTTCAGTGAGGGAGACCGGCTCATAATCGGCATGTCAAAGATACTTGTACATTATTTTTCAAATCTAAACTGCTGCCGCTTCAGCGGAGACCATTTTGGAGTAGTGACAATAGCTGCAAGGCTGGAGGAGACGCTGCTCTCGATATTTGAAGAGGTTTCCAAGCTAAACAGCGGACGTTCCCTGCCCTTAAGAGTCGGGATATATAAAAACAGCATGGGCAATGTTACTGCCGGAGTGGCTTGCGACAGAGCAAAGATGGCCTGTGATGAAAAAAGAAACGCCATTTCATCCTGCTTTAATTACTTCTCGGATAAGCTGCTCAAGTCTGAGAGGATGCGTCATTATGTCCTCGATAATCTCAACAAGGCCATAAGGGAAAAATGGCTGCAGGTGTACTATCAGCCTATTATCCGCTCCGCAAACGGTAAGGTGTGCGATGAGGAGGCTCTGATAAGATGGATAGATCCCGTAAGGGGATTAATGTCTCCGGCGGATTTTGTTCCGGTTCTGGAAGATGCCAAGATCATTTATAAGCTGGACCTTTATGTGCTTGAAAGGATCCTGGAAAAGTTTAAAATGCTCAGCGAAAAGGGTCTTGAGATTGTTCCATGCTCATTAAATGTATCCAGATCCGACTTTGAGGTATGCGATATAGTTGAAGAGATAAGAAAGCGTGTTGATGAAGCGGGGATAGCGCACGACATGCTCACCATCGAGATCACAGAGAGCGGGATCGGTGTGGATGTCGATTACATCTGCAAGCAGGCCGAGCTTCTTACAGGCATGGGATTTAAGGTATGGATGGATGATTACGGAAGCGGATATTCCTCTCCCGAGATCCTTCAGAGCATTCCTTTCCACACCATAAAGCTTGATATGCAGTTTATGCGCCAGTTCAATAAGACCCCCAAAAGCAAGGTTGTTATCAGTGAGATAATAAACATGGCTCTGAATCTTGGTTTCGAGGTCGTAGTTGAAGGCGTAGAAACTGCGGAGCAGAAGGATTTCCTGTGTGAGGTAGGAGCAACCAAGCTTCAGGGATATTATTTCTCCAAACCTCTGCCGCTTGATGAGGTAATGAAGCGCTACGATAAAGGGGCAAAAATAGGATTTGAGAACCCGAAGGAGAGCGATTATTATACCGCTATCGGCAAGATCAACCTCTATGACATCTCACTGGTGGCGGTTAATGAGAAATCGACGGAAGATCACTATACCATACCTATGGCTATATTCGAGGTGGGTGAGGACAGCGCCGAAGTGGTAAGGAGCAATCACGAGTTTATCGATGCAGTAAAAGAGAGCTTCGGTGTGGTAATAGGTAATGATGGCAGTACAGTGATAACTCGTGGTATCAACAGATATGCCGCCGATCTGCTCGGTTCCCTTATAAGATGTGCGAAAAGCGGTTATCAGTTCATAGAGGACAAGATGACAGAGGACGGATCCACGATGCATATTCTCTTCCGCAAGCTGGCCGATAATCGCGTGACCGGAAAGGGAGCCGTGGCGGTCATCATGCTGGAAAAGCGAAAAGAAAATCCGGATAATACAGGTACTACTTATTTAAAGATCGCGCAGGCATTATCGGCGGATTATCTCTATCTTTACTATATCGATATTAATAACGAGGAATTCATTGAATATAAGCCGGATGCCGTAAATCAGGATATAGTGATGGAAAGGCGCGGAAGCAACTTCTTTGAGGCAGCCAGGAAGGATGCATTTTATATCCTGCACAAGGATGACAGGGAAGGGTTTATCAACACATTCTCACGGGAGATAGTGCTTGACTCCGTCAAAAAATACGGAAGCTTTACATATACTTACAGATTAATGATAAACGACAGGCCTGTAAGCGTTAACCTTAAAGCAACCTCTATCGGATCGGACGGAAATCATATCATCATCGGTGTAAGTCATTTTGATGATAATTTGCGGCGGAAGGAAGAATAAACAGGCTCCGGGTTTTTTAAAGGCATCTCCATGAATGAAGCAGAGTCAAAACAGATTCTTGAGATATCACATAAGATAATAAGTGCGGCGCATGCAAAGATCCTGCTCTCACTGCGCTTCCTCGAGATAGCCATGGGCAATCTTACATGGGAGCCTGTATTTGGGAGCGGGAGATATGCCTGCGACGGAGAGAAGATCTTTTTTGACCCGGAAAGGCTTATATTGGATTATAAGCGCGATCGGGAATTCGCAGTGGATCTCTATCTTCATGAGATCTTTCATATGGTGTTCCACCATGGGTTTGAGTACGGCAAAAAGGATAAAAAAAGCTGGGATCTGGCTGCCGATATCGCGGTATGGACAGTTATGTCCGAGCTTGATACATTCCGTGAACGCTCCGATGAAGATGCGGAAAGGCTGTTAAAGCTCAAGACCTTAAGAAAAAGATGTCCGCAGCTGTCCGCGCAGAAACTCTACAGGCTCTTTCTGTCAGAACCCCCATCCTACGACGAAGAAGCAAAACTGAAAAGACTTTTTTGTGCGGATTCTCACGAATTGTGGGAACAGCCCGAAAAGATCGAGATCTCTCTGGAGCAGTGGAAAAAGATAACCGAGAGAGTAAAAGCGGATCTAAAAAGCTTTTCAAGGAATAAAGCAGGGGGAGAGAGCCTTGATCTTGAGCTGGCGGATGCCACAAGGCAAAAGACCGATTACGGAAAGTTCCTCAGGCAGTTTATGACAAGCGGCGAAGCGATACACATAAATGATGAGGAATTCGATTATGTGTATTACAATTACGGTCTGGAAACATACGGAAACATGCCCCTCGTAGAGCCGCTTGAGTATAAGGATGTAAACAGGATAAACGAATTTGTCATCGCTCTCGATACATCCGCTTCATGTAAGGGAAAAGTCGTGCAGGATTTTCTGCAGAAGACGGTCGGAATAATGCGGAGCGAGGATTCGTTTTTTAAGAAGATAAATGTGCACATCATCCAGTGCGACGATCAGGTGCGGAGCGATACAAAGATAACCTGCGAGGAAGACTTTGAGGACTTTTTGAAAAACGGCAAGCTCACGGGGTTCGGCTCAACGGACTTCAGGCCTGTTTTTGAGTACGTGGATAAGCTCCGGGATGACGGAGAACTAAGGCATATAAAAGGGCTTATATATTTCACCGACGGCTACGGTGTCTACCCCGGAACCATGCCTGATTATGATGTTGCATTTGTGTTCCTTTCGGAGGATGACAGAGCGCCCTCGGTTCCGCCGTGGGCTTCAAAGCTTGTGCTGGACGAAAACCTTTGATGAGGTGTATATGAATATAAAAGATGCAAAACAATATATTGAAGATACAGTGAGACTCTATCTTAAAAAAGATGAGTTCGGAGAATACAGGATACCTATAGTAAGGCAGCGTCCGGTTTTCCTGCTGGGAGCGCCCGGAATCGGAAAGACGGCGATCATGGAGCAGATCGCACAGGAGCTGGGGATCGCCCTTGTTTCCTACTCCATGACCCACCACACCAGACAGTCGGCGCTGGGGCTTCCTTTTATAGAAAAGAAGACTTATGCCGGTGAGGAGTATTCCGTTTCGGAATATACAATGAGCGAGATAATCGCCACTGTATACGAAACGATGGAAAACAGCGGTATCCGTGAAGGCATACTCTTTCTGGATGAGATAAATTGCGTATCCGAGACACTAGCTCCATCAATGCTTCAGTTCCTGCAATACAAGGTGTTCGGCAGGCACAGCGTTCCGGAAGGGTGGGTCATTGTGACTGCGGGGAATCCGCCCGAATATAACAAATCTGTCAGAGAATTTGATGTGGTCACTCTGGACAGGCTTAAGATACTTAACGTGGATGCGGATTACGGCGCATGGAAAAAATATGCGAGGACCCGCGGCATCCACGGAGCCGTAACAAGCTATCTGGAGCTTAACAAGGACGACTTCTATGTGATGGAGACAGGGGCGGCAGGCAAGAGCTATGTCACCGCCCGCGGCTGGGAGGATCTTTCCCAGATTCTTATTTTGTATGAAGAAGAGGGCCTTAAACCCACAGAGGAACTGGTGGGGCAATACCTGAGAAACGACAGGGTCGTAAGGGAATTCACCGCTTATTATGACCTGTATAACAAATACAAAAATGATTATGATGCTGCGCAGATAATGGCGGGAGACTACAGCGAGAGCACCGTAACCAAGGCAAAGGAGGCCGCCTTTGACGAGAGGCTTTCTCTCATGGGGCTCCTGGTATCGGAGATACTGTCCGAAATGGCCGGTGTGAACCGAAAGGCAGATATGCTTAAAAGCATTTTCCCCGCGTTGAAGGCTATGAAGAGCGGTGTTTCGGGTGAGCGGAATGCGCCGGGTGCGGACGCACCCGGAGTCGCGGAAAAGAGCAAGGCATCCCCGGAACAGATGCTCGTTACGCTGTCGGAAGCAAGAAGGAAAAAGACGGAAAGCTTAAAGGCAGCAGGCGCTTTATCCGATGATGAAAAGAAGATGTCAAAGCTTGTGATGCTCTTTTATGACGATTGTAAAAACGCCATCGGAAAAGCAAAGGCTGAAAATGTGGGAAGCTCCTTTACGGATGAAGAAGTATTTGAGGTAATAAGGGGCTGCTTTAACGCCAAAAAGGCAGAGCTTGAGGAAGAAGTGAGCGCTCTTCAGGCAGGGCTTCACAACGCATTTGAATTTACAGGCAGCGCTTACGGAGACGGAAATGAGCTTCTCATCCTTCTGACCGAGCTTACTGTCAGTGAGACCGGAACAAGATTCCTCTCGGAATTCGGAAGCGAGGATTATAACAGGCTCAGCTCCGAAATGATGATGACGGACAAGAATGATGAGATCATGAAGCAGATAGAGGAGCTGAATCTGTAAGAATTCACATCCTGTTTGCTCACGATCATTACGATATATTTTGAATTTATTATTTCATGACGACCACCACTTCTATAGCACGATATTTTTATGAAAGCGCACTTGAAAAGCTCGCGATTCTTGAGGAAAGCGGGCTTTTTTCGGTGCGGATAACGCTGGTGGCAATGTGCCTTTTTGCTGCATTTATCGTTGCCATATGTATCCTGAAAAAGAAACCGGGGTTATTGTGGTTTATACCTACATCAGTGTTTGCACTGGGAATTTATATCTGTATGCTTCTGGCTTCTGCTTTTGGGACGATCGCATTTGAGCCGACAGAGCCGCCGACTGCGAAAATGGAGCAGGCGCTTATAAGAGAATATTCTTTACCGGATATTACGGGCAAAACGGAGCAGCTCTACGCGGATGCGCTGGAAAGAAGCTACTCATACGAACTGATAGGAAGCTATCATCTTGATAAGACTCATGCGGTACAGACTGTAAAGCTTGAATACCTGGATCTGTATTCTCTTATTCCGGATATTTCGTCGGTGCTAAGAAGCAACCTTGAAACGCTGGTCGAAACCGCCAAAAAACAGGATGTCTACAACAAAGATGAAAGCTTCAGGGAGGATGTTCTTGACGAATTGTATTATCTTTCCGTTAAGTCCGTTCTGGATCATTATGAAGATTATATGACCGGTTTTGAGACGGTTCTTGAAGCCGATTACCATGATGGGGAATGGTCTCTTTTGCCTAACGACTCCCTTTCAAAAGCTTTTTCGGGCGGTGTGCCTGCAGGGGATTCCTTTTTTAATAACGCAAAGGGAGAGGCGCTGAGCGGACTTACATATATCCCGAAGCTTTACACCATAGCCGAGGATGCGGATGTTGCGCCTGCACCTAATCAGGAAAAGTTTGGTCTTACACAGGAGGCCGGGGATATTATAGCGCTTATCGAGAGTAATTCGAGGCTTACTGAGGGAAAAGAGCCCTTTTTCAGCGAGGACTGCGACTTTTTCGGGGACGGATTCCATTATTACAGCGACGATACGATACTTGCCTTCACATGGAAGGAAATGCACGGAGGCCATTCATGCACCTTTGCGGAGGTGTATATCGCGGATCCATCGCAGTTTAGAAGAAAGCTTTCTGCCGATACCTACGGCTCTCCGATCCAGAAGCTGGGATCGACCCTTGCGGATGAGGCCAACGCAGTGGTGGCTATGAATGGGGATTTTTACAAATTCCGAAATATAGGTGTTACCGTTTATAAGCGTGAACTTTACCGCTTCAATCCGGCGGGGCTTGAGCTGTGTCATATAGACGGAAAGGGAGATCTGATCTTTACTTATTCGGATGAGCTTAATGATAAAGAGGCGACAGAGGCTTTTATCAGGGATAATGATATCCTGTTTACCCTTGCCTTCGGACCGGTGCTTGTAGATAACGGAGAGCCGCATGAATTCAGGCGAAGCTACCCCCTGGGACAGGTAACGGAAAAGTATTCCCGCTCGGTGATAGCGCAGAGAGATTCCTGCCATTACCTTCTGATGACGCTTAACCACGGAAACGGCGGATCCACCGCCACTCTTTCGGAAACTCAGGACATCCTTGTGAGCAAGGGTGCCTACAAAGCTTATGAGCTGGACGGCGGTCAGACTGCCGAGATAATAATGAACGGCCGGATACTCAATCATATCGACTGGGGGACTGAACGCACTGTCAGTGATATTCTGTATTTTGCCACAGCACTTCCGGAGGATGAAAACTACTGATGGAACCCGTTGCGATCATTTTTCATAATATCCAGATATACTGGAGTCATATAATCGCGGTGCTGACGGCAGCAGTGTGGTTCTTTTCCGTCCTTGCCTTTGCTTCTGCCGCAAAGATAAGGACAGGGGCGGTCGTTTTGCTCCCGGTGCTTGCAGGAGCTTTGTCGTTTGTCCTCTCAAGGCTGCTTTACTGGTATACGGCTGCAGAGAGCTATGCGGATATCAAGACCGCACTTACGGATCCGGATCCCTTTGCCTTTAATGTGACGGGGGTCATAGCCGGCGGGGCACTGGCTGCTCTTTTTATCAGGATGATACGTCTGGAGAAAAGACTGCCTGCACTGTTTGATGCTCTGGCTGTTCCGGCGGCAGCAGGCATAGGGCTGCACAGTCTGGTTTTCTTTTTCGGAGAGGGCTTTAAGGGGAACATGATGATCACGGATCCTGCCGTGACAGGAAGCGTGTTCGCAACGGCTCTTACAGACTCCCGTGGTAATATCACTTACCGGTTTTCGTCGTTTTTTGTATGCTTTTTGTGCATGATCCTTGTAGCTGTCATCACCTCTTTGATCTTTTTTATCAGGAAGGAAAAAGACGGAACGGCAGCAGGTGTGTTTCTGCTCTTATACAGTTCGTCTCAGTTTATAATTGACAGCACCAGATATGATTCCGGGTATTTTTCCTTTAACGGATTCGTGAGCATTATCCAGATCTTTTCGGGAGTATGTATTCTCGGAATCACGATTTATTATTTTATCTGTGGTATAATGAGAAAGATTCACCGCGTGGGAATGACCGTGCTCTTTATCCTGCAGATAATTGCGATGGGAGCTGCGGGATATCTGGAGTATCTGGTTCAAAGGCACGGCGACAGAGCATCCGGAATATATCTTTACATGACGGCAGCCTGCGTGTTTATGGTGATATTGCCCTGCATGATGGGCGTCGTTTCGAGGAAGAAACCCGGCGCGGCAAAGGGAGCGCAAAACGGGACGTAAAGTATGATCGGGGAAAATGTACGGTCAGGGGAAACGTATGATCAGGGAAACAGAAACTGCCGGCGGCGTGCTGGGAATAAGCCCGGCAGAGGCGGATCCTGCCGAGGCCACGGGTGTTAAAATAGAATACTACAGAGGGAAAGATGTGGGGGTTAAAGTCCCCGGGCAGATAGAGGGAAAACCGGTTACCGGGATAGGTAAAAAAGCTTTTCTCGGGGCCAAGACACTTACCCGTATCGAGCTTCCGGGTTCTATAAGATCCATAGGGGACTGGGCTTTTGCTTCCTGTTCCGCGCTGAGGGAGCTTATCATCCCCAAAAGAGAGATGACGCTGGGAAGCGGCCTTTTTAAAGACTGCGAAAAGCTTGAGAGAATAGTTTTTATCGAGAAGGATGAAGACGGGGAGCCAAAGGAGGATACACATCAGGCGGAAGCGCCGGACGGAGATGTTTCGTATCTCCTTGCACTTGCGGTTTCAAAGATGGATGCTCCTTATCTGTTTGATACGCAAAAGGCGGGAAGCGAAGACTGGATAGCCCATTTTGATTCTCTGATACTTCAGATCCTCGAAAAGGACGATACCGACGGTTTTTCGAAGATGCTTCTTTGCGGGGAGGAGGATTATGTCGGTGATGAGAGTAACCTTGATACATTCATCCTCATGAAGAAGAAGGAAAAGGTCAGGATACTTCTTGCAAGGCTCCTTCATCCCTACGGGCTTTCCGAGAAAAACCGGGAGATCTGCTCGAAATATCTCTCCGAGAATATGTCCTCCGTGACATGGCCTCTTGTGCTGGATGAACACGGAGATGAGAAAGAATACTTTGATATACTGATAGATACGGGATGTATCACTGACAGTAATATCACGGGGCTGATCGACAGCATGGGCGAAAGAAACACGCAGATGAAGGGCTATCTGATACGCCACAAGGGGGAATCCTCCGCGGGCGGCTTTCTGAATACCCTGGAACTATAATACTATATAAAGGAGGCATTAAATGCTGCAGGACATTTTGCAAAAGGAAAAGGAACTGTTTGAAGACGGTGTTCAGACCGTTCTTCGCGGTCAGGAAAACCGCAACAGAAGAGTAGTGATACTGAAAGGAAATATCGTTCAGAATTCGAGGAGCGAATCCAGAGGAATAAATGCGCGCGTCGGAAAAGACGGGCTTTTCGGATTTGCATCCATCGCCGAATACAGCGAGGAAGCCGCGAGAAAGGTGCTTAAGGCGGCATCCGAAAACGCCGCGCTTCTTGCTCATCATTCAGAAAATAAGGGAATAGTGCTTCCCCCTTCATACGGCAGCGGAGTGATCCCGACAAACAGAGATATCGTGGATGCGGAGCAGAAAAAGATCATCGATGCCTGCCGAACCATCGATGCTTATGTGGAGAAAAAGTACCCCGATCTTGAAAGCCGGACAGTGGTTTATACCGAGGATTCCCAGGACAGGATAATCTATTCCTCCGATGCATATTCGGGACACCTCACCACTCCAAGATGCTACATCTATGTGATGATGAGTGCCAAGACAAAAGAGGGAGCTCCCGTGGAGCTTTTTAAGGCCCTCGGCGGATACGGCTGCTTTGAGGACAATTTTGCAGATTTAGAGCAGTATTATCCCGAAATAGACCAGCTTTACAAGAAGGTTATGGACAAAAAAGAGGGAGTGTATGCCGAGGCCGGATACAAGACAGTCGTGCTGGGAGGCATGATGGGCGGAATGCTGGCCCATGAGGCAGTCGGACACACTGTTGAGGCAGATCTTGTTATGGGCGGCAGCGTGGCAGGTCCCAATCTCGGAAAGAGAGTGGCATCGGATCTTGTAACAATGATCGATTATGCACATACATATAACGGAGAAACCGCACCCCTTCCCGTATATCTTGATGATGAGGGAACAAAGGCAGTTGATGCGGAGCTTATCAGGGACGGAATCCTTACAGGCTATATGAACAGCCGTGAGACTGCTGAGAAATACAAGATGAAACCCGCCGGAAATGCCCGCGGATGGACATTCAGCGATGAGCCCCTGATCAGAATGAGAAATACCTGTATCCTCCCCGGAAAGAACACCGTGGAAGAGCTTATCGAATCGGTTGACGACGGATACTACCTCATAGATTCGGGCAATGGACAGGCAGACCTTACAGGTGAGTTTATGTTTGGTGTAACCTGCGGATATGAGATAAAGAACGGAAAACTGGGCCGTGCGCTTCTCGACACAACAGTTACGGGAGTCGCATTTGAAATGCTGAAGACCGTGGATATGGTTTCGGATAAAGTAGAGTGGTCATCAAGCGGATTCTGCGGAAAGAAACAGCCCATGGCAGTCGGAATGGGAGGCCCCCATATGCGCTGCAAGATCATGATCGGAGGAAGATAACTCGAAAACGGAAAGGAAAAAAAGATGAGTGAGATAAGAGAAATAGTGGATCTGTTTGATGGGATCCTTAAGGATAAAAAGCTGGAAAAGTATACATACACACTTGTAAAATCCGAAAAGCAGGAGCTCAATGTAGAAAACGATGAGTTCAAACTTATGAGGACCGTCTTCAACAATTATGCCTCCATCAAAGTGTTTAAGGACAATAAGATGGGAAATGCAAGCGGAAACGATCTGAGCGAAGAGGCTCTGAAAAAGCTTGCGGATGACGGCGTGAGCGCGGCGGAATCCTCCCCCGAAGACCCCTGTCACGATTTTGCACCGGATCAGGGAAAAGATGTGTTCCGTCAGGGGATCTATGAGCCCGACATGGACAGATTCATAGAGAGGATAAAGGAATTTCTGGCAGCGGTTAAGAAAGAATATCCGCAGGTAAAGGTGATGCAGGCCATCGGCTCCTACGACAGAAATAACTGGATATCCAGAAATACCAACGGAACCGAATTTGAGGCATTTACCGGAGAATACAGTTTCTATGCGGGGGTGTGTGCAAGCGACGGAGAAGCCACAACCGGGATCGATGGAGCGGGATTCACAGCCAAGGATCTGGATACTCCCTTCATAGAGCTTGGCGAGATGCGCAGATGCCTTGACAGTATAAGTAAGAGCATTCATCCCGAAAGCCTTGAAGGCAAATTTGAGGGAACCGTGATACTCACACCCGGCTGCGCCGAGAATTTCCTGTATATGGTCATAGGAAACTATATCAGCGACGGCGTGGTAATAGACGGCACATCCATGTGGCTTGACAAGGTGGGTGAACAGGTGGCAAGCGAAAAGCTGACAGTGGCGCTTAAGCCTTATGATGAAAGAATAGTTATGGGTGAGAGAGGAACTCAGGACGGATTCAGGGCAGAGGATGTTACGCTCATCGAAAAGGGTGTGCTTAAGACCCACCGCCTGGGACTCTACGCTTCAAATAAGACGGGACGCCCCGTTGTTAAGAATACGGGCGGAGCAATGGTCGTTGAACCCGGTGACAAGAGCATTGACGAGATCATAGCATCCGTTGACAAAGGCCTTTTGATGAGCGGATTCTCGGGTGGTCAGCCGGGAGCAAACGGAGAATTTTCAGGCGTGGCAAAGAACAGCTTCCTTATAGAAAACGGAAAAGTAAAAGGTGCTGTCACCGAGACCATGGTAAACGGTAATCTCGGCGAAGTGGTCAAAAATATCCGTGCGATCTCAAAGGAGCTTACCTGCAGCGGAGACAGCGTTATGCCTTATATTGCCGTGGACGGTATCATCGTTTCAGGAAAGTAGTATCAGGGCGGAAATTGTGCTTTTGGACAAAAAGCTCAAAAAATGTGAAAAACCGCTGAAATCTGCTTGACAACAGACTTGCATTATTGTAAAATCCTTGAATGTGCGACGATTTAGGATAAACGCAGGCTCCCAACCCGCGCCCCGAAGATCTTAGCCCCTCTCATCAGATAGGAGACGGCCCGGACATCCGCTTTTATCGCAAAATGATGGGATGAATTGTTTCATTTAATATATGGAGCGAAGCATGACGCGGAGCGGTTCGCGGATTGCATGATCACTTTTGGAGGAAATACGATGAAGACTTATATGCCGAGCGCTAAAGACATCGAGAGAAAATGGTATGTCGTAGACGCTACAAATAAGACTCTTGGACGTCTTGCAGCAGAAGTTGCAAAGGTATTAAGAGGAAAGAACAAGCCCACCTACACTCCTTTTCTTGACATGGGCGATTACGTTATCGTTGTAAACGCTGACAAGATCAAGGTAACAGGTAAGAAGCTTGATCAGAAGATTTATTATCATCACTCTGATTATGTCGGAGGAATGAAGGAAGAGAGCCTTAGAGATAAGCTTGCAAACAGCCCTACAGAGGTTATCGAGCTTGCAGTTAAGGGTATGCTTCCCAAGGGACCTTTAGGAAGACAGATGTACACAAAGCTTCATGTTTACGCAGGAGCTGAGCATCCTCATACTGCTCAGAAGCCTGAAGAGCTTGTATTCTAAGGAGGTTTAAATAATGGCTAAGTCAGAAAGATATTATGGAACCGGAAGAAGAAAGAGCTCTGTTGCAAGAGTATACATCACTCCCGGAAAAGGAAAGATCACTATCAACAAGAGAGACATTGACGAGTACTTCGGACTTGAGACCTTAAAGATGGTTGTTCGTCAGCCCCTTGTTGCTACCGAGACAGAAGGAAAGTTTGACATCACCGTTACCGTTAAGGGCGGCGGAGTTACCGGTCAGGCAGGCGCTATCCGCCACGGCCTCTCCAGAGCACTCCTCGAGGCAGATGCAGACTACAGACCTCTCCTCAAGAAGGAAGGATTCCTCACCAGAGATCCTCGTATGAAGGAGAGAAAGAAGTACGGTCTCAAAGCCGCAAGAAGAGCGCCTCAATTTTCGAAAAGATAAGGATTACTGCGAATTGCAGTTTATGGAAAGAGTTCCCGAGCTTGCTCGAGGAACTCTTTTTATATACTGCAATTCATTGGAATGCAAGATGCGAGCGAGGAAATGCGAAGCATTTTCGAGCTTGCATCTTGCATTCGCAGTAATCCTTAATCCTGCAGAATCGAGGATGGTTGAAACGACCGAGATGAAGCGTAGCGAAATCGAGGATGGTTCAATCATCGCAGATATGAGGAAATGCGAAGCATTTTCGAGCTTTTGCATCTTGCATTCGCAGTAATCCTTTGTTTTTTTCCTTTTTTTTGTTATAATTTGAATGGTGTTCGCAAATCCCTACACAGGAGATCCACACAATGAAAAAAACGCTTGTTTTGTTACTGGGGGTGGCTATGCTGTTTGGTCTGTTCGGCTGCACAAACAAAGATCGCAAAGGCAATGCCACGCAGGGAACCTGCGGTAAAGACATCACCTGGCAGTACGACAAAAGGACAGCTACTTTAACCATAACCGGGACCGGTCCTATGGAAGGAGAGAAATTCCTCTGGTCCGATTATAAGATCAAAAAGCTGGTGATCTCCGAGGGCATCACATCTATCGTTCGAAATGCCTTTTATTCAAATCATGATCTGACGGGAGAGCTTGTTCTGCCCGAGAGCCTTAAGGAAATCGAAGACTTTGCATTTTACGGCTGCGATGGTCTGAAAGGAGATCTTGTGATCCCCGACGGTGTGGAAACGATCGGTAGCTATGCTTTTGAAAGATGCACCGGTTTTAAATCCATCAAGCTTTCAAAATCCTTAAAGACAATAGGTGACGAGACCTTTAGTGAAATGACCGGGCTGGGCTGCACGTTGGAGCTGCCGGATGGCCTGGAAACCATAGGCAGATGCGCATTTAACAGATGTGAGAATCTAAAGGGTGATCTGGTGATACCCGATTCAGTCACATCTATCGGCGATTTTACTTTTGCCGAGTGCGGTTTTGACGGCACGCTTACTCTTTCTAAAAATCTTTCTGCAATAGAGGCTTCAACATTTTCAAGCTGCAAGAATTTCAAAGGGGATCTTATCATTCACGAGGGAGTTAAGTCCATAGGCATGCATGCCTTTACAGACTGCGGGTTTGACGGGATACTCTCCCTGCCGGAGGGACTTGAATATATAGGGGTTTACTCGATTAACTGCGAGAACCTTAAAGGCGACCTGGTGATCCCCGACAGCGTCACTCTTATCGACAATTCTGCATTTCAGAGCTGCAAGGGCTTTACTTCCCTAAAGCTTCCCGAAGGACTTAAATGTATAGTTCACGATGCCTTTTCTAACTGCACGGGAATGACAGGCGAGCTTAAGCTCCCTGACTCCCTTGTGGTCATAGGCGACAGTGCATTTTCATCCACAGGTTTTACCGGAGAGCTGGTGCTGCCGGAGGGCCTTGAGTCCATCGGAAGCGGCAGCTTCGGAGGCTGCACAGGCATCACATCCGTAAAGAACTTCCCTGATTCACTGAGGCACATCAAGGATTATGCCTTTGCGAACTGTTCCTCTCTGGCCGGAGAGATAGTTTTTCCCGAGAAGATGACTTACGTCGGAGACAGAGCTTTCGCTAACTGCCCTCTTATTTCAAAGGTTACCTTCGGAAAGGATATCTGTTGCATCGGAGAGGAAGCGTTTGGAAACTGTGATGCTTTAAAGGAGGCAGTATTTACCGGAGATATCCCCGATTATTACGATGCCGGTGAAGATAAACCCAGCTTCCCGGAGGGCTGCGAGGTTTCCGCACCCGCATCCACGAGGAAGATCGCAGATGCATGGAAAGAAGAGGTGTCAAAATATGATGCCGGAGCTGACGAAGACGGAGATGATCTGTTAAAGGATGAACCCTATTATTGGACGATGGCCCTTACAGGATTTGATTATGTGGGCGGCGGATATATGGCCGATGTGGCGCTGCTTCTTGATGAGTCACTTATCCACGTAAAGGTCAACGGGCGTGAACTTCTTGCAGTTCCCTACTCCGCCGATCCCAATGCCTATGAAGAGGATGAACAGGTTGTGAAGACGGAGGGCTTCTTCTGCCGCGGCGGAGTGGTCACCGAGCTGAAATACAAAAAGGGTTTTGACAGCGACGATCAGCTCTATGCAACTATGACCAGACCTGATGGATCCAAGGAAGAAGTGGTGTTCCACACAGATTCCGAGGAATGCCTGTATCTGGAAGCAAAATAGCAGATTGCTATATATACAATAAGCCGTAAGAAGGACATGTGTATGACCAGGGAAGAATTTAGCGAAAAGCTCAGAAAAAAGATATCAGGGCTGCCGGAAGATGAAATCGAGGGCCGTGTATCCTTTTATAATGAGATAATCGATGACCGTATTGAAGAGGGGATGAGCGAGGAGGATGCCGTGGAAAGTATCGGAAGCGTAGATTCCGTGGCCGATCAGATAATGGCCGAGATCCCGCTTTCCAAGCTCATTGAACATAAGGTCAATCAGAGTAATGCCGGCTCGGAAGGGAAAAAACGAAATACCGGAAAGGTGATAACTCTCATAGCATTATTCCCTGTATGGATCATCCTGTTTGCACTGATCCTGGCACTCTATATCGTGCTGTGGGCATTGGTGCTGTCTCTTTATATCGTGGTTATAGCCTTTGCACTTGTTTCGTTGTCGGGAATCCCCGGAACGGTGTATATGTTTGTTCAAGGCAGAAATCCGGAGGCACTCCTTGTACTGGGAGTGGCAATCTTTCTTGCAGGGCTTGTCATAGCACTCGTTTTCGCTTCTGTTGCGGCAACCCGCGGTACTGTGAGGCTTATGAAACGAATAGCGCTGGGAGTAAAATCCATCTTCGTGGGCAAGAAGAAAGCTCCCGTCCTTAAGGAAGGGGGTGCACAGGCGTGACATTAGTTTTCTATATAATGCTGCTTGCTGCTTCTCTCGTTTGTACCGCAATTTATATTTACATGTGGCACAAGCATTTTGATGTCAATTTTACCATTATTTTCACACTGGTCCCCATAGCATGTATAGGTTATGTAATGTCTGAACTCGCGGTGAGTATCGAGGGCAGCATCAGAGCCACGCAGATCATTTATCTGGGAGGCTGTTTTTTGCAGCTTTTCATTCTGTTCAGCATCTTTAATATGTGCAGGATCGAGATAGGAAATATAGCAAGGGTGATACTGTTTGCCCAGAGTGCGATCATGTATGCGTTCATTCTTTCCATAGGTAAGGGCACTCGGTTTTATAAAAACATTTCGTTTGATATAGTGGACGGAGTACGTATAGTCACCAAGGAATACGGCTTTGTGCACACACTGTTTTATATCGAGATCGGTCTGTACTTCATCACCAGCGTGATCGCTATCATTTATGCATTGATAAAAAAGAATCAGGCGCCGAGGAGAGTGCTTTACCTTCTGTTTATCCCAGATGTGATCTGTGTTTTGTCCTTCTTTGCAGGCAGAACGCTCATTAAAAACGTTGATCTGGTTCCGCTGGGATACGTTATTGCACAGCTGGTTTACCTGCTTATCGCATACAGAGTGAACCTTTATGATGTGAGCGAGACCGTTATTGATTCCTATGTTCAGGAGCAGAAGGTGGGATATATGTCCTTCGATTTCCGGCTCAGGTATCTGGGAAGTAATGATGTGGCCAAGGAGATCATTCCGGGGCTTAAGAATATCCATGTTGACTCCCTTTTCGGATACGATCCCGAGCAGAGAAAGATACGTCATTATCTGGATAATTTCAGAAATAATGAGGAAAAGAACACCGCTATCTACACTGTTCACGATAAGGACGGGAACCATGAAAAGGACAGGATATACAATGTCACCGTCAATTATCTATATGAAGGAAAACGCAAGAGAGGATATATCGTTACCTATGTTGATGATACAGCCAACAGGCAGCTTATCAGATTCCTGGATAACTACAAAGATAAACTCCAGAACGAGGTCGAGGAAAAGACAGAGCACATCGTGGAGATGCATGATAACCTGATCGTTAGCATGGCGATGCTCGTAGAAAGCCGCGACAATTCCACAGGCGGTCATATCAAGCGCACCAGCGAAGGCGTAAGGATCCTTATAGATGAGATATCCAAGGTGGGAGTGGGAAAACTGCCTGAAGAATTCTGCAAAGATGTGATAAAAGCGGCACCCATGCATGATCTGGGAAAGATAGCCGTAGATGATGAGATCCTTCGAAAGCCGGGAAAATTCACTCCCGAGGAATATGAGAAAATGAAGACTCACGCCGCCGAAGGCGCCCGTGTTATCCACGAGATACTGGCGAACACGGATGATGTGTCCTTCAAGACTGTGGCTGAAAATGTGGCACATTATCACCATGAGAGATGGGACGGCTCCGGATATCCCGAAAAGCTTTCAGGCGAGCAGATACCGCTGGAGGCAAGGATCATGGCCATCGCAGATGTGTATGATGCCCTTGTGAGCAAGAGAGTATACAAAGAGGCTTTCGATTTTGAGAAAGCCGACAGGATAATCATGGAGGGGATGGGGACCCAGTTCGATCCCAGGTTAAAGTCCGCCTACGAGAAGGCAAGACCGAGGCTTGAAGAGTACTACAGGCAACTACAGGAGGGGTAACAGGCCGAATAAGAATCCTCCCGCAACTCCGGTAATGTAAAGAACTCCTACGACTTTAAGGTTGCTAATAAGACCCCGGTTTGATCTGAACAGGATCAGAAGACCTGTGCCTGCGCCTACCATTAATCCTGACAGCAAAGCTCCCGTACCGATAATCCCTTCAAGGTAAAGCTGTGTGATCACAACGGAAGCGGCACAGTTGGGGATCAGTCCGACGGCGCCGGCTATAATTGACTGAAGTATGGGATAGTCGGTAAAAGCGCTGCTAAGGAGTGCTTCTCCGCCGTATTCCATGATAATGTTAAGTGCCAGAGTAATGATGAAAATATAAAGTAATATCTGCAGGGTGTGAATAAGGGCGGATTTGAAGATTCCCTTTGCACCCTTGTCACAATGGCATTTATCCTGTTCGCAAAGATCCTTGATGTGCTCGGTGCCGGGCTCCTCCTCAAGGATCTTTTTGTCTGTTGAAGCAGGAAGCATTCTTCTTTTTGCCAGAACTCCCTTTTGTACAAGTAACCTGTGAAGGGCATCTATTCCAAAGCCCACGGCAATGCCGTAGATCATTTTGACTGCGAGTATCTTCAGCATCATAGGCCAGTTGTTTATTCCGGAAGATAAAAGTATCGGAAGCATTTCATCGGATGTGGAAAGAAAGACTGCTATAAGGGTTCCGACTGTGATAACGCGGCCCGCATAAAGGCTGGCTGCCGCTGCGGAAAAACCACACTGAGGCACAACGCCCAGAAGTCCGCCCCATAAGGGCCCTGAGAGACCGGCCTTTTCCACAGCTCTTTTTGTTTTTTCTTCAGTACGGTGCTCGAGCCATTCCATCGCAAGATATGTGAGGAACAAAAA
Source organism: Lachnospiraceae bacterium UBA3632 (assembly GCA_002373975.1). Lineage (GTDB taxonomy): Bacteria > Bacillota > Clostridia > Lachnospirales > Lachnospiraceae > AC2028. Next base: position 18,296 of record DFKZ01000007.1, on the reverse strand, counting down.
GGGCGCAAGCTTTGCCGTATCTATCACCGCATCCAGCAGAGAATCAAGTATTATTTCAAGCACATCAAACCTCCGGTCCGCACCGCTATGCAGGGTACGGTCTGCGATCTTTCACGGATCATCTTACAAAGTTATACCACAAAAGCACTGTTTTAACCATATAAAAATGACCTTGTTTTGACCTAAAAACTACTTACAAAGAAGTGTCTGCGTGTTAGAATAATATCATACTAGGAGGTTTGCCATGAAGTTGATCCACTGTGCGGATATTCATCTTGATTCTAAGATGACATCCAATCTCAGCAAAGAAAAAGCCAAGGAAAGAAAGAACGAGATACTTATCACTTTCCTTGATATGATAAGATATGCCGCATCCGAAGGTGTCTCCGCCATAATAATAGCGGGGGATCTTTTTGACACGAATTCTTTTTCAGCCACGACGAAAAACGCGGTCATAAGTGCGTTCAGGGATAATCCGGAGATAGACTTTTATTATATAAAAGGAAATCACGGAGGCGGTGACAGGTTTATAGAGGGAATGGATGAAATACCCGGGAATCTGCACCTCTTTGGTGAGAGCTGGACCACATACATTCTGGGGGAAAACGGCCTTGGGAGGATCACACTATCGGGGATCGAGCTTTCGCAGTCCAACTATCGCACCGCATATTCTCTATTAAACCTTGATCCGGCTGATTATAATATCGTAACCCTTCACGGGCAGACAGGCACTTATTCGCAGGATGGATCGCCGGAAGTCATAGGGCTTAACGAGCTTAAGAACAAGAGCATAGACTATCTTGCACTCGGACATGTTCACGAGTACTACGAGGGAGATCTTCTGCCAAGGGGCAGGTACTGCTATCCGGGATGCCTTGAGGGGCGCGGCTTTGATGAGTGCGGGGAGCATGGATTCGTGGTCCTTGATATAGATGATGCCGACTATACGAAAGTTAAAAGAGAGCTGATGGATTTTTCCAAGAGGCATATGTTTGAGCTCCATACGGACATTTCGGACTGTGAAAATTCCACGGAGATACTGGATAAAATAAAGGAGACGGCACATGCCGCGGGATGCGTCGACCGGGACCTTATCAAGGCCGTCCTTGAGGGAAATGTGTCTGCCGATTGCGAAAAAAGCACTGAATATCTTGAGGCGGAGCTTGGCAGGGACTTTTATTTTGCCAAGGTTTACGACAGGTCAAAGCTTTTTGTCGATTATAACGATTATGAGCTTGACGCCTCCTTAAAAGGAGAGTTTGTAAGACTTGTTAAAAACGATGAGACTCTTTCCGATGACGAGAAAGCACAGATAATAGTCTTTGGGCTTGCGGCTCTGCGAGGGGAGGATATACAGGCATGAAACTGATAAGTGCTCATATAGAAAATTTCGGAAAGATCAGCAATTTCGATCACGATTTTTCATCCGGAAAAAATATCATCCACGAAGATAACGGCTGGGGAAAGAGTACATTTGCGTCTTTTATAAGAGTCATGTTTTACGGCTTTTTGGGTGACGGGAAAAAAGATATCATCGAAAATGAAAGAAAGAGATTCAAACCCTGGCAGCCCGGAGTTTACGGAGGTAGCATAGTCTTCGAAGCAGGCGGCAAAAGATATCGTATGGAAAAAAGCTTCGGGGATAAAAAAAGCGGAAGTGATTCTTTTTCGCTTTTTGATGCTTCGACAAACCTTGTGAGCAGTGATTTTACAGAAAAGGTGGGGGAGGAACTGTTCGGAATCGATGCTGATTCATTTATGCGAACGGTTTTCATAGCCCAGCAGGATTGCCAAACGACGGCAACGGTGGGAATCCGCGCCAAGATCGGTGATGTCTCGGATGAGACCGCCGATATGGGTGATTACGATAAAGTAAAAGCAAATATTGAAAAGTATTTGAATGCCAACACTCCGGACAGAGCCACAGGAAAGCTGAACAAGCTGGCTTCATCCATAGCAGCTCTGCGTGAGAAGATAAGGGGAAGAGATGAGATCGCCGGCCGGATCGCGGAACTTTCAAGGTCTATCAGAGTATTGAAGGAAAAGTGCGCATCGGGCGAAGAAAAGTATGCGGAGGTACAGAAAAAAGCCGAAATCCTTAGCGCTCAAAAGGACAGACAGCTTGAGGCTCAGAAGTATGAGGGGCTTGTAAAAGCTGAGGAAAGTGCCAGGAAAAAGTATGAAGAAGAAATGTCGGCGTTTCCCGGAAGGGTTCCGCAGATTTCTGAGATAGACGAGGTTGTTCAGAACCTTGAAGGCGCGCAGAGAAGAAAGGATGCTCTCCCCGCCAACAAGGCTGCAGCCCGTGCGCTGGGGACCGTAATAGAATCAAAAGAGCAGAAGAATGCGAGCGCAAAGAAAGGGAAGCTCATAGGGGTTATTCTGGGAGTGCTGTTTATCGGAGGTGCCGCGGCGGTATGGTTTGTGCTCTCTAATATGACCGTAGCCGTAGCCCTTGGGGCAGCGGGGCTGATCACGCTTATTATCTCTCTTATTGTGGGAAGCAGGAAGCCGGCATCCTATGATGACGATGCTTATGAGTATGATGAGATGATGCGGGCTATCGAGGAGGATGAAGAGTATATAGCCCGGGCCGATGAATCCTGTGATGAGTTTTTTGATAACTATGGGATGGACCGCCCCCGTGCTCCTCTGCAGGCTCTCGGAAGACTGAGAGACAGCGTAAGGGAGACAGAAAAGCTTAAAAAAGAGCTGAATGAAGCTATTTCAAGAAAAGAGGAATATGAAAGAGACCATGATGTCTCAAAGCTCAACGGGGCAGACTTTGGTGATGCTTTGTCACTGGAAGCGTTAAACAGTGAGGCAAAGCAGATCAAAGAAGAAATTGAAAATAACAGAAGAGCTTTGAAACAGCAGGAGAGTGATTACAATACAGCCATAGAAAAGCAGGGAATAATGGATGATGATGCAGAGGAGCTTCAAAGACAGGAAGAGGAACAGGCGGCTTTAAAGCATAAATATGACATTGCCCTGAAGGCAGCAGGGTTCCTTGAGAGGGCCAAGGAGAGCTTTTCGTCCAAATATATGGACGAGATTAAGGAATCCTTTGATAAGTATCATGATCTTATTACCGACAGCCCGGATAAATACGAGCTTGATGCCAATCTTAATATATTGCTTAGAGAAGCGGGAGCGACCCACGATATAAGGGCACTCAGCGAGGGTTATCAGGATCTGGTCGGTCTGTGCAGGCGAATGGCTATGATCGATGCCATGTATGATATGGAAAAGCCTTTTCTCATCTTTGATGATCCGTTTGTGAATCTCGATGAAAAAAGGCTTGAAGGTGCCATGGGATTTTTGGAAAAGATATCCCATGATTATCAGATCATATATTTTTCCTGTCATGAGAGCCGATGCGGCTGATCACTCATTGCCACAGCACTTTTTTGGCAGCTTTTTCGTCGGCAAAAGGCCCCGGGATAACGGTAAGATCCCTGTGATTTCCGAGGAAGTCGGAATTGAAGGTGATGGTGCTTCCGTCGGGGGACTCGAAGCGCTGCTCGGGCTCAAATGCGCAGTCGAGGATATCGCTGTCGATCATTCCGACGCTGAATCCTTTAAGGAAGGAATATACATTTGTCTTCAGAGTGTATTTTCCGTCCTTTTCAACAAGCTCGACAGTTACCTTATTCTTCTTATCCACAAGCTTGTCTTTTTCGTTCTTGCACACATTCGCTCCGTTAAAGTATGCATTTCCCGCAAGCCATACGGGAAGATGCCCGAAGTGAGCATTGGCCAGGGCGCCCATGTCGGGACGGTCTCCCTTTTCAAAAGGTGCATGCCATTCCTTGTATGTGGGGAATATGTCGAAGCACTTGGTTCCCACTGCCATGTAATCAGCATCCTGAGGTGTTTTCTTTTTGTCCTCTATTTTATACTTCTGGACAAAGATATTGTTGTAGATCCTGTCATCTCCGTGGAGGATGGTCATAAAGCCTGCGACCTCCGTCCTGTGGCGGATGTGGTAGGGGGTGTAGCGGGGCTCGCGCTGTCCGTTCACGATGCTGTCTACTCCGGAATTGATGAGGCTGAAGGAGCCGAGCATAAGGTTGTGAACGCAGGCAATGCCTTCGCTGGGTATTGTAACAGACACTCTTGAAAGCAGAAGGTTATTATCGATAAGAGTAGGGCCGTGTCCGACCTCGATAAACACATCGGTGTGGAACATGATACCGTTAACGGTATCAACACCGTCGGGGCGGTAATTGTCGTGCATAAGGTTTTGGGAGATCCTTGCACCCTGAGCTTCCCAGTCGAGCCACACGCCCATGATGCAGTGATGGATGTGATTCCTGCGTATGGTCACATCTATTCCGGCGTGGAGCTTGATGCCGGCGGTCTCGGCACCCCGCAGCTGCGAAGATGTGCAGATATCGTGGATGTGATTGTCCTCGATCGTAGAGAAGACGGCTCCCATTCTTCCGACGATACCGGTCTGCTCGCAGTGATGGATGTGACAGCGGCGCACGGTATGGCTTCCTATGCGCTCCTTTGTCCAGCCGTGGAACTGCCCGCGGCATACTGCATCGCGTTCCATCTGAGTGGGGCTCTTTACCCATTTTTTTGTAAAGTACATATCATTCTCGGGATCAAGGTATTTTCCGAGGGAAATTCCGCAGCAGCGGCTACCGTATACCTCGCAGTCCTCTATAACCCAGCCCTTTGACCAGTGGGGGCCGATCATTCCGTCCTGATATGCAGCGGGAGGCGCCCATGTGGTGGCAGCCTTATTGATATTAAAGCCTGAAACTGTAATATAGTTTACATAATTTTTGTCCGGCATGAAGCAGTTTCTGCGCACACTGATCTCAACATTTTCCTTGTTGGGATCCGCACCTCTGAAGTTGGCATAAAGCACGGTTTCATCAGTCTTTTCGTCCTGCTGAACAAAGTATTTGTATCTGGACCCTTCGCTGTCCCATGCAAATTTGTCAACGGGAGCCTTAACGCACTCAGCAAGAGAGTCTGCCTCAAACAACATCTTATCGTTAAGGAACACGGCACCCGGATGTCTTATCTTGTCTGAAAAATACCAGTCGCCGCCGATTATCTCCTTATAGGGATTGAAGGCCCCGAACATGCTGTTGCTCACGCGCGCGGTCCACACATCGCCCTTATACTTTTTCCAGCTCTTTAATTCTTCCGCACCGGTGATAACTGCTCCGAGGGGCTTTTCGGAGCGGTAAACGATGGGGGCGTCCTCAGTTCCCGCATTTCTGGGGCACACGTATTCGCGGTAGATGCCGGGAGCAACTATTACTTCGTCACCCGCTTCCGCAACCTTTGCCGCATCGTTAATGTGCTTGAAGGGCATCTCTTTGGAGCCGTTTCCGTCCTTTGAGGCGCTGATGTTTACATAGAAAGTCCTGTTTTTTGCCATGATATACCTCCGTGTTATGATTTGTCTGGTGTTACTTATTTTGATTCTTTTTGGGATTCTTTGTTTTTTCTTATAATTCTTTGTTTTATTCCGCCCCGGAATCTTTCTCTGTATATATGACTATATAATATCCGACGGGAAAAGGATATCCAGAAAAGTGCAGAAACTATGTATATTTTGCTAAATTATGTTTTTTATCGTAAAATTGCGTTTAACCCCTTTATTTTTTCATTTATATATGATACATTGTCATAAATGCCCGAGCGAAGAGTGCTTTTGTCCAAATTTAACGGGTCATTACTTTCCTTGAGTTTCGGAAATAAAGAAGCTCATTGCTTTGTAAATGACTACAGTGTGAGTTTGAACAAAGGCGCTTTTTATGTGTGCTGAAAAATGCAGTAGATGCAAGGAGCGAATGAAAATGGCAGAAAAGTACATCATTGAACTGAAAAACATCACTAAGACCTATGAAGATAACGGCTTTACGGCTGTTGACGATTTTAATCTTCAGGTCAGAAAGGGAGAATTCGTTACATTCCTGGGACCCTCGGGATGCGGTAAGACGACCACGCTTAGAATGATAGCCGGGTTTGATCTTCCCACAAAGGGACAGATACTTCTTGACGGACAGGATATAGCGCAGCTTCCGCCCAACAAAAGGCCGATAAATACGGTCTTTCAGAGGTATGCACTTTTCCCGCATATGAATATATTTGAAAACATCGCTTTCGGACTTAAGCTTAAGGGGCTGGCACCGGATGTTATCGCCAAAAAGGTCGGGCGTGTACTCGAGATGGTTGACCTTGAAGGCTTTGAAAAGAGAAGAGTGTCAACTCTCTCGGGAGGTCAGCAGCAGAGAATAGCTATCGCACGTGCGCTTGTAAACGAGCCCAAGATCCTGCTTCTGGACGAGCCGCTTGGAGCACTGGATCTTAAGATGAGAAAGGAAATGCAGCTCGAGCTTAAAAATATGCATGCTCAGCTGGGGATCACCTTCATCTATGTTACCCACGATCAGGAGGAGGCTCTTACCATGTCCGATACCATCGTGGTAATGAACGGCGGACGCACCCAGCAGATCGGAACGCCCGAGGACATCTACAATGAGCCCAAGAACGCGTTTGTTGCCGACTTTATCGGTGAGAGCAACATTTTCAAGGGCATAATGACAGGACATCTCAAGGCCCGTTTTGCAGGCGGGGAATTCGAGTGTGTGGATGATGTGGATGAGGGAACCCTTGTGGACGTGGTAGTCCGCCCCGAGGATGTTATTATGACACCCCCCGCGGAAGGGACTATAGTGGGAAAAGTTACATCTGTTATCTTTAAGGGTATCCACTACGAGATCGCTGTTGAATCCGGTAAATACGAGATGGTGATCCAGTCGACCAAGTCCGCAAAGGTCGGAGATGAGATCGGAATGAAGCTCGATCCCGACGGAATACATATCATGATAGCTGAGGATCACACCACAAGATTTGAGGCAGAAGTGGGCGATGATCTTAATCTTGAGTTTGCTGATCATAAAATAACATGTGATCTTACAAAGCTTATACCCGGATCAAAGATCACGGACGGTGAACTAAGGGATGCAAGCGGAGAGAAGATCGACACAGACAAGCTTAAGGTACTGGTTTCCATCGAGCCCGGCGACATTCAGATGAGTGATGATGAGGATGCCGGCCTCACCAGCGGAAAGATAATAAACCTTATTTATAAGGGCGATCATTACAGTTATGTAGTGCGTACCGTGCACGGCCACGACCTTATTGTTGATGATGAATATCTCTGGAACATGGATGACGTGGTAGGCCTTATCCTTCCGGAAGATAAGATGAAATTCGCGATCAAGAAGTAGGAGGAGCACCGGATGAAAAAGATATTTGCAAGAAAATATCTGGGGATCCCCTATGCGGTATTTCTGCTGCTTTTCGTGGTCGCACCCCTGATAGTTCTCTTTTATTATGCGTTTACCAACAGTACGGGACATTTTTCCGCAGCAAATCTTATCGGTTTCTTTACCGATTCAAATACCATAGGCACGCTGTTTTACTCACTTATGCTGGCTCTTGCGGTGACAGTGGTGTGCCTTGTAATAGCTTACCCCATAGCTTATGTGCTGGCAAAGAGCGGATTTAAGGCCAAGGCCGTGGTGGTGATGCTCTTTGTCATGCCCATGTGGATCAATTTCACTTTGAGGCTCACCGCATTAAAGGAAATCCTTACGGCAATAGAGGGAAACCTTGCATTCCATCCCTTTATCAATTCGGTCATCGGTATGACATACGATTTCCTGCCTTTTATGATACTTCCGCTCTACAATGCGATCTCCAAGCTGGACGGAAATCTGCTTGAAGCCGCAAAAGATCTGGGAGCGGGGGATGTACAGGCGTTCTTAAAGGTTACGCTTCCTCTGTCCATGCCGGGGATCGTGAGCGGTGTATCAATGGTATTTCTCCCTGCAATGACCAATTATGTTGTGCTTGATATGCTCTATAACAGCACATACATCATGGGAAGCCTTATCGGAAGCTATTTCTCCGCGTACGACTGGCACGGCGGATCAATGATAGCCCTGATACTTCTTCTTATCATATGCGTATTTACTCTGATCTCCGGCTCTGCCGAGGAGGATGAGGGGCAGAAAGGAGTGCTGCTATGAAAAAAGCGATCGGACCTGTTATTCTGGCACTCGGACTCATATTCATGTATGCACCCATCCTGATACTTGCGGTGTACAGTTTTACCGATTCAACGACGATAGGTGCCATAAGAGGATTCTCACTGGCAAATTATATTACTCTTTTCACAACCCCGGAGCTGGGTGAGATGATATGGGGAACTCTGGCGCTGGCACTGGGAAGCGCGATCATATCCACTATTCTGGGAACTGCCGGAGCAATAGGAGCATTTTACTCCAAAAAGCGCACCGGGCAGGTTATCGGGGTGGTCAATCAGATCCCGGTTGTAAATGCCGATGTAGTTACGGGCTTTTCACTGTGTATTTTGCTAGTAGTAGTGCTTGGGATAAGCAAGGAGACATTTGTGCCTCTTATAATAGGACATGTGGTGCTTTCGGTGCCTTTTGTGTACCTTTCGGTCATCCCCAAGCTTAAGCAGATGGATCAGAGCCTGTATGAGGCGGCGCTGGACCTTGGTGCATCGCCCGCTGTGGCTTTGAGGAGAATAATCATACCCCAGATATCGGGGGGAATTGTATCGGGCTTTGCTATGGCGATCACTCTTTCACTGGATGATTATTTCATTGCCACCTACACCAAGCCTGCTACATTTGATACCATAAGTACTTATGTCGTAAACGCCACCAGAGGCTCACACACCGAGATAAAGACCGCGCTCTGGGCTCTTTCGACGGCGATCTTCGTGATCGTTATCTGCGTGGTCATCGGCATGAATATATATAGAAATAAAAAGGACGACAGGGAAGGAGGGCTTGTATGATGAAAAAGATCAAGCAGGTTCTTGCTCTCACGGTAGTGACTGCCGTCGTGCTTGGAGCGTTTATTTCAGATTCCGTGACAGCCTTTGCGATGGACGGAGAATCCACAGATCAGCCAATTGTGCTCCGCGTCTGCAACTGGGAAGAGTATATAGATGAGGGAGACTGGGAAGATGACGAGGTCATCGACTTGGACAGCGGTGATATCTTTGGAGAAAACTCTCTTGTGGAGGACTTTGAAGATTGGTATCTCGAGACATATGGCCGGAAGGTTGAGGTTGAATACAGCTGCTTCGGAACCAACGAAGAGCTTTATAACATGCTCACCATAGGTGATGAGTACGACCTTGTATGTCCCTCCGACTATATGATCATGAAGCTGATGTCGGAAGACTGGCTGGAGCCTTTTTCTCAGAACTTTTTTGACGAAGAGGACGAGAATAACTACTATGTGAAAGGCGTATCGCCCTATATACGCGACGTATTTGACGAGAATGAGATAAACGGAGAGAGCTGGAGCAAATATGCGGCCGGCTATATGTGGGGAGTTACGGGAATCATCTACAACCCCGACGAGGTGAGCCGTGAGGATGCGTCCACCTGGCATATTTTTGATAACGAGGATGTGTATCGCAGGATCACCATTAAAGATAACGTGCGTGATTCTATGTTTGCGGCCGTAGGCGCGGTAAAATCCGACAAGCTTACGGATCCCTCGTTTATTGCAGATCCCGACTACCGGTCACTCCTTATGGACGAGATGAATGATGTCTCTGAGGAAACAGTACTGGCGGTGCAGGATTATCTGCAGAAGGCAAAGAATAATCTCTATTCTTTCGAGACCGACAGTGGAAAGGCCGATATGATCACCGGTAAGGTGGTGGCAAACTACCAGTGGTCCGGGGATGCGGTATACGCCATGGACCAGGCCGAGGAGGACGACTTTTATCTGGAATTTGCGGTTCCCGAGGAGAGCACCAACCTGTGGTTTGACGGATGGGTAATGCTTAAGGAGGGGATCGGAAACGATCCCGCAAAGAAGCAGGCTGCAGAGGCATTTGTCAACTTCCTTTCCATGCCGGAAAACGCAGTCAGGAACATGTATTATATCGGATACACTTCAGTTATATCCGGCGGCGATGATGGTAGAGTATATGAGTATCTTGAGTGGAATTATGCCGCGGAGGATGACGAAGAGGATGTGGTGGATTACCCTGTAGGATACTTCTTCTCGGGAGATCCGGAGGATGAGGACTATATACTCATGGTTCCGGAGGAGCAGACCAGAAGGCAGCTGTATGCTCAGTATCCCACATCGGATGTAATAGACAGAAGTGCGGTAATGTGGTACTTCGATCCCGATGCCAATGCCAGGATCAATAGGATGTGGATAAATGTGCGCTGCTTTAATGCAAAGAATATCCCGGTTCCCGTATTTGTGGTTGTCGGCGCTTTGCTTGCGGGCATTCTGTTTATAATGATAAGGACAAGACTGAAGAACAGAGACACCGGAAGACAGTGAGGGCTGTGAAAAGCAGGCAAGACAGGTAAAGTAAGACAGTTAAGATAAGAACGTAAAGATAAGACAGTTAAAACAAGACAAGGCGAAGCAGGACAGTTAAGGGAAGGCCTGACGAACAAAGGAAGAATAGGACTATGGTCAAATTGGGAGAAACTCTGGACCGGCTTATGAAAGCCGAAGTGGACGAAGGAAGGGTTGTAGGCAATTCAGCACTTCTCATAAAGGATGGGCAGGAACTGTATTACAATCAGTTTGGATATGCCGACAGGGAAAACAGTGTTCCCATGCGCCGTGATACCATTATAAGGCTCTATTCCATGACTAAGCCGGTTACGGCGGTTGCCGTGATGATCGCTCAGGAAAGGGGCTACATAGATCTGCTCGACCCTGTATCAAAATATCTTCCCGAATACGGAAACCTCAAGGTGCTTAAGCAGTTCGCTAAGGAGGACGGCTCTGTTTCCTATTCCGAGGAACCCCTCTCCAAGCCCCTCAGACTGATGAACCTTCTGACCATGACCTCGGGGATCCCCTACGGGGAAAACTGGGAAGGATGCAGCGAGTCCGGAAGACGGATGCAGCTTATTTTCGATGAAATAACACGTGATATCAGTAGCGGAAAAATGATAAGTACCCGTGAAGTGGTGCGCAGGATAGCCACCAACCCGCTTGCGTTTGAACCGGGGGAAAGGTGGATGTACGGCCTTTCTGCGGATATAATTGCATGTGTTATCGAAGAGACGACGGGTGTTCGATACGGAGATTTTCTTAAGAGAGAAATATTTGACCCTCTTCAGATGCCCGATACCGGGTTTTATGTTCCCAAGGAAAAGTGGGACAGATTTGCCATGAGCTATGATTATTTCGAAAAGCCTGATGAAAAGGGGGTATTTGAACTGATCGCGGCAGACGGATGCCATCTGGGTGAGTACTATCACGAGAGCGTGGAGTATGAAGCCGGCGGATGCGGCCTTGTTTCCACTATAGATGATTATGCTCATTTTGCCATGATGCTGGCAAACGGAGGAATATATAAGGGCAGAAGGATAATAGGATCTGCCTCGGTCAGATTTCTTGCCACCAACCATCTCACCCCGGCGCAGCAGGTAAGCTTTGATTGGGAATATAACAGTGGTTATGGATATGGCGGCCTGATGAGAGTTATGGTGGATCAGGGGAAGGCGGGCAGCCAGGGAAGCCTTGGAGAATTCGGCTGGGACGGCTGGACCGGGAACTATTTCTTTGTAGATCCCAAAGAAAACATGGTGATGCTGTATTTTATCCAAAGAAGAGGGGCAGGAACGCTTGTGGTGGTAAGAAAAATGAGAGCCGCAATATACGGCTCTCTGGATGAACTGCATTAATGATCAAAGTATTAGAATAATAAAGCGGACAAGGTTTTAATCTTCCGTGTCCTCCGCTTCACCGGCGACAGCACTGGTAACCGACGAAACAACTGCGACTATAACAACGGCGATTATGAGGATAAGCCCGCCGCCCAGTATTACAAAGAGCATTGACTGCTGGTCTGTAGGTGCTGAAAGTAATGTTAAAAGATTATTCATTATGATCTCCGATCTGTTTAATACTGACCAATGATTTCGGGTATTCCTGCGGTAAAGTCTCCGATACCGCATCTCTGAAAATTATTTTATCACATTTTTTAGATTTTCAACAACAAAAATAATAAAACCTGTATTTATAGGAAAAAACTTTGGTAAACTTGTTATAACAGTTGAAATATGTTATAGTTTATTAGGTTAGGTTTATGTTATGGAAAGTGAAAGTATGAACAAAATTCTCGACAGAATAAAAACATTTTTCATAAACACATTCAGAGCCGTAAAAGGGTTTATTTGCGATATTCCCGAGATGATACGGGATCCAAAGCGCAGATATAAAGTATACATCGCGGCGGGAGCGGTTTTGATATTCTGTTCCATCGCCGCCCTTGTTGTCATATTGATAAACTATCAAAGGGCACGTGCAAAATATGATTCCATCGAGGTTGAGTATACTTACAAAGTGGTTTCGATGCCTGAAAAGACAGAGCACGAGCCGGAACCTGAACCCGAGCCCGAGCCCGAACCGGAAGAGCTTCCGCTGACTCCTGAAGTGATGAACAAGAAGTGGGGTGAGCTTACGGGAACGGATTTTCTCTCGTTTAAGGCCGATTGGCCCGAAGCGGTGGGCTGGATTTATTTCGAAACACAGGATATAAATTATCCGATAATGTATTCCGGAGATAACGTAAAATATCTCGATACTGCCTACGATGGTACGTATCTATTTGCCGGAGCGATCTTTCTTGACGAGGAGTCCACTACGGATTTTTCAGATCCGCACAGTCTTATCTATGGCCACAATATGGCTGATGAGTCCATGTTCGGGAGTCTTAGGAATTATCTTTACACACCGGATTATTATGAAGACAGGCAGTATTTCGATATTTTTACGGGAGAAAAGATTCTCAGATACAGGATTTTTGCATATGGTTTGATACCGGCCAACAGCCTGATCTACTGGACTTTTGGACCGAATCCTGAAAATATGCAGGCCTTGGTGGATACGATCATAAGTGAATCGCGGATCAAACCTGAGGACATAGAGGTCACTGCGGACGACACGATAGTAACACTTTCGACATGTTCGGGTGACAGCTCCACCAGAACAGTGGTGTGTGCGGTACTTGTCGGGGAGAATGAATTACCCGAGGAACTTTTTCAATAATACGTTCGGAGAACTATACTGAAGTATGAGTAATGTCATAGGCGTTTGCGCTACAAGAGTACAAGGTGAATTGTGCAGAACATTTCTCGGAAGTCTGTTTCAAAAAGCAAAAGAAGCAGGCTTTAGAGTTTGTGTGTTCCAAAGCGTCTATGATTTTGACGAGATGGATGAAAGCGGGGCGGGGTATGTATTTAAGACTATTCCCTACGACAGCCTGTGCGCTATAGTGATCCTTCATGATACAATTTATGATGAGGACCTTAAAAATGAAATAATAGATGGCGGTATCAGGCATGGGATCCCGGTCATCATGGCAAGGGATAATAACCCCAAGTGCTATTCGCTGATCTCCAGATATGAAGAGGCTTATTATAAGCTGATCTGTGATGTTGTTGATAAAAATGATATCAGAGAGGTTTTCTATATAGGCGGAAGGCAGCATTCCGGCAAAGACTCCAGAGTCAGGATCGAAGTATTCAAAAAGGCTATGAAGGATAAAAACATACCTTTTGATGACTCGATGATAGGATATGGAGAGTACTATGAGGATCCCACATATAAGATCGTGGATTCTCTTCTCGAGAACGGGAAAAAGCCTCCGAGGGCGATATTCTGTGCCAATGATATCATGGCCCTTGCGGTAATAGAGAGACTTCGCGTGCACGGCTATTCTGTTCCCGGGGACTGTATCGTTGTCGGGTTTGACGGCCTTGAGAGTGCGCAGTTTGCAAGACCGAGGCTCACTACCTGCGCGGAAAGCATGGATAACCTAACAGATCTTACCGTTTCTACGGTAAAAAAGGCTGTAAACGGTGAGATAAAGCCCGGAGAATACGAGTATTCGTACGAGCCGATCTATGCAGAGTCGGCAGGATATGAGAGCAAAGCCATTGACAACGAAGATATGGCACTTGAGATATTCCGAAGATTCAGACTGGCAGAATCCCAGGAGGAGTCATGTAATGCTTGGATAGACCAGATGCTCCACCAGCAGGACATAGACGGCTTCAAATTGTGCCTGCCGTCCCTTATGGATTCCGAAATGGATGTACTCATAAGAACGGAAGGTTACTGGAAGTTCCATGATTCCGAAGATGAGACCAGACTCCCCGATCATGTGCTTGCCATAAGCAGGGACAGCGATGGAGTTATCGTAAAAAGAGAAACCGGTCTTAATGAAATACTAAGGAGAATAATAGAGAGTACCGGCACCGGGAAGCTGACATACATTTCAGCTATTTCGATGCATGATATGGTCTTTGGTCTTGCTGCGGACAGATGTGTGGATCCTTATAATGACAGCGGAAGGATGAACAGGTTTGCGGTAACTCTTAACAGAGGCTTTTCGCTTGCCATAAACGGCGAGAAGCAGTTATATCTCGCAGATCAGATCAATAAGAGCAGATATATCGATCCGCTTACCAAGATGCTTAATATAGACGGAGCCTGCCGTTGGTATAAAAACTATATGGCAGACGATACATCCGTCAACTGCTACATGCTTTTGGGTGTGTATTCGCTTATTTCCTATCAGGATATACTGAACACATACGGAGTTGACTTCCTTGAAACATGCCTTCAGTTTATTGCCAGCACTCTGGCGGAGGTCAATCCCGAGAATATAATGATCGCAAGGATCGCTGCGGATAGCTTTGCGGTTGTTTACATCTTCCCTGAAGAGCATAATTCTTCCAATGAGATAGAGGTTACGATCAATACATTCTTTACTGCGATAGAAGCCCGCAGAAAAGAGAATGAAAAATGGAGTATGCTGGATGTTGGCTGCGGTTATGTATCCGATGAGCTGGGTGATAATGACAGCTTTGAAGGGTATATTAATGCTGCAGTTGCCAGACTTTACAGGAATCGTGCGGCACAGCACAAGAGGGCACCGGAGGATCCGAGGTACGCAGAAGGCCAGGAAATGCTTGATTTCAGGCATAAGCTTATCAACCTGATCCAGAATGACAGGTTTATATATCATTTCCAGCCCATAGTTGATGTGCATAACGGAAATATCATAGCATACGAGGCACTCATGAGGACTGATGAAGAAATAGGTCTTAATCCTCTGGAGGTGCTTGATGCTGCGGAAGTATTTGACAAATTTGCCGACCTTGAAAGAACCACGTTTGGGCATATTCTGGCAAGAGTCAGAAGCCAGGCGGATGAATTTGAAGGAAAGAGGATCTTTATAAACACGATCCCCGGTCACTTCCTGACTAAGGTGGAGGTGAGAGATTTCCGAAAGGAATACGGCGATCTGCTTAAGAACGTCACGATAGAGATCACTGAGTCCCAGACTATTTCCCCGGACGAGATCGACAGGATATCTCATTTTGCCGGAGAAGAGTTCACGAATGATATCGCTGTAGATGATTACGGAATGGGACATTCAAATATTGTGAACCTTTTGGAGTACAAGCCTCAGATCGTGAAGATTGACAGATATCTGGTAAGTAATATTCAGAATGATCACAATAAACAGCTCTTTGTGCGGAACCTGATCGAGTTTGCTTCCGAGAATGGGATAAAGGTGCTTGCGGAGGGAGTTGAAACTTCGGAAGAGCTTAAGTGTGTAATAGGATTCGGAGTGGATTATGCGCAGGGATATTATCTGGCAAGACCTTCATTTGAGATAATCCAGAGTATTCCGAATCTGATACGTGAAGAAATACTTGCCTGCAACGGATATATAGCGCAAAGGTTTGAAAAATAAGGCGAAATGGCATTTGACGGAATAACAATAGCAGCCGTTACGGATGAATTAAGAAATAAAATAACAGATGGCAGAATCAGTAAGATTGCCCAGCCCGAGGATGATGAGATACTTCTTACGATACATACAGGTGAGGGCAATCTGAGACTGCTTATATCGGCGGATGCATCGCTCCCGCTTGTTTATCTTACGGAAAACAATAAACAGGGGCCGATGATCGCGCCGAATTTTTGTATGCTCTTAAGAAAGCACATTCAGGGTGGAAGGATCATCTCAATATCGCAGACAGGTCTTGAGAGAATAATGACCATTGAAATCGAACATCTCGATGAAATGGGAGATCTTTGCAGGAAGAAGCTTATATTTGAGCTGATGGGTAAACACAGCAATATTATCTTTACCGACAATAACGGAATGATCATTGACAGTATCAAGAGAGTTTCCTGTGCGGTGAGCAGTGTAAGAGAAGTCCTTCCGGGAAGAGATTATGTTGTCCCTCCGACACAGGATAAGGCGGAATTGCTTGAAGGATCACCTGATCTGACCCGTTTTAACGAGTCACAGCCGGTGTATAAGGCAATATATGGATCATTGAAAGGTTTTTCGCCGCTTGTGGCAAACGAAGTGGCATTCCGTGCAGGGGTAGATCCCGACAGGGCCTTTGGTAGTCTGAGTGATGCGGAAAAAGATCGGGTCTGCAAAGAACTATTGAAAATAGCGGAAGATATACGCAACGGAAAGTTTGATCCGTGTGTGGTATATGAGAGCGGAAAGCCCAAGGATTTCGCTGCAATTTATTTGACAATGTACGGAGATACTGAATCAAATATCACGCGTTATGAATCGATGTCCCACCTGCTGGAAGCTTTTTATCGTGAAAAGAATGCTGTGGTGAGAATAAGGCAGAAGTCAGCTGACCTGCGGCATGTCGTTCAAACTGCAATCGAAAGGTGTTCGAGAAAATACGATATACAGCTGGCACAGCTGAGAGACACAGAGGGGCGGGATAAATACAGACTGTATGGAGAACTGCTGACAGCGTATGCCTACCAGATCCCGTCCGGGGTGGAAAAGGCCGAGGTGGATAACTATTATACCGGAGAAAAGCTGAGCATTCCTTTGGATAAGGACTTATCTGCTTCAGAAAATGCGCAGAGATATTTTGACCGTTACGGAAAGCTTAAGAGAACCTATGAAGCTGTGAGCCGGCTTATAATCGAGTCGGAGTCCGACTTGGAGCATCTGCGCTCGATACAGACTTCACTTGATATAGCGGTTGCGGAAGAAGACCTGCTTCAGATCCGCCAGGAACTTGCCCAGGGAGGATATATTAAAAAGAGGTCAGGATCGGGGAAAAGGGAAAAGGTGACCAGTAGGCCTTTCCATTATATTTCAAGTGACGGCTATGATATCTATGTGGGTAAGAATAATTTCCAGAATGATGAACTGACTTTTAAATTTGCCAACGGTGGAGATTGGTGGTTTCATGCCAAAAAGATACCCGGGTCTCATGTGGTCATGAGAATCAAGCAGGGGGAGGAAGTGCCCGACAGGGCCTTCGAGGAGGCAGCCCGTCTGGCTGCTTTTTACTCAAAAGGCAGGGACCAGGACAAGGTTGAAATTGACTATGTGAAGCGCAAGGAGGTCAAGAAGCCTGCAGGAGCCAAGCCTGGATTTGTGGTTTACTATACCAATTACTCGATGGTTGCCTCTCCGGATATCAGCATGTTAAAGGAAGCAGACTGAAGGGAATGCGAAATCTTTAAAAAACGCCTGAAATTCAATGTTTGCGCGGTTTGGTTAAAAAATGACATAATTATCAGATTTGCCTGTAAAAGAAAACTTTGCAGGCATTTTTTATGAAATCATTTATGTCAAAACAGCCAAATTTATGACACGATAAAAACAATGACGTCGTTATTCGCGGTGACATAATCCGAGGGTGGTAAAAAAGGCTGGTTTACATAAACCGAACATCACCTTATTATGTAAAAAAATCATGTATAAATCGGGCGAAAACAGTGATTTGAAGAAACGAGCGTTATGAAATTGAGGGTATTTTGGAGGGTTTAAGGATGCGACATTATTGTCATATTGGAACTGACGGACGAATGCGTGTTCGAGGGCGCTTTTTTCAGACGTGATTGTCATTAAAACGTTTTCTCCGGAAATCGATCAAGGAGAATTATATTGCAGGTTAATGTACTAGCTTTTTTTACTCAGTGACGGACTTCGCGTTTCAAGTATGGATTCGCTACGTCTCCGCGCTGGCGTAAAAATTTGTCTCCGCAAAGGGATAGTGACGGCCCAGCCAATGATAGTTCCGTCGCGCACACGCCTCGCGGCTCATACCGCGACACGCAGCGGTACTAAGCTCAAACTGCGCTTTGCTTGTTTTCGCTAAGTGCCGGCGGCGCTACATGGTGCGCTCACGGAAGCTATCATCGTCTGTGCCTGGCGC
>DFKZ01000034.1 GCA_002373975.1 Lachnospiraceae bacterium UBA3632 | reverse complement strand
GTGTCTTTCATTGAAATAAGATCCGCCACAAGGTCAAGGATGGGCTGCTCTCTTTCATTCCATCCGTCATTGCTTGCCTTCTTCTCAATATTTATAACCACACTGCCGTCGGCCTGCTCTCCCGTAGCCTGCAGTTCCCTGTTGAGAACAGTATTGACATAGGATGTCTTCTGCACGTTGTTGAGGGATTCTATCCTTACGGCAAGAAACTTTTTAAACTTTTCGAATGCTTCCGGGTCATCCTTCTTCTGAAGCGCTTCGAGGGCCATAAGGCGCAGATCTTTCACCGAAATATTATTCATTAAGGTCTTGGGAGTGCCTGTAAGCTGGAATAATATCCGGCCTGCATGCTCTCTGGAGCGTAGAAGATCACCTCTTGACATGTCTTTAAGATCTGTCTTCAGATCGAGTATCACATCATAAACCGCCTCATCTCCGTAGACGGACTGATTCTTCATAACATCATCCGCTATTGCGCCCGCGCTCTGCTTTGCAAGGTTGGAGATCGGGATTTGCGTATCCTTATATTTGGCAGTGATGTTTCCGAACCGGTCCTGGATAAGTGTTACCATTACGCCGGCGATCTCCAGCGACTTTACGGTGGGCTGCTCCTTCTCAAAAGCGCTGAGAGCCTTTCGAACCGCAAGCAGCGAATTAAGAGTGGTCCTCTCCTTATCGCTGACCTTGTTTTTATTCTTTATGACTGATGTAGGCTCCTGTCCGCTTACGAGAAGCTTAATCACCGGCTGAAGTTCCTCGGGCAGAGAATCTATCTTGTCTTCGTTGTCCTTACTCTCCTCTTTCCTTACCTTGGTCGTAACCGTCTTGGCGGCTTCACGCTTTTTATCACGGCTTTCCTTTTCTATCCTTAAGCGTTCTCTTTCATCGGCCAGAACGCCGTTATACTTGTTCTCGGCCTGGATCACTTTAAACTCGGTATCCCTTACATCCGCCTTGAGCTTGTCTACCTCTTGCTGGCGACTATAAGCAAGAGCCGTTGCCTGCTTGTAGTCCTCATCTTCGATAAGCTGCTCTTCCAATGCATCTAATTTCGCTTTTCTGTCTTTTACCTGTTTATCAAGCTCTTTGATCTCGTCGTTTCCGCCGAGAAATGAGGGCATGTTAAGACCGACAAAGCCGACCTTCTCATACAGCACGTCAAACTCTGCCTTAAGCTTTTCGTATTCTTTTTTGATCTCAGCGTATCCGGGCTGCTTTTGGGCTATCGTATCCTGCAGGAGCTGATGCGCGTCGTCATTAAGCTGCTCGGAATCTTTAAGCTCCTCCTGCTTTTCCTTAAGCAGCCTCTCATAAACCCGCTTTTCCCTTATTGCGTTATCTTTCTTTTCGGTATAATCCTCTTCCGCCTTTCTGTTTCGCATTACATCCGAAAGCTTCTGGGATGCAGCAAGTGAAAGAAGCTGTATTCCGCTCACTACCTGCTCTGCCTCGGATCCTCCCTCCTCTATGGTAAAGCGGGCAAGCTGCACTGCATCATATTCCGCCATAAGGCGCTTTAAGGTTGCTTCCACCTTTGCCTTACGTCTCTTACCTGTGGAAAACCATGGTTTTTTCTTCGCGCAGTATGTCTGACAGGCTTCAATGGCTGACCTGTAATAGCCTCCTATCTTATCCACGTCACGGACGGAAAGGGGACGCCGCTGCTTGGCAGTCATTAAAGTCTCTACGTCGGTGAGCGTGTCCTTTACCTTATCCATCAGCTCACTGTCACCGGTGAGCTTCTGATCGTTCAGCATAAGGTGCGATAGCTTTCTGCCCCTGATCGCGGCGAGCTTTGCCATCTTTGTGTCTTTTTCCGCCGACACAAATCTGTCGGTATCCATTCTGTGAAGCAGAGTGGATATCTCTGCCACATCCTGTTCTGTTTTTTGGATACTCTTATACTGTGTGGCAAAGGATTCCTTTGCCTTCTCCATGTCGTATCCCGCGGTGAGCTTCTCGTTCAGGAACTCTTCCGTCCTCTCACGGTCAAATGCGCTGTTTAATCTCTCATACCTCGCGGATATGTCCCTTTTCACTTCCTGACGGGGCTGAACATGCTTCTGTTCTTCATCCCTGTCATCGTCATCGGCAAAAAGTGAGGCAACGGTCTTTTTTATTTTACTGAGACCGGTATCCTGCTCTTCCTCCTGCTCCTCTTCTTCCAGGTACATATTCCGTACCAGTCCGTCATCAAAGCTCTTGTTCAGGATATCCTCCTGCATATTGTCAAATCCTGCAGGTTCGGTCTTTATTTCGTTTAAGCTTTTTCTTCCTTGGTGTATCTCACCGGGACGCGGCATAACTCTGTCCTCCGTTACAAACAGCCATCCGTAAACTCCCCGGATGGCTGATACATTGCTGATACCATTTGTTTATTCTGCGATATGACCCTTGCTCTTAATAACCTCGATCACGGAATCAACATACTTTTCGCATACTTCTTCCGTTCCCGCCTCTACCATAACACGGATAACAGGCTCGGTTCCGCTCTCGCGCACAAGGATACGCCCACTGTCTCCCAGCTCCTTTGAAACCTTCTCGACAGCAGCCTTAACATCGGGATCGTTCTGTGCATCGGGTTTACTCTTTACACGCACATTTTTAAGCACCTGCGGGTAGAACACAACTGGTTTTGCCAGTTCGCTCATCGGCTTTTCTTTCGCAAGCATTACTTCCATCATCTTAAGACTGGTAAGGATTCCGTCTCCTGTGGTGGCATACTTGGTGAAGATGATGTGACCGGACTGCTCTCCGCCGATACGGTTTCCGGTCTGAACCATGTTCTCGTATACGTACTTATCACCGACCTTTGTCTTGTCATACTCGATTCCGACCTTATCAAGCGCCTTGTAAAGACCGAAATTCGACATGATGGTGGTTACCACCTTATTGTTTACAAGCTTTCCGCGCTCTTTCATGTAAAGGCCGTAGATGTAGAGGATGTGGTCTCCCGTGATTACATTTCCCTTCTCATCCACACAGAGGCATCTGTCGGCATCTCCGTCGTAAGCAAATCCCACATCCAGATTCTTTTCCTGTACGAACTTCTGCAGATGCTCGATATGCGTGCTTCCGCAGTCGGTGTTGATATTGTAGCCGTCGGGCTCGTCGTTCATCACAAACACCTTGGCTCCGAGAGCCTCGAACACACCCTTTGCGATTGACCATGCTGCGCCGTTTGCCACATCAAGTCCCACTCTCTTATCCTTGAAGCTGAACTTTGAAAGAGAGATGAGATAACCGATATATCTGTTACGTCCTGCCACATAATCGACCGTGCGTCCGATCTTTTCTCTCTCTGCCACGGGGATCTCGATCTCCCCGTCGATGTACTGCTCTATCTTAAGCAGTGTCTCCTCATCCATCTTCTCGCCGTTGTTGTTGACGATCTTGATTCCGTTGTCGTAGTAAGGATTGTGAGATGCGGAGATCATGATACCGCAGTCAAAATCATCCACCCTTGCGATGTATGAAACGGAAGGAGTGGTGGTAACATGCATGATATACGCATCCGCTCCCGATGCCATAAGCCCGGTGCAGAGCGCATACTCAAACATATAGCTTGAACGCCTGGTGTCTTTACCGATAACAATCTTGGCTTTCTTTCCGAGCCTCTCTCCGTAATACCATCCCAGATATCTGCCGATCTT
>DFKZ01000135.1 GCA_002373975.1 Lachnospiraceae bacterium UBA3632 | reverse complement strand
GCGCAGCGATTTTGTTCAATCGGAACTTATCTGGATAACATCAAAATCCCGGAACAAAACGTCATTTTCTCAAATGTTAGATTTGGAAATTCTTCTTTTAAATCATCAGCAACACAATAGATTTCATCATCATCCCATTCGTCGCCACAATCTTTTTTGCATACGTCCAATTCATCCTGGTTTTTGAAAGCCACATCACCGATTATAATCTTGCCACCATCCCTTACAATCCCATTATTTTCCCATATATCATTGGATTTTATTATATCAAACCAATGGATATGATGAAAGTGCAAAAGAGGCAGTTCCAAGACTATGTATCCTAACAACACTATGCCAAGGAGCGATTAAGCCCCTTGGCATAGATTGAATTTACTCCACCGGGAAACAAGCCTCCGTCACATACTCATCGGGATTCTGTGTCTGCGCCGGACTCACATGATATATATTGAACATATGTCCATTCATCTTATATCCGTTTGCCTTGATCCATGCTGCTACTGTGGCATATGCTTCACCCATCTGATCATAGCTGCCCTTAATGATACAGCTTGCAACCTTCACAGCCGGAAGTGTCTTGAACTTCACGTGTTCCGTATCAGTGTAAGAACCGTTTACGGTCATCCATGTAATGATCTCAACATTTTCTTCCCTGTATTCGTCATCAAGAAATTCCGCTGCCGCAAGACACGGATCTGCCGGTACCAAATTTCTACACTCACTCATCATGGTATTCCACAGCATTCCCTCATCCTCGTAATGAGGAACCAACATCTGAACTGTGGCCGCATACCTTTCCGGGATTGTTTTTACCGTTACATCAAAACTCATATTCTGCTCCTTCCTCAGCCTCTTTCGTGCTGTTTCCAGAAGCATCAGCTTGTATTCCGTCTCTTTAGAAAGCTTTGATAATTCTTTCTGTCTTTCCGACAAAAAGGCATCCATCTTTTCTTTATCGTCGTAACAGTCAAGGATTTTGATGATGTCCGCAAGAGCAAAACCCATATCCTTTAAGGATGTGATTCTTCCGATGGTAAAAAGCTGTTCCTCATGATAATAGCGGTACCCGGTAAAATTATCGATTTCAGCCGGTTTCAAAAGTCCGATATCATCATAGTGACGTAACATCCTGATACTTACTCTGGATAGTTTTGAAAATTCGCCTATTTTAAGCATTTGTTCCTACCTCCATGGATGTTTTTCTTGAGCTCACTACAACGATAATCCCTCACATAATGTGAGAGTCAATATACTTTTTAAGATTTTTCATAAAACGTAAAACTGTAATTGAACTAATGTTTCAGCCAATAACCTCATAGAACATTAAACTGCAAAGATTTTTATGGCTTTACCTGAAGGATCTTCTAAAATTGAAAAGTGGTTTTGCTTGGGGCGTGAAGTAATGAATCTGTTTAGCCATGCTCGCACGCCTTCCCCAGTTTCCTGTAATCCGCCAGGCCAGATGTGCTTCATTACATCCGCATCTGCCCAGAGGCTCTGTATGTTCTTGATATCATCGATTGTTGATTCTTTTATTGTTATCATACGCTATCGTAGTCTGTTGGTAACCCGTCGATATCCTTCTTTAGTCCGGTAAAAGAGTTAGTAAGGATTGTTACCCACGGCCATAATTTCCAACAATCACTTACCGAGTATATCTATAACGCCCTGAGTAATCTCCGGGTTGGGATAACCTTGACCATCTTTTCCGGCAATACCAATTAATATCTCTCATCCTCTCTGTACACCGCGGTTTTGTCGTCATATTCATAAGATGAGAATACAACAGATCCGTCATATTTCAGCATATCTTCCAATCGTTTTGCATATAAAGGATGCGTCACCATACGTACCGCTTCTTCCGGAGTTACCCAACGCACATCTTCTGATTCATCCGATATTGCAGCTTCTCCATCGACATATCTGCAAATGAATCCCAAATTGATGATAGGCGGTATCTTCATCCCCTCTAATGGGCCAAAGCCATCCTTTAATATTAAATTCTGATATACTCCGACGAAATGCTCAGGTTCACAAACAATTCCTGATTCTTCGTAAACTTCTCTTTTAAGTGCTTCGGGAATTGTCTCTCCCTGTTCCATAGTTCCTCCGGGAAGTTCCCAGCCTCACTTCTGGTTATATATCAGCAAGACGAGTCCATCCTTGCGAACAAGCCCGCATGCTGAGATTAAATGATTCGGTAATTGTTTGTTTTCAAGCCACTTATCCAACGGTTATCTCTCCCCTTATTTTATCTTATCTATGAGTCGCTTCTTTTCATCCTGAAGAGCGTCAACATCTGCTCCTTCAGTGATATTCCACTCCTCCTTCAAAAAGTTGATCTGCAGTTCCACATATCTGATGGCATCTTCATATTTTCCGAGTATTTCATATATCCTTGCCTGCGCCTGAAGATGATCCATGCAGACATGTTCTTTATGGTCGGTTACACATATTTCCTCGGCTCTGTGATATCTTTCCAAAGCCTCATCATACCTTGCATTTGATGCGTATATGCCTGCAACTTCAAACAACGCATCATAGCTGTCAGGGTACTTTTCTTCTATGTCGGATACTATTTTCCATGCTTCTTCAGCCCGGTATTCTGCAAATGCGATATATGCTTCATATACCGGAATAAGAACTTTTTTGTGATCAGAAAGTTTCGAATAAGAATCCAGATACTCTGCAGCTTCCTTTGTGCGATGGTCTGCGATCAGGTTGTCTATAAGGAACAGATAATTTCTTCCGATCTCAGGATATTTCTCTACCAATCCCCTGAAGAAATCTATTGTGCTGTTATGCTGTCTGGCGTTCCAATCCCAGATATATGCGCCTTCACTCTTCTGAAGGAGCCACTGATCTTCTTTCGCGTTTGGGTGAAGATCCATTGCTTTTCTTGCGTACAGGCTGACATATCTGCTGTCGCTGACCATTCTGTGATGATAAAGATGTCCCAAAAAGGTGTAAATCCTGCCATCCATCCTGTCCGGGTGGCTTTCATCATACTCATCTTTTATATCCAGCAGGAACTCTTTCGTATTATTAAACACTTCATCTGAAAGTTCATTTTCATAATCGAGCATGTTCTCAATACGGTGAAGTTTCTGTTCCACAGATAAGTCAAACAGCTCATCAATCGTAACCCCAAAGAATTCCGAGATAGCCGGGAGCAGTGCTATGTCCGGCGCGCATATATTGTTCTCCCATTTAGAAATAGACTGGCTGCTTACACCGAGCGCATCTGCCAGCGCCTCCTGGGTTGTACTTGCCTTTAGTCTGAGTGCTTTGATCTTACTTCCAATATTCATTTTCACGTTCTCCTTATATGATTTTGAAGAAACGAAGCTTCATTTCAGTTCTTACAAGGATCATTGTAGAATATTGCCTCGATAAACTCAATGACGCAGTTTTCAAGTTGGTACAACCCGGGGTTGTATTTAAAGACTATAGATAATCTTTTATCTTTGTAAGCCCGTCCACATCCTTTATGATCTTTCCGATCTTATTCATATTAAACATTCTTTTGCCTCCATGATTTTTTTGATGTGGCCGCCATCTGAAACGAAGTATAGTTTACAGGAGGCAAAAAGTATATCAATTCGCGCTTGAGTTGACAAAATATCGTGAAACTCGGGACTCAATCAGCGCTTGAGTTCAGCAAAATATATTTTCCTTCCACGAATCATAAGATGTCTTATACATTCAGTATTTCCGCGAAATTCCCTTTTAAAAAATGTCTATACTCCGGGTGATCCATGGCTTCTTCATATTCCTGCCGGATGGTTTTACCAATCCATTCCAACATCTTCTCCGGCATCTCAGAATATCTCTTGATTGAAATAAGACCCTTTTCTTCTGCCTCAAGAATTGCTTCATATGCATCCGGAACAAACTCTGAACCTGAAACCGTGACAGGAGCACTACTTGAAGCTGCATTCGGAATTTTAATCTCAAAGCCGGAATCTGTAATACTTTCGGCACTGTATATATATCCGGAGACACCTTCATAAGTCTTTTCAAGCGCATCGGGATAATACTCCTGCAGTTGCTGGATTCCGTCTTTTGTAAAACCGTATGGTCCCCATTTTTTCCAGATTCCGTTATATTCAAATCCCGTCTCCCGGCAATACTTCTCTATGGCATTGCTGAGATAAACGAGCGTATTTTCTCTTTTCGTCGAGAAATAAACCAGCGGAATATGATGATCCGATACCCTCGGCTCTAACTGAATGATCCCTTTAACCGGGGAAGCATGATAAAACATATATTTCCTCCATTATGCGCCTCAACGTATTCATATTTGTTTAATCTGTAATCATCACCATTGGTTGAATCTATTTCATTTTTTTCAGAGAATCCATCTATTCCATATTCTCTTAAAATATCTAAAACCTCTTGGGTATCCACATCATTCTCCATATTAATTCTTCAAACGGTTATATTTTATCATAGAAGTGATTCCTATGATACTGAGATCTTATATAAAAGGTGCACTTCACTTTCAGTATGAAAAAAAGACGGCTACAAGATTTGATTCTCATAACCGTTAAGCGTACAAACATTAAAATTTGATTTTATAAACTGCTTAAAAAATCTGCTACAGTGACTATCTTTATGTTTTTATACTTTCCGACTGAAAGCAAATCTTTATCACCGCTTACTATGTAGACACATTTCGCATCACAAGCGCACTCAATAAATTTGTTGTCGTCCGGATCCCTGCACACATCCACATGAGATGATGGTTCAATGATCTTCATCGCCGAAACGATCAAAGTCAGAGGAATAGCAATAGATTTTCCCGGATATCTATCTTGTAGCTCTTCAACGGTTTCTCGATATTCATCAACTATTTCAGAAGAAGCATAAGCTTCCAATTCTTTGGATACAAGCATCTCAAGAAGTTCTCTGGGTTTTCCCCCAAAGAATATAGCTGAAGCAACAACATTAGTATCTATGACTATTTTCATTTCTTCCTCCGGCTGCGCACGGTTTTTATCGCATCAGAAATATCTTCTTCCTGCATTCCTACACTGTCAGCCCATTCTTCAGCTTTATCCATAAGTGCGCGGAATTCTGATATATCAGGCGCCGGTATGGGTTTTATTAAGATACTGTCGCCATCACTAAAGACCATAAGTTTAGCACCTGAAGCAATCTTTAAAGAATCTCTGATCGCTTTTGGAAGAACTATCTGACCTTTTGACGACAACGCAGTAACATCTGACATATACTGAGCCATAATATGCACCTCCTTGGTAAGATTTTCTTACTTCTATTATAGCACTTTTTTTCTGTAATGCAACATTACTTCCATCGAAAAATAAAGCGATAACAAGATGATCATACACCCGAAGATTTTCAGCATAGACGAAAATATCACAAATATACCGCCTTATATGGTCTGGATTGCATTATAGAAATACTTGAAGGATTTGCCGGGGGTCCCCTAAAAAAGTGGTGTCGCCCGACTCCTTTCATTTACTGTGTTTGCGGTTTCCCGGGCCAATTCGATTCCCATCACCCGCTCTCTTTTTTTGCCCTAAAATAGGGGCTTCCGAACGGGTGATTTTGTTTTTGGGGTACGGTACCCGTATTTGTTTTCTCTGCTATATCATAAAAAGAATTATAAATCGCACATTGCTCCCTTCTTTTGGTTTCACTCTTTGTATGGGATAGCTATCCTCATAATCCATAAGTCAAAATTGAATCTTTTTTTCGACCGGCCGTTCATGTTAGAATAAGAAAAAGCTTTTGTTACAGGAGATACTGACTATGCCTTTGGTAAGAGCTGATATCTTAAAAGGGAAAACACCGGAATACAACTGGGGATTTGCCGGTAAGAAAAGGGAGGATTCATTAAATTGATCATGAAAAGAATAATAATTTCAGCAGCTCTTATTGGTATCGCTTGTCTTTCTTTTACTTCCTGCAAAAGTAATGATAATGTGACTAATGATGCCGAGGCTGATGATGTTGCAGCTCATAGTGACATAATCGATTGGGCCGATGATCCAACAATAGGTATTGTTCCGGCAGGCATTTATAAACGTGTAGCAATTGCTAAAAAAGACGAGACCTATGAAGAAATGCTTGAACTTAACAAGATAGCGGATAAAGGGATTCTTGTCGTAAACGAAGACGGAACCGCCACTTTTGACCTTGATGGTGAAATAACAGAGTATATTTATGACCGGTTTTGCCTCTATTTGGCGGAAGATTCCGAAAAAAAGAGTGGAATGCCTTATGTTTATATAGGCGGAAGACTTACAGTTAATGATGGATCTACGATAACACAATATTTAAAATCAGAGGATTAAATAAGCACACTGGCTACACCAAGTCTTCGGTTCTCCTGCTTCGTCCAGATACTTAACAGATTAACACACCCATCTAATGGATCACATAAAAAGCATAACTTCCATCTTCCGAGTATACTCTGAATACATCACTGTTCAGGAAGTGTGAAACACCTATTCCTTCTACAACATTTTCGGCAATGACATTCATATCCGTATCGATCAGATCATATGTTTTGCAATCATTTGATACAAGAGTATAACCGCTTGAAGTGAAAGTCGTTGCATCCTTAAAAAGCTTAATCTCGTTATCACCTAAATCTACATAACCCCAAAAGCTTCCATCTGCGGTTTCAACTAAATATCCGTTTATCGTTTCATCATAAACATGACTTGACCATTTCGAAGTATCATAATCCGGGTTAACGCCATGTTTTAATGCAGCAGTAAAGTATTCTTCAGGAGAGCACTCACATCTGTTGTTAAAATCGACGCCAAAATATGTTTTATCAGCTATACTATATACTCTGTTTATTCCGTCAAAAGAAACTCTGTCCAATTGTATCACTCTGTTTTTATTATCGAAATTATCGAAAAAATCAGATCCTTCCAATCTCTTTTCCAGAACAGGCTCGCCGTTATAATTATAAATTGTTATATCTACTTTCGATTCATTTCCTGTTGCAAGCAAATAACCGTCATTAACAAAACTCCAACAATATCCGTTCCACGAACCATCGGGATTTTTGATATCCAACGTCTGTTCGTTTACTTTGTTTCCGTCAAAATCATAGAATGTAACATTTAAACAGGTCGGGTTATCCTCACGACGGGTGACGGCGACGCAAAGATTATCGTTTATTATATAATCAAAAACAGCTCCTTCCAAAAAACTCAGATCAACAGATCTAAATGTTATTGGCTCACCCTCGGTTTCGCCGCAAACACGGCAAGTCTCAGGTGCATCCAATGTTGCCGGGGCAAAATCGTGTCCCAAAGCCTCACCTTCTGTCTTGCCACAAACGGAGCATGTCTTAGGTTCTGTACAAGTAGCATCTTCCCACTTATGTCCAAGAGCCTCCCCATCTGTTTTACCGCATCTTGTACATTTTCTTGGATTTTCACAAGACGCTTCCGACCACAAATGTCCAAGCTGTTCGCCTTCTGTTTCTCCGCATAATTTACACGTCTTGGCCTTATCACAGGTTGCCTCTTCCCACTCGTGTTTGCATCCGCAGCCGGATAAAACGATTGCCATAAAAATTGTCAACAGAATAGTAATCTTTTTCATTTTAACCTCTCTGAGATAATCCATCTGCTTTTTACTCTTTAATCATAAGAAAAGCACAATTGCGGCTTTTGGGATGAATATAGCAATATCTTTCCCTGATTTTCTATGATACTTTTAAAATACCATATTTCTTCGGCATTATCACTACTTCATTGTAAATTTGAAATATTACAAAACTGTAATAAAAAAGTCACTTGTTTGTAAGCCGGCTATTTTATCATGATCTCATAAAAGGAAATATATGAAAACCGAACCAATTTATACCTAATGAAGGGAGACCGTAATGAAAATACTCGAAATCAAAAATCTATGTAAGGAATATGGAAAAGGCGAGATCAAAGTTGAGGCTTTAAAAGATGTTTCTTTTGATGTCGAACAGGGCGAGTTCGTCGCCATAGTCGGACCTTCCGGAAGCGGCAAATCCACTCTTTTACATATACTCGGCGGTGTTGACACACCCACGTCCGGTGAAGTGATCATTTCGGGAACGGATATCGGAAAGCTGAACGAAAACAACCTTGCCATTTTCAGAAGAAGACAGATCGGACTCATTTATCAGTTCTACAATCTGATACCCATATTAAATGTTGAAGAAAATATGACTCTTCCGATCTTATTGGACGGAAAGAAACCCGATAAAAAGCTTTTAAAAGCTCTCGTAGAAAAACTCGGGCTTAATGACAGACTAAAACACCTTCCCAACCAGTTATCCGGCGGTCAACAGCAGCGCGTTTCCATCGGCAGGGCGCTTATTAACCATCCCGCACTTCTTCTGGCTGATGAACCCACAGGTAATCTGGATTCTAAAAACAGCAAGGAAATAGTATCACTGCTCAAAAAGTTTAACCGCGAAAACAATCAGACGGTTATCATCATCACTCACGATGAACGCATTGCTTTAAGTGCGGACCGGGTGATTACCATTGAAGACGGAAAGATCACGAAAGATGAGGCGAGAAGCTGATGAATATTATAATGAAATTAACCCTGCAGCATTTAAGATCCAATCTTAAAAGAACCATTGTCACCATATTCGGAATCGTTGCATCAACCGCTCTTATTACCGCTATGCTCATGGGGATAAAATCCGTATTCGCATTTGTGGCAGATGTGTCATTGCTTGTTGACGGCAATCAGCACGCGAGTTTTAAAAATCTGACTAAGGATGAGTATCTTGCTTTAAAAAGCAATGAAAGCCTTAAATATGTAGGTTTTACCGATACAGACAATGAAGTTACCGGCTTTTACATTGACGGAGATTCTCAGAAAAGATTCAGGATCGGAAATATTTTTCACGGTGATCCGATCAACCTTGCACAGATGGTGACATGCGAATACGAAGGACGATTACCTGAAAATCCCGGTGAAATAGCCGTTGAAGAAGATTATCTTACAAACAATAATCTGTCACTAACTATCGGAGATTCTCTGTCTTTTCATGAGGGATACCGTTACATTTATGAAAATAATGAACTTATCTATCTGGCGGGAGCTTACCGCTCAGCCGAGGATTTTGTCGCAAAATCCGATGAAACCTGCAGGATCACAGCCATTCTTCACAATAATGAACCAACCTCAAGCTTTGACATTTTACGCGGAACGGATGGATTTCCTTCTCAAAATCTTGTTTATATCACTTTGAAAAAGCCCGATATAAATGCGGTAATAAACATACGAAAGATAGCTGAAGAAAACGGTCTTAAGATCGATGCTCTGGCAACAGAATATTTAACCTGTATTTTTGCAAGAGGACTTCGTTACAACACGGTTAAGTCACTTTTCAGAATGATCGGCATGGCTCTTTTCATTATAATCATCGCTTCATCGATCATGATCTACAATGCCTTTGCCATGTCTCTGACGGAAAGAATGAAGTATCTTGGAATGCTCTCAAGCGTTGGTGCCACAAGAAGGCAAAAAAGAGCAAGTGTGTACTTTGAAGGTTTTATTCTCGGTATTATCGGGCTTCCATTAGGTTTTCTTGTCGGTATTATCGGCTGCCTGTTAACACTAAGAATAACCGGATCTCTTATTATAAGTTCGGGAATGATCCGGGGCGTGGTTCCTTCACTAGGACATATACCGGTTAGATCTGATCCCTACATAATTCTGGCAATTGTTTTCTTTTCGGCAGTTACCATATTTATCTCTTCTTTTATACCTGCCGTGAAAGCTTCACGCATCACTGCCATAGAAGCGATCAGACAGAGCAATTCGGTTAAGCTGAAAGCATGGAAATTAAAAGTCCTTCCCTTCGTTAAAATGCTTTTCGGATATGAAGGCGAGCTGGCGTCAAAGAACATAAAAAGAAACGGTGCCAAAGGTGTGGTGATCACGCTATCGATGGCTGTTTCAGTAATAATGTTTTTGAGCATCATTTATTTTGTGGATCTGTTTAACAAGGAGAACAGTTATGAAATAGAAATCCCCTTCCAGATTTTTGCATCCGCCTCCCTGTCGGAAAGCGACAGATTAAAAGAAGATCTTTTAAGAACAAAGGGTGTGGAAAAAGTCTATGTGGCGGAGATGTTTTCCTTTGACTTCAATCCAGCGGATGAAAACGGAAACCCGCGAGAGATCCCGAACACTGAAATACTTAATCCCGATTTTCTTACCAAGTATTACAAGGATCTTTTTGACAAGGTGAGCGATATCTGGATAGTACCCGTCGAAGATGCCGACTTTATTGAGATATGCAAAAAGAACGACATTGACTCCGACAAGTATTTCGGAGATGAATTAAACGGATTTCTTCTAAATAATTTTAATCACAAGCGCTCAAGAAAAAGTGTATTCAACGATAACATACTGGGGCAGAAAGTCTTTTATGACAAAGCCGAAGGCAACCCGCCTGCAGTAACTGTTACAGATCTCGTTAAGTGGGACAGCTCGGTTGATGAATTTAAACTCTCTCCCAAAGGAAGCATTTCAATCTATGTACCTGTGTCAGTTTTCAGAAGGGAATATGTCAAAAACATCGACATTGAAAAACTCTCCTGCACATACGGGATAAAATGCGAAAACCACGAGGAAATGCATGACCGGATTTCCGATATACTGACATTCGGAGATTATACCAACACAAGCTGTTCGGATATAGAAAGCGATCTGATGGTTATGAAGACGCTCTTAACTATACTAAAAACCGTAATGTATGGCTTCACAGCTTTAATATCGCTTATAGTAATTGCCAATATCATCAACACCATAACGACCGGCATTCATTTAAGAAAAAAGGAATTTGCCATGTATAAATCAGTCGGAATGACCGAATTCGGCTTTAGGAAAATGCTCTTCCTGGAGACCTTCCTATACGGCTTTAGAGCACTTATCCTCGGCTTCCCGATATCGGCACTCATAAGCTTTATAACTTTCAAAGCCCTTGCTGCCCCTTCTTCCGCATTTGAGATCAACTTCCCGTTTTACCTTCTGGCAGCTGTCGGAGTATTTGCGATCATCGGGATCAGCATGCTGCTTTCAAGCAAAGCGCTTAAGCACGATTCGATAATTGAAGTACTTAAAGAGGATATATGCTAAAGACATCAGATCAGTGTTTTATAAAACCTGATGATAAACTTGGTTCCGACTCCCTCTGTACTTTCAACGGTAATCTCTCCCTGCTCACCTTCGATGATGGATTTTGAAAGAGCTAGGCCGATTCCCACACTATCTTTGCCGGCATTCTTTCCTTTGTAGAACCGCTCAAAAATGTGGGGAATATCTTCCTTGGCGATGCCACAGCCCGTGTCTTTAACGGTCAGCTGTGTGAATATATTGGTATCGACCGTTGACACGGATAATTCCCCACCGTCTTCCATATGTTCAATACAGTTTTTGATGATATTCTGAATGGCTTCGACAGTCCAGTTTTTATCGCACCGGATAGTAAGGTCGGAAATATCGGATTTAAACAGGATGTTTCTTAACTCAAACTGAATACCGAATGGTTTTACAACCTCTTCGATAAGCTCGAGGGATGAAACATCCTCTTTTTTCAATACGATCGTGCCGGCATCCAGCTTGGAGAGTTTAAGAAGTGTCTGTATAAGCCAGTTCATCCTGTTAAGCTGCGAGGACTGGGTCTTTAGAAACTCACATCTTTTGCTTTCATCCTGCTCATCCATCAACAGATCGTTCATGACCATCATTGATGTGAGCGGGGTTTTTAACTGGTGGCTGATATCGGCAATAGCTGCGGCCAGGTTTCTTTTATCGTCTGAAATTAATTCCTTCTGATATTTTAGAGTCGAAGTCGTCTTGTAAATATTTGTCTTTAAGATCGACAGTTCGCCCTCTTCCTGATCTAAGATCTCATTGTCCTCATTATCCTCGAGCACGCGTACAAGATAGTCGTTTAATCTCTCGATATCCTTATATCTTTTTCTTGTGTAAAGGAGAAAAACAGCCAGTAGAACAAGCCCGGTCACTAACACTGTAACAGCCGGTATCAGACCAAAAAAAGCGGCGCTTAAAACCGTGACAAGCACGGTGAATGCTGCACCGATCATTATCATATTACGGAATTCTTTGTTTTTCATTTTATCCTCTGTCCGACCCGGGTACTGACTTCTTAACTTCTACTTGTCTACAATATATCCCATGCCTCGAACCGTTCTGATGATCTTGGGATCTGAGGGGTCTTTTTCGATCTTATCCCGCAGCCTTTTAATATATACCGTGAGTGTGTTGTCGTTTACAAAATCACCGCTTATATCCCACATGTAGGATAATAGTTGATTTCTTGTGAGCACAATGCCACGGTTGTTTAAGAAGGTTAAAAGAAGACGGTACTCAAGAGCTGTAAGCTCGATACTTTCTTCTTTACCCGTATCCTCGTCCTTGATCGTAACTTTTGCTTCATTGGTATAAATGCAGAGGTTACCCAGTATTTCCGTGTTGGATGATGTATCACTTCCCTTGTCACCCTTACCTGCCCTACGAAGAACGCTTTTGATCCTGGCCATCAGTTCATTAACTCGGAAGGGCTTGCAGATGTAATCATCTGCGCCCAGTTCCAGGCCCATGACAACATTCACTTCCGCATCGGCGGCTGTCAGGAATATAACCGGAATGTCTTCCGATTCTTTTAAAAATCTGCAGATATCATATCCGCTTCCGTCGGGAAGATTGATATCCAAAATGCTTAAGTCGTATTCTTTTGTTTTCCATGCGGCCTTTGCTTCGGCGGCTGTTTTTACATGAGCGACTTCATATCCTTCTTTTTCCAGAGAATACTTAAGTCCCATACCTATTGCATCATCATCTTCAAGTAAAAAAATCTTCATAGTTTTATCCTTACAGATAACGTTTTATCCCGCCCTTATCTACAATAATATCAGTAAAGTATATTAACACTTACCTCATAGTGTCCAGCATCCTTAATCCAAATTCGGTTATGTATTCGGCACCGGGGATATTTTTGGACTCAAGATACTGCTCCAATCCCTGCGCGTCTCTGTTAAGTGTGTAGGCTGCGATCCTGAAGACCATCTCCAGCTGTTCCAGTGCATTTATCACTCCTTCAAGATCCGCATATGATCCGTACGAATTCGGTGAAAGAGAATACCCTAACTCATCATTCCACAGGATCTTATCCAGTTCCTCATCTCCGATATCGGCGGATATCTTTTCCTTTACATCCTCGTTTTCCAAAATGTAATTTCTGGCAAAATCGGGGAACTCATCGGAAGTGACTCCCATGATCCCGTAACCGGATCCGATATACAAGTAACCGCCTCCCGAATATCCGCCGTTTTGATCATCATTATCATCAGTTCCGGCTTCTGTCGGATACACTCTGAATTCCTGCCCTGCGCTGACATCTTCTTCGGACACTTCACCTGTTTCTGGGTTGGTATAAGTGACATGAACCACACCGTCCGTCACTATCAGCCGCTCGGTACCGTCTTCATCCACCTCTACATATCCGGAAGTACCCCGGATCCCCACCATCATAGTGGACGTTTTGATATCAAAGGTTTCATCATCTTTAAGAGGTTCATTAACCACAAAGAAAATACTTCCCATTATCAGATTCATTTCCAGTTTTTTTCCAGACTGGATAAACTCTGCCTCGCTTTTTTGATCCATGGAAACGATCTTCACATCATCAAGGCCGATGGTGGCTGTGGAAAAATAAGATGTTAAAAGCTCATTCCCGCTGTTTAATCTGATATTTTCTTTTATCTTCTTATTCTTTCCGTTTTCTTCCAGAACAACCTTTCCTTCGAAGCCAAGTATGCGCATAGTGGTGGCTTCAAGCCTTTTGCAGCCGGAAAGCATTGCACATAGCATGGATAACAGCACTGTCATCGCTATAATTCTTTTTCTCATAGTCATCGTATGTCACCTCTTGAAGCAAACCTGATCATAAATGCAGTAACCATACCTACGTCCGGGGACCTCTTTGGTGAATCCCCTCATATGTCTAATGTATATGAAATTATGCGGATTATCAAGTATTTGCGCGATTCTCGCTTTGTGTCGTGTTATAATTTCTGTAATGTTGTATGATAAAAGCACAAATCGCCGGCAGATTTCAAAGGAGTAAAACAAATGGATCAGAAAAAGATTGGTTTGTTCCTCAAAACTTTACGAAATGAAAAAGAAATAACTCAGGAGCAATTAGCCGAACATTTCCATGTCAGCAACAGGACTGTTTCCCGCTGGGAGACCGGTACAAACATGCCCGACATATCCCTTCTAACCGAAATAGCCGACTTCTATGACGTGGATGTTCGCGAGCTCATAGAAGGAGAACGCAGAAATATGAATGAAGAGATAAAAGATGTAGCCATAAAAATGGCGGATTACGCGGGAGCGGAAAAGGGCAGGCTGTTTAAATGGGTAAGAGTGATCAGCCTGATCGGAACGGTACTGATGACAGTAGCCATCGGGCTTCAATGCTTTGTTTACGAACCCAATCTGTTCAGAGCACTTGCCATATTTCTTTCCTTTATTGCACTGATTGCAATGGCTATTACGACCTTCTACGCAAACGGGATACTGTCCAAACTGGTCAAAAAAAGAGGTTTTGTTATCGCTACGAGAGTGATCGTGATCGTACTTATTGTGATAAGTGTAAGGTTTATACTCGTGGCTGCTGTTGTTATCGGACTGGGATTCTTTGAAGCAGCCGCACCATTCAAGAACCTGTCCGGCGCAGAAAATTATAATAAGGATTATCTGCTTTCGGAGTACGGCGCGGACCTTGATACAGGCTTTTTCATCTTCCCGGATGATACGGATGCGGCATTGGAGGTTGATTACAATTCCTCGCTTAAAACCGGGCTTTTTGACACTGACGGACATATTTTCCTGACAGCAACTTATTCTGATGAAGAGTTTAAAAATGAAATAGATCGTCTATCAAAAATAACATGTACCGTTTTTGGCTCCATGCATGGAGACAGTGATTATCACACGGAAAAGATCCTGTACGATACCGAAATGTACAACTACCCCGCCTATATTTCGATCGACGGGTATGACACCGTTTATGAGTATGCTCTTATAGACGAGGAAAACAACAGGATCATTTATGCTCTGTTAAGCTATCCCCGGCTCACCGATCTTGTCAAGTATCAGGATTACCTTAAGAAAGACAAACTCTCATATAAAACAGAGGATGGTTCTGTTTTGGAAAAGTTTTCCATTTACAGTTTTTCTTTTGAAGATGGTATCTGGAGCGAATACGGTCCCGAGGATGAAGGACGTACCACCACCGGAAATCCCAGATAATGAACACTCAGCCTCTGTACTTTTTTGGTGACATTCCGTATTTCTCCGCAAAAATGCGGTGAAAATAACTGAGATTGCTATAGCCCACGGCAGCTCCGATCTCATCCACGTGGAGGCCTGTGTTTTTCAGAAAATATGCCGCCTGACTCAGACGCTTTTCCTGCAAAAGCTCCTTGTAGGTCTTCCCGGTCCGTCTCTTGATCTCCCGGCTGAGCCAATATAGATCATAATGGAGCCGGCCGGCAATCTCCGTCAGGCTTCCTGTACGGTAGTTTTCCTCAATATAGCGAAGCACGTGAACTATCGCTGTCTCCTCCGCGGTCTGCGAAGCCAATCTGTCGGTATAGTTAAGCAGCTGCATAAACACAAGTCCCATGGTGTTTTGGCAGATGCTCCGACGATTGAGTGTAGGGCTACCCAGAAGCGTCCGGATAAGGTTTTCCATAAGGTTCTGAATAGGAATAACATCCGCAACCTGAAAATAAAGACAGTTGGCATTGTCACCGCGAAGAGAATCCACGATGAATTTGCGCAGTGGGGTCTCCTCACCTCCCAGCATTTCGAGTGCTTTGTCGAAAAACTGTGGCAGGATGATAAAATTGACAGCTATATCCTTTTCACCTGCAGGCAGGATCTCCTGTTTTGCTCCCTGACCGAAAAACAGCAGTTCTCCCGGGTGAAGGACAATCTCCTTTCCGTTTACAATGTGAGTGGTCGTACCCTGACACATGTACACCACCTCAACGTAGTTGTGCCGATGTTCCGGGAAATGAGCGAAGCGGGTATGAGGGCGTATATCAATAAGCCTTCCTGTATCCAGAAGTTTTTTTGCATCTATGATGTCGGAGTCCGCTTCCATATAGATGCCGCGCTGTATCTCCGAGCCCTCCAGCAGTTCCTGCTCCTCGGGACTGACGGCACTAAGTTTTTGAAGAAGATGTTCATCGATCATTATAATCACCCAAAGCCATTGTAACGACCCGGGTGATTTTTTTCAACTGCAAATAAGGATACTTTTTCTGACAAACCCGGTTCTTTATATCTTCCTCTTCATATGTTTTAATGATAGCGGTGATGATTATGAATTATGCTTTAGCTATCGACATCGGCGCTTCCTCCGGACGGCATATTGTGGGCCGGATGGAAAACGGCGAAATAAAAACAAAAGAAGTCTACCGCTTCCCCAACGGAGCCTCGGAGCAGAACGGTCATCTTGTATGGGATATGGACACACTGCTTGACCATGTCAGATCCGGCATTGCAGAGGCAAAAAGAGCATTCCCCGAAATCAGGACACTTTCCATCGACACTTGGGGAGTTGACTATGTGCTGATGAAGAGCGACACCGAGGTACTCCCTGTCTACGCATACCGTGACAGCCGTACGGAAGCAGCTATCTCAAAAGTCCACGAAATAATCCCTTTTACAGAACTCTACAGCCGCACCGGCTGCCAGTTTCAGCCATTTAATTCCATATATCAGATTTATGATGACAAACTAAGGGGGCGACTGGAGGGGGTAACCGACTTCCTAATGATGCCCGAATACCTCATGTACAGGCTCTGCGGTGCGAAGGCAAGAGAATATACCAACGCAACTACCACCGGCATGGTGAGCGCTGAGTCAGGAGAGTTTGACCGGGAGATAATCTCTCGTCTGGGACTGCCCGAGAGCTTATTCCCCAAACTGCAGCATCCCGGTACGGTGATCGGTGAGTACGCGGGCATCAAAGTCATGCTGTGTGCCACTCACGATACCGGTTCCGCTGTGGAAGGCATACCAATGGAAGGTGAAAACCTCTACATTTCGTCCGGAACCTGGTCTCTCCTCGGTGTCAAAACGCCCAAACCCATAACAACAGACGGCAGCATGGCGGCCAACTATTCAAACGAAGGCGGTGTGGGCTATAATCGCTATCAGAAAAATATAATGGGAATGTGGCTTGTGAACGAACTGCGCCGCGATATCTGTCCGGATAAGGATTTTGAGTCAATTGTGCACGAAGCTGAAAACAGCAACTTTAACAGAACCATTGACGCTGATTCTCCGGATTTTTTCGCTCCCAAAAGTATGAAGGCTGCTTTTGATGCATCTCTCGGAGTAAGCGACATGGACGTGGGCGACTATTTCCGCTGTGCCTATCTTTCGCTGGCACAGAGCTACTGCCGTGCGATCAAAGAACTGGAAGGAAACACAGGCAGGACTTACGAAAAGCTCTATATCGTGGGCGGCGGTGCAAAAAATCTCTTTCTTAACCGTCTCACCGCAGAAGCAACCGGCAAGAAAGTAATAGCCCTGCCTATTGAGGCAACTGCTATCGGTAATCTGAAAATACAACTGGAGGCAATAATATGAGTTATACAGAAGCAAAGATGAAATATGCCGCCTGTGGCATAGATGTCGACGCTGCCATGGCAAAACTGAAAAATGTTCCTGTTTCCCTGCACTGCTGGCAGGGTGACGATGTTCGCGGCTTTGACACCGACCCCACAAAACCTCTTACCGGAGGCATACAGACTACAGGCAACTATCCGGGACGGGCCCGTACCTCGGAAGAGCTCATGGCAGATCTTGATATGGTACTGAAGCTGATCCCGGGCAGACCCAAGATGAATCTTCACGCCTCATATGCCATTTTTGAGGATGGTGAATGGGTAGACCGCGACAAACTGGAACCTAAACACTTTGCTAAATGGGTGGAATTCTGCAAGAAGCATAAATGTGGTTGTGACTTTAACCCTACTTTCTTCTCTCACCCCATGTGTGACCCCCAGACCCTGTCCAGTACAAATGAGAAAACCAGAAGATTCTGGATTGAACACGGCAAAGCCTGTATACGTATTTCAAATTATCTCGCTGAGGAACTCGGGGAACCCTGCGTCATGAACATCTGGACCGGCGACGGCTTCAAGGATATCCCTTCCGACCGCATGGGACCCCGTATCCGTTATAAAGAATCAATTGACGAAATCCTTTCAGAACCTTATGATTTCCGTAAAGTCAAGCCCTGTATTGAGAGCAAAGTGTTCGGCATAGGTGTTGAGGCCTACACTGTCGGTTCCGCAGAATTTGCACTAAGTTACGCCGCTATGAACAAGGACAAGTGCCTGCCTCTCATGGATAACGGACACTACCACCCCACAGAGGTGGTATCCGATAAGATCCCTGCTTTGCTGGCCTTTTTCCCCGAGCTGGCGCTGCACGTGACCCGCCCCATCCGCTGGGACAGCGATCATGTGGTATTATTTGATGATGAAACAAAAGAGATCGCCAAAGAGATCATCCGGTGCGGCGGCCTTGATGGCAGGGTCAACATTGCCCTTGATTATTTTGATGCCTCTATCAACCGTATCTCCGCATGGGTCGTAGGTTATCGCAATCTCCAGAAGGCTCTTCTCTTCGCTCTGCTTAACAACAATGATGCTTTGCGGAATCTGCAAGATGAAGGCAATTTCACGGAGCTGATGGTCCGTCAGGAGGAAATGAAGACCATGCCCTTCGGTGAGATCTGGGACGAGTACTGCCGCATGTGCAGTGTGCCCTCTGACGGCGAATGGTTTACAGAGGTAAAAAAATACGAGACAGACATACTGACAAAGAGAGGATAAAGATCATGAAAGACATTTTAACCGCGCCCTTTATGGTGGAGATGATACGAACCACAACCGAAATGTATCGTCACGGCTGGGATGAGCGCAACGGCGGAAATGTATCTCTTCTGCTGGAGGAAAAGGATGTTGCCGAATATCTCGATCTAAACAAAGTTCTGCGCACCGAGCCTGTCGGTTTTAAGGCTCCGGAGCTTGCGGGAAAGTATTTTCTTGTTACCGGAACAGGCAAGTATTTTAAAAACATACAATACGCACCGGATGTTAATCTTGGGTTACTCCGCATCACTTCTGACGGTGATAAGGCCGAAATCCTATGGGGTTATTCCGACGGAGGAAGATTTACCTCCGAATTCCCCGCCCACATGATGAGCCATATTGCCAGGCTCTCTGCCGACTCTGAAAACCATGTGGTAATGCATTGCCACCCTGCCAACCTGCTGGCTATGACCTATGTGCACAGCCTTGACGAGAAGGCCTTCACCCGCACCCTGTGGCAGATGTGCACCGAATGCATCGTGGTCTTCCCCGATGGAGTGAATGTCCTTCCGTGGATGCTCTGTGGTACCAATGAGATAGGTGAAGCTACCGCCGAAAAGATGAATACCGCCCGTCTTGTAGTATGGAGTCAGCACGGTATCTACGGCGCGGGAAAGGATCTGGACGAGACCTTTGGCCTTATCGAGACTGCTGAAAAGGCAGCCGAAATCTATATGAAGATTGCACACCTGCCTCTGGTGAATACCATCACCGATGAGCAGCTGCACCTTTTGGAAGGCCGCTTTGGCGTAAAAGCAAGAGACGGCTACCTGAACTGAAATCTGTGTGATATGTCAATTGAAAAGGCGCCCCGCCTATGCGGAGCGCCTCTTTATTACTGATTTTAAATTGTCAGTTTATCTTATTAGGGGAGCATATCTGCATCACCGTATGTAGCTTCCCAAGCTGCGGTACGCTCATCGATGATTGCCTGTCCGCCTGCTCCGAGATACTCGGTCATACCGTTATCCCATACAGTATCGAAATCAGCTTCGCTTGCGATAACTGCCTTGTCATAAGTCTGATCTCTCTTACCTGCAAGGTCTGTTCCCTCGGTCTCAGCTGCGATGTCACCTACAGATACTGTAGGAGGAATCTTAGCGTCAAGAGATGCTGCCTGGATTGCCTGCTGAACGTCTGCAGGATCTACATCCGAGTATGAGAATGCAAGTGAAAGCTCTGTAAGTTCAGGTGTTGAAAGTCTGAGACCATTGCAGTTGATGGTCATATCGATGTTCTTACCGGAGTTCTGATACCAATCATGGTGATCATCATCGGGAGCCTGGATCACGATAGCGCCGGTTGCTGCGTCAACAGTGTGGATAACGCCTTCTTCACCGGTCTGAAGGAATTCAACTGTCTCGGGCTGAGATATGAACTCAAGGTAGCAAAGAGATGCTTCGATCTCATCGTTTGTAGCGGGGAAGAATACCTTGCGGTCTCCGCTGTTGGAGTAGCTGTACTTGGTGTAGTTGCCGTTCTTATCTTCGAAGCAGTTAACAGCGATGAACTTAGCATCATCGCCATACTGGCTCTGAAGAGTAGCGTTGATGGAATCCTTGCCGCCTCTGAAAGGATAATCATAGTTGTGGATGAATGCTCCAACGAATCCGGCTTTGATCATGTCGTCTTCGGTTGTAGTGGAAGCATCTGTAACTGCGAAATCTTTCCAGATAAGTCCCATGTTGTACCACTTGTTCAGCAGTCTGATGGCTTCCTTGGTGCCGTTCTCGGTGAACTTTCTGTCATCGTAGCCGTTTACATAGTACTCTTTGTCTGTGATATCGGGATCCATAAAGGACTCGATAATGTTGGCTGCTCTCCAACCTACATCGGTAGAGATTGAGAAAGGAACCATTTTGGAAGCATCTGCTCCGAGAAGGGTGTCTGCGTTGTCCTTGAAAGCAACGAGGCAATCCTCAAACTCCTGCTTGGTGGTGGGCTCTGCAAGTCCGAGCTTGTCAAGCCAGTCCTTACGGATAAAGGTGTTGATACGGCAGATCTCATTTCTCTTTCCTTCGATTGCCCAAAGGGTTCCGTTTGCGGGATCAAGATCCTGATAGATCAGCTCTTCGCCAAGCCAATCAAACATGCTGGGAACAAGGTCCTTATTCTCTTCGAGAACGGGAGCGAGGTCAATAACACCGCCCATGTCAGCATATGTCTGAATCTGTCCGTAGTTGTAGGTGTAGCAGATATCGGGAGCGTTTTGTGCTGCAAGAAGGTTTCCGATGTCATCACCCTCAGACCAACGAGAAACTGTTACAAACTCAACCTCTACGTTGTAGCGCTCAAGCATCTGCTCCTGGATCCACTGGGTCCATGCGTTGTTTCCTGCCTCAGTTCCGCCGTCAACGTTACGATCGTAAAGCTCTACGCTGATATGTCTGGTATCAACGAACTTTCCGTCAAGCATTCCGCGAGCGTCAGGCTCGTTGCTTACTACTTCGGGTTCGGTCTCAGTATCAGTGTCGGTTGTTGTGGTGGTCTGATCTTCCGTTTTAGTGGATGTCTGGTCCTGAGTAGCGGGAGCATCCTTGGGTGCGCAGGCTGCTACTGAAAGAACCATTGCCGCAGATAAAACGATTGACAAAAGTTTCTTTTTCATATTTTTCCTCCTTTGAAAAATGTGTATGAATAACGCCTTCCTCATCGGCGTTTATTCCTTAACCGCTCCGAGTGTAACACCGGAGATAAAGTATCTCTGAAGCCAGGGGTAGATAAGAAGGATCGGGATCGTTGCAAACATAA
This sequence comes from Lachnospiraceae bacterium UBA3632, assembly GCA_002373975.1. Lineage (GTDB taxonomy): Bacteria > Bacillota > Clostridia > Lachnospirales > Lachnospiraceae > AC2028. The sequence goes on along the minus strand of DFKZ01000135.1, from coordinate 29,679 downwards.
CTGTTGCGCACTTAAGTGATTCCTTTAATCCCGGCTGCATGAATCCTTCCTGTGCAGCTACTTCTACGGCATTTATGTTATTTAAAATGTTGTAAAGCAGAAGCTGCAAGGGGAAGAACTGTTTGTTTGTCTTGATGTACATAAGAGCATCGCCGTAGCCGTTCCATCTTCCTACTGCATAGAATAATGCAAGGGTTGCCATAACAGGCTTTGACAGCGGTATGTAAATCTTTGTAAGGATCTGTATAAAGCTTGCTCCGTCTATCTCCGCGGATTCACGAAGGGAATCAGGGATTCCGTAGAAGAAGCTTCTCATTATGATCATGTTATACACACTCATACATGCCGGAATGATCAGTACCAGAGGGTTCTCCAAAAGCTTCAGATCATTCATCAGCAGGTAGTTCGGTATTGTTCCAGCGTTGAAGAACATTGTGATCGTTATGAAAATATTAATTGCGGCGCGTCCTCTTAACTGAGGGAAGATCAGCGGGTACGCACAAAGCGTTGTCATCGTGAGTGAAAGCAGTGTACAGATCAGTGTAAGGATCGCTGTCCATATGAACGCTCTCACATATTTCGCGTCAGAAAGGACCGTCTGATATGCTTCAAAATTAAGTCCTCTGGGCCAAAGGTATACTTCATGTCTGATAAGATGCTGTGTATCCGACAAGGATTTCGCTGCCAGATTGACCATCGGGAGTAAACAGATAATGGCAATGAACACACAGATTATTACGAATACCCAATCGCCGATCAAGGTTTTTGCTGATTTGATCTTCATCAGAAAATCCCCCTTTCTCCAAGTTTGCGGGATATCGCATTAGCTCCCAACAGGAAGAAGAGGCCGACTACAGATTGGAACAATCCGACCGCAGTAGTAAGTGAGATCTTTAACTGCTGTATACCGACTTTATATACAAATGTCGAGATAACCTCCGCAACATTTATTACCAGATTGTTTTTCATAGCGAAAGGACGTTCAAAGCCTCCGCCCATGATGTAACCGAGATTCATAACAAGCAGTACAACGATCGTAGGCTTGATACCCGGAAGTGTGATGTGCCACATCTTCTGGAAGCGGTTTGCTCCGTCAACCGAAGCTGCTTCATAAAGCTCTGTGTTTATTCCGGCTATGGATGCCAGATAGATTATCGATCCCCATCCAAAGGACTGCCATACCCCCATCATTACATACGTAACTACCCAGTGAGAAGGATCATCAAGGAAAGGTATCGTATTAAGTCCCATCTTTGCAAGCAGGGAGTTGATCATTCCGTCTGTGGGTGCAAAGAGCTGTGTGCTCAGGCTGGCGATGATGACCCATGAAAGGAAGTGGGGCATGTATGCGATAGTCTGAACTGTCTTCTTAAATCCTTTAAACGGAAGCTCATTCAATATGAGCGCAAACAAAATCGGAGCCGGGAATCCACAGACAAGATCGAAGAGATTCAGCTTTACCGTGTTAAACAGAGCTCGTCTGAAATCGGGATTTCCGAATGCGATCTTGAAATACTTAAAGATGTCGACGCTTTTCTTGACATTTGCCCAGGGCATCTGCATCAGAGGCATGTTCAGCTTATATTCCTTAAAAGCGAGTAATATGTACCTCATAGGAAGATACTTGAATATAAGAAGATATACCAGAGGCAAAAGCAAAAGCAGATACAGCTGCCAATATCTTTTAATGTAGTTTTTGAAACTCTTCTTGGGACCGGTATAAGCTTTTTTCTTATTCTTTAATTTGCCGGCTACAGGTTTTTCGGCCACAGCGTTTGTATTTCCCACATTAACCTCCTATATGAGATCGGTGATCCGACTTCATTTGTTAACGACTTTCGACAGGAGCATCAGGCTGCTTCATAATTTGAAGTATTCGGGCCTTTGCTTAATGATCTCCTTCTGATCGATTTCGTAACGGTTCAAATGCTTTGCTACCAGGGCAACCGCTTTTTCCTTATCTCTTGCCCGGATCGCTTCAAGCATCTGCCTGTGTTCGTCCACTATCTTAAAATCCTTAACAGTGAAGACTGAAAGCGATCGTACTCTGTCGAAGTGGATCATTATAGTCGAGTGGATCTCATAGATTATGTCCTTTTTAGCCACCACATAGATCTTTCTGTGAAAATCATTATCCAGAGCAAATATCTTCTCGGTCATTCCCTTTGAAAGGTAAAACTCCTGAAGCATGACATTTTCTTCCAAAAGAGCTATTCCCTCGGTATCTGCAAGGTCGCATGCCATCTCTATCACCGCGGCATCCATGACTCTTCTTAGGAATCTGGCCTCTTCTACCATCTTTGGGTCTATGAGTGAAACAAAGCTGCCTCTCTGCGGATATATTTCTATAATGTATGCTTTGCTGAGCTCGATTATCGCCTCTCTGACCGGAGTCCTGGATATTCCAAGCTGTGCTGCAAGGTCATTCTCCGAAATCGGAGTTCCCGGCTTCAGATCCAGGGAAATGATATTTCCTTTAAGCACCCTGAGAGCATAATCCCGGGCGGATTCTTTTGTCTCTTTACTATATATTTCCATTTTCCGCCTCGTTCATAAAACTAATTATGGGCTTCAACTTGTATACTACCATTCTTGTAGTCAATGATATCAGAATATTAAATCTCTGTAAACAAGTTTTCATGCAATTTATACATAAAAGTTCGACTGATTTTTTGTTAAATTTGCTAAAAACACATATAAAAACCCTATGCTGTTCTGAACTGAACAACATAGGGCACCGATGGTACCGGAACAAGGAGTCGCTTGCCACTCTTTGCGCGCCGACGCTGAAAAAAAAATGCCATACTCCTTCCGACTGAAGTAGTATGGCATTTTATCAACTCATTTGTTCGCTGCTATATGATGTAACGATGTAGCCTGTCTTTTCGATCGTGCTTATCAGCATATCTTTATCGAGAGGCTCTTTGGACAGGACGACTGTTTCTCCCTTTTTGTGAGAAGAATAAACAGTCTCAACCTTAAAGCTGTTTCTTATGGCGTCATTAATGTGACTCTCACACATTCCGCACATCATCCCGTCTATACCGAGCACCGTCTTGATAAGATCTTTATACTTTTTGGGGACCTTGGACTGTGAACATGCACCGCCGCAGCTTCCACAGTTTCCTCCGCAGTCTAAGACGCTTTTGCCACTCTTTTTACGGCGTATCATACCGATAATGATCGCCACGACTATGGCCAGCAAAACAGCCGCAGCAAGGATCGTCCCTATATTATTGTTAAACCATTCACTCATATATTACTGTTACCCGGACCGCCCGATCACGATCCCTGACAGATCAGACTTTGACCTTTTGGGTCAGTTTTGTTGCTTCTTTGTACTTTTTGAAGAAGAGCATGTAGATCATGCCGCCCAGGAAAAGTACCGCAAAGATAAGTCCGATCACATTCAGATTTCCTGTAAATATTCCGCCGAACTGATTGATCATAAGAGCAATAACGTACGCAAATCCGCACTGATATGCTATGGCAAACCATGTCCACTTGGGATTGTTCATCTCACGTCTTATAGCACCGATGGCTGCGAAGCAGGGTGCACAGAGAAGGTTAAATACCAGGAACGAGAATCCTGTAACACCTGTAAATACCTGAGCAAGTGTTTCGTGAACGCTCACTTCTCCGCCACCGTAGAGAACACCCATGGTTCCAACGATGTTTTCCTTAGCCACAAGTCCGGTGATGGATGCAACCGCTGCCTGCCAGTTACCCCAGCCTAAAGGAGCAAATATCCATGCTATGGCACCTCCGACTTTTGCAAGAATGGAGACAGCAACCTCTTCCTCTCCGATCATACGGAAGCCTGTATCGGTGAATCCGAAGTTGGACAGGAACCAGATCACGATCGTGGAAAGAAGGATAACCGTACCTGCTTTCTTGATGAAGGACCATCCGCGCTCCCACATGGAACGAAGAACGTTAGCCACTGTGGGGAGGTGATATGCGGGAAGCTCCATTACGAAAGGAGCGGGATCTCCGGCGAAAAGCTTTGTTTTTTTGAGGATCACACCGGATATGATGATCGCAGCCATACCTATAAAATATGAACCTGCAGCTACCCATGCACTGCCTCCGAATATTGCACCTGCGATCATTCCGATAAACGGAATCTTCGCTCCGCAGGGAATAAAGGTGGTGGTGATTATTGTCATACGGCGGTCTCTCTCGTTTTCAATCGTACGTGAGGCCATAACTCCGGGAATACCGCAACCTGTTCCCACCAGCATGGGGATAAATGATTTTCCGGATAGACCGAAACGTCTGAAAATACGGTCAAGCACAAATGCGATACGAGCCATATATCCGCAAGCCTCAAGGAATGCAAGCATAATGAAGAGCACCAGCATCTGAGGAACGAATCCCAGAACCGCACCGACACCGGCTACAATACCGTCAAGGATGAGTCCCTTAAGCCAGTCGGCTGCATTGATCGCATCAAGCAGATTCTCAACAAGTACCGGTATACCGGGAACCCATACTCCGTAATCTGCAGGATCGGGCTCGTCAAAGCCGTTTTCCTCAAAGTAGCTGACAGCTTCCGTAAATGACATGCCTATCACATCATCACCGGCATCCTCGGGAACTTCACTGAAGTATACGGTCATCTCGTCAAGAGCGAGAGTCTCTTCATCTTCAACTTCCACGGTGGATGTCTCGGGGCCGGTCACTCCTTTCATTTCGGAAAGGACTGCTGCCTCGTCAAATGCTTCGTCTTCAGTGTCGAAATCAACATATGCAAGTGCTGCGTTGGTTGCATCACTGTATGTATCAGCAGCCTCTCCTGCAGCCCTGCTTCCAATGCCGATCAAATGCCACCCGTCTCCGAAGAGTCCGTCGTTGGCCCAATCGGTTGCCGCAGATCCCACGCCTACCATCGCGATCCAGTATACGAGGTACATTATCGCCGCAAATATCGGTAGTCCCAGCCATCTGTTGGTAACGATCCTGTCGATCTTATCCGAAGTGGTGAGCTTGCCAACATTCTTTTTCTTATAGCAGGACTTGATCACTTCTGCTATGTATATGTATCGCTCATTGGTTATGATACTCTCGGCATCATCGTCGAGCTCTGTCTCTGCTGCCTGGATATCTTTTTCAATATGCTCGAGCTTCTCTGAAGGTATCTTCATCTGCTCAAGCACTTTGTCATCGCGCTCAAATATCTTGATCGCATACCATCTCTGCTGCTCCTCCGGCATATCGTGCACGATTGCTTCCTCGATATGAGCCAGTGCGTGCTCGACAGGTCCGGAAAAAGTGTGAAGCGGAACAGTCTTGCCGTTTTTGGCAGCGGCTATCGCTGCTTCTGCCGCTTCCATTACGCCGTCTCCCTTGAGCGCAGATAAAACTACCACCTTACATCCCAGGCGTCTTGAAAGTTCCTCGATATTTATCTGATCGCCGTTTTTCTTAACAATGTCCATCATATTGACAGCAACAACTACCGGTATACCGAGTTCGGTAAGCTGAGTTGTAAGATACAGGTTTCTCTCAAGGTTTGTTCCGTCTATTATATTTAATATGGCGTCGGGGCGCTCCCCGATAAGATAATTTCTTGCTACCACTTCCTCGAGTGTATAGGGAGAAAGTGAATAAATACCCGGAAGGTCGGTTATAACAACATCTTCATGCTTTTTAAGCTTTCCTTCCTTCTTTTCAACCGTTACTCCGGGCCAGTTACCTACAAACTGGTTCGATCCAGTCAGTGCGTTAAAAAGGGTCGTTTTACCACTGTTCGGGTTACCCGCAAGTGCTATTCTGATACTCATTTGCTCTGTTTCCTTTCCGGCTCTACTCTACTTCTATCATTTCTGCGTCGGCTTTTCTGAGCGACAGCTCATAATTTCTGACGGTTATTTCTATGGGATCACCCAAAGGTGCAACTTTGCGCACATATATTTCCGTATTCTTTGTTATTCCCATGTCCATTATCCGGCGTTTAACGGCTCCTTCCCCATGCAGTTTCACAACTTTTACCGTCTCTCCGATCTTCACATCTCTAAGTGTTTTCACCGACTACTCCTCCTTATTTCAATCCGGATGATCCTATACCATGATCTTTCTTGCCAGCTCATCGCTGACCGCAACACGGCTTTCCTTGATCTTGACTATGAGATTTTCTCCCAATGTGCTGATAATGCTGATTTCACCGCCTACGTTAAAACCAAGGTCCTCCAGGTGCTTTTTTACATCCGGGCTTCCTCCTATTTTTCTGATGATCTGCGGTTCACCGGGCTCTGCGTAAACTAAAGGCATCATTTTTCTCTCTCTTTCCTCTTGATCGGTAGCGATCACCGTTGTTAGCTTTTTCTAACTCATGTGCAAAAAGATAAGTTAGCTTTTACTAACCGAAGTACATTATAGTTAGTGGCAGCTACCTTGTCAAGTATAATTTATATTTATTTTACTTACAGTTTATAGTTTTTTATTATTCTATGACCTATCCGTTATCAAGTACCACAGATATTTTGCCTTTGCTCTTCCCGGTCAGCTGTTAACAGTTCCCGGTATATACATATTTAAGACTGCCTCGCGCAATGTCCGCAAGGTGATAGATATGTCCCACATCCGTCGCAGCTCTGTCGGTCATTTTATATCTTGGAAAAAAGCGTGAAATATGAAGGGGAATACTCTCTCCCACCACATCACCGTTCTTATCCCTCAGAGAGGATATCCATTCACAGATAGATCTCATTTCTTCTTCTGTATCGTTTTCTTCCGGAACGATCAGAGTCGTAAGTTCAACGTGGCAATCCTTAACGGCGCGTTCTATAAACTGCTTCGTCATCTCCAGGTTCCCGCCAAGGGTACTGTTATAGTAATCCTGCGAAAACCCCTTAAGATCTATATTCATCGCATCTACGTAAGGCAACAGCTTTTCCAGGATCGGAAGCTCTGCAGTACCGTTTGTCACGAGTACGTTTACCATCCCCGCCTCATGAACAAGCCTTGCGGTATCCAGCACGTACTCATATCCTATCAGCGGTTCATTGTATGTAAAAGCCACACCGATATTGCCTCTGTCCCGATAGTACTTTGCGGTTTCAGTCAGTTCCTCGGGTGATACATACTCGGTCCTGTCATTTTCACTGCGGGCACTTCCTGCTGCATCCGTTTCCTTTCCGCACATTTCTTCAAGTGCGTATCCCGCATAGGATAAAGCCTGCCCGGACCAGGATATCTCATCATTCTGACAAAAAGGACATCTCAGATTACAGCCAAAGCTCCCGACGGATATTATCTTTGACCCGGGATGAAATCTGTTAAGAGGCTTTTTTTCGATAGGGTCGAGCGCCAGAGAAGTTACTCTTCCGTAATTAACGGGAATGACTTTTCCGTCTATACAGCTGCGCCCACCGCAAAACCCCAGAGAGCCGTCTTTTATTTCACAATGCCTGAAACAAACCTCACATTTTGCCATATCAGTAATGCCTTACCACTTCAAATCTCTGTAGCTCCACATCATTGTCAAAGGGGTCTATCCCCGCTTTTCTCTTGGCGATCGAAAGCTGTTCTTCCACTGTATCCACTCCGTCAAGATCCGGCAGAAGAAGCCCTCTTTTTCTTCCCTTGGTAACGATCACTCCGTATCTTTTAACATCGAGCTCTTCCGGAGAGGATATATCTTCCGGATCCCCAAGCACATCAACATTCACTTCCAAAAACTGCAGCTCATCCGGCGTTATGGGATCAAATCTGGGATCCCTTGCTGAAGCGCTGATTGCGTTGTTTATTATCTCCTGTGCAATGCAATCCGCAGTGGGGAGTATAGTTCCTATGCATCCGCGCAGAGAGCCGAGCTTGTGAATGGAAACAAAAGCCCCTGCTCTTTTTTCTCTAAGCTCTGCGGGAACGTCACCGGGAACATCTATCACATGACCTGTTTTGATAAAAGTCTCTATGGTCTTAACCGCCAGCCTGACATATGCGTCAGATTTTTCTCTCTTTTCATTAAGCTTACGATCGAGCTCTTCCAGATACTTTTCGAGAAATCTTCTGCTCTCGCTTTGGCGGATCTCCCCGTTTTCTCCTTTAATGGGATAAAAACTGCATATCCCGTATCCCACGCCGGTTACATCCTCGTGAGAGAACGCGGTTATATCAAGCTCATATCCGTTAAGGGCTCCGGCCATGATCACAAACGATCTGTGTCCGCATTCGGCTGCTTTGTCGCAAAAGCTCTCATCGAAATCAAACATCTCATCAAATGAGCCTCTACCGCACACATCCATAATGCGCGCATCATATTCCGGGCCTTCCTTGGCAAAGCCGTAAGGACCGTACTCCTGAAGCTTATGGGAAAGATCTCCGCTGGCTATATAGACTGCCTTTCTTCCGGTATTATCGACAGCTTTCTGTATTATCTGCCCCAGTATATAATGATCCGTGAGAGGAAGCCCCGACAGACAGATCCGGATTATTCTTCCTCCGGAATAGTGTTTTCTGATAAAGTACAGCGGAACCATCGTGCCATGGTCAAGCTCAGGGTCCCTTTCTCCGAGGGTTCCGGCAGGAAACCCATTTGCTTTTGCCAATCTCTCTATCTCAGAAACCAGCTCCGCATCATAATCTTCACGGAAGGAAACCTCCGGTGCACCGAATCCCGCAAACGAACCGGCTGCCTTTTTGCCGGGAGAGATGTGGAAATAATCTCCGTACATAGTGGCATGGGGACTTGAGATTATTATCGTATCGGGTGAGATATCCGCCACAAGTGAGCCCACTTTGTCATAAGACATTATGGTCTTTTCCACCTGCTTTTCATTTCCCTTTCCGACCTGCGGTACGATCAGCGGCGGATGAGGTACCATAAATGCTGCTTCTATAGACATGCTGCAAGTCCTTTCTTTTCAGTGTTCGAATTGTTTTGGTTACACTTTTTCCATAAGTTTTTGCCATCTGTTATGATTATATCACAATCCTTTTTCCGGATGGAAATATCCTGTTTGTTTGTGGTATTATATTCTTTGTCAGACATGTGGGTTTTTGCACGGTTTCTGATTAATATTCAAAGATTGGAGTTTAAAAAATGAAGAAAAACAATCTTTCAAAAGGACTTCTTGATTTTATCTCTCAATGCCCAAGCTGTTATCATGTTGTCGATTATCTGAGGCGCATCCTTGTAAGCCAGGGTTATACCGAGCTCTCGGAAAAGAAAGCATGGAAAATATCAAAGGGAGGGAAGTATTTTACTATAAGGAATTCTTCGTCGATCATCGCATTCCGAATACCCGGGAAAAAACCTGACGGAATACACATTATCGCCAGCCACAGCGATTCACCCACATTTAAGATCAAACCCTCACCCGAGACAGCAAGCGAGGGTATCGTAAGGCTCAATGTGGAAAAATACGGGGGGATGATCTGCCAGTCCTGGTTTGACAGACCTTTAAGCGTTGCCGGCAGGGTGTTTGTCAAATCACCTGACGGACCGGTTCAGAAGCTGGTATACATTAACCGCGATCTTCTTCTTATCCCGTCGCTAGCCATACACATGACACGGGATTCCGACAAGAAGGACGGTATCAGTGTTCAGACCGAAATGCTCCCGCTGTTTTCACAGAACGAGAAAGAGACTCTGATCTCAAGAATAGCAAAGGAAATCAAGGCAAAACCATCCGACATCCTCGGAAACGATCTTTTCCTTGTCTCTCGTGACAGACCCTGCATCTGGGGTGCCGAGAGTGAATTTATATCCTCTCCCAGACTGGATGACCTTGAATGCGCATATTCTTCGTTTGAGGGATTCATAGATTCTCAGGATACGGAAAACGCCGGTATCTCGATGCTTTGTATTTTTGATAACGAGGAGGTGGGAAGCAGAACAAAACAGGGCGCGGAATCCACTTTCCTTGCAGATGTAACCGACAGGATATTTGAGGGACTGAAGATGGATCGTCAGGCGGCACTTTCCCTGATCGCTTCCAGCTTTATGATCTCAGCCGACAATGCACATGCCGTTCACCCCAATTATGCGTCAAAAGCGGATCCCACCAACCGTCCCAAAATGAATAAGGGAATTGTGCTCAAGCACAGTGCCAACCAGAGGTATACAACGGACGGCGCTTCTGCGGCGGTGTTTAAGATGATATGCGAATCCGCTGAGATTCCTTATCAGGAGTTTGCCAACAACTCCGACACCCCCGGCGGATCAACACTGGGCAATATCGCCAATACCCAGATTTCCATGAATACAGCCGACATAGGACTTGCCCAGCTTTCGATGCATTCTGCTTACGAGACAGCGGGCGCCGAAGATGCGGAATACCTGAGAGTTTTCTCCGAATGTTTTTATAAAGAGCCTCTTCCGGTTATCACCGCCTGATAAAAAATATGGGCAGCCTGCCTTTCCGGCAGCTGCCCATTCTGCATCTTACGGCGAAAGGATCTCTATAACCTCATCAAGGCTTTGGAACAGCAGGTAATCGAATCTTTCCGCCGTTTCAAGGATCAGATAATCCGTCTCCCTCATATCTTCCGCAATATCTTCCATATTATCTCTGTGTGCGATAACGCATTCCGCAAAATCTTTTTCAAGATATTCCGTCATCGCTATTCTGAATGAATCTCCGACCAGAACGATCTTATCATCATTATCACATTCCGCTGCCGAACGAAATACACCGGCATTAATCCCCTCCGGTGATTCAAATACTACGGGGACATCTGACTTGTAACTCACTATATATTCCGGTTCCGGAGTATAGCTTGAAGGGTCGATCTCACCCATTCCGAAAAGATCTCCTGTTTCCGCTCTCAGGCATCCGATAATCTCAAGTGATGACGGGTTGCTTGTCTCCACTCCTATCATGCGATAAACGGACTGAACACCGATGAACGCTCCGATGCTGTTCCAATGTGTGTCATATTTGAAATATGTTCTCCAATATCTGTCGGCATATTTAAGCTCTGCCAGAGGGTATGATATAGGAATGTCCGAGTTTTCCCTGACATAGTCCGCGAATCTTTCAAGCCGTTTATATTCGTTTTCAACCTTATAACTCGGCATGTATTCCGAATAAACCTGCTCCTTATCCGGGGCAAGAAATACTGCCAGTACTATCCCTCTGTCCTCGCAAAGCTGACTGATCTTTCGAAGCTTTGTAAGGTATTCTTGCTCTTCCTCGGCAGACAGCAGATTGGTTCCCTTGTAGTACTCTACATCTCCGGTCATATCCAAAAAGAGCCAGTCATATCTTCCCACTATCACTCCCTCTCCGTGAGTATTCGGAGCAAAGTAGCTGCTGTCAACCAGCTTATTAACAAAATCTCTCTTTTCGGTATAGCCGCATTCACTGCAGATGTATTCCGTGTATCCGTAATTCAGATAATCGGGCTGAACGACTCTGCTTTCTTCAAACTTGTGAACATGAACCTGTTCTTCTGCCGATGAATCATCCGGCGCAGTGTCACCATCTGCAGGCTTTGATGATCCTGGGGTGGAAGCGCTCTCCGGCTCCGGGTTCACAGGCTTTTCATCTTTCGAGTTGTGGAAGAGTTCCTCATACGCTTTTTCATAAGCTGCGGAGGATCTTTCATCGTTATTGCCCTTCGGGTACAGTTTTACCAGAACCGGCTTTATACCCTTTTCGTATGGTGCTTCGGCAGCGTTATAGATCTTCCGGTAAAAGCTTATCAGCACGCTTCTGAAAGGAGCCCTGTCCGCAAAGTAAGAGGTGACTTTATCTCCCGTGGTTGCGATCTCCGTTACCGATTCAAGTTCTGTTTTATCTCTCTTTTCACCGACGTCGAAGTTGAGTTCGCCGAATCTTTTCGGGGCAGCCAGTGCTATCACAAGCCATACTGCCATCGGAAGGATCAGAACCGACAAAAATGCAATTATCTTAAAGTAATGATTTTTCATTCGCTTTACCGCGTTTTAAAACCTGTAATATATGAACGGATTATACGATCCGCTGACTATCACTATCATTGAATAAACAAACAGCAGAATAAGGATTACCGTGTGAACCGGTGTCAGCACTTTAAGCGCTTTTGTGTTGCTTTCAACCTTCTTTTTTAAATACGGATATATGGGAAAACAGAAAACTATCCCGGCTGCTATGGCAGCAATACCATGCATTGACAAAAATGACAATACGGAATATTCCCCGTCTCCTGCCCGGAACATCTCGGCAATGAACCTTCCCGCACGCTGGATGTTATCTGCTCTGAAAAATATCCAAGCCATAATAACGCTGATCATAACATATATGTGATTCAGAAACCTGACAGGATTCTTATCAAGAGCCTTTTTGAGAAAAAGTTTCTCAACGATCAAAAGCAGCGCATATATAAGTCCCCACAACAGGAAAGTGAAATTGGCTCCATGCCAGATTCCGGTGAGAGTGAAAACTATCAGAAGATTGATCAGGGTTTTTCCAAGACCTTTTCTGCTTCCTCCAAGGGGAATATACACATATTCTTTAAACCATGTACCGAGAGATATATGCCACCTTCGCCAGAACTCCGTTATAGATCCGGAAATATAAGGATAGTTAAAATTCTCTTTTATGTTAAAGCCGAACATTTTTCCCAGACCTATCGCCATGTCTGAGTATCCGGAAAAATCGTAGAATATCTGCAGAGTATACGAAATAGCCGCAAGCCAGGTTACACCCGCTCCCAATCCGCCTATTTTGTGATTCCATATCTCATCTGCTATTTTTCCGACCTCGTTGGCTATCAGAACTTTTTTGGAAAGCCCCAATATAAACCGGGTTATACCTTCCGAGAGCTGCTCGGTCGTTTCGTGACGGAATCTGATCTGCTTTTCGATATCGGAAAACCTGACGATGGGACCGGCAATTAGCTGCGGGAAAAAAGAGACATACAAGGCGTAGTCGATGAAGTTTTTCTGAACTTTTGCTTCTCCCCTTTTGACATCCGCAATATATGAAATAGATTGGAATATGTAAAAGGAAATACCGATGGGAAGCACGATATCGGTAAATGCCAGTTCTCCGGTGCGGGTAAGCGTGATTATGTTATTCCATATTTTGAAAGGGGGAAGACCGGAGATCAGGTTTTCATATATCAGCACAACTATATTGAAATATTTAAAGAAAAACAGAATTCCCAGGTCTGCAATAACAGCGAGTATAAGCACGAGCTTTGATACTTTTCCCGATTGCCTGTCAATGAGCAGACCTGAGATATAATTAATTACCAGAACAGCCAAAAGGATCAGAAGGTACCTGTAACCTCCCAATCCATAAAAAACAAGTGAGGCAAGCAGCAGAACCGCATTCTTGGCCCTGCCTGCCGTCTCCTCTTTTCCCCACGGCTGCGCTGCGACAAGGTAGTAGAGCCCCAGCGTTACCGGAAGAAATATCCAATTGAATATTACTGAGCTAAATATCATTCTTCTATATCATAGAGCAGCTATTGTATTCTGCAATAGCTTCCTGCATCGCGAGTATGCATCAGATTTCAAATAGATCGCTGTACTCCTTGAGTGCTCCGTCAGTTTCATGTGCAAGGACTTTCTTTGCAAGGACTTTTCCAAGTTGTACGCCTTCCTGATCGAAGCTGTTGATATTCCACACAAATCCCTGGAACATTACCTTGTTCTCAAAGTGAGAAAGAAGTGCTCCGAGTGCTTCTGGAGTAAGCTGATCTCCTACGATTATGCTTGAAGGTCTTCCGCCTTTGAAATTCTTGTTACGGTTTTCGTCGTCTTTTCCGCATGCAAACGCCACAATCTGAGCTGCCACATTTGCACAGAGCTTCTTCTGGCTGGTGCTGCCCTGAATATCTACGTCTACTCCTGCCTGATTCTCCTTGAATCCTATGAACTGAAGAGGTATTATATCGGTTCCCTGATGAAGGAGCTGGTAGAAGGAATGCTGTCCGTTTGTTCCGGGCTCACCGAAAATGATCGGTCCCGTTAAATAGTCTATCGGCTCACCGAATCTGTTCACGCTCTTTCCGTTGGATTCCATATCAAGCTGCTGAAGGTGCGCAGGGAATCTCGAAAGCGCCTGTGAGTAAGGAAGCACCGCCGTTGCGGGATAGCCGAGGATATTTCTCTCATACACACCTATAAGTGCATCGAGCATTGCGGGGTTCTCCATGATATCCTTCTTTGCGGCAAGCTTATCTTCCTCTGCGGCACCGTTTAAGAATCTTGCAAATACATCGGGTCCGAAGGCAAGGGAAAGGATAGCACCGCCCACTCCGGAAGTGGAGGAGAATCTGCCTCCGATATAGTCGTCCATAAAGAATGCCTGCAGATAATCGGAGCTCTTTGCAAGAGGTGAGGTTTCGCTTGTAACTGCGATCATATGCTTGGATGCATCAAGACCCGCTTTTTTAAGGGCATCCTTTACAAAGGATTCATTTGTGAGAGTCTCAAGAGTCGTTCCCGATTTTGAAACAAGGATAAACATTGAATGTGCAACATCTACCGATGCAAGCACTGCTGCCGCATCATCTGGATCCACGTTGCTGATGAATTTTGCTTCCATCTTGAAGCAGCCGTTTTTCTTTGCCCAGTTCTCAAGTGCAAGATACATTGCGCGGGGACCGAGGTCGCTTCCTCCGATACCGATCTGCACTACAGTTGTAAACTTTTCGCCCGCTTCGTTAACAATTTCTCCACTGTGAACTTTGTTGGCGAATTCAGCGATCTTTTTCTGTTCTCCGAGATAAAACTCTCTCTTGTCCACTCCGTCTGCATTTACACTGTTTCCAAGCTGGCCTCTGGTAAGATGATGGAGGACCATTCTCTTTTCACCTGTATTGATAACCGCTCCGTTGTACAGTTCCTCAAATTTACCCGCAAGATCTGCCTCATCGGCGAGTTCCTTCAACGCAGCGATCACATTTTCATCAACAGCTTTGGCAGCATAATTGTAGCTGAGTCCTGCCGCCATCTTAATGCTGTAATCCTTTACTCTCTTTGCCCCGTTTTCTCCGCTCATAGCTGTTTTGAGATCAACGGGCTTAACCTCTCCGAGTTTTTTAAACGAATTCAGTTCGTTTGTGTTTTTCCAATCTGCCATCTTTTTTTCCTCCGGTTTATATTTGTATTCTATCTGTACCTGTCCGATCTTTTTCGTCCGTTTCTGTTCTTTGCGGCTGCAAGCTGTTTTCCGTACTTTGCTCCGGGAATCATCCTGGCGGCTTCGAACGCGGCTCTGCAGGCCTTGCATCTTTCATAGCCATAGCCCATCGGAAGCTGTCTGGAACAGTCTTTACATCTCTTGATGAACTTATTCTTGTTACCGCTCAGGTAGTCTTCTATCTCAAGCTCGGTATTCTTTTTTTCTTCCATCAGCCACTCTTCGTCCATTATCTTTCCCATGTGGACGGAAAACAGATGATAGAGTTCAAGTAGTTTATAATATGTTTCCAGCTTTTCAAGTCCGTTGTTTCCCGTTCTGGGAAATGAGGGCTTTTCAAGGGAAATATCCGCCGCATAAGTGAGGCAGTACTGTACCCACTGATCAAGCACTCTGGGGTTTCCTTCGTCTATGGGGCAGGAGATCATATCATAAATGATGTCCTTTTTGTTGTCGCTGTCTCCATAGATGAGATCAAAATCAAGGCTCTGATCTTTTAACGTTCTGTACAAAGTGAGCATGCGGTCGATCTTCATTTTTTCGTAGGGCTTTTGCGGATGAATGTTGTACCACACTGTAAGTATCTCGCTCAGAGTAGCATCCAGATTAACCAGCATTCTGGGGAATCCGAGAATAGCGGAATGTATCTGGGGAAGAGGCTTCCCTATTGTCTTTTTCAACACGGGAAGGAATTCCGGATCAGTGGTCGTAACATATCCGGTATCGTATTTTCCGAATCTTCCGGCTCTGCCGGCTATCTGCAGTATCTCGTCGGGCTTTAAGTCTCTTCTTGTCTGCCCGTCAAACTTCCAGCTCTCGGCAAATATGATCCTGTGGATCGGGAGATTGATACCCATACCGATCGCATCTGTGGAGATTACTATCTTGGTCTCTCCGTTGGCAAATCTTCTGACTTCGGATTTACGGGTCTCGGGCGGGAGCTTTCCGTATATTACGCTGGCTTTTACGCCCATCTGTTCAAATCTTGCCGCAAGATCAAGCACTCTCTTTTTTGAAAAGAGGATGTAGCAGTCCCCCGGGCGGATCTGGTCTCTTGTAACACGGTTACTCTCACTCAGGATAAAAGGTTCGTCCTCTACTTCCAGTCCCGTTTTTCTCTGATGATGGGTAATGTCATACGTATCGCCGCAAGTGTCGATTATCTCGGTTAAAAGCTCCGTAACATTATCGCTTGACAGAAGGTATATTTCCTTTGCTTTTACTCCAAGGATAGCCCTCGACCAGGCCGCACCTCTCTCGGGGTCGGAGATCATCTGGCACTCATCTATAACAGCTATGTCATATTCCTCATCAAGATTAAGCGTCTCGACAGTCTGGGAAAGCACTCTGCTGTTCTCAACTGTTATATGTTCCTCTCCGGTCTTCATAGAAGTGGGGGTTCCCGCCTCGTTCAGAGTATCGTATATCTCCAGGGCAAGAAGCCTGAGCGGTGAAAGGTACACTCCCTTTTGTGCATCCTTGAGATGCTGTATCGCTTCGTAGGTTTTTCCGGAATTCGTCGGTCCCACATGAAGATGGAATTCCCGGGTCATAGCCCTTGTCTCTACATACTCTGCCGTAGGATCGGTCTGTACCAGCCCCATGATCTGCATTTTTATCTTGCGATCATAGAACTTGGTGAATTTCTCCTCGATAGGAGCCCCTTTGGTGATAATATTCCGGTTTCGGGGATCCGATACAAAGTCAAGGTAGCTCTCTATTGCATCGTCACTTCTGGTTATCGCCAGGATCTCCCAGTCTTTTCCGGCAACAGTTCTGATAAGGTTTTCTGTTTCCTCTTCAAGGTGTTTTTTTTGTGCGGGCGGCTGAAGTGCTATTGCCGACATCATCGCCAGTATCCTCGGATACAGATCCGCGTACTGGTATCCGTAAAGTGCGTTCTTTACGACATTTCCGGTGGAATTTATCTTTTTATCCAGTTTTTTTATATTTGAAGGATTCTTTTTGTTGCAAAGAATCCGAAAAGTCTCTACATAGAGGTCTTCCATCCGCCTCTGGAGCGCTCGCGCCCTCTCCAGCTCTTCTTCCATCCGGGCGTCCGAAACCTCATAATTGCCATAATCCATTTAAAATCTCTCTATCTGTCTATTATTTCAGTATTGTGATCCGGTCTTTTCTTTCAGTCTTACAATCTTTATTCAATCTATTATTTTAATCTGATATCTCAAGCTCTACCGGACAATGGTCCGAGCCCATGATATCACAGTGGATATCCGCGCCTTTAAGCCTGCCTTCGAGCTTTTTTGAAGCAACAAAATAGTCGATACGCCATCCGGCGTTATTCTCCCTCGCATGGAACATATATGACCACCAGGAATAGATATCCTTTCTGTCGGGATAAAAATACCTGAAAGTGTCTATATATCCGCTCTCCAGCACTTTTGAAAAGCACTCTCTTTCCTCGTCGGTAAACCCTGCGTTATGATGATTGGATGAGGGGTTTTTAAGGTCTATCTCATTATGCGCAACATTCAGATCGCCGCAATAGATAACCGGCTTTTTTTCTTCCAGTTTCAATATGTACGAAAGAAAAGCCGCCTCCCATTCCTGCCGGTATGCCAGTCTGGTCAGCTCCCTCTGGGAGTTCGGAACATATACCGTGATAAAGTAAAAATCTTCAAATTCAAGCGTGATCACTCTGCCTTCTTTATCATGTTCCGGGATACCGATCCCATATGTAACATTTAAGGGCTCCTTCTTTGTGAACACGGCTGTTCCGCTGTAACCCTTCTTCTCCGCATAATTCCAGTACTGATGATATCCATTTAATTCTATGTCGAGCTGACCTTCGGAAAGCTTAGTCTCCTGCAGGCAGAAAATGTCCGCATCCAGTTTTTCAAAACTCTCCATAAAGCCTTTACCGATGGCTGCTCTTAATCCGTTAACATTCCACGAAACAAATTTCATCTATGCAAGTATCCTCTCTGCGATCCTGTTGCAGTTCTCATATATTCTTTCGGGGCTCTCGCCTATGTTGTATCTTCCCTCTGCGTATAGGATCTTTCCGCCGATCATTGTCATCTTCACATTTTTCTTGCTTCCGCTGTAGACAATATTTTTGACGATATTATTTTCGGGCTGCATGTTGGGCTGATGCATATCTATCATTATGATATCAGCATATTTACCTGTCGCAAGAACATTGGCATCTCTCAGCCCCATAGCCTGAGCTCCGCCCCATGTAGCCATTTTGATCACTTTGGTTGCATCAAAACTTGCCGCATCATTTTCTCTGATCTTGGAGAGAGTGCTTACAAGATACATCTCCCTGAACATGTCCAGAGCATTATTGCTTGCGGCTCCGTCGGTTCCAATTGCAAGATTTATCCCTTTTTCCGCAAGCTTTGCAACAGGTGCGATACCGCTGGCAAGTTTAAGATTGGATCCGGGGTTGGTGATAACCGATACATCTCTCATTGCAAGGATATCCATCTCCTCCTCGGTGAGATGCACTCCGTGGAATACGCCTCCGCCATATTCAAAAAGACCTACTTCGTCAAGATATCTTGCCGGTGTCAGGCCATAGCGTTTCCTGCAGTCTTCCACCTCGTCCCTGGTCTCACTCAGATGACAGTAAAAAGGGGCTTTATATCTGTGCACAACGGAGCAGACACTGTCGATCAGCTCCTTGGAACAGGTGTATTCCGCATGGATCCCGAGACGATATGTGATGAGCGGATTAAAGCTGTTGAGCCTCTCGTATTCATCTGCCATCTTTTCGGGGCTCGATGTGTGATCATTAACATTTCCGCAGAGAACACATCTCATTCCGGTATCCCTGCAAGCCTCCGCAATTGCATCGGGAGAAAGATACATATCAAAAATAGAGGTGATCCCACTGGTAACGTACTCCATGATCGCTAGGCGGGTAAATTCATATATATCTCCGGTGGAAAGCTTCTCTTCGTAGGGAAATACCTTCTTGGTGAGCCATTCGCTGAGCGGAAGGTCATCCGCATAGGATCTCAAAAAGGTCATTCCGGAATGGGTGTGTGCATTTTTAAAGCCGGGCATCAAAAGATTGTTTTCACAGTCAAGCTCGTAGTCCCACTTGATGTGAGGCAGGCCGGGGCCTTCTTCCTCTATCTCCTCGATGGCTCCCACGTATGCTATCCTGTCGTTCTTGATCCAGATCTCCCCTCTGAACAGATCTCTTCCCTCTTCCATTGTAAGGATTCTTGCGTTGTACAGGCGTATGTTCATATGCTTCCCCTTGAGATTTTCACACCGTTTTGACAAAGGGGAGCACCACAATATGCGGCGCTCCCCTTCATATTATTTATTCGATGACTATACTTTCAAAGAAAGAATTGTTGATCAGACAAACCCAAGTCTTTCCCTGATTAAATATTATCTCATTATTCTGTTTGTCGTAATAATGGTAAGCTCCGTCATCGGTTTCATCTTTCAGCCAATATCCTTCGATGGACTTTCCCTCTGTAAAGAAAAACGCGGGACCACCTGCCATCGAATCGCTTCCCTTTACAGAAAACCAAAGATACCCGGTATTTTCGTTATATCTGTCACCGACGGTAACCAAAAAAATAACATTACGGCAGGTCAGCTCTTCGTTATTGTATTCGTCTATCTGGGGCTCGTTGAGCTGATATCTGTGATATAAATGATCTGTTTCATTATACACAAAGTATGGACTTGTCTGTCCGTATCCGCCCTGACCCTGCTTTCCGCCGGGATAGATCGTTTTGGCATCGGGCATTTCCGAATATCCGGATATATAACCCTCCTGAGCAAATATAAAAGGCTGTTCAAAAAGGTCGTCGTGAGTCTTTCTATATCCCATACGGTCCAACGCGGCATTATATCCGTCGATCGTCATGATGCCTGTGAATTCAAGAGAATATCCCAGATCTTTTCTCTCCTGATCACGGTCAAAGGCTTCCTGGGAAGGGTTATCGATTCCTTCTACAGCCTGAGATATGTTGTGGATCCTGTCGGAGTTGATCAACTCCTTTGCCCCGGGTACGAGCGCAATTCCCCAGTTACAATAAATGGCATCATATGGGAGTGAATACTCCATAAAATATAGTCGCGCACTTCTGACCGGGCCGATATGATCAAGCTCATCGTAATCTTCCAGGATAGCCATAAGCCTGGTGCATTCATAAGCTTCCATCGGTGCTTCGAATATCACGCTTGCCTTGGATATGCCGTACTGCGGTAATGCCGGCTTATTGTCCGGTATCATTACAGCCATGGGGCGTCTGTCTACAACCGCCTCATCTTTCCACTCTCCGGTAAGATAACTCTGCTTCTTTCCGTCAACGACTGTTCGCTCCTCGATGACAGGGGTTTCATCGGGATCTGTAACAACCGCATCCGTAATATTTGGCCCGGGTTCCACCGGATCTTCTTTAACAACCGGCTCGGGAGGATCCGGAGTTATAACCTCCTCTTTAGTGCAGGCTGTAGCTGCCAGAAGCATTGCTCCTGCCAGCAAAATTCCCATTACTTTATTCTTCATTACATCTTTTCCTTCTGATGGATTTCTCCCTCCGCCTCACAAATCGCATTCTCACAAATTGTCATTATACCATAATATTTCAACGTTGTGAACACAAATCAATACATATAGCCTTAGGGTTTATTTGCGGCTGAGCGGAAGCTGTGCGATAACGATGGCGGCAAACATGAGCAGGCATCCGATTATTTCTCTGGCGGTGAGCCGCTGGTGGAGAATAAGCCATCCTGCGATCGTGCCAAACACCGCCTCGAAACTCATAATAAGCGACGCTATCGTGGGATTGAGTCCGGGCTGGGCCACTACCTGAAGAGTGTAGGCTACTCCGCTTGATAACACGCCGGCATAAAGAATCGGGATCCAAGCGTTCCAACCGGCAAAATCCGCAAGCCAGCAGCTGATCCCACCCCTTGAAGGGATATCGATCAAAGCTGCGGGTATTCCCGACAAAACCCCGCACACAAGGAATTCGATGGACGACAGCCTCACCGGATCCATCTGAGGGCTGAAATGATCGATCAGAAGGATCTGTATGGAAAACAGAAAAGCAGACGCTATAAGTGCCAGGTCCATCCACTGAAGCGCGAATCCCCCGTTCATGCACAAAAAGTACATTCCGACAAGGCTTATTCCCACTCCGAGCCAGATATTCCATCCGCATTTCTTCTTAACGAACAAGCCCAGAATGGGGACAAGAATAATGTACAGCGCTGTCAGAAAGCCTGCTTTACTTACCTGGGCGCCGAGGTATATCCCAACCTGCTGGGCGTTTGCGGCGAAAAAGAGCGACAGTCCCACCAGTCCTCCGCCGATCCACAGTTTTTTATAATCCTCTTTGCTTTTGGGTCTTCTTGCTGAAAGACCGAGTTTATCCAAAACAAAAATTACCGGCAATAACACAACCGATCCGATAATAGACCTGACGGAATTAAAGGAAAAGGGTCCTACCGCGTTTCCTCCCGTCGTCTGGGCGACAAATGCCACACCCCAGATGGCTGCTGTTAATGCCAGTAATAATGAACTTCTGATCTGTTTTGATCTCATGATCCGGGTACAACTCTCCCTAAACGTTCAGAATCGACTTTAAAAAGCTCTGAGTTCTTGGATTCTCGGGATTGTTGAATATTTTATCCGGGCTTCCTTCCTCAGCAATGATTCCGTCAGCCATAAATAATACTCTATCTGCCACCTCTTTTGCAAATCCCATTTCATGAGTGACCACAAGCATGGTCATTCCTTCATTTGCGAGGTCTTTCATAACCTGCAGAACATCTCCGACAAGCTCGGGATCGAGTGCCGAAGTGGGCTCATCGAAAAGCATGATCTCGGGCTTCATGGCAAGCGCTCTTGCAATAGCCACCCTTTGCTGCTGACCTCCGGATAAGCGGTTAGGAAACTCATCCGCCTTCTCCGCAAGACCAACCTTTTTGAGGAGCTCCATAGCCTCTTTTTTAACGGTTTCCTTGTCCTCATGTTTTACCTGAACGGGGGCAAGGCATATATTCTCCAGCACCGTTTTATGGGGGAAAAGATTGAACCTCTGGAAGCACATTCCCATCTCCAGAAGGAGCTGCTGCTGTGTTTTTTTGTCGATTCTCTCTACCGTTCGATCTTTTTCGCGATGCAGGAAAAGATCTCCTTTTATAAAGATCTTTCCTGAGGAAATCTTTTCAAGCTGGTTCAGGGAACGAAGATAAGTTGATTTCCCGGCGCCGGAGGGGCCTATTATACAGATCACTTCTCCCTTTTTAACCTTCAGGTTGATATCCTTTAAAACCACCAGATTTCCGAAATTCTTGCTGACATGCTCGGTTTCAAGTATGTATTCGTAATTATCCATAGCGTGCCTCCTTACTCATACAGCGAGAATTTCTTCTCGATCGCGTTGAATATCCAGGTGAAAAAGGCTGTGATTATCAGATAAATAACCAGCGCCGGCAGGAATACAATATATGATATCTCGCTTGTCATGATGTTCTTGGAGATAGTCGTAATATCCATAAGGGAGATGGCAAATACCAGCGAAGCATCTTTCAGCATCATAATGAATTCGTTACAGATCGGCGGTACCATTCTGCGGACGGACTGCGGTATGATGATAAGCCTCATGGTCTGTGAATAGGACAGGCCGAGTGCCTTTGCCGCTTCATGCTGTCCCTTTTCTATGGACTGGATCGCAGCGCGCACTATCTCGGCACAGTACGCACCCGAGTTAAGTCCGTATGCTATAAGAGCGGCGATAAACGCGCCCTTGTATACAGCCTGATTGTCAGCCGCGTTGAAAAGATCCCTCCACGCATACCCGAACACCGCGGGAAGCGTGTAATAGATCACAAACAGCTGGATCATAAGAGGAGTTCCCCTAAAGAAAAAGATATAAGCGGAGCAGGCTTTGCTCAGTATTTTATTTTTCGATATCTTTCCGAGGGCAAGAAGCGTTCCCAGAATAACACCAATAAGTGTCGAGGCAGTAGTCAAAAACAAAGTAAGCTTAGCACCGTGAAGGATATTCTCTCCGCAGCCCAGCATACGGTAAGTATAATTGACCATCTGTCCGGCAAATTTTCCAAATCCCTTATCTGCCTGGAACGCTCTGCCTACAAATCCCACATATCTCTCGGTGATCTCCTTTGCTCCGGAAGTGGAAAATGAGCAATAGTTCACTATTATAAGGCTGTTGTATGTGATGGTAACTCTTTTTCTTGAGCTTCCCTCGTCAGCCTTTATCATCTCCTGCATTTCTTTTGAAGCCATGGACTTCATATCCGCTTCCGACGGCTTTAAGAAAGACAGGACGATGCATGCCGCAATGATGATCAACACTATCACCCAGGTAGTCTTGGTCCTTTTTTTCCAGTTTTTGATATCGATCAATCCTTTAAGAAAACTCTTCATATTCCCATCCAATAGGTAGCATGGCTGTTACCGCTGCAACTGTCACTTTTCTTATTCTTATTCTTACTGACCAAACCAGTAATTACGGGTCTCTTCAATAAATCCGTCTGCTTCCATTCCTGCAAGAGCCCAGTCCACAGCTTCCTTTAATGCAGTGTTGTTAAGGCCCATTGCTATTCCAAACATCTCAGCTTCGGCTTCATCCTTGAAAGCATAAATGTATTTATCAGGATTCTTTGCAAGATATCCGTCTGCTACGGTTGAGTCGACACATACCGCATCAACTTCGCCGTTGTCGAGCTGGGTAAAGCAGCTGAGGACCTTCTCGTTTGCCACTATCTCTACATCGATGGTTCCGGTGGACTTGTAGTCGCTGATAAGCTCATCGGATGTGGTCTCTTTCTGAACCGCAACCGTCATTCCGTCAAGATCGTTGAAGCTCTTGATCTCCGTAGTATCTCCGGCCTTTAAGATCACAGCCTGATAGTTTGAAATGTAGGGAGTAGAGAAAGCCATACTCTCCTGACGCTCGGCAGTGATAGTGCATGCAGAGCAGACAAGATCATAGTTGTTGTCGATCCCGGCAAAAATACCATCCCATGCAGTGTTGATGATATTAACCTCGAGACCGAGTCTTCTTGCTACTTCGGTAATGATATCAACATCAAATCCTATAGGGGTTGTTCCGTCTTCCGCAAAGTCCTCGAAGGGGGGATATCCGACTTCACATCCCACGCTGAGCACTCCATCGCTCATAAGTTTAACGTTGCTGAGATCGTATGCCTCGGCTGCCGCTTCAACAGTTTCGGATACTGCCTCTGCCACCTCGGCGGATTCAGCAGATCCTGTCTGTGCGGCGGGTTCGGTTGAAGTCTTTCCACATCCTGCGAGAACGCTTGCGCTCATTGCCACCGCGCCTAAAATAGAAATCACTCGTGTTAATCTTTTCATTTTTTCCTCCTGAATTTATATGCATTATTTATGCATAAATAATACCCGGTGTCACTTTTTCTGCTTTATCAGTTTATTGTGCTAAAGCACCGGAGTTAATAAAAAAAGCGCAGTTTGCTGTGCGCCCTTGCACTTTTTCTCTGTCCAATATAGTATTATTCTCTTCGTATGTCAATGTTTTTTTATTCAAAAACACTTTCGGTGCAAAGTCGTGCTATAATTAGTAAACAACAGTTTTTCCGAAAAGAGGTTCAATAATGGGTAAATTTGATAAAAGTGAAGTGATCGAGCGTTTCCTGCGTTATGTTGTAATAGACACACAATCGGATGAAGAGAGCGGTTTATCTCCCAGCAGTGAAAAACAGAAAAATCTGGGCCGGCTTCTTGAAAAAGAATTAAAAGATATCGGAGCCAGTGATGTATTCTTTGACGACGAGCATTGCTATGTTTATGCCAGAATAAAGTCTACTTACGAAACATGTGACGACACCAAAGACGGGAAGGAGCCTGATCTAAAAAGGAAAAAGCTGGCGCTGATAGCACATATGGACACTTCTCCGGAGTCGTCCGGAAAAAATGTCAAACCCCGTATTATTGAGAACTATGACGGAAATGATATATACCTTGGCGATGCTAGTTCGTTGACACTCAGCCCCGATCAATATCCCGAGATGAAGGCGTACATAGGCCAAAGCCTTATCGTAACCGACGGGACCACGCTTCTCGGAGCCGATGACAAGGCCGGAGTGGCTGAAATCATGACTGCTGCCTCCTATCTGATCAAGCACCCTGAGATTAAACATGGTGAGATCTCTATCTGCTTTACACCCGACGAAGAGATCGGAAGCGGTGTGGATCACATTGACATGAAGAGACTGAATGCCGATTATGGATATACTGTCGACGGAGGTGCCATCGGAGAACTGGAATACGAGAATTTCAACGCCGCCTCCGCAACAGTTAAAGTTCATGGTGTGACTGTTCATCCCGGAGAGGCCAAAAACAAAATGAAACACGCCAGCCGGATCGCTATGGAGATCGACTCTATGCTTCCCGCGCAGGCAAAGCCCCAGTATACCGAAAACTATGAGGGATTTTTCTATCTTACCGAAATGAAGGGGACCACCGAGGAAGCAGAATTTAAATATATAATCCGCGATCATGACCGTGCAAAGTTTGAAGATAAAAAGAACCTGCTAGACGCTGCGATTACTTTCATTAACGGGAAATACGGGCAAGGAACCGCAGAGGTTATAATTAAAGACTCATATTATAATATGCGCGAGAAAATAGAAGAGGGAAACCTCTTCCTGGTCGAGAATGCAAAAAAAGCTATGGAGGATCTTGGAATCGTTCCCAAAATTCAGCCCATCAGAGGCGGAACAGACGGGGCAAGACTCTCCTTTATGGGATTACCCTGCCCGAATCTGTGCGCGGGCGGACACAATTTCCACGGCCGGTTTGAGTATGTGTGCGCCGAATCAATGGAAAAGATCACAGAGCTTCTGATCAAACTGGTGAATATGTAATATTATTCTACAGACCCCTTTGCAAAAAGATTATCCTTTCAGTCCCACATATTTCTCTTGTTCATTTTTTTATAGGCTTTTGCCCATTTGGATACTTCTTTTTTCATGGCGTAATTCTTGGTGTTTTCTTTTCCGAGATTAACGTACAGTTCATACCTTTCCGGGGATAATTCTCCGCTCGCGATAGCTGCTTTGACCGCACAGCCCGGCTCGGTATCGTGTCTGCAATTGCTGAATTTACACATGCTCTCCAGCTCCACGATATCCGCAAAAGTCTCGTTTATCCCGTCCTGTACATTGGCCATACCGACTTCGCGCATACCCGGAGTATCAATGAGCGTTACGCCGCTTGATAGTTCGATCAGCTTACGATATGTGGTTGTGTGCCTTCCCTTGTCATCGTCTTCTCTGATCCCGGATGTCCTCATGGTCTCTTCACCGGTAAGGTAATTGATCAGGGTTGATTTTCCGGCTCCGGAAGAACCCATCAGGCATATGGTAGTTCCCGGTGTCAAATATTCCTGCAATTCATCAAGGCCAATGCCGTAGATCGCAGATATAGCATGGACATGTACTTTGTCGGAAATCTCCTCAACTTCACTTACATACCTTCCGGGATTGCTGCAAAGATCTGATTTTGTAAGGATCACAACCGGTGTGGCTCCGCCCTGAATTGCGATGCTTGCATACCTTGCGATCCTGTTATAGTTGTAATCCTCGTTAAGGGATGTGACGATAAACAGATAATCCACATTGGCAACCATGTACTGCATCACTGCTGTTTTGGCCTGGTCCGGTCTTTGCAAAAAGCTCTTTCTCTCACATACAGAGAGAATCACGGAATCTCCCTGCCTGTTATATAAAAATGACACATAGTCGCCTACAACCGGGAGCCTTTCAGCATCTTCTTCATAAAAATGTCCTTTAAGTTTTGCGGGAATTTCTTCCCCGTTAAATAAAATCTTATAGCTGTTTTTGTTTACTTCGGATATTCTTCCTATTGTTTCTTTTGTGATAACGATATTATTCAATTCTTCTGTCTCCTTTTTTTCTAACATGATCAAATAGCAAACACTTGATAGTATGGAGACCTTCTATAACGGAAACCCGCCCGAAAAGGGCAAAAGAAAACCGTGACGGATAAGCCACGGTCAAAACCCAAAATAATATATCCCAATATGGATTAAAAGGCAGAAACCGAGGTCATCATACTATTTACAATTACAATCTCAATTCTCTCAACACGCATTATGATTACCTCACTTTCCTTTAGTATTTCGATCACATAGAACACGATATCACAGATAGACTGTTCAGTCAATGCGTTTCCATTCATTCAACAAAAATCATTTTTCCTCTAAGCCGTTCATGGTAGAATAAAAGTGAACTATGATTACAGGAGATATCTGCTGGAGGAGCGTGGTCATATGAACACACTTACGGAAGAAGAGAATAAGATGATAATTGAATTTTTGCTGAAGAAATAACTATCTTTCGGTTAAACAGAGGATCACTATGAATATAGAAACAGAAAGAATAATTATAAGATCCATCCAACGCGGAGATGAAAAAGCGTATGCCGAGATGGCTAAGGATGGGAGCCTGGCTGAAATAGGGTTTGATGAAAACTTTTCAGATTGGGCAGAGGACTGGATAAACGAAGCAGTTCAAGAATATATTACCTATTTCTTTGATCATTACATTTCGTTTAAAACAATTCTGAGATTAATCCTTCTGTTCCAAAGATACTCCCTATAGTTTTGCCCCAATTAAGGACCAGCTTTTCCACACTCCATGCAGCATTAGCCGGACTGGTGGAAGGAAGATAATATGCTTTAATTCCAAGTTCCTGTTCGATATATCTTTTATAGTATTTTTCCGCTGTTTTTCCATTGACAAAAATGCCGTGAATATCAGCCACCTTCAGGATCTTCGAAATGTCATTGACTATTACGTTATCAATGCTTGAATCGGACGATCCTTCAATATCACAGGAACCGATCACATCCCACAAAGCAACATGATGTACTCTCAAAAAAGCCTTCTTTTCGGGGACGGTATCAGGTTCCTTATCAGAAAATACCGACGCGATCACTTTCCAAAAACGGTTCTGAGGATGTCCATAGAAGAACATTTGCTCTCGTGATTTCACAGACGGAAAGCTTCCAAGAATAAGTATTTTTGATTCCTTGTCATAAAATGGCGGTATCGGGTGTAATATGTGTTCCTTCAATTTCTTCGTCCTTCTTACTTTCTACTACATTAAGATTTTTTTCTACCGTTCCGTGTCCACTTTTAGTGTAGCATCAATTCGATGTAACAAAAAGCCCAAATCGCAAAGCGTAAATCAAATCTTTTTCCACTAAGTCGTTCATGGTAAAATAAAAGTGAACTATGATTACAGGAGATACAAAGATGGCATCGAGCAAAGATTATTTGGATTTCATTTTAGAACAACTTTCAGAGCTGGATGATATAACTTACAGGGCGATGTATGAAGAGCTACCTGCGCCGAAGAAAAAGAAGTGAGCTATAGTAAGGAAAACGGAAATTTATTTTACAGGATAACTGACTACTGACCGAACGGGATACTACAAATGGAGATAAAAACAAAACGATTGACACTAAGACCTATCCGCATAGGCGATGAAAATGAAATACATGAGTATGCCGGTGATAGAGAAATAACAATGATGTTCTGGCTTCCAAATGACACTTTTGAAGAGACGGTCGACTTTGTCAAAAGAAATGCGGAAGAGTGGAATTCTGCAGGTCAGACGAATTTTGAATTCGTTATTCTTTTGGATGGAAAAATAATCGGTGGATGTGACTGTGATCTTGGACACAGCGAGGACAGATCATATGCCACACTTGGATGGATTATTAACAAGGCATACAGAAATCGCGGATATGCATCAGAGGCTGCTTCTGCAGTTCTTGATTATGCTTTCGAAGAAATAGGAATAGATAAAGTATATGCTCAGTGTGATATCAATAATCCGGCGTCATTGGGAGTGATGCGTAAGATCGGAATGAAGTGTGTTAACGATAAAGGCACGCGGACATATCCGCGGACCGGTATCACATCCGGAGAATACACCTGTATGATCACGCGTGATGAGTGGGAGAATTTGAAATAGATTCGGGGATAATTGGGAGTTTGAAATATGAGTGATAAGGTTTATTTTGAAAATGCTTATTTTATAATAGGCACAGCATATGCCGGTAAATCCACAATGGTAAAAGAGTTGGCTAAAAGACATAGCGGTATCGCCTGCGAAGAGAATTACCATGATAATTATCCGGAAACACTGGATGCAGGCGAATTTCCCTGCTTAACCTACACCAGAGATCTTGAGGATTGGCATGATTTTATAAGAAGGTCGCCCCAGGAGTACAAGGCATGGATTGACGGAGTGAAAAAAGAATGTGAAATACTGGAACTGCGTATGCTTCCGGAAATCTGCAATCAAGGGAAGCCGGTGTTTGTTGATACAAATATCAGCATTGCGACTTTGAAGAAAATAGCACCCGTGGAGCATACACTTGTAATGCTTGCAGATCCGATGATTTCTGTGCGGAGATTTTTTGAACGGCCGGATCCGGAAAAACAGTTTCTCTATAAGCTGATTTTGGAGGAGCCTGACCCGGAATATGCTATGCAGAATTATCGTAAAGGTCTCGAACTGATCAATTCTAAAGAGACATATGATGAGTTTCT
>DFKZ01000115.1 GCA_002373975.1 Lachnospiraceae bacterium UBA3632 | reverse complement strand
TTGCTTTCCACGATGGCCTGAATCAAGTTTTCTGGCACATCCCGATAATTTGCCAGAAGTTGTTTGGTATCCTTGGGCAGGCAGTATCCACCATAACCAAAGGAAGGGTTGTTATAATAATCTCCGACACGAGGATCCAAGCATACACCTTTAATGATCGGAGCGGTCTGAAGACCTTTGACCTCGGCATAGGTGTCCAGCTCGTTAAAATAGCTGACCCGGAGTGCGAGATAGGTGTTCACGAACAGCTTTGTGGCCTCCGCCTCGGTATAGCCCATGAACAGTGTTTCAATGGGACGCTTGATGGCACCTTGCTGGAGGAGACCTGCGAAGGTGCGGGCTGCATCTTCTGTCTGCTCATCACATCCAACGATAATTCGGCTAGGGTACAGATTGTCGTAGAGAGCTTTGGACTCTCGAAGAAATTCCGGACTGAAGAGAATATTGTCCATACCCATTTTCTCACGGATATGTACAGTGTATCCAACCGGGATTGTGGACTTAATGATGATTGTTGGTTTGATTTCTCGTACAGCGATACTTTCCTTGATCAGCGCCAGTACGCTTTCCACAGCGGAGCAGTCAAAGAAATTCTGCTTAGGATCGTAATTGGTTGGGACGGCGATAATAATGAAGTCTGCATCAGCATAGGCAGCCGCACCGTCTGTGGTGGCAGTCAGATTAAGGCTACGCTTGCCCTTCTTGGCCTCATCCAAATATTTCTCGATGTATTCGTCTTGGATCGGGGAGATGAAGTTATTGAGTTTCTCCACCTTCTCAGGTACGATATCGACGGCAGAAACCTGGTTATGCTGCGATAGAAGAACTGCGAGGGAGAGGCCAACATAGCCAGTTCCGGCAATAGCAATCTTGTAGGAGTGCTCTATAGTAATTGGAGTGCTTGTCGCTGTGTCCACAAACATATCCGTGGGCTCGAAGTTTAACGCTTCGCCCAATGCATGGAGCTGTTCGATGGCCGGGACATAATCTAGAGATTCAAGACGGGACAGGAGTCCACGATTGATTCCTGTGATTTTGGAAAGCTGCGTTTGCGTGATCTTCATAGCCTTACGGCGGGAGACTACGGTATCGGCGAGCAGCTGCATAGATAATTTCTTCATGATTTCCTCCTGTGTCGCTTAAAACGACATTTTGTTCGCTCCGGAGTAATGCCATAAAACATAAGTATGATAGCAAAGAAAGGAATGAAAACCAAGAATAATGTTCTAATTTCGTGTAAAAATATTTTTGAATCTAAGATTTGCAGCAGAACAACATGGGATTTGTTGCTTAAAACGACAGAAATAGCTGAATTGGAATCCGAGGTTCCAGTTTGCAAAAGTAAATGCTTGTTTCGGATAGCCTTTGCAAGAGTAAATTCCGGATATCGGAGAAAAGAGGTGAATTGTGAACTTCCGCAATAAATAACACTCGTTTGGCGACGGCGAGATAATTAACAAAGAAACGGCTAAAAATCAACATTTTCCTTGCGCCAGATAGGAATATATGGTATCATAATGATGAGCTGATTAACACTCGTTAGGAGGCGCCATGTATCTTACTATCACGGTAGAAACCCCGGCTGTTGGAAACGGCATATCACACAAGCTCATAAAGGGAACAAAGTATGTTTACTATGAGCATGGGCGCAGGTACGATGCTAAAAAGGGATATACCGTTCCTCAGACCACATCCATAGGAAAGATATGCGAAGATGATGTTACAAAGATGCATCCGAATGGGAATTACATGAGGTTCTTTCCAGATGCGGAACTGCCTGAGGAACTTCTGGTCTCGAACCGAAGTGGGTGTCTGAAGATTGGTGCATACATCGTCATAAAAAAAATCATCGAGTATTATAAGCTTGATGAGGAGATAGGCAAGATCATAGGGGAGGACGCCGGATTATTCCTTGATCTGGCGGCGTACGTGATTGTAGCAGAAAACAATGCGGCTCAGTATTATCCGGATTATGCGTTTAATCACCCACTGTTCACGGATTCAATGAAGATTTACAGTGATTCGAAGATATCGTCATTCTTAAGGGAGATAACAAGGGATGACAGCATCGAGTTCCAGAATGACTGGAACGGGAAGAGGGATCACAGGGAAAAGATATATATATCATATGACTCTACAAACAAGCATTGCCAGGCCGGAGATATAGAACTTGCAGAGTTTGGTCATGAGAAGGATAAGCAGAAGAAACCAATATATAATTACTCCATTGCATATGATAGAAACAATCGGCTACCATTGTTTTACAAGGCGTATCCGGGGAGTATAAATGACGTTTCACAGCTGCAGTTCATTCTTGAGAAGGCTGCGGCATACGGATATAAGAATGCAGGATTTATTCTTGACAGAGGATACTTCAGCGAACCGAACATTCGGTTCATGGATAAGAACGGATACGATTTCATCATCATGGTGAAGGGTTGCAAGGAACTCGTAAATAAGCTTGTTACGGAAAACAAAGGCTCATTTGAGGATGAATGGGAAGCGGCCATACCTTATTATGATGTGAATGGTATTACCGTGGAAGCAGAGCTGTTTCCGACAGATGAGAGAAAACGATATTTTCATATTTACTATAACGATTACAGAAAGGCGAAAGAAAGAGCAAAACTAAACAGTGAAATACGCGATCAAAAAGAATATCTCGAATCCTTAAAAGGAACGAATGCAAAAATAGATAACCGGTATACTGAATTTTTTGACCCAATCTACTACCATGAAGGTAAACCGGATCAGATTCTGCAGATGGTAAGAGAGAAGAAGGACGCGATATCTCGGGCCATAAAGCTGTGCGGATACTTCTGTATAATAACCTCGCGGGAAATGACAGCTGCAGAAGCGCTGGATCTTTATAAAAGCAGAGATGCATCGGAGAAGATGTTCCGCGGGGACAAGTCCTATCTTGGCGAACGCGCCATGCGAACCTATCATGATGAGCCAACACATGCGAAGATATTTATCGAATTCGTAGCACTTATCATTCGCAACAAGATCTATACCTGTCTGAAGGACAGGATGCAGGAACTTAAAAAGAAGAAAAACTACATGACCGTACCGGCTGCGCTAAAGGAATTGGATAAGATAGAGATCATCCGGCAGATGGACGGCGTGTACAGGCTGGATCATGCGATAACGGCGACGCAGAAAGATATCCTGCAGGCGTTCAACTTGAGTGTGGCGACAGTAAAAAAAGAAGCGGGAATGCTCGCAAAGAAACTTAACGTGATCACGGAATGAGGAGAAGAGATATGGCAAGAGGTAAAGCAGATATAAAAACCAGATTGAAGAGACAGGAGGAGAAGATCCTAAAAATGTCAGAGCAACTGGAAAAGGAAAAAGAAACATACAAACAGCTTCAGGAAGAAGAACGACGGGAAGCGGTGAAGAAGATCACAGAAGCGTTTCTGAGAAGTAAGCGCAGTGTTGATGAGGTATTAGATTTCTTAAAGGGAAAGGCGGAATTGTGACAATGTCAAGATACACATTGAAAGTCTATCCGGCAGGACAGGGGCGAACAACATATCGCACAATGGAGATTTCCGGGAAGGATACGCTGGACAGGCTGTGCGAGTTTATTTTGGAATCATATAATTTTATCCATGAGCATCTTTATGAATTTTGTATGGATAATAGAATGTACAGCGAATACAGTTATCAGTATGAGCCGGAGGATGGTGGCCCGTCAACGGACATAACGCTCGACGAGATCAATCTGGTAAAGGGACAGAACTTTTCTATGCATTACGATTATGGTGATGACTGGATGTTCACAATACATGTTCAGAAGATTGAAGAAGAATCAAGAAAGAAACCACCGGTACTGCTTAAGTCTGTTGGAAGTGTAGAACAGTATCCTGACTGGGATGAGTGGGATGAGGAAGATGACGAAGATGAGTAACGAGAGTTAATTTTAGAGGAAGTTCACATGGATTTGACAAAAAACGAGGAGACAATAATCCGTAATTCCGATGTTTTATAAGCCACACAAATTGGATTGAAATGAAAGAAGCAAAAGGAAAGAAGGGACTGGTTAAGTGAAATATTACGGCATTGACAAAAGAATTAGGGGTGAAGAGAGAAGAAACCGGTATGCAAAGGCAAGACTGTGGGTAAAAAGTATTATCCCCGGGAAGCATCAGAAGAGATACCGCGAGAATTATGAGTATTCTTTTGTTCGAGATAGAAGCTTTGGATATGATTTTAATAATGGTATTCCAGAAGGTCATTTTGTGAAGCTTAATCAAATTGTCACATCTGATCTGGTTTTCAGAGAAGATGTGGATAGATTTAAGCAAGGTGTGACTGCGCTTTTTAAAAGATATGGCGGAGGAAGCAGATTCCTTCCGTTCTATAATACAAGCTTTGAGGAAACATCCGAAAAGATAGAGAGGATGGACTCTACACTACTTAGCTGGTTTGATAATCTCAAATGCGGTGTGTTTGAGTTTCATGGGAGAAGGATACATGAGGTCGTCGATTATTTTACGATGAATATCCGTAATGTTAATACATCATATTTGAGTGTTGAATTCAGGATTCATCTTACTGCTGAAAAACGCAAGGAATTAGATGACATGATATCTGAGGATTATCATTACAGAAAAGGCTTTGCGCACAAATCTCTGGCGTATAAGAAAGATGGTGGGACTAAGACGGGATACGCCATTGTCTATTATAGTGATGAAGGCCTGAAGGCCGACAGGATATATGAATGGATATCCAGGGTGGAGTGGGAGTTCTATGAAGAAATAAAAAAATATATTCCGATCTATCTGCATAGTAAGGGTATAATGCCGCCAAGGATAGATGTTTATTATACGGACATAGATTATCGTGATGATAACAGTTTTTTCTGGGATTCTATTGGGGTCTCCGCCGAAAATGGTCAGTTCATAGACGAACGGCAGAAGATGTTCTTTGAAAGCTATAACTCGGGGAGATATGGAAGCGTCAGAACCTATTTAAACAGGTACATATATATGGTCAAGGATGACGGGATAGAAGAGGGGCAGTTTAAGAGTGTTAAGGACCAGGTGTATTTTCATATGGATGATTTTTCCGGAGAATACTTTAAGTTTATGTTCCTGCGTGTATTATCCCAAGAGGCGGCAGATATCCTCGTATCCTTTAAGCGCAGACTCGATCCGATTAAGCTAAAAAAGAATAGAATAAACAAGTTGCTCAAATTGCGATATCAGTTCGAACGACAGATAGATCCATTTGTAAGATGTTATAGAGATGATATCTGGGATAGCAGCGTAAGTCTGCTTGGACATGAGATTTACAAGGATAGTGATATTCATATTAAGAATGCTCTACGTGGAAGGGTGACAACATACAAGAGTGTATCAAAAGGTGTTTGCGCAGGGGCAAAGCATATCAACGATGAAATAGCCATCCTGAGAAAGGATTTTGATGATAAACAGCAGATACTTCAGCACCTGTCGGACTATAGGAACAATAGTAGAACACTTTGGATCAACGTAATGATGCTGATTGTGGCTATTATGACTCTTTTCTTTGTAATATTTCCTGAAAGAGCAGAATGGCTGGCAAGTATCATTAGAAATCTTTTGAGATGGTAATTTCATAAAAATGGGTAATAATAAAAGAAAGCTCGACGCTGATACAGTCATGAAGGAGCTTATTGAAGCGGTAAAGGAATCATATGGTATAACAGGCGAGCTTAAAAACACAGCAAAAGAGTTTTCTATGTCAGAGCTAAAGATTAGAAAAATTCTAATCACCGCCGGAGTATATCATAATGAGGCATCCGATTTGGTATATAGGCTGTATAGGGAAGGGAAAAGTAAGGAAGAAATAAAGATAATAACCGGTCTTGGCAAATCGTCTGTAAACGGCTACCTGCCATACATTAAGACAATCTACAAACAGAGCGAGGTGTCTCTTAATGCACGCAGAATAGAGGTATATAGACATAGGCAGAGTATTGTTAAGAAACTACTTAATCTTCCAACGGAGGACGCCTTATGGGAGGCTTTGATGGCTTTTCAGGGATATCCGTTTAACACCGCATCGGGGCTTCCGTTTACATATGAGCTAAAGCGTGGAAGAGATGGCGACTATAACCGTGAGTTGGTGGTTAGCCGCCGCAAGGAGAGTAAGACGCTGGCATGGAGTTCCGTGCTGCTGGCATTTAATAAGGCTTTAGGGATGCAGGGGCAGGTCATCGAACGCCCGAAGGCACTCGGGGATATACGAGGGATATCGTATATCTACCCGATGCTTCACAGATTTGGAATCATCGAAGTATCGGAAAAGACGGCAGAGAAGATGCAGCTAAAGGGTGGTAATAATAACAGGAAGCCAAAATCTTTGGAGCAGGGTAGAGATGGAACTGTGTTATAGCGCTTGCTCCGGCTTTAGTGTTTTTCCTTTATTTCTGTCATCCGCATCTCTACCCATATCGAGGATGGTCTGCACATTCTGATGAACGGTCTGCAGCTCCCGGTACTTTGCACGGGAGTAGGAATAATCTTCGTAGAGGGCGTTCTTGTGAGCAGTGAGTTCTGCCTTGTGAGCTTTAAGCTGCTTGATGTTCGGAATGTATAGTGTGCCGGATGATGAACCGGAGCTGCCGCCGGTGGAGGCGGTTTTGGAGAAGGCCTGATCTTTATCAGCGGTAGTCTTTTGCAGATATCACGCTTCCTTCAAGTACTTTCTTGCTTCTTCATACAGAGTGATTTCTGCACGGTGTTCATCACGATATGCGGCTTTGTTTTTTGATTTCATATACCGGCGGTACGTGTCCTTATTGGCAAGATATTGACCGGTATATTTTATGAGCAGGTTGTTTGCCCGGATCTCCGCTTCGGTGGATTTCAGAGCTTTATGCCTGTCGCTGACATCTGCCTTTGTGGAGGCAAGCAGGACATTTAGCTCATCCAGGGATTCGATGCCGTTGACGGAGACAAACGACATGGTTTTTGCCATCTGCTGCACGTTCGTGATCTTGACCTTTTGCGCATAATAATGGTTCTGCTGCACCTTGATACAGTTCTCCAGGTCTGTGATGAGACGGATGCCAGAGGGCTTGTATTTGCGAGGTTCAAGGGGCTTTTCGGTTTGATCTTTATCCTGCTTTGTTGACTTTTCGGATAGGAGTATAGTAGAAGCAAGTCAGAGTAAGATAGATAAAGGTACTATTGGTATCCGAAATCCATACAGTACAAGACCCTATCAGCATGTGTTAGAACCTGACCAATGTTTTGCACTGTATTGACAG
>DFKZ01000036.1:96660-115752 GCA_002373975.1 Lachnospiraceae bacterium UBA3632 | reverse complement strand
GGGCGCGTATCTGTCGGATAAGGCGTTTGATATCGATGAGCTTTTAAAGACGCTCGGACTCTATGAGCACAGGCATAAGCTCCCCAATCAGCTTTCCGGAGGACAGCAGCAGAGGACATCAATAGGCCGCGCCATCATCAAGAATCCAGATATTCTGCTGTGTGATGAGCCCACGGGCGCCCTTGATTACAACACATCAAAGGAGATCTTAAAGCTGATAGAGGATGTGAATCAGAAATACGGAAACACCGTGATCATGGTAACGCACAACGAAGCCATCCAGAATATGGCCGACCACACGATAAAGCTACGTGACGGCAAAGTGCGAAAGAGCATTATCAACGAAAACAGAATAAGCGCTACGGAGCTTGACTGGTAATCAGGATCCGCCGGATCAAATGATGCGAAAGAAGAGAGAACCATGATAAATCCATTATTTAAAAGAGTTCCGAAGAATATAAAAAAGGACTGGAAAAAATATCTGATCCTATGCCTGCTTTTGATTCTGACCATTAGCCTGGTGAGCGCAATGTATGTCGGAAACAACAGCATGGAAAGGACCTTTGCGGACTGCTATGCGGATTACAACATCGAAGACGGCCATTTTGAACTGAAGGATGAGCCTACGGATTTTCTTAGAGGCAAGATCGAAGATGAAGGTATAAAGTTATACCCGCAGTTTTATAAAGATTTTGACGAAGATAAAGAACCCTTCGGGGAAGCGGACGGGACTATCCGCGTATTTGAGATCAGAAAAGATGTTAATCTTGCGGCGGTAAAAGAAGGAAAAATGCCCACGGGAAACGACGAGATCGCCATAGACTTCAGACATGCGGGGAACATAGGCATAAAAGTCGGCGATACCATTATGGCAGGTGACAGTAAGATGACTGTCACAGGCCTTGTGAGCTTTTCGGATTACAGCACGCTTTACAAGAAAAACACCGACACCATGTTTGATGCCATTACATTTGATATCGCATGTGTGACCCCGGAGTGTTTTGAAAAGCTTGATGCCGATACTGTGTGGCAGTACGCATATCAGTACAACGACAGGCCCGAAACGGATGAGGAAAAGAAAATTCTCGCAGACGATCTTATCCCCAAGGTGGCTGTGCTTGCAGCCACGGGAGGCTATCTCGACGACGAGGATGCAGCTAAGGAACTGGCAGATAACGTAGATATCTGGAAAGCCTATCTCGAAGATGTGCAGGATAAGGCAGATGAGTTGGAAGAGCGGGGAGATGAGCTTCAGGAACGTGCGGCCAAGCTCGAAGCGGAAGGAAAAGAACTGAAGGAGCTGCTGCTTAAAGGGGAGGATGTTCAGTCAAAAGCAGCAGATCTTCAAAAAAGAGGAGATACCCTGAAAGAGGAGGGAGATGCTCTTCAGGCGGAAGCAGATGCTCTTAAGGCTCTGCAGCCCACCATAGATGAATATGTCGATAACCTTGAAGCTCTCGAGCCCTACGAGGATAACATCACGGAGCTTACGGATTTTGTTCCGGAATATGCCTGCCAGGCAATTCATTTTGCACCCGATGATATGGGCAGCGATAAGGCCATGTGTGAGGTACTGCTCATTGTGTTCGTGGTGGTGCTTGCATTTATTTTTGCCATCACCGCAAGCAATACGATCACGAGTGAAGCAAAGGTCATAGGAACTCTGCGCGCTTCGGGATACACGAGAGGAGAACTACTAAGGCACTATGTTTCGGTTCCCATAATACTCACGATCATATCAGCTTTGCTGGGTAATCTTATAGGGTATACGGTTTTGAAAAACGGAGTTATATTCGTATATTCAAGATCCTACTCGCTGCCCCCAATTAAGACATACTGGGATGCGGATGCATTCATCAGAACGACGGTATTTCCGGTAGTAACCGTTATCATCATCAATGTAGTGACTGTGGCGATAAGGCTCAGAATATCACCTCTTAAATTCCTGAGGGGAGACCTTTCCCTTCGCAAGAACAAGAAGGCTGTAAGGCTTCCGAAATTCAAGTTTTTCACCAGATTCAGGCTTCGCATCCTGGGTCAGAATATTCCGGGATATCTGGTGCTCTTTGCGGGAATATTCTTTGTGATGGTGCTTCTCATATTCTCGGTGGGAATGCCCTATACCCTGGATAAATACATGTCTAAGGCCGATACCTTCGCTATCGCCGATTATCAGGTGATCCTAAAGACCACGGAGGATGATGACGGAAACAGGATAACAACGGATACAGCCACTGCAGAAGAGTTCTCCATGGACAGCTTAAGCACCGTATCGGGAGTGCGTATAGGAGAGGAGATCACCGTATACGGCTATTCGGACGGAAGTAAGATATTTGATCTCCCCTATGACCTTCCGAAAGGAAAAGTATATATTTCCGCCGATTATGCCGACAAATTCGGGATAGATACCGGGGACGAGATAGAGCTGAAGGCAAAGTTTGCCAAGGATGCTTACAGATTCGAAGTGGCAGGGATACATGAGATATTCGGAAGCTTATCCATCATGATGCCCAACGACAGCTTTAATGAAGTGTTCGGAAACGAAAAGGGAAGCTTTTCCGGATTCATATCCAACAAAGAGATAAAGGACATCGACGATAAGTATATAGGCGCTGTGATCACCAGATTCGACCTGATGGCCATGGCCAGACAGCTTTCTTATTCCATGGGCGGGATAATGGATATTTTCTCGTATTTCTGCGCAGCTATGGCCATACTTATAATCTACCTGCTCACAAAGATAATCATCGAAAACAACGCAGGCTCGATATCAATGGTAAAGGTGCTGGGATATAAGCCGGGAGAGATAGGAAGCCTTTATGTGCTGCTCACCACCATTGTGGTGGTTATATCTACCGCGGCGGCAGCAGCCCTCAGTTATTATTTCGTGGCATGGCTCTGGAGATACATTATGTACGGAATGGCAGGATGGTTCAAGTTTGAAATGGATTTTCTGCCCATACTCAAATGTGTCGTTATGGTGCTTGTCGCATATACGATAGTGGCACTTATAGACCTGCGAAGGATCCGCAGGATACCGCTCACGGAAGCCCTCAAAAACGTGGAATAGAAGAATGGATAAACAAGGAGGAAGAGAGTTATGAAGTTTATCAGCACCATCCCCGCAGGAAAGGAGGCAGTCATTGTGCAGATCGACGGTGACACAAGGTTTCTGAGCCGTATTACATCCATCGGGCTTACGCCGGGATGCAATGTAAAGATCATCAAGAATGACAAGAACAGACCGCTGCTTGTCTATTCAAGAGACACAATGATCGCCCTCAACAAAAAAGAGAGTGAAAATATCAAGGTGGAGGAGAAAGTATCATGATTGACGGAAAAACTGTGGTAGCCCTTTTGGGACAGCCCAATTCGGGAAAATCGACGCTCTTTAACGGCGTCACCGGAATGAAGCAGCATGTAGGAAACTGGCCCGGAAAGACGATCGAGAAAAAGGAAGGCTCTTTTGCGAGGGGCGGAAAAGATTATATCGTTACCGACCTTCCGGGAACTTATTCCCTTTCGGCAAACTCCGATGAGGAAGTGATAACAAGAGATTACATAGCATCGGGCAAGGCTGATGTTGTATGCATCATAGCCGACAGCTCCCAGCTTGAAAGAAGCCTGTTCATGCTTGCGGATTATGCGGGAATTGACGTCCCCTGCTTTTTGATGCTGAACCTGGCAGACGTAGCATTGGATCAGGGCAAGCAGATAGATGCGGATGCGCTTAAGAAAAAGCTTTCAATACCCGTGGCACTTTTTTCCGCAACGGATAAAAACCAGTATGACAGCTTTTACAGATGCCTTGAAGAAGCTGTAAAAAATAAAACAAAGCTTGAGACATCATCCCTTCTGGAGGAGTACAAAAAGATCGATGGGTTTAGCGACCTTATGTCAATAATACCCGAAAATGTCATGAAGAACTATTCGCCCATGTGGATCACCGCAAAGATCGCGGAAGGCGATAAGATAGTACGTTCCAAAGTATCTTTTGAATTAAAGGAGGAAGAAAAGAAGAAATATAAAGAGATCATAGAAAAGCTCGAAAAGGGCGCCCTTTATACGGGTCAGAGTAAATTTAATTGGATAGACATGCTTCTTGAGGGAGCGATCAACAAAACAGAAACAAAACCGGTATTCGGTAAATTTGACAAAGCTATTACACATAAAGTATGGGGAAAGCCCCTAGTCATACTCGTTATCATCGGAGGCCTTCTTGCTTCATTCATTCCCGCACTTCCCTTCATGGGAATAGGAACAGTGATAACAATGGGGGCATCGGCTTTAAACGCGGCACTGGCGGAAGGCGGTGTGCATCCCATACTGAACGGAGTGATCACACAGGTACTGATACAGTCCGTTTCATATATCATACAGATGCTGGGCTTTGTGTTCGGCGTTACGCTGGTATTCGGAATGCTCGAGGAGATCGGCATCATGGCTAGGATCTCCTACGTGTACGACAACACCATGGGTAAACTGGGACTGCAGGGCAAGTCTGTTATGCCCTTCCTTATCAGCTTCGGATGTACCATGGGAGGAGCTGCCGGTGCAAGAGTCATCGACAACTGGGGCCAGAAGGTGCTTACCATTGCCCTGGCGTGGTCCGTACCCTGCGGAGCAGCATGGGCGATCATACCTATGCTGGCATCCAATTTCTTCGGAATGGGTGCTCCGCTTATCATAGTAATCATTTTGCTTGTGATGGTACTTAACATGTTCCTTATCGCCAAGATATTCGGACCGTCTCTTGTAAAAAAGAATGACAGGTTCGGACTTATCATGGAGCTTCCGCCCTATCACAAGCCCAAGTGGGGATCACTGTTTAAATACGTGCTTGGAAGAACAAAGGATACTTTCTTCCGCGTTATCAAGGTGATCATTCCTATCTGTGCTATTTTCTGGTTTCTGTCCTACACAGCCGACGGAATACCGGAGAGCACCATCCTTTACAAGATAGGAAACGCAATAGAGCCTGTAACAAAGGTGTTCGGATTAAACTGGAAGCTCTTTACCGCATATGTGGCTTCATCTGTCGGAAAAGAGGGTGCTGTGGGAGTGCTTACCGCACTTTATTCCGGAACGGGAACAATCTACGGCGCAGTTATGGGATCCAATGCCGCAGTTGACAATCAGGCGGCCCTTCTTCTTGCAAATATAGCAAAACCCGAAGCCTTGGCGTTTATTTTTGCCGTAACGTTTAATGTTCCCTGTATCGTGGCTCTCGCAGCAACATATAAGGAAACGCACTCAGGAAAGTGGACGGCACTTATTTCGCTGTACTACACGGCTTTTTCATTGCTGCTTGCATTTATCGCATACCATATCGGACTTTTGATATGGTAAAGCATCTCAAAGTAAAGAAATATGGCAACAATGGCCGTTTAATGGTACAATGATCCTGAGCAGATGAACCTGAAAGGATGGTAAATACTTGATGAAAACTGTTATTACCGGATTATTGATACCATTTGCGGGCACTGCCCTTGGCGCTGCCTGTGTATTCATTCTGAAAAAGGAATTAAAGAGCGGGGTCCAGAAAGCCCTCAGCGGCTTTGCAGCCGGAGTGATGGTGGCCGCCTCCATATGGAGCCTTATAGTGCCTGCCATCGAGCAGTCGTCCGTTATGGGAAGATTTGCCTTTCTTCCCGCATTTATCGGCTTCTGGCTCGGCATATTGTTCCTGCTTTTACTGGACCATGTGATACCTCATTTGCACAGAGCCGCCAACCAGATCGAGGGTCCAAAGAGCCATCTTACCAGAACGGCGATGATGGTGCTTGCGGTGACACTTCACAATATTCCCGAAGGAATGGCGGTGGGCGTGGTATACGCCGGACTCTTAAACGGATCTGGAATGATCACCGCAGGCGGGGCACTTGCTCTTGCGCTGGGAATCGCAATACAGAACTTCCCGGAGGGCGCCATCATATCTATGCCTCTGTACGCGGAAGGAAAGAGCAAGCCGAAGTCCTTTGCGCTCGGAGTCCTCTCAGGGGCGGTTGAGCCCGTGTTCGGAGCACTTACCGTGGTGCTTGCAGGCTTTATAGTACCCGCCATGCCCTATTTTTTATCCTTTGCGGCAGGCGCAATGCTCTACGTTGTCGTGGAGGAGCTGATCCCCGAGATGTCGGCGGGCGAACACACCAATATAGGTGTTATAGCATTTGCGGTGGGCTTTAGCCTTATGATGGCGCTGGATGTTGCTCTGGGGTAAAAAGCATATTGTTAAATTAATATAAAAAGACTATTAAAATACCTGTCAGGGATTTTCCCGGCAGGTATTTTTGTGTTAAAATGAGAAAGATGATCAAGTGAGGCAAAGAAATGACAGAAGAGCAAAAAAAGGCATTTGATGCCCTGCACAATTTCATACTCAGCCTTGCCGAAAAAGCCGGAAAAGACGAGGCCTTCAGCGAGGACCTTTGGAGCAGGATGCTAAGGTCCGAGGGCG
This sequence comes from Lachnospiraceae bacterium UBA3632, assembly GCA_002373975.1. Taxonomy (GTDB): domain Bacteria; phylum Bacillota; class Clostridia; order Lachnospirales; family Lachnospiraceae; genus AC2028. The sequence continues at coordinate 109,295 of DFKZ01000036.1, read as the reverse complement.
TGTTAAAGGAGCTTGCGTATTATCACGATACGGGGAGCTTTTGGGACGGCTATGAGGTTGCGGGCTTTCACCTGACGGACATAATCGTCTGGCAGGTGGATCATTTCAAGGCTTACATGGACCGGCATGATGAGATGAACCGCTACAGAACGGAGCGGCTTTTTGTCGAATCATTGGATATAATGCTGCAGATGGAAAAGGATCCGGATCCTTTCATCCGCAAAATGAGAGAAGAGAGCGGAACCGACTTTGACACCAGAGTGCTGTAAGGACTAACGGAGACAAAATATGCAATACAGGAAAGATAGAAAAGGAAATGACATTTCTCTGCTCGGGTTCGGTTGTATGCGCTTTACAAGTAAGGGCGGAAAGCTGGACCTTGAAAAGGCCGAAAGGGAGATAATGCGCTCCATCGAGCTGGGTGTTAACTACTTTGATACAGCCTATGTTTACAGTGGGAGCGAGGCTCTTATCGGAGAGATCTTCGAGAGGAACAATGTGCGCGACAAGATAAGGATCGCCACCAAGCTTCCCCATTATATGATCAAGAATCCTTCCGATCCCGATAAGTATTTCAACGAGGAATTAAGGCGCCTTCGGACCGATCACGTCAATTACTATCTGATGCACATGCTGACGGATATAAAGACATGGCAGAGGCTCTGTGACCTCGGAGTAAAGGACTGGATCGAGAATAAGAAAAAGACGGGTGAGATAGAGCAGGTAGGATTTTCCTATCACGGGAACTCCGATATGTTCATAGAGCTGTTAAATGCGTACGACTGGGATTTCTGTCAGATACAGTATAACTATCTGGACGAGAACTCTCAGGCTGGTGTTACAGGTTTAAAGGCAGCAGCGGAAAAGGGGATTCCCGTCGTCATCATGGAACCGCTTCGCGGAGGCAGGCTTGTTAACAACCTTCCAAAAGCGGCGCATGAAGCATTTGAAAAATACCCCATAAAGCGCACTCCGGTAGAGTGGGCCTTGAGATGGCTGTGGGAGCAGCCCGAGGTCACCTGCGTGCTTTCCGGAATGAACTCTGTGGAAATGGTGGAGGAAAACTGCCGTATCGCATCGGATGTTAAAGATCACGAGCTGACAGAGGAAGACAGGAAGCTCTACGCAGATGTGGTCAGCGCCATCGAGTCCAAGATGAAGGTGGGATGCACAGGCTGCAGATATTGCATGCCCTGCCCTAAAAACGTGGATATACCGGGAGTCTTTTCCGCATATAACAGGCGTGCTTCGGACGGATATGCGAATTCCTTCCGTGAGTATTATATGTGCACGGCCCTGAGGAAAGATTATACCGGCCCGGCCAACTGCATCGAGTGCGGAAAGTGCGAGCAACACTGCCCTCAGCATATCGAGATCAGAAAAGAATTAAAGAATGCAAAGCGAGTTTTGGAAGACCCGATATATAAGATCGCCAAGACGTTTGCACCCATAGTTATGAAGTATTAAAAAAGAACCACAAAAAAGGATTGCGAAATACAAAAAAGAAATATAGTTCGAGGTGTCCCAAGATGGATGAGAGATTTAAAAACATAGCTTTTTCGCCTGCAGATATTCTGCTTCCCAAGGATGCGGATATGACGAAGTGGGCAGTGGTTGCCTGTGATCAGTTCACATCCCAGCCCGAATACTGGGAGAAGGCGGAAGAGATAGTGGGAGACGCCCCTTCTGCGCTGAACCTTATTTTGCCGGAAGTATATCTTAACGGCGAGGATGTGCCGCAGAGAATAGAAGGCATCAATTCAAGAATGGCAGAGTATCTTTCGAAAGGTGTTTTTAAGGAGTACGGTGATTCTCTTATCTACATCGAAAGGACACAGTCGGACGGCCGCGTAAGGCGCGGGATAGTCGGAAAGATCGACCTTGAGGATTATGAATTTAAGCCCGGAAACAACGCCCTAATAAGGGCAACGGAAGGGACAGTTCTTTCAAGGATACCTCCCAGAGTAAAGGTAAGAGAAAATGCCGACCTTGAGCTGCCCCATGTTATGCTGCTCATAGACGATCCGGAAAAAACCGTGATCGAGCCTCTAAAGGAAATGACTTCGGAATCCGAAAAAGTATATGATTTCGAGCTCATGGAAGGCGGAGGAAAGATAAAGGGATACCTCCTCGGCGATGATGCCAAGGACAGCATTTCAAAAGCTTTAAAACATCTTGCTTCGCAGGAAGTATCGGATGCAAAGTACGGCATGGCCGGAGCTGCACCGATGCTCTTTGCCGTGGGGGACGGAAACCATTCCCTTGCCACCGCAAAGCAGTGCTATGAGAACATCAAAAAGACGGTTCCGGAGAGTGAGTGGGCTTCCCTTCCCGCAAGATACGCGCTCATTGAGGTGGTAAATCTCCATGATGATGCGCTTACATTCGAACCCATCCACAGAACGGTATTTAACGCTGATGCCGGTGAGCTTTTAAAGGCGTTTACTGATACGGTAAGCGGTAGTATAATTGTAGAAGGTGCGAGTGCGGAAGAAGTCTCAAAGGAACCCGGTAAATATCTGCCGGATGTGCCTGCACTTGATAAGGAAGCGCAGTTTATCACCTACTGCTACAGCGATAAGACGGGCACCATAGTGGTGCTGCATCCCGAGAAGCAGCTTGCCGTAGGTACGCTCCAGGCATTTTTGGACGAGTATCTTAAGGACAGGGAATCGGAGATAGATTATATTCACGGCGACGATACCTGCATAGAGCTGGGCAGGAGAGAAGGCAATATTTCATTCCTGCTTCCCGCCATGGGAAAGCAGCAGCTTTTCAAAACCGTTATGGCGGACGGTGTGCTTCCGAGAAAGACATTTTCCATGGGACATGCGCAGGATAAGAGGTATTATATCGAAGCGCGCAGGATAAAGCGGTAGCTGACAAAGACAGAGCCGATAATGCGGAAGCAATAAATCGCAACAGGGTATTACGTGAGAGATTAAACAGATAAAGATTAGTAAGAAGGAGAGGTAACAATCTATGATCGGTGATCTTGAAGGAGTTCTTAACACAGAGCTTGGGCTTGAATACTGCGGAGGAATGGAAGATCTTTACGAGGATATGCTGAGAGATTATATCGACGGAGATCACACCGCAGAGCTGGAGAAGTATTTTGCGGATGAGAACTGGGCGGATTACCGCGTAGTCATCCACGGTGTTAAGAGCACATCACTCATGATAGGCGGAGAGAATCTTTCCGAAAAGGCCAAGGAGCTTGAGTTTGCGGCCGCTGACGGAAAAGCGGATTTTATCAAAGAAAATCACGCAACTGTTCTTGAACAGTATAAGCAGCTTATGGATAAGATCAAAGCTGCGATTTCATGACGGATCATTAAGGCAGATGAGGTTCGGAGAACGGATTTATGGGTAGTTTTATAAACACTTCAATGGTTGTACTCGGTATGCTGGGACTGATCATGGGTCTCAGCTACTTTTTGCGTGAGAAGCTGGCAGGAGCAATCCGCTGGTTTCTTTTGTTTTTGGGTATCTTTACGTGTATCTGGTGCTCGTTTTACGGCATCATGGGCTTTTGCAGGAATTTTAACACGGCGCATATAATGCGTAATATCGGTCTGGCCGGAATAACCGGATTTCTCACCACGGAAGCTTTTCTCCTGATCAATATGGTGGACATGATCAAGCCGCTCAGGTTTGTCTGCGGGGGAATATACGCTGCGGCGGCTACGGCCGATCTTATCATATTTACACACAAGGGAACCAATATCTATGCAAGGACCCTTATGGATGACAGGACATTTTATTATGCTGCACCCTGTTTTGAGAGAGAATTCCACTATGTTTTTCTGGCATTTACCTTTATCAGCTTTCTGGTGCTTGATTTCGTATGGTTTTTCAAGAAAAAGCCCAGAAGAGAAAAGATATTCCAGGTGGAGGCAACTCTTGCAAACTTTGTGATAGTGATCATGGCCATACCCGATACCATCCTTCCCCAGGTATACGGAGTGGCACTTCCAACTTCCGGTATAGGCGGATTTATTTGTCTGCTCGTAATCTGGCGCGCCGCCGTTGAAAACAACACATTCCACATATCCATCGGAAATCTCGGGAAATATATCTATCAGCTGGTAAATACTTCCGTTATGGTATTCGACCCTCAGGGAAAGCTGGTAATGGCAAACCGCTTCTCGAACGACCTGTTCGGGGATTCGGTGAAAAAGGGAACGACTCTTTCCGAGATTTTTGAATACGAACACAATGATAATATCGTGAATGCCACTCCGAGCCACAATTTCAGGGCTGTATCCAGAGAGACGGGCGTTGTGTGCGAGATCGATAAGACAGCGGTATTTGATAAGTACAGGGAGCCGTACTGCGTGATATATGTCATACACGACATGACGGAGACGGACAAGCTTATCAAACAGGCTCGCGAAGCCAACATGGCAAAGAGTAACTTCCTGGCCAATATGTCCCACGAGATAAGAACGCCCATAAATGCCATACTGGGCCTAAACGAGATCATTCTTAAGGAGACCACAGAGGAGCCTATCGCAAAGTATTCCGGGCAGGTGGTTACAGCAGGGAAAGCGCTTCTTAGCATTGTAAATGATATTCTGGATCTGTCCAGAATCGAGTCCGGTAAGGTTGAGATAGTACCCGCTCCCTACAGACTGACGGAAGTGCTTGATGAAAGCTATAACCTTATTTCGGTAAAGGCACAGGATAAAAGCCTCGGGTTTAAGATCGAGGTGGATCCTTCACTTCCGTCGGGTTATATCGGTGATGCCATGAGAATCAGGCAGGTGATGGTGAACCTTCTTAGCAACGCCGTAAAGTATACCGCCAAGGGTACGATCAAGATGAAAGTATCGGGATATACGGACAAGTCGGTCTTTTATCTTAAAGTGACAGTAAGCGATACCGGAATAGGGATCAGGAATGAAAATATCCCCGGGCTTTTTGACAGCTTCAAGAGAGTGGATGAGGCCAGGAACCATCATGTGGAAGGAACGGGGCTGGGGCTTACCATCACCAAGAATCTTGTCAACATGATGAATGGCGATATTAATGTGACCAGTGTATACGGTGAGGGATCTACATTCACATTTGTTCTTCCCCAGCAGATAGAGGATATGACTCCCGTTGGTAATTATGATCCTTCGAAAGAAGAAGGCAGGGAAAAGCGGTATACCGGAAGCTTTGAGGCCCCCGGTGCAAGAGTGCTCGCTGTGGATGATGTGGATACAAACCTTGTTGTATTCTGCGGACTGCTTAAAAAGACCAAGATGATCATAGATACCGCTTCGGACGGATTTGAAGCGCTGAGCCTGGCATCCAAGAACAAATACGATATCATCTTTATGGATCACATGATGCCGGATATGGATGGAGTGGAGACCCTTCACAAGATGAAGGCAGATAAACTTGGGATCAACTATGATACTCCCGTTATCATGCTCACCGCAAATGCCATTTACGGAGTGAAGGACGAATATCTTAAGGAAGGCTTTACGGATTATATCAGTAAGCCTTTAAGGGGCGAGATACTCGAGGAGATGATCAGAAAGTATCTGGCTAAAGATGCAGCGGGAAATCTGCTGGAGAAGTACTCTGCCAAGGTTGAGGACGGTATTCCTTCCAGAAATATATACTCGAGCACGGACAGCTACGGCGGTACGGACATATATGCGCGAAAGGGAACCGCAAAAAGCGGGGGCATTAAGTTTGTCGACAGCGTAATGCCGGAGCCTGTTCCCGTCAAAAAAGAAGAAAATGATGATATCGCGAAGCTGAGGAAAGAATACGGTGATTTTCTCGATATAGACACCGCTCTTATGTACAGCGGAAACGACGCCGAACTGTTTATAGAGATAGCACAGTCCTATCTCAAGAATGATCTGACGGAGAAACTGGATAATCTTTATTCTATCGGAGATTATGACAATTACCGCATTAAGGTCCATTCCCTCAAGAGCTCTTCCCTCAATATAGGTGCGATAACCATGTCCAAGCTGGCTACGGAAATGGATGCCGCCATCAAGAATTCCGATACTCACTACGTGATCCTCAATCATGAGGCGCTTATGGCGGAGTATAAGAAGATTATAGACGGACTTAAGAATAATCTGGGGTAGAGCTGCTGATGGAGCTGAAGATAATAGCTAAGATTTTTACGCCCATGAAGGAAAAGTTCGGCCTGCCGAGGCAGAGCGGGCTGGCAGCAGGCCTTAAAGGGCGGATAGTATTTGAAAAAGAATATTCCTGTAAAGAAGCATTGGAGGGACTGGAAGAATTTGAGTACCTCTGGGTGTTGTGGGGATTTGATGAAGTGATAGAACGCGGTGAAAACAGCTTCAGGCCGCAGGTGAGGCCACCCAGGCTGGGAGGAAATGAGTACCGCGGTGTGTTTGCCACCAGATCCCCTTACAGGCCTAACCCGATCGGGCTTTCCTGTGTGAAACTTGAAGGAATCGAGATGACACAGGATGGTCCGGTCATTATTGTTTCCGGTGTGGATATGAGGGACGGAACGCCTGTATATGACATAAAGCCATATCTGCCCTACGCGGAGGCTCACCCTGATGCGAGAGGCGGATTTACGGACACCACAAAAGGCAGAAAGCTGAAAGTGGTATGGGATGCCGTAAAAGGCAGTGTAAGGAAATCCGATGAAGATCTGTCAGGCAGTGAGAATGCCGGTTCGGATGATGGAGCAAGCGACCTGAAAATCCCGGAAGGATTCACCGATGAAGATATGCGCACCGTGTCAGAGATACTGGCCCAGGATCCCCGCCCTGCGTATCACGACGATCCCGAGCGCGTATACGGCATGAGCTATAAAGACTACAATGTCAGATTCAAGGTGTCGGGAGATACTGCACATGTGACGGGAATAGACTCCTCTGTTGATCTTGCACAAATAATCTGATCGGAATTATACACAATTCACAATTGAAACGGTTTTCCAAGAGTGTTAATATGAAGTTGTGCAATCGATTGCGCAGTTTTGCGCAACTGGTTGCAACCCATATATTACAATATACACTGCTTGGAAGGCCGTTTTTTAATGGACATTAAAGATCAGTCAAAAGAGAATATCACGATACATGACGTTGCGAAAGCATTGGGTGTATCCGCAAGTACGGTGTCCAGAGCCATTTCCGGCAAGGGAAGGATCGGCGAGGGCACAAGAAGGCGCGTTCTTCAGTACATCGACGAGAATTCTTTCTATCCCAATGCATCCGCAAGAAGCCTTGCACAGTCCAAGACCTACAACATAGCGATCATAATGCCCGAGGTGAAGGACCTTGTGGATATGCCTTTTTTCCATTCCTGCATGCACGGAGCGGAAGAAGCGGCGCAGCTTAACGATTACGATCTGCTGGTGGTGACCACTGACGGCGGCAACACCAAGCCTCTTGAGAGAATGGTCAATAACCGTAAAGTGGACGGGATGATCCTTACCAGGCTTTATAAGCATGATGCTTTTGTCGAGTATCTAAAATCTGCCGGAATACCTTTCGTGGCTATAGGCAACAGCGATGACAAGGATATCGTTACGGTGGATCATGACAATTACGGAGCCTGCAGAGAGCTGGTGGCACTTCTTTTGTCAAAGGGAATAAAAAGAGTGGCATACCTTGGCGGCGGGCTCAACCAGACAGTCAATGAAAAGAGATACGAAGGTTACGTGGATGGTCTCAAGGACGCCGGAAAGAAACCGGAAAAGTCCATTATCTACACTGACCTTGTCACACGTATTCAGGTCAGCAAAGCGGTAGAGGAGATATTAAAGACCGGAGCGGACTGTATCCTCTGCCAGGATGATTATATATGCGATGAAGTGGTTCATCACCTTGCTGAAAAGGGGATAAAGATCCCGAAGCAGATGAAAGTGGCATCCTGTCACCACAGTAAGCTTCTTGATAATTACCCTGTAACAATAACCTCCCTTAAATTCGACACTATGGAGATTGGGCGTAGGGCCTGTCAGACACTTCTTTCGATGATATCCGGAGAGGATGTCCCGAAAAACACCGTGCTCGATTATGAAATAAACCTCAAGGAGAGTACAAAAAGCAGCACAAAGAGTTCCGACAAAGCCTGAGCCCTTCCCCTTTTGTCGTATTTACACAAAACAATGTGTAAAATGGAGTAAAAGAGAGGGTTAAAAAACGGTTTCCGAAACAAATTGTTTGTGCAAATTGCACAAAATATTGTAATAAACTTATGTAATTTGTTTGATTGACATATCAGCTTCAAATTGTTAACCTATTAGAGTAGACAATCGGTTGCGCACAGAGCGCAAATTGTTGCGCAAGTAAGCGACCGTTTGTATAAAGCGAATCGGTTTTATAACTGCTCGCAAAATAATAGTAATAAATCAGAGAGGTTTATTATTATTCTATTCAGTAACAGCGCTCTTAACCGGGCGCAAAACGCAGACGCGTAAGGAGGAAAACTTATGAAAAAGAAATTAGTTGCAGTTCTTCTGACTGCGGCAATGGCTGTTTCAATGGTAGCTTGTACAGGCGGAAACACTCCCGCTGAGACAACGCCCGAGACAACCGAACCCGAAACAAAGGTAGAAGAGACCGTAGAGGCTGAGCCTGTTGAAGAAGTGAGCGAAGATGCTCCCGCAGGTGAGGTTGTTGGCGATGATACCGTTAAGGTATGGGTTGCCGATGCGGTTGTAGATTTCACCAGAAATCAGATCGAAGAGTTCAAGGCAGCAAATCCTGATTATGCAGGATTCAACTTCGTTGTTGAAGCAGTAGGCGAAGGCGATGCAGCTTCCAACATGATCACCGACGTTACAGCAGGCGCTGATATCTTCGGTTTCGCACAGGATCAGCTTGCAAGACTTGTTGCAGCAGGCGCTATCGAGGAGGTTGCTCCCGAGAATATCGATGCACTTTCCACTCAGAATGACGCAGGTGCTGTAGCAGCTGCAAAGGTTGGTGATAAGTTCTATGCTTATCCTATGACTTCCGATAACGGATATTTCCTTTACTATGATAAGAGCGTTGTAAAAGATCCTTCCACTCTTGAAGGCATCATCGCTGATTGCGAAGCTGCAGGCAAGAACTTCTACATGGATCTTACCGGATGGTATCAGGTAGCATTCTTCTTCGGAACCGGATGCACCATGACTTACGACAGTGACGATCAGGGTAACTTTACAAAAGCTAACGTTGATTATGATTCCGAAAAGGGTCTTGTAGCTCTTAAGGAGATGATCGAGCTCGCTTCTTCACCTTCTTTCCAGCCCGGATCAGGCGCAGGCACAGCAGTTGACTATGCAGCGATCATTGACGGAACATGGGATGCTTCCACAGTTAAGGATTTCCTTGGCGACAACTACGCTTGCGCTAAGCTTCCTACCTTCACAGGTTCTGACGGAAACACCTATCAGATGAGCGGATTCGGCGGATTCAAGCTCCTTGGCGTTAAGCCTCAGACCGATGAAGCTAAGCTCGCTTGCTGCGATGCTCTTGCACTTTACCTCACAAGTGAGGATGTACAGCTTGCAAGATACAACGAAGTAGGTTGGGGCCCTTCAAACATCAATGCGCAGAATTCTGACGCTGTTAAGGCTGACGAGGCACTTTCAGCACTCGCTGAGCAGCTCGCATTCACGATCCCTCAGGGCCAGTACCCCGGAGATTACTGGACACGTGCAGAGGCACTTGCAGGCGACGTTCAGGATGCATTCAAGACAGCTGACGATGATACTCTTAAGGCAGCTCTTACCGCATTCCAGGCAGACCTTGAGTCTTACGCTCAGTAAGATGATCTGACTGCCAAGGCAGTTAATCAAAACAATTTATCCGGCAGGTAGTAAAAGCCTGCCGGATTCTGTTACAGGCCTGAAAGAAGAGATGGTTTTTCCGGTCTGTAAGGGAAGAGTCCGGGCGGACAATGAATTGAGATTTATTAATGCAGACAGTATAAGTTTTTTTGGAGATACAGTAGGCTGCAACGGAGGGTACAAGATGGCAAAAGAAGAAAGCCGGAAGGCTAAGAAAAATCCGATCGGTGCGTTTTTTAAAGCGCTCGGCAAGGATATCGCCGAGATCGGTACAACCTTGGTTAAGGGAGACTGGAAGACAAAGATCTCCTTCGTTATCATGGGATTCGGCCAGCTTATGAGAGGCCAGTTCCTGAGGGGACTGATGTACCTCGCAGTGGAAGCTGCGCTGCTTTTCTATATCATCAAATTCGGATGGAGCTATCTTTCCAAACTCGGTACTCTTGGAACGGTCGAGACCGGTAAGGTAGGCCGTGTCACCGTATACGGCGATAACTCATTCCTCATCCTTCTTTTCGGTATCCTCACAGTAATGGCGATAATCGCTCTTATATTTATGTGGAGACTGAATCTGAGAGACAACTGGAATCAGGAAGCGATCCTCAAAAAAGGTAAGAAGCTTCCGGGCAACAAAGCCGACTGGCATTCCCTCTTTGATTCAAACTTCGATAAGACACTTCTTGCATTACCCCTTGTAGGTATATTCGTATTTACCGTGCTTCCTATCGTGTTTATGATATGTGTCGCTTTCACCAATTATGATGCGACTCATCAGGCACCTTCGAAGCTTTTCACATGGGTTGGAATTGACAACTTTAAAAAGCTGTTCAGCTTTGCAAGCACCGGCTTTGGAGGAACCTTTGTACAGGTTCTTCTCTGGACACTTGCATGGGCTCTGTTTGCAACCTTTATCGATTATTTCCTCGGTATAGCGGTTGCGATGCTGATAAACCGTAAGGGTATCAGATTTAAGAAGCTGTGGAGAACAGTGCTCGTCATGACCATAGCGGTTCCCCAGTTTGTATCACTCCTTTATGTGGCCAAGCTTTTTTCATCCAGCGGACTTATCAACGGATGGCTCTTGAGACTTGGCATCATTCAGACTGCGATACCTTTCTGGACCAATCCTTTCCTGGCAAAGGTAATGATCATCGTGGTAAACATCTGGATCGGTATTCCTTATCTGATGCTTATCGCCACGGGACTTTTGATGAATATTCCCGAGGATCTTTACGAGAGTGCAAGGATCGACGGCGCAAACGCATGGCAGATGTTCAGAAGCATCACGCTTCCTTACATGCTGTTTGTAACAGGTCCCTTCCTTCTCACACAGTTTATCGGAAACCTTAACAACTTCAACGTTATATACCTGCTTACGGGAGGCGCACCAAAGAGCGGATCGATGGTCGGCGGTGCAGGAAAGACAGATCTTCTTGTTACATGGCTCTATAAGATGACTATCAACGACACCGATTACAAGATGGCTGCCGTTATAGGTATCATGGTTTTCATTGTCACAGCGGTTATCAGCCTGGTTGTTTACCAGATGCTGCCTTCAGTTAAAGACGAGGAGGGATTCCAATAATGGCTAGAGAAACATCAATGAAAAGAAAAAGAGCAATAGGAAATGCGTTCTCGTACATTCTGCTGATACTTATCAGCCTGATTTGGCTGTTCCCCTTTGTGGGAGTGCTTTTAAACAGCTTCCGTTCCTATGATGGTGCGGTTGAATACGGTGGAATGGTTAATTATCTGATACCCAAGCATTTCTCACTGGATAATTACAAGTTTATCCTTTCAAATGCTACAAACTATAAGCAGTGGTATCTGAACACGATAATTATCTCAATCTGTGTGGCGATCCTGCAGACAGTGATCATCCTTTGTGTAAGCTATGCTCTTTCAAGAATGAGGTTCAAGGGAAGAACATTCCTTATGCGCTTCTGGCTTGTGCTCGGAATGTTCCCCGGATTCCTTACCATGATCTGTCTGTACTTCCTGTTAAAGCAGATGGGACTTACTCAGGCAGGTGCTATACCGGGATTGATACTGGTATCGGTAGCAAGCTCCGGAATGGGATATTATGTATGCAAAGGATATTTTGATACTATTCCCAAGGCACTGGATGAAGCAGCCCGTATCGACGGAGCATCACGTGCAAGGGTATTCCTTACGATGATCATTCCCATGTCGAAGCCGATAATCATCTACACCGCACTGGTTGCATTTATGGCGCCATGGTGTGATTATATCTTTGCTTCATATATCGCCTTCGGACATGATACAAGTTATAACGTGGCAGTCGCAATGTACCGCTGGATGAACACGGGTGACTATCAGGGATACTTCACCAGGTTCTGCGCGGGTGGCGTGCTTGTTGCGATACCTGTAACCATACTTTTCATGTGCCTGCAGAGGTACTATGTAGAGGGAGTTACCGGAGGAGCGGTCAAAGGATAAAGAAGCGGTCAGCTTTATCATATTATTTATTCCATTATTACGATCAAGGGCGGTATTATTCCGCCCTTGTGTTGTATAATTAGCTTGCAGTTTAACATACTATCAATAATTCATTTTTACTTAGTGACGGCATGGACAATATGAGTTGTAATTTGCTCTCATGGGCTCTGCTGCTAAGCTCGAAGCACTTTGCTAAGGGCAAAATCGGTCTCGGGCAACTCGCGACGCTCGCCTTATATGGCGAGCTGCTCAAACAATCCCTCGACACGATTTACGCAAAGTGCTTCTCGCTAAGCGCGGCGCCTAATTCGATCAAACTACAATCTCATATCGTCCATACCTGTCACCGATATAAATAAATCAGATTAATCAGTCACAGCGAGTTCGTGCAAATGCTATG
>DFKZ01000036.1:87273-96509 GCA_002373975.1 Lachnospiraceae bacterium UBA3632 | reverse complement strand
GAGGACCCATAGCCGAGAGGCGGTGTTCGAAGCATACATTTGTGCGGATTCGCGTTACTCAGTTAGTAAATTAACCCATAAGATAATAATAGATAAAGCTGACGCTGAGAGGAAAAGAACATGAAAGATTCCAAGCGATTTGATAAGAAAAAGCTACTTACAATACTGGGTATAGTGATAGGTGCAATTGTCGTACTGCTTCTGATTGTTGTGCTGATATATACGCAGAAGAAAAATGCCGGTCGGGTCACAGAAGCAGACGAATACGAGATTGATAAAAGTGATGGAATTGCTGAAGTTAATATAGACGGATCTTCCGAAACCATTGATGAAACGGAAGCTTCAACAGATGTAGAAAGCCCAGCGGCAGACCTTCCGTTTGAGTACGGTATTTCAGACCTTGATATTCCGGATGATAATTACAGGACATATTATGAGATATTCGTTTATTCATTCTATGATTCAAACGGGGACGGCATCGGTGATCTTAAAGGCGTAACAGAGAAGCTTGATTATGTTGCGGATATGGGTTTTAACGGTATATGGCTCATGCCAATATTCCCGTCACCGACTTATCACAAATATGATGCCACTGATTATATGGCAATAGATGAGCAGTACGGAAGCCTGGAAGATTTCGATGAGCTTATTGCCGAGGCACACAGCCGCGGGATCAATATCATAATCGACCTTGCGATCAATCATACATCCTCGCAGCATCCGTGGTTTAAGGAAGCCGTAAAATACCTGCGCTCGCTCGAAGATGGGCAGGAGCCGGATTATGATGAGTGCCCTTATGTGGCATATTATCACTTTGCAAAGGAACCGGCGGGAAGTACATGGTACAATATCAACGGATCAGATAAATGGTATTATGAGGGATCTTTCTGGAGTGAGATGCCGGACCTTGATCTTTCCTGTGAAGCGCTTTGGACCGAACTTGAGGAAGTAGCAGATTTCTGGATAGATCATGGTGTAGACGGATTCAGGATGGATGCTCCGCTTCATTATGGAGAAAATGATAACGCGTTTAACGAAGAGGCGTTAAACAGGCTTTATACATATTGCGTTTCTAAAGATCCGGACTTCTACATGGTCAGCGAGGTCTGGGCTGCAGAAGGAATAATCAAGAACTACTATGCAAGCCTTACTCCCAGCATGTTCAATTTCGATATCGCACAGGCGGAAGGAAAACTGATAAAAGCCGGAAACGGAAAGTATAAAGCCGAAAAACTTGTTGAAGCTATGGTAAAGTATCAGGAGGATTTCGGCGCGGAAAACCCGGGATATATAGATGCACCTTTCCTTACCAATCACGACATGCCGAGAGTGGCAAACGCTCTTAACAATAATCCGGAGGCGATGAAGCGTGCGGCGGGCCTTCTTATGACATGCAGCGGGTCTCCTTTTGTATATTACGGTGAGGAGATCGGAATGTGCTCGAAGGGCACCAAGGATGAGAATAAGCGCCTGCCCATGCTGTGGAATGCGGAAGGGGATGCAGCGGGAACTACCCGAAAGCCCACAGACGCAGACAGCGGAATAGTTTCGTCATTTGATGGTGTTGAAGAACAGCTTAGCGATCCCGATTCAATCCTTAACTACTATCGCCGCGCGATCAGATTGAGAAACGAGAACCCCGAGCTTGCAAGAGGATATATCACAATTGTAGATGAACTGACGGATGGAAACACTGCAGTCATTATAAAGGCGTGGAATGATAATGCTATAGCGGTTGTTTACAATACATCAGATGAAGAAGTCAGAGTTGATATTTCGACGACCGGGAGCATTGACGCTTTACAGAGATCCGGTTCCTGCGATAGCATAGTTTTTGACTTTTCTGTTGCAACGGTTAACGGTTTCCTGACTGTAGATCCGGCAGAAGAGGTTAGTCTTGATAACGGCATTCTCGTTATCCCGGCAGGAGGAATAGCGGTATTGAAGAATCTTGGCTGATAAGTTTATTACAAGTGCAGATTCTGTTTGCCTACTGCAGGGGCGGATTTTTCCGCCCCTTGATTATTCTTGTAACAATTTTTATAATGTGTATAGTCAAAAAGGCTGTTTGTTTTCAGAAGTATTAGGAGATATAAGACCATGAAAGAATTCATCAAAGGTGCAAACCCATACATGCCGCTGTGGGAGCATGTTCCGGACGGGGAGCCGAGAGTGTTTGAACATAACGGCGAAAAGAGAGTGTATGTATACGGCTCGCATGATATCGAGAAGGATAAATACTGCGGCAGAAACTATGTGGTATGGTCGGCACCCGTGAATGATCTTACAAACTGGAAGTGTCACGGCGTTTCATATGAGACCCATTATGATTCGATCCTCTACGCACCCGATGTGGTCAAAAAGGGTGATACTTATTATCTGTATGCGGCCGAAAGATGCGGAAGCCTTGTGGTGGTGGCTTCTTCCAAGACCCCATGGGGACCTTTTGAAAACCCTGTTGAGACGAAGCTTGGGTTTGATCCGGGTGTGCTTGTTGATGATGACGGAAAAGTTTACGCATACTGGGGCGGATGCGCCGCACCCTGCTATATCGCGGAGCTTGAAGACGATATGGCGACAATAAAAGAGGGAACTCTTGTAGAAAATCCTCTCGGCCACTCCACCTGCCCCTGGGATCCAAAAGATGACGGACATATTTCTCTTGTCGATGCCTTCTTTGAGGCTTCGAGCCCCAGGAAGGTGATGGGAAAATATGTATATATCTATTCCAAGAGATACGAGATCCCCGTTCCCGAGCTTGGCGT
Organism: Lachnospiraceae bacterium UBA3632; assembly: GCA_002373975.1. Classification (GTDB taxonomy): domain Bacteria; phylum Bacillota; class Clostridia; order Lachnospirales; family Lachnospiraceae; genus AC2028. The sequence continues at coordinate 93,744 of DFKZ01000036.1, read as the reverse complement.
GTTTGAACCCTGCAACGGATTCCTCTCATACAGGCAGAGTGATTCTCCTTTCGGACCTTTCAGAGACGGCGGAGATATAAGCTTTAACGGCGGAGAGATCCTTCACGACAGCGAAGGCCTTGGAACCATGACATACAGATGGGGGAATAATCACGGCTCTATAATGGAGATCGAAGGAAAGTGGTATGTCTTTTACCACAGGCAGACGGGTACAGATGAGTATTCCAGACAGGCGATGCTGGAACCCGTAGATGTAGCGATGGGAGGAGACGGAAGGCTCTACATCGGTGATGTAAAGTATTTGGGCGGAGAGCCCGTATCATCAAAGCCTGTGGAGATGACATCTCAGGGCGCTCATATAAACGGACTCGATGCACGCAAATGGATTTCCGCAGGATATGCCTGCCATCTTTTCGGGAGCAGACATTATGCGAATATAAAACCTGTTTATGATAAGAATGATGATATTTCCGCGCCGATAGTGAATATAACATCCGGAACCACTGTCGGATTCAGATATCTCCAGTTCGGAGCTGCATCGCCTAAGCAGGTTACCATCGTGCTTGGCAAAGGAAGCGAGTTGAAGGTAAATGTAAGGATTGATTCCTATAAGGGATGCGTGATAGCTTCGGCAGATTTTGCGGGAGGTGAGAGTGAAGTATCGGCTCCAGTAACCGCAGGAGTGATCGGAAAGCATGCGGTTTATTTCGAATTCGTTTCGGAGGATCCGGAGGCAGATCACATATTTGACCGGTTCACATTCGATTAATATAATTAAACAGCATTTACTACAGCAACTAAGGAGAGACGATCGTGAGAAAAAAACTAGTAGGAGCAATACTTGCACTTGCCGTATCAGCGAGCATGACAGCATGCGGATCCGGCGAACCGGCTGAAGATTACGGAGCATACGCATTCCAGGATGATGATGAGCTTGCGTTTGCTGACGGATTTTCTGAGGATTCGGATGAAGAGTATGATGAAGAATATGATGAGGAATACGACTGGGATTCTGAAGAGGGATCTGAAGAGGAATCCGGAGAGAGGTTCCTTCCCGAAGGTGTTGAAGATACATGGTGTATCGAGAAAGACGGAGTGATCTATTCATACAAGCTGGTGGATTATGGTACATCCGGGACATGGTATGGATGGAGTTCCGATCAGGATTACAGTGCACTCGGCGATATAGAGATAAAAGAAGCGACACTTGGATATGAGATATATCTCTACGAGGATGCTGACTCATATATCTATATGTTCTACGGTGAAGATTGCGGAATGATAGATGCTGATGAGAATCAGTTTACCAGAGAAGCAAATATGGAGACTGTAAATTACGGTGATCCGACTGTGAACAGTCACTTTGAAATACCTGAAGATTATGACCGTAATACTCCGATCACGTTCATAACCGGAACATGGGTATACATGGGATATTATGACAAACCAAAGTACGATGACACATATTATCGTATAAGTGAGGATGGTACGGTCGTTCACTATTCTGCTGATGATCAGGTGATCGAGAGTGGAACATATGATTTTGATGCTGCCGGAGATTCTTACTCGACAGACTTGTACTTTACTTTTGATGACGGAAGAGAAGAAGAATTAAGAATCCTTTTATCCGGTTGTCCGTTCATCGAGAATCCTGAGAAGTATTATATGTTCAGACTCGAGGATTTTGAGTAAATCTAAAGAAAAAAAAATAAAAATGATCCGCTCATGCAATGAAAAAGCATGGCGGATCTTTTTTGTCATAACTGAAATCTATCAGCCGGTATCAGAACAGATCATCTCCCGCGGTGGAGTGTTTTATCAGAAATCTCACCTGGTATCCTGTCTCTTCGCAGAACTGGGTGATGATCTCTTCCGCCTCATCTATGGCGGATTCATTCACGCATACAGTGCAGATACCCTTGTTGCGTGAAAATATTGTGGTCTTGGGCCACTTTATGAAAAATGAGATACGATGCTTAAGAAGCTCCTTTTCGATGGCGGTTTTGCAATCCATATCGGGGATCTCGCAAAGCTCATATTCATTATTGACTTTAAGATGTGTATATAATGTCTGCATAATAAACCTTCATTTATCCGACTTCTGATACAAACCTTTCGAGTAATTAACGGTTTGCTTTCTTTGTTTTTCGATTATATCATCACAGGTCTGTCCCGTGCAATAGCAAAATGCCCAAATGTCATGCCTTTATAGCCCAAAATCACGCTTCTTTTTCCGATAAAAATTGTTTGTTTTTCACAAAAAAATATGATAAAATTCTTTTATCTATGCGATATGGGGGAGAGCAAGAGGAATTATCATGAACTACGGTTTAAGAGGAATCAAAGCAAAGAATAAAGAAATCAACGCTGTCGGGAGCAAGATAAGCAGAAAGGTCAGCTCACTTCTGCTCAAGCTCGCCATCGGAGCAGCGGCTTTTGCAATTGCCTGTGGGATCGCCGGTGGGGTCGGGCTTTTTAAAAGCGTTATCGCCAACACTCCCGAGATCCATATCAGCGACATCATAGCGACCGGTCAGGCTTCCATCGTCTACGATGCAGCAGGTAATGAGATCGACCAGTATGTCAGCCAGAACGCTAACCGTATAGAGGTTGAATGGGACGAGATCAATGAATATCTGCCCCTTGCCTTTGTTGCAGCCGAGGACGAAAGATTCTATCAGCACAACGGAATAGACTTTAAGGGTATTATACGTGCGGGATATCAGTTTGCGCTTCATCCCACCAGAAAGGTTCAGGGTGCAAGTACCATCACACAGCAGCTCCTCAAGAACACAGTCTTTGTGGACTGGATGGATGAGGGCGACAACATGGTAAGAAAGATCAAGCGTAAGATACAGGAGCAGTATCTTGCGATGGAAGTTACCAAGAAGACCGAAAAGAACGATATACTCCTGCGCTATATGAATGCCATCAACCTGGGCCAGAATACCCTTGGCGTGGAATCGGCATCGCAGAGATATTTCGGAAAATCCGCTAAGGATCTCACCATCTCGGAATGCGCAGTTATAGCCAGCATTACGCAGAACCCTTCAAAGTATAATCCTATTTCACACCCCGAGGAAAACGTCAAAAGACGTAAAAATACCCTCGAGGTTATGAAAAAGCTGGAATTTATCACCGAGGATCAGTTCAACGAGGCTGTAGCCGATACAGATGCGGTATATGAGCGTATAGGATTCCACAACACTCAGGTGCTGGAGAAGGAGATCGGAATCTCGTCATACTTCTCGGATGCGGTTTATGAGGCGGTTTATGCTGATCTGATTGAATCGGGACGTTCCAAGGAAGACGCCGAACATATGCTTAACAGCGGAGGTCTGCGCATCTATACAACAATGGATCCCGATATTCAGCAGATTGTCAACGAGGAGTTCCAGAATCCGGACAACTTCTCGGCAGATGTTCACTGGTATTTAAACTATGCTCTGACCATCACCGACAATCAGGGCAATAAACATAATTACAGCAAGGAAATGATGACCAAGTGGTTCAAGGAAACCCAGGGTCAGAATGACTTTAACCTTATATTCCACGATCAGGAAGCGGCTTACGAGGCGGCTGACCTATACAGAACCGCTATGTATCAGGAGCTGAAAGTGATCGAGACGGATGAAAACCGTGAGGAGGTTATCACTCTTACCGCCCAGCCTCAGGTTGCAATGGTTGTGGAGGATCAGTCTACCGGATATGTGGTAGCAATGATGGGTGGAAGAGGAGCCAAGATAGGCCGTCGTACCTTCAACCGTGCCACCAACGCCCTCAGATCACCCGGATCGACCTTCAAGGTGCTTGCTTCATTCGCACCCGCAGTGGATACAGGCCTTAAGACCATGGCATCCACCTATAATGATGCACCCTTTAACTACACCGGCGGCCGTGCCGTTAAGAACTGGTACCCAGGCTACGGAAATTACGGAGTTGAGTGCTCCATCAGGCTGGCGATAGTTCAGTCACTTAACATTATCGCAGTTAAGAATGAGACCGTTATCGGGCCTCAGATAGGTTACAACTACTGTAAAGCATTCGGATTTACAACCATCACCGACGGTGTGCTGATTGGGGATCTTATCTATTCCGATGTCAACCAGACACTCGCACTCGGAGGTCTTACCTACGGCGTATCGCCTCTCGAGCTGAACGCCGGGTATGCTACTATTGCAAATAAGGGCGTTTACAACAAGCCCAAGCTTTATACTCTGGTCACCAATGCCGACGGTGATGTTATCCTCGATAACACGGCCGAGGATTCCCACAGAGTGCTGAAAGAGACCACGGCATACCTTATGACAGATGCAATGCATGGCGTTGTTACATACGGTACAGGTACCAAGGCCAACTTCCAGGGAATGTATGTGGCAGGTAAGACCGGTACATCATCCCTCAACAAGGACTTCTGGTTCGTAGGATATACACCTTACTATACCGCAGCGGTATGGACAGGATATGACAACTTCATCTCCATGAGCACGGCGGAAACCAACCGTGAGCAGGATATCTCCAAAAAGATGTGGAGAGCCGTAATGGAAAGAGTACACGCAGAGTTGCCCAACATCGAGCCGGAGAGGCCCGAAGGCATTGTGGAAATGGCTGTCTGCAGCAAGTCGGGTATGCTTCCCAACGATCTGTGTAATGCCTGCGGAAGAGTTGTTGTGGAAAAGTTTGACAAGGATAACGTTCCTACCGAAGTATGTAATCTTCACTACGCAGGAACCATCTGCGGATATGACGGACATATAGCATGTCCCGGATGTCCTTTCGCCTACGAAGGCGTGACCGAGATACCTCTTCCGGAAGAGGAAGCCCTTGCGGAAGGATCCACTCAGATCATCCAGGACGAAAACGGAAATGACGTATACGTATATCCCAACACCACCAGATTCTGCTGTCATACGGATGCATTCTTTGCACAGCCGAATTACATGGATATTCTGCAGGGACAGCAATGGGAGATGCAGAACAGAGGAGCACCGCCCGAGGAATAAAGGCTGACCGGCCGGGTTTATCGGAACAAACCACTATCATATGGAAACACGTATCCTTAAAGAAGGCGGAAGCGGGGAGTATGAAGAGAAAAAATCCCGTTTTATCGCGACCTTAAGACCGGTAACATCGGAAGAGGAAGCAGCCGCATTCATAGCTGAGATTAAAAAGAAATACTGGGATGCGCGGCATAACTGCAGTGCATATATCATCGGAAAACGCGGAGAGATCACAAGGTGCTCCGACGACGGAGAGCCCTCGGGAACCGCAGGAAGGCCCATGCTTGAAGTGCTGACAGGAAGCGGTGTGACGAATGCGGCGGTGGTAGTCACCAGATATTTCGGAGGCACACTTCTGGGAACGGGAGGGCTCGTAAGAGCATACACCCAGGCCGTAAAAGCAGGGCTTGAGAATTCCGTGATAGGAATGGTGACGGAAGGCGTGGAGCTGGAAGTAATAGCCGATTATAATGATGCGGAAAAGGTCAAATACCTTTTATCACAGAAAAATATCGAGCCTGTTAAGACGGAGTATTCCGCGGACGTGACGCTGATCCTTCAGGTTCCGTCTGATGATGCGGACAGTATAGAAAAAGAGATTACGGAAACTACAGCAGGGCGCTGCCTTATCACAAAGGGCGATCCCTGCGAGATAGTAACACTGCCTTCCCAATGAGCGGAAGGCGCAAAAACAGAATAAGAAGTATTGCCTGAACAATCTAAAAAGTGTTCATAGCACGATCCGAAAGGAGGTGATCACATGAAACGAAAAGAAAATAATGATTCATCGGTTCCCCGAAGTACCAATCGAAATGTTCTTCGAGGCGCTTTCGATGAGCATTTCGATTATCATGTGAAAACCCCATATAAGGAGAAATGCTATGGAAGAGCTAAACATCCTTGAGGAGATAAAGAATCTCCTTGAGACAAAGCAGTATACCAAACTGCGCCAGCTGCTATCAGAGCTGAATGATGCGGACGCTGCGGCATACATGGAGGGACTTGATGATAAAGAGCTGTTAAAAGCCTTCAGGATCCTTCCCAAAGATGTGGCCGCCGATATCTTTTCATACTTCGAAGTGGATCATCAGCAGCTTATCATCACATCGCTTTCAGATCGCGATGCATCCAACATTATCGATAATCTGATGGCCGATGATGCGGCAGACCTTCTCGAAGAAATGCCTGCCAATATAGTAAAAAAGCTTCTTGCAAATGCCAGCCCCGAGACAAGGCGTGATATCAATCACCTGCTGAGATATCCGGAGGATTCCGCCGGAAGCATAATGACGGTCGAGTATGTGGACCTTAAGGAAACACTCACCGTTAACGAGGCGATAGAGCGGATCAAAAAGGTGGGTATCGATTCCGAGACCATCAATATCTGCTATGTCCTTGACAATCAGAGACGTCTTGTGGGAACAGTTGCATTAAGATACCTGCTTCTGTCGGACGGAGATGATGTCATCGG
>DFKZ01000036.1:72847-87133 GCA_002373975.1 Lachnospiraceae bacterium UBA3632 | reverse complement strand
TTTACGGCCATGCCCGTAGTTGATAACGAAAACAGACTTGTCGGGATCATCACAGTCGATGATATCGTCGATATCCTCCAGGAAGAGGCTACGGAGGATATGGAAAAGATGGCAGCTATCGTGCCTACCGATAAGCCCTACATGAAAACATCGGTATTTGAGACCTACAAAAAGAGGATCCCATGGCTGCTGCTTCTGATGGTGTCTGCCACTTTTACCGGAGCTATCATAAGCTCCTTTGAGGAAGCATTAAGTGTTTATGCAGCACTTATCGCATACATCCCCATGCTGATGGACACCGGCGGAAATGCGGGAGGACAGGCATCTGTTACCATCATCCGCGGCCTTTCCCTTGGAGAGATCACCTACAGGGATATTCCCAGGGTCATCTGGAAAGAGATCCGCGTTGCGGTGTTCTGCGGAGCCTCTCTGGCAGCGGCAAACTTCGCCAAGCTGATGCTCTTTGACAGAGTGGGGCTTCTCGTGGCGGCAACCGTATGCCTGACTCTTGTTTTTGCGGTGCTTGTGGCGATGCTGGTTGGATGCCTTCTTCCCATCGGAGCAAAGCGTATCGGGTTTGACCCTGCGGTAATGGCCAGTCCGTTTATTACAACCATTGTGGATGCGCTTTCGCTTTTGTTGTACTTTAGGGTAGCGACATTAGTGTTGGGAATAGGTGGATAGATTTTCCGGGATTTTAACAGCCGGGACGGAATGATGATCGACATAATAGAAGCATAATACAGTATGATAAATTAACACAGAAAGGTATTGGAAAATGAGGTATTTATTTGAGGCAGAGTTAAAGAAAAAAGACAAAGGCTACAGCGTAACCGTACCCTTTAATGTATGGGAAGTTGTTAAGCAGCGCGAGGCATTTCAGGCTGAGCTCGTTATCGGAAACGAGATCAATCCCTGCGATCTGATCCCCATCGAAAAGGGCAGATACGAGATCTATTTTGAGGCGCACGATACTGCTGAATTTGAGGAAGACAGAGCATACGAGATGCTTCTTCACGTACACGGTTCGCTGGCTCCCATGGACGGAGAGAGCCCCTACAGCATCGAGAATCCTATCAGAAAGATCGACGGAATCGATATCCTTGTGCAGGACGGAGACGGCCTCTGCGGACAGACCTGCGTTGCAATGCTTGCGGGAGTCAGCATACAGGATGTGTGCGATGTGATGAACTGCAGAGAGTGGCAGGCTACAATGGGCAAGCTCATTTCCGCACTCAATTATTACGGCATCGATCACTCCGACATCATCGTTTACTCAACCGAGTCGGAAGATGTAAAGCTTCCCAAGTGCGCTCTTATGATCGAGAAGCTCGGAAGATTCGGTCATTATCTTGTGGCATACGACGGAAAGTTCTATGATCCCAACAAGGGCATCATGGATGAATATGATTTCACCAAGCTTGTGGGATACCTCGAGATAAAGTGCTGATAGTAAGTACCGGAGCATGACCGGCCATGAAGGGTAAAGACAGAGTATATTTTAAAAGAATAATATTGGCAATAGTAATCCTTATCGGAGTTATCATCAACATGATAACTCCGGAGTTCTTGCCAATCCATTATGCCGCTTCTGTTATTTGGTGCGGCATTATTATTTGGTGGATGTTTTCGATAAGAAAGCGTATACTTTACAGCGGTACCTTCGGATGGCTGTATGCCGGAGGTTACATGCTGTTAACTCTGTTTTCGAGCAGGGTAGCCCGCTATGCCTTAGCGGATTATTCGGAAATGCTGGGGAGACAGTTCTGGTATCTTTACTATGTTCCCTATGTGGGTATGGGAGTGATGTTTTTGTGCGCCGCACTTAATGTGGGAAGCAGGACATATTCAAACAAAGTGATAAAGACCGTCTTATGTGTGCTTGGGGCTATTCTTTCCGTGCTGGCAATTACAAATGACATGCACGGATTATTGATAAAATTTTCCGGGGGTGGGTACAAAAAGTATACCTACGGCGTACTGTTTTACGTAGTGACGGTTTTTTGCTACGCGACAATACTAACAGGATATGTGATCCTGATAATAAAGTGCAGTGTCTCGGAGTGTCGTAAAAAATCCTTTATCCCTCTTTTATTCGGAGCTGTAGGCTTTACGCTAAATGCGATATATATGGCTAACGGCAGTTCATCACCAAAGCTCTTTGGCCTTGGCGTCTATAATATTCAGGAAATCTGGGCTTTTACTTTTATAAGCATCTTTGAAAGCTGTATCACCATCGGACTTATCACATCAAATACAGGATATGAAGAGATTTTCGAAAAGTCCTCTCTGCGTATAGGGATAGCTGATCATGACGGAAAAACAGTTATCACATCCCATGACGATCTCAAAGTAGAAAACAAAGAAATACTCGATGCATCAAGGAGTGAAACTCCCACTCCGTTTTCAGACGACACTCTTTTAAGCGTGAAAAAAATACCCGGAGGATATGCAGGAGAGCTTATAGATATTTCAAAGATAAACGAGATAAATTCGGAACTCGAAGATGCTCTTTCCCAGCTTGAGAGCGAGAATGAAGTTAAGAAAATGCGTCTTGAAATGGATGCGCAGCTTTCCGGAATTGAAGCGAGAAACAGGATATATGAAGAGATCGCAAGCGCAAACGAGAAGCTGATAGAAGAAACCGAATCGCTTATCGAAAGCGGTGAAAGAAAAGGTATGTTCAAAGCTCTTCTTAACGAGACCTATCTAAAAAGACGAGTTAATATCATGCTTGCAGCGCAGGAGAGCGAAACGATAGATATAACGGAGCTATATATAGCTGCCGGAGAGATAACCGCCAACATGACATCCGGAGGGATAAACGCCTGCACCAATCTGGTAAATGAGGGTGAGTTTCCCGTGGAAGGGATCCGTAACCTTCTTGATTTCATGATTGAAATAGTGAAAGAGAGCATAGATTCACTCACGGTATTTTTGGCAACTGTCTATTGCGAAAAAGAAAGATCATACGGCATCAGACTGATGATAGATGCCGATGAAAAGACTTTTGATGCGATCAAAAAGATCGAAGCGGATCTGTCCGAAAGGTATGGGGGAAATATAGAAGCTGACGAAGAGGACGGCGATATCACGGTATCGCTCGAGTATACTGTGGGGGAAAACAATGGAAGGTAGATTCGGAATTGTATATTGCATACTGGTGATACTTCTCTATTCGGCGATCCTTATCCTGTTGGGCGGTGTAAGCATTTCCGTTATATATAAGCTGAAAAAGAGATATACCTTTATTGGGATCATATTATTTATTGCCTCATTTATTCACCTGCAGTTTGTTAATAACAGAAACTATGATGAACTGCTGATCTCGGATGTGATACTTGTAACTGCCGAGCTTGCTGCTTCGGTAGTATGCTATGTTATGTACAATCGTGCTTCTAAAAGGCGGGTAGGAACACATTCCGTCAAGCAGGCTCTTGATACTTTGGGCTCCGGCATCTGCTATTACAGAGAGAGTGGAATGGTAAGGCTGGTCAACCGCAGGATGAACGAGATAAGTGAAGCTCTGTGCGGCCGGCAGGCGATGAACGGAAACCGGCTCTTTGAATTATTCTCGCAAAAAAGCAGGGAGTTTAATGGAGCAGGTGAAAGGCTTTTTGAATTCGATAACAAAGTATATCAGTTTGACAGAAATGAGATAACGCTCAAGGATGAAAAACTGTATGAGCTGATAGTGACGGACATCACTGAAGAATACCGTAGATCAAAGGAACTTGAAGTGAAACGTAAAGAGGCCGAGAAGGTGGCCGAAAGCTTCAGAGATCTGGCGAAGCAGGCACAGATCACAGCGATGGAAAGGGAGATACTTCAGGCGAGGATAAATCTCCATGACGAACTTGGGAAAATAAGTCTTCTTGCCAAGAAATACCTTGAAAGCGGAAGCTTAGGGGATCTGACAGAAAAGGACCTTGTGCGCGAGTGGATAAACACATTGGAGGCGATAAAAAGAGATGCCGCCAGGGGCACTGAATATGATTACGATAAGGCACGCAGAACGGCGCAGCTGCTTGGAGCGCAGCTTGACGCCGAAGAGATATTTGATGACGACAAAGTAAAAAGAAGCGTTGTTTCGCAGGCTCTTGTGTGCGCACTCAACAATGCGGTAAGACACGGAAAAGCCGACAGGGTTTGGATGAGCACGCAGGATGGGGGCGGAGGAAAAACGCTTATCGTGATAGATAACAACGGATCACCGGCAGGGCCGGAGAGCATTGAAAAAGGCGGACTGAAGAGCCTTAGGAAAAACGTCGAAGCGCTCGGCGGTGAAATGAAGGTATTGTGGGAAAAGAACGCGGAAATAAGGATAGTGCTTTAGGCAGAAAGAATGACCTGAGAATAATAAATATCTTAGGATCGGTTGAAAGAGTAGAAGCAGAAATGGGGTATTGCATGAAGGAAAATGCTAAGATAAAAACACTTATCGTGGATGATGAAAAAATATCCAGAGGATTCTTTGAATACATGATAGAGAATTCCGAGGATTATGAGCTTGCCGGGGCACTTGAGAGCGCAGCGGATGCACAGGAGTTTGTCAGTGAAAACGAAGTCGACCTCGTGATCATGGATATCGTGATGAGGGACGGATCAAACGGACTTGATGCCGCGGAAAGGATTAAGAAGCATGTTGCTGATCCGGGGCACAACGGGTACAAAACTCCGAAGGTGATAATCGTAACCGGTACAGTCGATCCCAAGAACATGAAGATAGCAAGAGAAGCGGGAGTTGACAGCTTCTGGTACAAAGAACTCTCGGAGCAGCCGCTCCTTGCACTTATGGACAGGACAATGGCGGGAGAGAGCATCTTTCCCGATAAGGTGCCCAGGATCACACTCGGAAATGCACCAAGCACCGAGTTTACGGAGAGAGAGCTGGATGTGCTGAGAGAGCTCACCACCGGGCTATCCAACAAGCAGATCGCTGCCAAGCTTGGAGTAACCGATGAAACCATAAAGAGCTACATCCAGCAGATGCTTGATAAAACCGGCTATGCCAACCGAACCGAACTGGCGGTGAACGCAGTGCTGTACGGACTGATAGCGGTAAAAAATTAAACGGCAGGCTGTATGGCCTGCCGTTTTTTTGTCCGAATTTGTCCTAAAACTGACACGTATAACTTATTGATCTGATCATTAATGCACCTCTAACCATCAAGGTTGCGTGAGGGGCGCATTTATAATTGACATAGATTCATATAATTGATATAATCAATAAAAATGAAATATAGTAAAACTAACCGGGTAGCCGAGAGACGCGCTCACACCCGCCCTGTAAGAGGGAAAGGGGGTGATGCCAATGGTCGATTGGACAGATTTGATAAGCTTTATCACACTGATCTTTGTGATACTGAATTTCATTGACAGCCACAATTCCAGGCATAAAAAATAGCCGTCTCGTATCTGCCAGGGTACAACGACTATTTTTTAGTTAACATACCTTACAGGTCGGGTGATGTGCACTCACCTTTCGGCTATCCTGTTAATTTCATTATATCATCGCAAACGCCGTTGTCAACAGTGTTTCAGCATCTTTTCGATTCATATTTATGAATTAATTAAGTATAAGGAGGAACCATCATGACCATCAGTGAACGTGTCTTTGAGAAAATAACCGAGATTAAGATGTCACAGAAGGAATTTTCGGAAAAGACGGGGATTCTACAGAGCACTATAAGTGAATGGAAAAAGAAAAAAACAAATCCAAACTCGGACAAGATCATGATCATCTGCAAAGTATTAAATGTCACCCCGGAGTGGCTTCTTTCAGGAGTTGATAGTAAGCGGACCGGAAAGAAAAAGCAAGGGGATGACTGGTATGTTGTCGATAAAAAGTCCGAATTAGGTTTTTTTATTGAGCAATATAATAAAATGGATTCCAATACACGTTCGCGGATATTAGGTTATATGCAGGCTCTTTCTGAAATAAAAAATAATCGATGATAATCAATGCATGGTTGATTTACAATGAAACATATGCAAAGCAAAAGTAGTAGATTTCTCTGCTGTTTTTCTGTCGCATCCCCCAAATGGGGGATGTGTTTTTTTATGCACTTTTGTATGATAAATAAGTGTGATTTTGATGAGCCGAAGGCTCGTATATAGAACTTGCAATAATAGCAAAAAACAAACAGGGAGGCATAATTGAAATGAGAGCGAATGGTTTTAAAAAGGCCCTGATCCTTGCTGCTGCAGCATTTGTGACCGCGGTGATCGGAATAGGCGGGGCGAAACTTAAGGTACAGGCGGCGCCGACAACCTACATTATTCATCATAACTTTGCAGGTACTGAACCTGCCATTGGAGCCCATATAAACGCGGGAGATATTTTCACTAATGCTGATACAGAACCGGGAGGGAATGAGATAACTGCACATTTATACTTCTATGATACTGATGGAATAACCGAGTTTACTACTCTCAGCATACACAATGGTGGATCTACATATGATTTAACTATTCCAGATACCACAAATCTTGCTTATTGGGAAATAATAGATAAAACCGAAGTTACTGGTACAGGTGGAAATTTTACTTATAAGTTCAAAAAAGTCTTAGGGTATGATGTAACATACGAGAATTGGGATGGGACAGAACTTCAAAAGACTAGAGTGGTTTCAGGTGCGGCAACTCCAGATTATACCGGAGCGCCTCCTACCAAAGCTCCTTCAGGAGGATATACTTACGCATGGAATACAGTTACACCCTGGACACCTGCTGTTGCGACAAATGTAACCGCTGATGCAACATACGTAGCTAATTTCACAGGAACACTTACAAACTATACTATCACATGGAAGAATGATGATGGAACAACTTTAAAGACAGATACCGTTGCAGCCGGTGATCTCCCCAGTTATGGCGGAACACCTTCCAAGCCCGATGATGAGAATTACACCTATACATTCTCTATGTGGAGTCCTACCGTTCAGCTTGCAACAACTGACGCAACCTACACCGCAGTTTACCTTCAGGATCCCAAGCCTGCTACAGGTGGCGGCTCAGAACCTGATTCAAGCTCAAGCTCAGGTGATGGTTCGGGAAGCGGCTCAGGTGACGGAAGCAGCACCACAGGAACTGACGGAAGCACAACAGGAAACCGCGCACCCAAGACAGCTGACACAATGCCCGGAATCATCGTGATCGCTCTTGCAGGCCTTCTTGGCGGAGCACTCCTTATTACCGGAGGCAGAAAGTTCTCCAAATAAATCTTTAATAAAAACGTTAACGGCAGGTTGTTAGGCCTGCCGTTTTTGTCCGAAATTGTAGGAGAGAGAATCATGAGAAAAGATGGTATCAAATCAGCAATGGCACTGATCATCGCCGGAGCGCTTGCACTTTCCGGCTGTACATTTGGCGGAGGAAATAGTGGTCCTTTAAACGGCGGCTCTAAGACTGTGGCTGATGCGGATGTTTCTGACATTTCCGGAAGATATACGATCTTCCAAATGACTACAGCAGATACTCCTGTCGGTCCCGAGACACTTCAAGCCATGGGACTGGGAGATTCATATATCGTTATAAATGACGACGGGAGCGGTGAATTAAAGCTGGGGGATGTTTCTTCAGCTATCAGTCTTGACGGAAAGGGAAAACTCGCGGTGGACGGCACTCCTATGTATGATTATGAATACTATGAGGATGTGCTTACAATAAGCCTTGCCACTCTTACCTATACCTTCGTAAGGGAAGGCGCAGATGCTGTTGCTGCTTTGGATGATGCCAATGTTGATGAAGTGACGGATGTACTTGCCGATGCCCGAGCCGAATTCGAACGGCAGATGGAAGAAGCTATGGCAAAGTATAAGAGCACAATACAGGTGTGGGAGGAATCCGAAAGACAGCTCGAGGCAGATATAGAGAGCTATCAAAAGGGAAGAGAGACGCAGGAAGCCGGAATAGATTATTACTATGACAGCACTTACCCCGCGGATAAGGATGCGGAAAAAGCAATCGCAAAAGATGAGATGGACGACTTTTCGGTATATTATTACGACAGCCCTTTTTACCTGGAGCTTACATCTGTTATACCGTCAGGCAACCTGAGAGATGATATGCTCAAAATAGCACGCTCGCAGCTTGGATATTATGAAGGAAACCGTTACAGCGATCTGTGCGGCCTTAACGCCAGCGGTGATGATGATTTTACGGAGTACGGGAAATATCACGGAAGCATCGGTACCGCATGGTGTTCCGAGTTTGCGAGCTGGTGTGTGAGAATGACGGGTATTCCGTTCAACAGGATATCGACAAGCCGCTGTGCATGTGCGACAAACTTTACCGAAGGAACAAGTGCGTCATATTATGCGTGGGAAGATACTGTATATGCAGGAGGAGATTTTGAGCCGCAGGGCGGAGAGATCATCTTCTGGGTATTTGATGATGATCCCTATGGACCGGATGATGCGCTTTCACATACATCGATCCTTGAAGAAGCTATCGATATGGGTGATAACATCATTTTCCATGTGATCGAGGGCAACACTTCAAATACGGTAATGGAAAACGATTATGTGCTCAATTCGGATGGAACTCTTGTAGACGGTGGAAAGCTCGGATACATCATATCGCCCGATTATATATCTGCTAACGCCGAGGTAACAGTTTATTTCGACGCTGACGGCGGGAACTTAAGCTGGGATTCCAAGTCTGTATTTCCCGGGGGATTATACGGTGTGATGCCTTACCCCGAGAATCTTGATACAACTTTTGCAGGATGGTACACAGCGCCCGAAGGCGGAGAGAAGATCACTCCTTACAGTCAGGTGACTGCTACAGGAGATATCACACTTTACGCGCATTATAAATAGAACGATGGGGTGTAGACAAATCTGTCAAAAAAGTCTATGATGATGGCATGTATGGTATGCTTCAATGAAGGTGAGGAGAAGGGCCTATGGCACCGAAAAAATCATCTACAGCCTATTTGGTATTATCAATAATATCCCTTGTCATTACAGGGCACGGAGCTGCGTCCCTCGGCATGATAGGCGTTATGATACTGTATGCCGGTTCCGGCGGTGGTAGTTCCACAGCAGTTACCAATGAGGCAGTGCTGGGAATAGCAGGTGTGCTCCTGTTTATTGTTCTTTCGTGGATCTTTAGCGCCATCGGAGGACTAATGGGATTTGTGCTTCTTATAGTCGGTCTGGCCAAAAAATATTTCAGGAGAGTATGGATGCCGGCGGTAAGCATGGGAGTGAGTTCTGTTATTGTATTGATACCGATTTTGACATTGATGGGAATCACCATGTGAGCATAATTGATTATGACTGGTAAAGGCAGAGTTTTTAATATTATAAAGCATATTTTAATAGGGCTTGCGCTGTTTGTGGCAGCGCAGGTCTTATTTGTGTTAGTAATGATTGCATGTGCCAGGGTCCCGCAGGACGGTATTGCGGAAAACATGCTTAAATCCGCAGATTATCTGAATGAAAAAGATGTGTTCTTTGACATGATAGAGGGTATCACACCCACCAAGATCGACCGCTATGCGGATTCGATAACACTCAACATTGCCTGGAATCTGGGCGGAGATGATGCGCTTGAATCGGTAATGAGGGATGATTATTATACCTGTGAGTACATTAATGAAAATGTAAATTTCAGGGCTTCGGTCACAGGTGAGGAAAATGAGTTATATCACTATTCACAGTATCTGAGATACTGGCATGGATCTGCAGGGATCGCAAGGCTTCTTCATTTGTTCATGACCGTAAAACAGATATATATTCTGAATGCAGTGATAATCCTGCTTCTTATCGGCGTTTTGACATTTCTGTTTATCCGGAACAGGGCATATGATATCGCAGCCGGTTTCTGGATCGGACTTATTGCCGCAAGCTCGTGGTTTGTACCGCTTTCGCTGGAATATACCTGGGTGTATATCGTAATGCTTGCGGTTACTTTGGCTGTTTATCTAATATCCCTGAAGGGCAATTATACCGTTTGCGCTTATCTGATCTTCGCAGGAGCCATGATCTGCAATTTCCTTGATTTCCTTACCGCTGAGACGCTCACTCTTACTCTGCCGCTGCTTGTGATAATGAGGGTTTATTTGAATAATGATAAAGCTATCATTACCGGTCAGGGATTTGTTAAAAATCTTTTTAACAGGGATAATATGAGGGTGGTCGTATGTGCCCTTTGCTGGGTGGCGGGATATGCTCTTACCTGGGTATCAAAATGGATCATTTCGGCGGCCGTTCTTCACGAAAATGTGATGCCCTATGTAACGGAACATATATCCGAAAGGCTCGGAGGAGAAGTACCCGGTGATTCGATATCATCCTTTGGCCTTTTATTCGGCGCGATCAGACGGAATGTATTCAGCCTGTTTCCTATCGGATACGGGGCTCCGGGAGCTGTGACTGCCGTAGTAATACTTGTCGGGATGGCCTATGTGGCTTTTGTATACAGAAAAAAAGGACCGGATATCCGGCAGATAACTCTTTATGCCGTGATAGGACTGGTGCCGTATATAAGATATCTTGTCCTTCATAATCATTCATATATTCACCGTTTTTTTACCTGCAGAGCACAGATGGTGACAGTAATGGCAACTGTTCTGATCATATGTGAGTTGACAGGCCTTGGGAAAGATGGAATACAAAGCAGAAAACGCAAAACAAAATAAAGATATTACCATACTGCTTCCGTGCCTCAATGAGGAAAGTGTGATCGGTATCTGCATCAGGAAGGCTAAGAAGGTTATCGAAAAGCTTGGCATAGACGGAGAGGTGCTTGTTGTGGACAATGCTTCGTCGGACAGATCGGCTATAATCGCCAAAGAGTGCGGCGCAAGGGTTATCACGGAGGAACGTCGCGGCTATGGGCTGGCACTAAGAAGAGGAATTAGAGAAGCTTTAGGTGATGTGATAATAATGATCGATGCCGACACCACTTATGATTTCGGTGATATACCTGCGATGTATAAAATGCTCGCGGACGGAGTCGCAGACATGGTCATCGGTAACCGCTTTGCGGGCGGTATGCGAAAGGGTGCAATGTCTCTTTCACACAGGCTGGGTGTTCGCTTTTTATCATTTCTGGGAAGAAAAAGATTCCATACGGATGTGTATGATTTTCATTCAGGCTTAAGAGGGCTTACGTCATCTGCGGCATCGAGGCTGCACTTTAAAACCACCGGGATGGAGTTTGCCACCGAAATGATAGCTGTAGCCGCAAGGAATGGATTAAGAATCGGACAGGTTCCGGTTTCCTTAAGAAGGTGTAAATTTGAGAGAAAATCAAAGTTAAATACTGTGCGTGATGGACTCAGACATCTTAAGTACATAGTTATGTAAACCGCTGGAATTGCGGGATTTAGAACTGAATGTGAGTTGATTATCCTGTTAGTAATATAGTATAATTACTTTGGTTTGTGACCATAAATGATCTGACCGGTCAGATATTGACAAAAAGGATTATTGACATGAAGAGACTGGGAAATGATGGCTTAAAACAGAGAAGAAAAACATTTATTGCAATGCTTGCGGCGGCGCTGTTGTTCTTTAATTTGATGCCGATGAATGTATTGGCTTCTAATTATTATGATTATTATGACCATTGTTTTTTGAATGGTCAAGTATTGAGACAAGGTGATCAGATCTTTTTCTCAAGTGGGGCAGGAATAGTATTAGTAGATGGTGTAAACAGTGACAATGTGCAGGATGGTTATTGTTATGAAATTGGAGCCGATGATAACAGCACCCGACCTGTTAATGGTGTTGTAAATTTTTACAGAGCTAGCACATTCGATGTATACAATGTGGCACTTACTACAGTGTATCAGATTGCCTTTATGACAGGTTTTGCCGATGTTTTTGTGAACACTCAATATGTAGCTAGTAATGGACAGGTTACAGAACCGGCTGACCCGGTAAAAGAGGGGTATATATTTGATAAATGGCAATACAGTAGTGTTGATAATGGTTTGACCTCGTGGCATGATTGGGATTTTGCTAATGATACGATTCAGGGGAATCTTGACCTTTATGCGAAATGGACCCCTATTGTTTACACAGTTGTCTTTAACAGTAACGGCGGAACAGGTACCATGAATAATCAGGCGCGCGTCTATGACGATGGCACTGCTCTTCCAGCAAATGCATTTACCCGTACAGGTTATGAGTTTTGTGGTTGGAATACCATGCAGGATGGGACGGGTACAGCATATGCAGCCGGTTCGATAGCAAACCTTACAAATATAGATGGAGCAAATGTGACCCTTTATGCACAGTGGACCGAGCTTAATTGGTCGGAAGCTATCCCGCAACAGACTGTGAATGAAGGCTATCAGGATATCTCGCAGGAGCTTATAAGCAATGGATATGATACCGAAGAGAAGATACAGGATGCTCTTTACAGAGCTGTTGTGAATGATAATCCCGATCTGAACGGGGGAAATGTGGTAGTCGGAACTAAGCTTTATGATGTCATATTCCAGGTATCTTTTGATGGAGGCGTGACCTATGTTCCTGTCACTCCGCAGAATTTCCCGCCGGAAGGTCTGGTTGTAAACATGCCCTACCCGGAAGGGACAAATAAGGATAGCTTCAACTTCTCGGTTTCTCACATGTTCGCGTATAACGTGAACGGCAATACTGCAGGACAGATTGAGAAGCCTGCGGTAACAAAAACTGATACAGGCATTCAATTCAGAGTGATGGGCCTTTCGCCGATTCTTGTAGCGTGGACCAGCATTCCTGCTCCCGAGCCTGAACCCGAACCCGAACCGCAGCCTGTACTTGAGGTAAGAGCACCCAAGACGGGAGACGGAGCGAATATCGCAACATATATGATAATGACATCACTTATTGCCGGCATTGCCCTTACGGCTTACGGTGCTGCACAAAAGCGCAGAAAAAGATAATAGTGATAGTAATTATTAAAAAAATATAAAACTCATATAAACCACTTTACAAATCTTGTAGGGTGGTTTATATTATGTTTTGTGGTTAGCACTCATACAAAAAGAGTGCTAACAAGAAAAGAAAAACATCCGCATCCTGTGCAGTGCAGGGCGGGTAAATGCATAATCTAAGGAGGCGTTAGTCATGAAATTAGTACCTTTGGGAGACAGAGTTGTATTGAAGCAGCTTGTTGCAGAGGAAACCACCAAGTCCGGGATCGTTCTCCCCGGTCAGAATAAGGAGAAACCCCAGCAGGCAGAAGTTATCGCAGTCGGCCCCGGCGGAATGGTAGACGGCAAGGAAGTAGCTATGCAGGTTAAGGTTGGCGATCAGGTAATCTTTTCCAAGTATTCGGGAACAGAAGTTAAGCTCGAAGAGGAAGAGTATATCATAGTAAAGCAGAGTGATATTCTGGCAGTGATCAAGTAATAATACCTCAGTATCCGGTTTCTTTATCATGGAGAAGCCGATGGGAAGAAATATATTTAAGGAGATGAAGCTAAAATGGCTAAAGAAATCAAATATGGCGCAGAAGCGCGTGCAGCTCTCGAATCGGGAGTAAATCAGCTTGCTGACACTGTCAGCGTAACACTCGGACCTAAAGGAAGAAACGTTGTGCTCGATAAGAGCTACGGCGCTCCCCTTATCACCAACGACGGTGTGACCATCGCAAAGGAGATCGAGCTTAAGGACGGTTTCGAGAACATGGGTGCGCAGCTTGTTAAGGAAGTTGCTACCAAGACAAATGATGTAGCCGGTGACGGTACCACAACAGCTACCGTTCTTGCACAGGCAATGATCAACGCAGGTATGAAGAACCTTGCAGCAGGTGCTAACCCCATCATCCTCAGAAAAGGTATGAAGAAGGCTACCGATACGGCTGTAGAGGCTATCAAGGCTATGAGCCAGCCCGTTGACGGAAAGAATCATATTGCACGTGTTGCAGCTATCTCTGCAGGTGATGAGGAAGTCGGACAGCTCGTTGCAGATGCAATGGAGAAGGTTTCAGGCGACGGCGTTATCACCATCGAGGAATCAAAGACAATGCAGACCGAGCTCGACCTTGTAGAAGGTATGCAGTTCGACCGCGGATACATTTCAGCTTACATGGCTACCGATATGGACAAGATGGAAGCTAATCTGGAGGATCCCCTTATCCTTATCACCGATAAGAAGATTTCCAACATTCAGGAGATACTTCCTCTTCTTGAGCAGATCGTTCAGTCCGGCAAGAAGCTTCTCATCATCGCTGAAGATGTTGAGGGCGAGGCTCTTACTACCCTTATCGTTAACAAGCTTCGCGGAACCTTCAATGTAGTTGCTGTTAAGGCCCCCGGATACGGCGACAGAAGAAAGG